>CAMEQD010000017.1:0-42908 GCA_945932615.1 uncultured Prevotellaceae bacterium | reverse complement strand
GAGAAGGTACAGAAGGGTGTCTATATCGTCAACGGCAAGAAGGTACTTAAATGACAAAGGAGTGGGGTTTTGAAGTATGTCCAGATACTTTGCCAAACATGTGGAGATACTTTGCCATTTATCTCCACATACTTTGCTAAGTATCTTCAGATGGCAAAAAATTGAAAAAAAACGACGACAAACATTGTGAATAAGCCAAGTTCACTTGGATTATGCCGAGGTGCGAAGAAGGAATGCAACAGCCAACCGACTAATATGGGCACAGGGTGTCACAGTGTAGGGGTAGCAACCAGCACGTCCTCCAACCCGAAAAACAAGGATGGAGTATCGGTAGAGAATGCCCATAGCACCTGTGTACAAGAACTGAAACGAATTGTTTTGAACAATTCTGATTTCTTAGAGGATGATATAATGAAGAGAACATCATTAATTCGGGACTCTTTCTGCGAGTTCTTGAAAGAACAAGGGCTGATAAAGTGATTAATATTCTTTCTTAAATAAAAGAATCATGAATAAATACCATGCGAAAATAGCAAAAGCAGTCAAGTCATTTTGGCTTACAAAAAAGAAGCAAGGAAATGTGTTGGCCGGCAAGCAATTAGATGGCTTCCTTGACCTCCTTACTAATGTAGCCGTTGATGCAGGTATTCCCATGCACTGCATTTATTTAAAGAACAACCATATTCCGGGCTTTTATAGGGCCACAAAAGATTGGGATCTACTTATCGTTTCGCCGAAAGGAAATCTTGTGGCAGCTCTCGAATTGAAATCGCAAGTTGGTTCATATGGAAATAACCTGAACAATAGGACAGAGGAATCTCTTGGCTCTTCGGAAGATTTCTGGACTGCTTTCAGAGAGAAAGCATTTCCTTGTCGGCAAACTCCCTGGCTCGGCTACATAATGGTTGTTGGCAAGGATGAGGGTTCTATTCATCCTGTCAAGGTAAACGAGCCGCACTTTCCTGTCAGAGAGGAATTCAAGGGCTCGTCCTATCTCGACCGATATCGCATTCTCTGTGAACGTCTTGTATTAGAACATAAATATAGTGCTGTAGCACTCATTGCCACATCTGGGGCAAGTGAATACGAAAACATATCAGATTGTGTCTCCATCGAGTCGTTTATTGGCTCTTTCTATGGTCATTTATTAGGCGTACAGGATGAATTCTATAAATAACATTTATAGCAACAGAACAAGCGGAGGGCAGCATGGCGATGTGTTCACCAAGCCACAGGTTGTAGATTATATGCTTGATTTAGTGGGATATACTGCAGATAATGACTTGTCGTCAGTTTCCATAATGGAGCCTTCCTGTGGCAATGGCGAATTCATGGTGGCTATTATTCATCGGCTAAAAGAGTCAGCATTTCGTTACAATTTTGATTTAAATGACGCTTACCACAACCATGTTTTCGCTTCAGACATTGATGGCGAGAAGGTGTCGTGCTGCATAAAGCGCATAAAAGACGAATTCCCAGAAATAATAAACCCTGAGACGTCTGTTTCAGCAGAGGACTTCCTTCTTGCAAACCATGACAGACAGGTAGATATTGTCATTGGTAATCCTCCTTACATCAGATATGAACAAATACCCAAAGATAAACTCGACATATACAAAAGGCGTTATGCTACCTTTTATTATCGCGCAGACATATATGTACTTTTCTTTGAGCAATCACTTCGGCTGTTGAAGAGTGATGGAAAGCATTGCTTTATCTGTGCCAACCGCTGGATGAAGAACAGATACGGTAGGAAACTACGGGAATTAGTTGCACGTTTCTACAACCTGCGCACTATTATCAATATGGAGGGTGTTGATGCGTTCGATGAAGAGGTGTTGGCTTATCCGGCCATTACATTAATAGAAAACAATAGTGACAGGAAGTTCACGAAGTATGCCGAAACAACTGATGTGGAAACACTTGGAATACATTCCTTCATGAGCTTGCCTGTTCCAAAAAGTGATGAATGGAATAATGTATTTAATGCAGAGACCAGTAATATATTATTTAATACGATTGAGGCGCAAGGTTATAGGATAGGAATAGGGGTGGCAACTGGGGCTGACAGCATTTTTATATCAAAAAACCTAAAAGGGATAGTAGAGGATGAGTTGCTTGTTCCTGCGATTAACGCTCGAGATTTGAAAGGGAACAGGTTGAAATGGGGAGAACGTTACCTGCTTAACCCGTACGCCAAGAACGGGAGTCTTATAAATCTGGATGATTTTCCCAAGGCCAAAGGATACTTGGAATCGCATAAAGAACGTCTGGCAAGTCGTCACAAAGCTTTAAGGAACCCAGAGGCATGGTACGGAACTATTGATAAGGTTAATCCACTTCTGCAATCGCAGCCCAAGATTCTGCTTCCTGACATTTCTGGCAACGATTATATTTTTGTTGACAGGGGTGAATACTATCCGCAACACAACATCTACTATATTACAGGAGGTAGGGATAATGAACTGGAATTGCTTGCTGCAATATTGATGTCTGACTATGTACGAACGCAGTTGAATAACGTGACAAACAGAATGAACGGGGGGTACTCACGTTGGCAGAGCCAATATTTGCGTAAGCTTCGCATCCCAACATTAGCCAATATAGAGAGTACGTTAGCAGAAAAAATTATAGAATGTTATCAAACAAAGGACTTGAAAGGAATCAACCGCTGTATGAATGAAATTATCGATCAAGAACGCAATAGCTCTGCTGATATAAAAAGGAACACTCATCTCAAATACATACAACTCAACTTTCTCGACCTTTTCGACCAATATTCATAAACTTTTATGCTTCCCGTCTTGAATATCGCAAAGAAAGTCAGGAAGATGAGAACAAGGGCGACTTTGTGCTTGTGTTCGAGATAGAACTGCTGATCATTTTTGCCACTTTATGTCTACTCAGGTCGACTGATGGCGACTAATGTCTACAATCGCCCCTATGGGGTGTGACTATCGTGCCTGAGTCTTTCACTTGTGCTTTGTCAGCTCGCTGCGCTTCTCGCGTGAGTAGCTGCGGTATTCGTCGAGCTCGATTTCTACTTCGGGCTCTGTGAGCTCGCCTTGCTGGGGGAGGCGGAAACGCAGGTATTTGATGTCGATGCCGCGCGAGCGCCACATGCTTTCGTAGTAGGTCTGGAGGGAGCGTGCTTCGTCGATGTCGGCAGTGGTGTCGGAGTAGAGGTCGCGGGTGCTGACTTCGGGGGTGATATGGTTGGCGCGGAGCATTTCCTGGGTGTAGGTGAAGAGGAAGTTGGAGTCGGTCTTGAGGTGTATGATGCCTTGGTCTGTGAGGAAGCGACGGTAGCGGTTGAGGAAGTAGGTGCTGGTGAGTCGCTTGGTGGCTTTCTTCATCTGGGGGTCGGAGAAGGTGAGCCATATCTCGCTGACTTCACCGGGGGCGAAGAATTGCCAGACGAACTCGATGTTGGTGCGTAGGAAGGCTACGTTGGTCATGCCGCTTTGGTGGGCTTGGGTGGCTCCGGTCCACATGCGTGAGCCTTTGATGTCGATGCCTATGTAGTTGCGGTGGGGGTTCTGCTGGGCGAGTCCGACGGTGTATTCGCCGCGGCCGCAGCCTAATTCGAGTATGATGGGGTTGTCGTTGTGAAAGAAGTCGTGTGCCCAATGCCCTTGCAGCTCGAAGTGGGCTGTGTCGGCATTGGGATTATATCTCGGCTCGATGACGAGGGGGTTGGCTGCCATCTCGGCAAACTTGGCTAATTTTCCTTTTCCCATGTGTGTGTTGATCGTATGGGGGGTTATTTTAGTGTGAGTCGGGTCTGGCCGATGACTTGGCCGTCGGCGAAGATGTCTATGCGGTATTCTCCTGATGAGAGGGTTTGAGTGATGTCCCAGTATACGCTGACGGCTTGCTCTTGTCCGGTGTACTCGATGTCTTTGCGTATGGAGTAGGGGAGTTGTCGGTTTTCAAACTCGAAGGTGCCGCCTTGGGTGAGGGTTTCTCCGGTGGGGGTGGTGATGCGGAGGTAGAGGGTGCGCATGCCGGTCTGGGTTGTGACGTTGCGCGAGATGGTGAAGTTGATGGCAAACTTTTTGGCGTCTTTCACTTTGTGGCACTCCTTGCCGCGCTTGTTGCGTGCGGTGGCGCTGATGGCGGTTGCGTCGAGCTGGCTGGCGATGGCTACTTTGTCGCTGAGCTGCTCGTTTTTGCTGGCGAGGTCGGTGATGCTGGCTTGGGCTTGCTGGTTCTCCTGGCGGAGGTTGCTGTTGTCGGCTCGGAGGGCTTCGTTTTCGCGGCCGAGGGAGTCTATCTGCATGATGTAGTCGCGGAGTACTTGGCGCAGGGTGGCGAGCTCTTTTTTGAGGCGGATAATCTCGCGTGCGTCGTCGGCTTTGGTGCGCTGGAGCTCACGGAGGAGTGAGTCGGAGCGTTGCTGCTCGATGGCGAGCTGGTTGATGAGCGAGTCGTTGTTGATCTGGGTCATCATTTCGTTGTATTGCATGGAGAATTGCCTGTATTCGTTCTCCATCTCGGCTTTGTCCATCTCAAGGACTTGGATCATCTGCTGGTTTTGCTCTTGTTCGTCGCGCATTTGGAAGTACATGTATGCGCATACTGCTGTCAGTATCAGGGCGAGGCTGATGCTGGCGTAGGTAAGGGTTTTCTTGTTGTCCATAGTGTGTTGTTTTGCTATATTTGGTGACAAAATTACAAAATATTTTGTTTGGTGGCAAGGAAATGGGGGTGAAGCTGTGGTTTATTGGTCTTTTTTTTGTAAATTTGGCTTCGGAAAGGTGGGTTTTAGTTGTTTGAAACCAAACAACCAAACAACCAGACAACCAAATCACCAAACAACTATACTATGCGCAAAAAACTTTTGTTAATCGCTGCTATGCTGGCTTCTACGGCTGGTTTGCTGGCTCAGAGCATCGAGATGCTCAACAACACTACTGCTGAGCTTAGGCTCAAGGACGGTGGGCGTGTGTATGTGGATTTTTACGGACCGCATACTTTCCGTATTTTTGAGGACCCTAAGGGGGGCGTGATTCGCGATCCTGAGGCTCAGCCTGAGGCTAAGATTCTGGTGGACAATCCCCGACGTAATCCTGGCAGGGTGAGACTGGAGGGGAATGTGGTCTCTACGGACGAGATTAGTGTGAGAATGAATCTTGAGACGGCGCAGTTTGCTGTCTTGAAGGGGGGCAAGGTGGTGCTCGAGCAGGTGCTGCCTACGGAGTTTGGCAAGAAGGCTACGACGGTGACTCTCTCGCAGGGGAAGGATGACTATTTCTTCGGCGGTGGTGTGCAGAACGGTCGTTTCAGCCATCGTGGCGAGGCTATTGATATTGTGAATACCAATAGTTGGGTAGATGGTGGGGTGTGCTCACCGGCTCCGTATTATTGGTCTACGGGGGGGTATGGCTTGATGTGGCATACTTTCCGCCCTGGCAGGTATGACTTCGGTAGTGAGGAGGCTGGCAAGACTGTGTTGAGCCATGAGACTGACTATCTGGATCTTTTTGTGATGGTCAACGAGGGGCAGGCGGTACCTCTGCTGAATGATTATTATCAGATTACGGGTAATCCTGTCTTGCTGCCTAAGTTTGGCTTTTATCAGGGTCATCTGAATGCTTACAATCGTGATTTCTGGACTCCGTCTGAGACTGGTTTTATGGCTTACGAGGACGGTAAGCGTTATAATGAGAGCCAGAAGGATAATGGTGGGGTGCGGGAGACTCTCAATGGTGAGAAGGGCAACTACCAGTTTAGTGCGCGTGCTGCTATCGACCGTTATCTGGACAATGACTTCCCCTTGGGGTGGTTCTTGCCTAATGATGGGTATGGTGCTGGCTATGGTCAGACGGGGAGCCTGGACGGCAATATCCAGAACTTGAAGGAGTTTGGTGATTATGCCCGCTCCCGTGGTGTGGAGATTGGACTGTGGACTCAGTCTGACTTGCACCCGAAGGAGGGTGTGGAGCCTCTCTTGCAGCGTGATATAATTAAGGAGGTTCATGACGCTGGGGTGCGTGTGCTCAAGACTGATGTGGCTTGGGTGGGTGCCGGTTATTCGTTTGGCTTGAATGGTGTGACTGACGTGGCTCAGGTGATGCCTTATTATGGCAATGATGCGCGTCCGTTTATCATCACTCTCGATGGCTGGGCTGGTACGCAGCGTTATGCTGGTATATGGACTGGCGACCAGACTGGCGGCGAGTGGGAGTATATTCGTTTCCATATCCCGACGTATATCGGCTCGGGTCTGGCTGGCCAGCCTAATGTGACGAGTGATATGGATGGAATCTTTGGTGGCATGAATGTGCCTGTGAATGTGCGCGACTTCCAGTGGAAGACGTATACTCCGATGCAGCTGAATATGGACGGCTGGGGCTCTTCGCCTAAGTATCCGCAGGCTCAGGGCAAGAGGGCTGCTGAGATTAACCGCTACTATCTGAAACTGAAGTCTGTACTGCTGCCGTATGCTTATACTATAGCGCGTGAGGCTGTGGATGGTAAGCCGATGATACGTGCGATGTTCCTGGAGGAGGAGAATGCTTTCACTTTGGGCAAGCGTACGGAGTATCAGTTTATGTACGGGCCGTATATCTTGGTGGCTCCTATTTATAAGGAGACGCGCGTTGACAAGGATGGCAATGATGAGCGTGATGGTATTTACCTGCCTAAGGGGGAATGGGTGGATTATTTCACTGGTGATGTGTATGAGGGTGGACGCATCATCAATAATTTTGCTGCTCCGCTGTGGAAGTTGCCTGTGCTGATCAAGCGTGGGGCTATCATTCCTGTTCATAAGCCTACGAATACTCCTAAGGAGCTTGATCCGAAGTATCGTGCTTATGAGATTTACCCACTGGGTAAGAGTGAGTTTACTGAGTATGATGATGATGCCAAGACGCAGGCTTATTTGGCTGGCAAGGCTGTGACTACTACGGTGAGGGCTGACTTTGATGGTAAACGTTTGGTTATTGGCATCGACCCTGCTAAGGGTGAGTTTGAGGGCTTTGAGAGAATGAAGAGCACGGTGTTGCGTGTGTATTCTTCGACTGGAGTGAAGAAGATTGCTGCTAAGGTGGGCAGGGCTTCGCTCAAATTGACTCAGGCGCAGAGCTGGGACGAGTGTGTGCGTACTCCGGGGTCGTATTTCTGGGGTATCAATCCTAATGATATGTATATGACGGCGGCGAGTGTGATTGTCAATCTGCCTGAGGCTGATGTGACGGCTGATGCTGTGACGGTTACCATTGATGGGGTGAGCGTTGACAATTCTAACAAGTTGCTGAAGAGTACTGGCGCTCTGTCTAAGGTGGAGGCTAAGTGTGTGCCTCATGATGCTTATGCTGTGCGTCCGGAGTGGAAGAAGTTGGCTAACGCTGATTATTATGAGGTGGAGTTTGAGGGTCAGATATACAGCAATATCACGGCTGAATGCTATGAGATTGATGGGCTCAGACCTGAGACGGACTATGCCTTGAGGGTGCGTGCTGTCAATAAGGACGGGAGAAGCGAGTGGACGGACTTGAGTGTAAGGACTGAGGCTGATCCGCTGCGTTTTGCTGTGCGTGGCGCTCGTGCGGTGACTTCTTGTGCTAACCAGCCTGGGCAGGGTGTCGAGTACCTGTTTGACTTTGACGTGACGTCGGCATGGCATACGGACTGGAAGAATAATCCTAAGGCTGTGCCGTTTGACTTGACGGTGGACTTGCGCAGTGTCAATACTTTGGATAAGTTGCAGTATGTGCCTCGTTCTGATGCTGGCAATGGTACGATTACTAAGGGTACGTGTCAGTGGAGCATGGATAAGCTGACGTGGTCTGATCCTGTGGAGTTCGTGTGGGAGCGTAATGGTGAGGTCAAGGAGCTGGCGTTCCCTAGCAACCCTGTGGCTCGCTTCGTGCGCTTGCATGTCACTGAGGCTGTGGGTGATTTTGGCTCTGGCTCTCAGATGTATATCTTCCGTGTCGGCGGTTCGGAGTATTATATCCCAGGTGATATCAACAAGAACGGTCGTGTGGACGAGAATGATTTGACTTCGTTCCTGAACTATACTGGCTTGCGCAGGGGGGACGGTGACTTTGAGTATATTTCTAAGGGTGACCTGAATGGCAATGGTCTGATTGATGTGTATGATATCAGTTCGGTGGCTGTCGAGCTTGAGGGCGGTGTGTCTTCACGCGTGGTTCCTGCTGTGGAGGGTGTTGTGACTCTGAAGGCTGACAAGGCTTCGTACAAGGTGGGCGACGAGGTTCGCATCGCTGTAGAGGGTAAGGGCTTGAAGAGTGTAAATGGTATTTCTTTGGCTATCCCTTATGATACTAATGAGTATGAGTATCTTGGTGTGGAGGCTACGGGTGTGAGTCAGATGTACAATATGACTTACGACCGTCTGCATACGAATCATCAGAAGGCTCTCTATCCTACGTTTGTCAACCTCGGCGAGCAGATTTATGCTGAGGGTGATATGACGGTCATGGTGCTCAAATTTAGGGCGAAGAAGGCTGGCAAGTGTTCTTTGGTACATAAGGACGGTTTGCTGGTTGACAAGAACCAAAATGTAGTCAAATTCTGATGTGTATGTTTGTGTGTGGGCAGGTGTTTTTGCCTGCTCACTCACGAGAATATCTTCTCCCGGCTGTAGGACAGATGTCTTGCGGCCGGGTTTTCTTTTTTGGAAAACTTTTTCTTTAACTTATTTGTAATAGGCGTTGATTATCAGGTGTATACAAAATAAAGTGGAAAACTTTTTTATTTTCCATGTTAAAAATAGTTCCAAAAATGGTTGGTTTTTTGGGGAAAATGGCTTATCTTTGCACCGCTTTTCCTCCTCTTGACGGTGGGCGGAATGTATGTCTTAGGATTAATCTAAACAACTATAATATTTTAGATGCGATGATACAGACTGTAGTAAAACGCGATGGCCGTATAGTCGGCTTTAATGAGAATAAGATCGGTGCTGCGATACGTAAGGCGATGTTGTCTACGCAGCAGGGTGAGGACGGTGATCTGATTGTGAAGATTACGGACCGCATCAGTATCCGCGGCAAGAGCCAGATGACGGTGGAGGAGATTCAGGATATGGTGGAGGACGAGTTGATGCGTTCGTCTCGTCCTGATGTGGCTAAGCTGTATATCAAGTATCGGAGTGCGCGTACTATAGCTCGTAAGGCTAAGACTCGTGATATCTTTTTGGAGATTATCAATATCAAGAACAATGATGTGACTCGCGAGAATGCTAACATGAATGCTGATACGCCTGCGGGTATGATGATGAAGTTTGCTAGCGAGACGACGAAGCCTTTCGTGGACGACTACTTGCTGAGTGATGATGTTAAGGAGGCGGTCAAGAATAATTATCTGCATATCCACGATAAGGATTATTACCCGACGAAGTCGTTGACGTGTGTGCAACACCCGCTGGACAAGATTCTGAAATATGGTTTTCAGGCGGGGCATGGTGAGAGCCGCCCTGCCAAGCGTATTGAGACGGCTTCGATATTGGGCTGTATCAGTATGGAGACGGTGCAGAACGAGATGCATGGCGGTCAGGCTATTCCGGCTTTTGATTTTTATCTGGCTCCGTTCGTGCGCAAGAGTTATATCGAGGAGGTCAAGAAGTTGGAGGATCTGTATGCGGAGGACTTTAGCGAGCTTTATGATGTGCAGATTGATGATTATCTGGATACGCCTCTCGCTGGCTTGGCTGGGCGAGAGCGTATCAAGCAGCATGCTATCAACAAAACGGTGGAGCGTGTGCACCAGAGTATGGAGGCTTTCATTCATAATATGAATACGATACATAGCCGTGGTGGCAACCAGGTGGTGTTCTCGTCGATCAATTATGGTACTGATACGAGTGCTGAGGGGCGTTGTGTGATTCGTGAGATTCTCAAGAGTACTTATGAGGGTGTGGGAAATGGTGAGACGGCTATCTTCCCTATTCAGATATGGAAGAAGAAGCGTGGCGTGAGCTATTTGCCTGAGGATAGGAACTATGACCTTTACAAACTGGCTGCTAAGGTGACTGCGCGTCGTTTCTTCCCTAACTATATCAACTTGGACGCTTCTTACAACTATAACGAGAAGTGGTCGGCTGACGATCCTGAGCGTTATATGTGGGAGTGTGCTACGATGGGTTGCCGTACGCGTGTGTTTGAGAATCGTTTCGGTCCGAAGACGAGTATCGGGCGTGGTAACTTGAGCTTCTCAACGATTAATATCGTGCGTCTTGCTATCGAGTGTATGGACATCAAGGATGAGGACGACCGCGTGGCTGCTTTCTTTGCTAAGTTGGACAATTTGCTTGAGATTACTGCTAAGCAGCTGCATGAGCGTATGGAGTTTCAGAAGACGGCGTTTGCGAAGCAGTTCCCTCTGCTGATGAGGGGCTTGTGGATAGGCAGTGAGAATCTCAGCCCGAATGATACGATTGCGCCTGTGATAAATCAGGGTACGCTGGGTATAGGGTTTATCGGGCTGGCTGAATGTCTGATTGCTCTGACGGGCAAGCATCATGGGGAGAGTGAGGAGAGCCAGAAGCTTGGATTGAAGATTGTGACTTATATGCGTGACCGTGTCAATGAGTTCTGCGACCGTTATCAGCATAACTACTCTGTGCTCGCGACGCCTGCTGAGGGTCTGTCGGGTAGATTTACTAAGTATGACAAGAAGAAGTTCGGTATCTTGCCTGGCATCACTGACAAGGATTACTATACGAACTCTAATCATGTGCCTGTGTACTACAAGTGCTCTGCGCTGCACAAGGCTCAGGTGGAGGGTCCTTATCATGAGTTGACGCGTGGTGGCCATATCTTCTATGTGGAGATTGATGGTGATGCTACTAAGAATCCTGAGGCTGTGATGAATATCGTGGATATGATGGATCGCTATAATATCGGCTATGGTAGTGTCAATCATACTCGTAATCGTTGTCTCGATTGTGGATATGAGAATGGTGAGGATCGTATGGACGTTTGCCCTAAGTGTGGTAGCCACAATGTGGATCGTCTGCAGCGTATCACGGGCTATTTAGTGGGTACTACTGACCGTTGGAACAAGGCTAAGCTGGCTGAGCTTAATGATCGTATCATTCACAAATGAGGGTTCTGGATATCGTAGAGTGTACTACGGTCGACGGCCCTGGATTCCGTACGAGCATCTATGTCGCTGGCTGTCATCATCACTGCCCGGGATGTCATAATCCGCAGTCGTGGGACGCTGGGGGCGGTGAGGAGATGAGCGTCGAGGATATTCTCGCTATCGTTAGGCGTGACCCTTTTGCGGGGGTCACGCTGAGCGGTGGCGATCCTATGTTTCAGGCTGAGGAGTGTGTGCGTCTGTGTCGTCGTATCAGGGAGGTGACGGACAAGTCTCTGTGGTGCTACACGGGGTTTACGTGGGAGGAGATTCACGCTCGTGGCTCGCGTGCGATGGTGGAGCTGGCGGAGATGGTTGACGTGTTGGTCGACGGGCGTTTTGTCGAGACGCTGAGAGATACTGACCTGTTGTTTCGCGGCAGTGCCAACCAACGGCTGATTGATGTGCGCAGGACGCTTGAGGGGGGCTTTGTGTGTCTCTGGCAGAGGGATTGATACTTGTTTTGCTTGGTTTTGTCGTTGTTTTTTTGTATTTTTGCATCGAGGAACCTAATTTACCTAAATATGAACAAAAAAGAAAATTCGGCGAGAATCCAGACTTCTATTCTTAATCCTTTGGAGAAAAAGGCTCTGATTTGGATGGCGGAGCGTCTGCCGTTGTGGGTGACGAGCGATATGCTGACGTATTTCAGTTTGTTTGGCGCGGTGGTGATTGCTGCGGGCTATCTGCTGACTAACTATGACCCTGCGTGGTTGTGGCTGGCTTCGTTTGGCTTTGTGCTACATTGGGTGGGTGACTCGCTCGATGGGACGATTGCTCGTGTGCGTAAGCAGTCTCGCCCTCTGTATGGTTTTTATATCGACCATAATATGGATTGCATCGCTGAGGCTTTTATCTTTGGGGGTATGGGATTGTCGGCTTATATGCACTTTTGGGTGGGGCTGATGATTTTCTGTGTGTATTTGGCGATGGAGGTGTATGTGATGATTTGTGCTCATCTTAAGAATGAGTTCAAACTGACGTATGGGTTGCTGGGACCTACGGAGTTCAGACTCTTGGTGGTTCTGCTCAATACGGTGTGGTATTTCGTGGAGCCTCTGCATTCGTTTGCTTACCACGTGGAGCTCGGTCCTCTCAAGGGTGATGTGTTGAGTCTTGATGTTGCAGGTTTTGTGGTGTTTGCTGTGCTCTTGGTGCTGTATCTGCAGAGTTTTGTGACGGACTTGCACTATTTCGCTAAGGTTGATCCTCTCAAGAGGAGGGAGGCTTAGGTTTGCTTTAGTTTGTGGAGGGTCACGGTCGCCTCGCAGTATTCGAGTACTGCGGGGCGATGTGTTATGTAGAGGACGGTCTTGCCGTCGGTCTTGGCTTGCCGGGCTATGTTGCGGATTACGGTCTGTTCGGTGGCGGGGTCAAGGGCTGAGGTGGCTTCGTCGAGGAGCATGATATTGCCTTGGCGTAGCAGGGCGCGTGCGATGGCTATGCGTTGTGCTTGCCCTTCGCTTAGGCCTGTGCCGCCTTCACCGCAGGGGGTGTCGAGGCCTTGGGGAAGGTCGTTGATGAAGTCGGCGCAGGCTGTGTGGAGGGCGTGGCGTATCTCTTCGGGGGTGGCTTGGGGATTGCCGAGCTGGAGATTGTCGCGAATGGTGCCGCTCAGCAGTGTGTTGCCTTGGGGCACGTAGATGAGATTGCATCGCATCGAGGGGGTGGCGGGGTGGGTGTCTCTGCTCGTGGGGTTGTAGAACTCTATGCTGCCTGAGGTGGGGTGTAGCAGAGCGAGTATGAGGCGTATGAGGGTGGTCTTGCCTGCTCCTGTCTCGCCTATGATGGCTGTGGTGCTGCCTGGGGGGAAGTCGTGGCTGAAGTGGCTGAGTATGTTGCGCTCGGAGTCGTGGTATCGGTAGCTGATGTCGCTCAGACGTATACCGTAGCCTTTGTCGAGGCGGACGGGGTTGGACTCGTCTTCGATGGGGGTGTCTTCGAGTTCTTGCATGCGGGCTGCGGCGGTGAGGGTGCTCACGAGGGTGGGAATGTAGTTGGTGAGGTCGCGTATGGGACCTTGTATCTGACCTACGAGGGCTGTGAAGGCGAGTAGGGTGCCGTAGGATATGGTGCCGCGACTGAGACTGTATGTGCCCCAGATGAAGGTGATGACGTAGCCGGCGGAGAAGCCTGTGCTGAGTATCATGGCTGAGGTGCTGGAGAAGATGGTGCGGTGGCGTATCTGTTCCTGAAGGCTCTGCTGGGCGGTTTTGAGCTTGTCGATGGTGGCTTGGGTGTATTCGAGGGTCTTGATGAGCATGCGGTGCTGAATGCTCTCCTGGAGTATGCTTTGTATGCGGCTGTCTGTGGCTCGAATCTCGAGGGTGAGGGCGCGCATTTTCTTGATGTATAGTTTGCTGAGCGTTAGGAAGAGGGGGGAGGCGAGTATGATGGTGTATGCGAGGCGGCTGTCGAAGTGGTGGAGGTAGGTGAAGGCGATGGCGATGCGTACGAGGGTACACATGAATGAGGGGAAGGTGTCGGTAATGGTGGTGGTTATCTCGTTGGCGTCGCTGACGAGACGGTTCATGACATCTCCGCTGTGACGCTTCTCGCGACCTTGCCACACGCTGTGCATGAGGCGTGAGAAGATGCGCCTCTGCATCATGTTTTGGCTCTTTACGCCGAGCAGAGCGGCTATCCATCGTCTGGCAAAGCCGAGGGCGATGTTTGCGAGGGCTATGCTTGTAAGTATGGCGAAGCCTGTGATGAGAGGGGTGGTGCCTTGACCGGTGGCGCTGTCTACGATCATCTTGGTGGTCCAGATGAAGGCGAAATCGAGGAATACGATGGTGAGTCCTACTCCGATGTTGATGGCGGTCTTGAGGCGTATGCCACGGCTTGTGGCTATAAACCAGCTGATCTGGCTTTGTGTCTGCTTTATTCTCTTGAGTCTGCTCCCCACATTAGTTTCTTTCTAAGGGTTTGAAAATAGTTGTCTTGCTCGTGCTTGAGCACGTGTATCTTGTATGGTGCCTGGCTGATGGTGAGGCGTATGTTTTCGTTGAGTGACAGGCTGCGTCCGTCTACTGAGAGTAGGAAGCTGTGTGAACGGCTCTGTATGGTGAGGGTGATCTCTGCTTTTGACGGGAGTATCAGGGGGCGTACGGTGAGTGAGTGGGGGGCTACGGGGACTATGCCTATGCTGTCGCATTCGGGCGACATTATGGCTCCGCCTACGGCCAGGGCGTAGCCTGTACTGCCTGTGGGGGTGTTGATGATGAGGCCGTCGGCTTGGTAGGTGGTGAGGTACTGGCCGCTGACGTCTACGCGTATGCTGATCATCGACGAGATGTCGTGCTTGAGTACTGCTATTTCGTTGAGGGCATAGGGGGATATGTCGTGCGAGGCGAGTTGGAGCGGACTGACTTGGAGTACTGTGCGGTGCTCGATTTTGTAGGTCTGGGTGTAGATGGAGTCTATGGTGGCGTCGATGTCGTCGGCTTGGAAGTCTGAGAGGAATCCAAGGCGACCCATGTTGATGCCAAGGATGGGGATTTGTTTGTCGCCGACGCGACGGGCTGTCTCTAAGAAGGTGCCGTCGCCTCCCATCGAGATGGCGAAGTGGGCTTCGAAGGTGTCTCCGTCGATGATTTCGACGGGGGGGACGTTTATCTGGAGGGTTTGCGTCAGATATTGGTGGAATTCGCGGTCTATGAGTATTTGGGCTTCGTGCTGTTCGAGGGTGGTGAGTATCTTTTGTACTGATGTGGATTTTTTGGCTTGGTATGTGTTGCCAAACAGTGCAAAACGGAGTTTTTTCATGTGGTTTGTCTGGTTGTTTGGTTGTTTTTGCCTTATTGTGTAGCAAAGTTAGTGATTTTTTTTTAACTTTGTGGCGATATATGTTCTAAAAATGGTGCGTCATCGACGCAAATTATTAAAACTGCTTGTATTATGGTTTATTTTTTTCTTGCAACGGGATTTGAGGATATTGAGTTTGTCGCTCCTCTTGATATTTTGCGTCGTGCAGGTATCGAGGCTAAGTCTGTAAGCATCACGGGTGAGAGTGTCGTGGTGAGTGCTCATGGGGTGGGCATTGTGGCTGATTGTCTGATGGGGGAGGTGGATTGGGCTGCGGCTGAGATGCTTGTCTTGCCTGGCGGACTGCCTGGAAGTACTAATCTTGATGCGTGTGTGCCTCTGAGGGAGGCTATCCTTGCTCATCACAGGGCAGGCAAGCCTTTGGCTGCGATTTGTGCTGCTCCGATGGTATACGGACATCTGGGTATTCTCAAGGGAGTGAGGGCTACTTGCTATCCTGGTGTGGAGGGGGAGCTTTTAGGGGCTGAATATACTGCGGCTCTGTGTGAGGTGGACGGGCAGTTTGTCACGGCGTGTGGTCCTGCTGCGGCTATGGAGTTCGGCTATGCCATCGTCTCTGTGCTTGGCAAGGGAGACGTGGCTGCGGCTTTGCGTGAGGGTATGCAGTACAACAAATTGTGATATATTGCTTTCTAACTGCCTGAAATATCTGCCTGGCGTGGGGCCTAAAAGGGCTGAAATGCTGGAGAAGGAACTGGGTCTGAGGACTTGGGGGGATTTGTTGTACTATTTTCCGTACAAGCATATTGACCGTAGCCGCCTGTATCGTATCTGTGAGTTGACTGCGGATATGCCTTTCGTGCAGGTCAAGGGGCAGTTTGTGAATTTCGAGCAGATGGGCGAGGGGAGGAAGAGGAGATTGGTGGGGCATTTTACTGATGGCTCCGGTTGGGTTGACTGTGTGTGGTTTGCTGGTATACAGTATATCTTGCATTCGCTCAAGTTGCGTACGGAGTATATCATATTTGCCCGTCCGTCGGTGTTTAACGACAGGATTAACCTGAACCACCCTGATGTGGACGTGCCGGAAAGCCTTGTGTTGAGCCAAATGCGTATGCAGCCTTATTATCATACTACGGAGAGGATGAAGAAGGCTGGGTTGAGCTCGCGTTCGATGGAGCGTTTTACGAGTTCGTTGCTTCGAGCCGTGCTTGACGGACTGGGCGAGACTCTGCCTCAGTATATCGTGGAGCGTTTGCATCTGGTGGATTTGGCTTCTGCGTTGCATAACGTGCATTATCCTGCTACGGCTGATGAACTTTCCAAGGCGAGTTTCAGACTGAAGTTTGAGGAGCTGTTTTACGTGCAGCTTTCTGTGTTGAGGTATTCACGCCTGAGACAGGGCTCTGTCCGTGGTCATGTGTTTTCGAAGGTGGGGGATTTGTTTAATGGTTTCTTTGCTACTCGCCTGCCTTTTGAGCTGACGGGGGCGCAGAAGCGGGTCATTCGCGAGATGCGTGTTGATATGGGGTCGGGGCGTCAGATGAATCGTCTGGTGCAGGGCGATGTGGGGTCGGGCAAGACAATGGTGGCGCTCATGACGATGCTTCTCGCTTTGGACAATGGCTATCAGGCGTGTATCATGGCTCCTACGGAAATTCTGGCTGAGCAGCATTTTGCTACTTTTCGCGAGATGTTGGGCGATTTGCCTGTGTGTGTGGAGCTGCTGACGGGCGTCGTCAAGGGCAAACGTCGTCGTGGTGTGCTTGAGGGGCTTGAGACTGGGGCGGTACAGATTTTGGTGGGGACTCATGCTGTCATTGAGGAGCATGTGCGTTTTCGCAATCTTGGGCTGGTGGTAATCGACGAACAGCATCGTTTTGGTGTGGCTCAGAGGGCTAAGCTTTGGGAAAAGAATATGGTGCCTCCTCATGTTTTGGTGATGACGGCTACGCCTATTCCGCGTACTTTGGCTATGACGGTGTATGGCGACTTGGACGTGTCGCTGATTGATGAACTGCCTCCTGGACGTAAGCCTGTCAAGACTATTCATATGTTTGACAACAATCCCGATAAACTCTATGCTGGGATAAATGAGCAGATCTCGCAGGGCAGACAGGTCTATATGGTTTATCCTTTGGTCAAGGAGAGCCAGAAGATGGACTTGAAAAATGTGGAGGAGGCGTATGTACATCTGAAGAGTGTCTTTCCGCAGTATCGTTTGAGTATGGTGCACGGGCAGATGAAACCTTCGGACAAGGAGGAAGAAATGCAGAAATTCGTCTCAGGCGAGACTCAGATTCTGGTGGCAACGACGGTGATTGAGGTGGGGGTGAATGTGCCTAATGCTTCGGTTATGGTGATTCAGAATGCTGAGCGGTTCGGACTGTCTCAGTTGCATCAGTTGAGGGGGCGTGTGGGGCGTGGTGCCGACCAGAGCTATTGTATATTGGTGACAAAGTTCCAGTTGTCGAAGGATACTCGCCGCCGTATCGAAATCATGTGTGAGACTAATGATGGTTTTGAGATTGCTGAGGCTGATTTGAGATTCCGTGGTCCTGGTGACCTTGAGGGGACTCAGCAGAGTGGCATTGCTTTCAATCTGAAGTTGGCCAACCTGGCGCGTGATGGACAAATTGTCCAGTTGGCTCGTGATACTGCGACTTGGGTGCTCGATGAGGATAAAAACCTTACGGACTTGCGAAACTCAATCCTCGTAGAGAGGCTAAAGCATCTTAAAAAAGAAGAAATGGACTGGAGTAATATCAGTTGATAATCAAAATAACAAAACCACCACCCAACCACCCAACCAAACAACCAAACAACCAAACAACCAAACAACAAAATAACAACCATGCCTGTAAAGATTTTAAGTGTTGATGATGAGATTGATTTGGAGCTGTTACTGACGCAGTTCTTCCGTCGCAAGATACGTAAGGGCGAATACGAGTTCGTCTTTGCTCACAATGGTGTCGAGGCTTTGCAGAAAATGCTTGAGCACCCTGATATCGAAATTGTCTTGTCTGACATAAATATGCCTGAGATGGATGGACTTAGTCTCTTGGCTCGTATCAACGAGATGCGCAATCCTGCTCTCAAGGTCATTATGGTCAGCGCGTATGGCGATATGGGTAATATCCGCCAGGCTATGAATTGTGGGGCTTTTGACTTTGCTACCAAGCCTATTGACCTCGAGGATCTTGATCGTACCATCGAGAAGGCTGTGAAACAGTTAGAGTTTGTCCATGAGGCTCAGCAGAATAGCCGGGAATTGACGGATTTGCATAGCGATCTTTCTGTGGCTCGGGAGATTCAGCATGCTATACTCCCTCAGAGGTTTACTGTCGAGAATACTCGTATTCGTCCGGAGCTTTCTTCGCGACTTGACCTGTTTGCTGACATGGTGGCAGCCAAGGATGTCGGCGGTGATTTCTATGACTTTTTTGTCATTGACGACCATAGGGTAGGGTTCACTATGGCTGATGTGAGTGGCAAGGGTGTGCCTGCTGCTTTGTTTATGGCTGTGAGCCGTACTCTGATCAAGGCTATCGGTACGCGTGGCGTCAAGTCTGACGAATGTCTTTCTACGGCTAACGACTTGCTCTGTCAGGAAAGCGTCAACTCGATGTTCGTCACCGTATTCTATGGTATCATAGATTTGGAATCGGGGGTGATGGATTATACTAATGCTGGTCACAACCCTCCTTATATCGTACATAAGGACGGTGCGGTGGAGCTTGTCCCGTCTGTGGGCAACTTGGTGCTCGGGGCTTTTGAGGGAATACCTTATCGTTCGGGACGTATAACTTTCGTGCCCGGTGACTTGCTTTATACTTTCACCGATGGCGTTACGGAGGCTGAGAATCCCGACAAGGCTCTTTATGGTGAGACGCGTCTGGTCGAGTGTCTGAGTGAGCAGGGTGGGGTGCCTGCACGGGAGGTCATCGATGCTGTCAGCAGGGATGTCCACGCTTTTGTGGCTGATGCCCAGCAGAGTGATGATATTACTCAGATGGCTATTCGCTTTGTTTGATACCATAGTATAGGAGATATGAATCTCAAGACGCACATTATATATAGGTGTCTGATTGTATTTTCTGTCGTGGCTACTGCGTTCTTGGCATATCGCTACGGAGCGTCGTCAAAGGACGGTGAGATTTCTATGCTTCGTCGGCAGGTGGCAGAGGGAGAGCGGGTAAGGCAGGAGGCCGTCATAGATCGTGCTGTGAGCCAGCAGATGGAGGATATTGCATATCAACAGAAGGCTATCTCGGACGAACATCTCGTGCAGGCCAGAAAGAACGCTTTGCTTGCTGAAGAAAACGCACGGGAGTCGGAGGCTAATGCCTTGCGTGCTGACGAGGAACGTCGTCAGGCTATCAGAGCTAAGGAGGAGGCGAATGCGCAGCGACTCGTTGCTGAAGAGCGCAGTCGCCAGGCTGAGATGGCTAATAGCATAGCGAGGTCAGCTTTGGAGGAGACGAGTTGTATGACGTATCGTCAGCTTGGTGTGCAACTTGGCGCGACTGCTCATAATCAGGTTTCTGAACAGAATGCTGATGAGCAACTTTCTTCGCTGCTTTCTCTGTGGAGCTATATCTTCCTGAAAAGGACGGGGGGCAACACGTACTCTTCCGATACGTATATGGCTCTTAGTCGCAACTCGGGTACCGAACGTACGTATTTTTCTCCGTCACACGGTGAGATAAAGTCTGTGTGTATGGGCAGGAATGGTTGTGTCGTGATGGCTACTTCGTATGGTGAGGTCGCTGTCATAGATGGGGATATGGTACGAAATCTGCTCGTTCACGACAGCCGTGACTTTGATTTTCGCAAGGTGATGGTTCGTGGTGATGTCATTGTCCTGCTCTCACGCGAGGGTAAGATGTTGTTTGTTGATGATCGCGATGGCAGTATTTGCAGCGTCCTGGACTTGACAGATGCTGAGGGGCGTAGTGTCAAGGGAGTTGCCAGACAAAGGACGGAGAGGGGTGATGAGGTCTTTTCGCACATGGCAGAGCTTGGGAATTGCTTTTTTGTCGGTTCGCGTAGGGCGATATTCAGAGTCGATGTCGCGAACCCTCGCAGGCAAAGCAAGGTCTTGGCGGAGATTGCCGTTCCTGCCGACATAAGTTGTATGTATGCAATGGACGATGTGGTACGTGTGCATCTTGATAACGGCAAGTGTATGGAGCTTGATGCTATGGGGGCGTATCGTATGATTCCTCCTCCTCAGCAAAGAGGTGTCGTCACGGCAGGGTGCTATGATTCTGAAACGGGTATAACGATGCTCGGACGCAAGGATGGCATATGCGAGATACTGAATCGCCATGGCAGGCATGTGACCTATGTCTCATGTCACGGAGCGCGTGTCTCGTCGGTGGCAGTCGTCGATACGATAGGGATTATCTGTTCCTATGACCATGGAGTGCAGATTTGCAATATGCCTATGTTCAAAATGGACAGCGGATATAGTTTCAGACAAGAGCTCGATTTCGAGTCAGAGCCTCTTGTCTATGGCGAAGTCTCAGGGGTGTGGATTACTCCTGTCCTGCTGTCGTATAAGGGCTGGCCTTTGTGTGTTGTCGCCGATGAAAAGAGCAAGTTTGCCTATATAGGCATGAGCGACGGGCAGCTGTCGCGTCTGCAAACCTCTACACGGCGGCTTGCGCAAATCGTCAGGTCCAGAATCTCAAAGGATCTCACTCACGATCAGTGGGAACGCTATATCGGTGCTACTTCGATATTTCCATACGAAACTCTAAAGGACGCTCAGTGAGCGCGAATATGCAGATGAAGCTTATTACTGACCGATACATATTATACTTGTTCTGCCTCTTGCTGAGTTTGTCAGTAAGAGCCCGACAGGGAGGTGGAGAGCACTTTTCGTTCACGTTTTCCGCCAATGATTATGGTGCTCATAATCGTAATTTCGCAATCGAGTGTGCAGAACGAGGCTATGTCTTTGTAGCAAACTTTGAGGGTCTGCTCGTATATGATGGGGTGCGATGGCAGGTGTATTATTCGAAAGACTACTCGCGCATAACATCTCTGCTCAAGACCGATGGCGGACGAATATATTTCGGCGGTTTCAATGTCTTGGGTTATGCAGATATAGTACCTTTTGAGGCGACAGACTCCGTTTCTGTCACTTGGATAAAAAACGGTGCTGCAGACGAGGCTTGTGGCGTAGCTTCTATTGGGTGTGTGCGGAGTATCCGGCATGAGGGTCGGGACAATATCGTCTTCGACAACGAGCAGGGTGAGGTATTTACCTTGAAGGGAGGCACTATCCGGCGTGCAAGTTCGCACCAGCCTCTTTCAGACGCACCACTCCACATCGAAGCTGATGACGGGCATGGCACGCTGTGGCGCATCGTAGACCAAGGCATCGAGGCGAGAAGCACGTCTTCAGTGTACACGAAGTATGGCGAGGACGAAGGTCTGTATGGTCAGGTCATATCAATAGCAGAGACCAGAGATATTGTCTACATAGGGACCATGCGAGGTCTTTTCGCTCTCAAGGATGACAGGATAGAGAGTATCCCCAACATCACTCATGCGTGCTGGTCGTTGGTGGAGACAGCCGACGGAGCGTTGCTCGCAGCCACAGCCGACGGAGTCTTCCGCATAGACGGCCTGCATTCTGTAGCCTTGACTAACCGCCACGCTCTCTCTGTCTTCCCCCAAAAAAGCAACGGGTTCATCGTTGGCGAACTCGACGGAATATACCATTACAGCCATTCGGGTGAAGAAAGAATCGTCTCACGTATACCCAGTGTAAGAAAATTCGTACAGGACGATGAAGGGATACTCTGGGCCGTGACCTTGGACAAGGAGACGTGGTTCTGCAATAACGACAGTGACATATTCAGACGCCAGAACAACGAAAAACTCTCGCTGCTCTTCCAGTACAAAGACGACAAGGGCTACCTCTGGAGCAATGCCAACGACGGCAAGGGACTCGTGTGTGCCAATATGCCTGAAGAAGCATCATTATGGCTCGAACCGCTCTCAGGGTACAGTGTTCAGGCAATGTCTCTCACAGACGGAGTAGCATGGCTCGGAGGCAATTTTGGCATGATACGCTTTGATATAGCCTCGACCCTCGGCAGGAAGCCCGAAGCAAGCAGACTCTATATCAGAGACTTCCATATCGATGACGGCGACCTCAGCTTCTCAGCCACGACAGGCTCCGTAGATTACCTTTCGTCAACGCTCTACAGCTACCGCCTTTATGATCAGGACCAGTGGAGCCCATGGAGAGAGCAACGGTCTTTTGCCAACGACAATCTGCCCTACGGAGTGTACCGAGTGCAAGTAAGGGCAAGGGACATCTATGGGAGAGTCGTACTCTCGGAGGTCATGGAGTTTGAGATACCCAAGCCCTTCTACGAACGTTGGTATGCCAATCTGCTCTACGTAGCATGTATCATACTCCTGTGTGGAGTGGTCTACAGGTGGAGGCTCATGCGAATACGCAAAGAGAATCTCAAGCTCGAACGCATCGTCGACGAGCGTACCCGAGAGCTTCGCAACGTCCATGCCCAGCTCATACGCAAGGAGAAGGAGGCAATGACAGGCAAGCTCACCAAGGGCCTCGTAGATCGAATCCTCAACCCCATGAACTATATCAACAATTTTGCCCAGCTTACACTCGCCCTGATCAAGGATTTGAAGGCAGATGTCGAAGACCTTGCCGACGACGCCACAGAAGCGTCAGCACGCGAAGACTCTGTCGCAGACGCACAGGATATCATGGACATGATGAGGCAGAATCTGACCAAGGTCGGTGAGCATGGTCAGAGCATCACTCGAATGCTCAAAGCCATGGAAGAAATGCTCAAGGAGCGCACAGGCCAACGCCGTCCCGAAGACGTGTCCAACATCGTAGACCAATGCGTAGAAAGGCTCATGACCTATTATGCCGACGATTTGAAGCGGCTTCACATCAAAGTCGAGTGGCATCGCCCTGAATACCCCATAGTGGCAGACGTCATAGCAGAGCAGCTCAGCAGAGTAATAATGAACATCATAGCAAACTCGATGTACGCCATACGCAAGAAAGCCGAACCGGGAGGCTTGCTCTCAATCGAGATAAATCCCTCCTCAGGCACCGAGCCTCCAGTCATATATATCCGAGACACGGGCACAGGCATCGAAGACAATATCATGCCCAATATCTTCGACCCCTTCTTTACGACCAAGCCCACCAGCGAAGCAGCAGGGTTGGGACTCTACCAGGCAAAGATGTTTGTAGAAGACATTGGAGGCACACTCACCATCAGCAGTACCAAAAACGAGGGCACACAAGCCATAATATCATTACCATAAAGACCCCGAACTATGAATACACAAGACGCACAACTGCGCGAGTTGCAGAAGATGGCCTCGTTAGGTCTCCTCAGTGCAGGCATCGCACACGAGATACAGAACCCCCTGAATTTTGTGATAAATTTCAGCAAGATGAGCGAACGCCTCATTGCAGAAATGCAAGAGATAGTGGAAGACATACAGAGCACACTCGCAGACGGAGGCGTGCCGGACGCAGGCGACCTCTCCGATATCAGTGATATATCAGAAGACCTTCAGACCAATGTGTCGAAGATACAGGAACACGGCCAGAGAGCCATCTCCATCATTCAGGGCATACTGCTATTGAGCCGCGGCAAAGAAGGAGAGCGACTCCCCACCGACGTACCCCACACACTACACGAGTACGTATGGCTCTCATACCATGCCATGCGCGCACAAGACAAGACCTTCAACGTCTCAATCGTTGAAGACTATCCCGACGCCATGCCCACCCTCGACCTTGTGCCACAAGATCTCAGCCGCTCCATACTCAACATTGCCAACAATGCCTTCTATGCCGTACACCATCGCTCCAAAAGCGAAGGACAAGGATATAGTCCACAGCTGCGAGTCAAGGCAAGCTATGCACAAGGACTCCTGAACATCGAGATTTCAGACAATGGGTGCGGCATGCCCCGGGACGTGCAGCAGAAACTCTTCCGTCAGACCGTCACGACCAAGCCTGTAGGACAAGGCACGGGCTTAGGAATGAGCATAACACACGACCTCATAACAAACCACCTCGGAGGAACAATAAGCTTCGAAAGCAAAGAGGGAGAGGGGACAACCTTCAAAATAAGGATACCATGCAAAGAGTGCTGATAATACTGACATTGCTCATCGGCATAAACCCAAATCTCAAGTCGCAAAACGAGACAGACTTCTACAGCAGAGCCAAATACCTTTTCGACACCGGGCAATTCACAGAGGCAGACAGTCTGCTCACGAGCAACGTCGCATCGATGACAAACGAGTATAGAGAAGCAGCATACCGGCTGCTTGTGCTAAGCGCGCTCCATCAGGACCAATACGACAAAGCCGAGCACTACGCAGAAAAGTTGCTCGACCTCAATCCATTCTATACCACACAAGTAGGAGAGTCGCCGAGGTTCGCCGACCTCATATACCGTCTGAAACAAAGCAGCGGCAACACAGTCTTTACAGCATCTCAAATGGCAGAAACACTCGAAGAGGCGCCAGTCCCCGTGACCCTCATCACCGAAGAGATGATAAAGGCAAGCGGAGCCACCAACCTGCATGACGTACTCCTCATGTACGTACCCGGAATGAGCGACGTCACAAGCACAGAGAAGAACCTCTCCATGCACGGTATCTATTCATCATCGCAAGAGAAGATACTCGTCATGCTCGACGGTCACCGTCTCAACAGCAACATCACCAATTCGGAGTCGCTCAACAACCGCACCTCACTGGAAAAAATCAAGCAAGTCGAAGTCCTGCGCGGTCCGGCCTCCTCCCTCTATGGCAACGTCGCCCTCACAGCCGTAGTCAACATAATAACCAAGTCAGGGCGAGACGAAGACGGCATCACCGCCTCGGCAGGATACGGCATGAACAACACAATCATGGCCGATTTCCTGATAGGAAAAAACTACATGGATTTTGACTTCATGGCATGGGCCTCCTACTATTCCTCCGACGGCGAGAAACGTCAGGTCAGTCCCGGCGACGAAGCCTTTTACGGAACAGTCAGCCAGCCCTCACAGATACTCATCGGAGCCTTCAACCGCAAGCCCTGTCTTGACATCGGGTTCAGGACACGATGGAAGGGGCTCACAGCCATGCTGACCATGCAGCAGAGCAATTCCGCCAACCAATACTCGCTGTTCTACCACACACTCTTCGACCGCAACAAGTTCCCCACCATCAACGGCAATCTCCCCGGCCACTACTCACGTGCTATACACTCCTCGCTCTCCTACACCCACACCACAGGCCTCTGGACAATAAAAGCCGAAGCCCTTTTCGATTCCGAAGACCTACAGCGCTATGACGTCATACACGACACCTGCGCAGCCTCGATGATACCTATGCTCGTATTCACCGACCGCGGAGCCTATTACAACGAGACATACTATGCCATACACTACGGCGGACACATCACCAGCACATACCGCTACGACACCCCCATCGGGCAAGGCAACATTCTGACAGGCATACAATTAGAGAACTTCCAGTTCCTCGACTACACATTCAGTATGGGCACAGACTTCATGGATTCATTCCTCAGCTATCCCAAAGACTCGATATTCAATATGGGCTCAGAGCTCAGCATCTCAGCCTTTGCCCAGATGAAGCAGCAACTCGGAAAAAAGTTCATATTCAACTCAGGACTGAGATACGACCATAAAGTGCGCTACAACAAAGAAAAGATCAACGCCTTCTCACCCCGCGTCTCGCTCATCTATCGTCCCACGCGAAGCATAAACCTGAAGATAGGCTATTCACGCTCCTTCGTCGACGCCCCATACCTCTACAGAGCCTCCAAGCAGCCTACCTACTCCGGAGCCGACAACCTACAGCCCGAAACCATGGATGCCATACAGCTCACCTACAACCACACCCTCAGCAAGTACCACCTCTCATGGGAAGTCAACACCTACTACAACAACCTCAACGACCTCGTCTATTGCGACAAGATGAAAGCCAGCGAGATGTACAGCAACGCAGGTAAGATAAAGATATGGGGGCTGGAAGGCGTCCTCACATATCGCCACAAAGGCACCTATGCCAACCTCACACTCTCATACCAGAAGCCCCTCTCCTCATCAGGCTACACCGCCGACCGCGGCTACATATACAGCATACCACCCTTCATGATGTCCGCAGTAGCAAGCCAAAGACTATGGGTCAGCAAGAAATACGGCGAGCTGTCGCTCCACACCTCAGCCCGCCTCCTCAGCAAGCAATACTCCCCTTTGGTAGACCCATACACCATGCGTATAGACCCCGAAGGCAACATCTATTCATACGTCAACTACGAACGCTACGACCCCGTCCGCTTCACCCTCAACATAGGAGCGAACTACACCGTCAAGTGGCTCACACTCTCGCTTGACACCTACAACATCACCAACGACCACAGCTTCCAAGGCGGAGGATTCAGTGTGCCAAACCTAACCCCAGGCTTCTCATGCATAGGAAGGGTGAAATGCAAATTCTGACCACCCCACGAACGCCCAAACACACACAAACTGCAATCCTGACATTAAAAAAACATAAAAATACGAAGAAAGCAAGGCTTAAAAAGCTTTATTTTCAATAAAAAAGTGTAATTTTGCACACGTATGGGCGCAAAATAGCCCGAAAAAGACAACAATACACTAACAAAGACCATCACAAAACAGCGAATGGAAAGAACATTAGTACTATTGAAACCCAGCACCGTCATGCGCGGTCTGATAGGCGAGATTATCACACGTTTCGAAAAGAAAGGACTGCGAATAGCAGGCATGAAGATGATGCAGCTCAACGACGAGATACTCAACGAGCACTACGGCCATCTCACAGGCAAGCCCTTCTTCCCCGCACTCAAGGCATCCATGATGCGCACCCCCGTCGTAGCCATGTGTCTTGAAGGCGAAGACGCCATAGCCGTCGTTCGCTACATCACAGGCTACACCAATGGCCGCAAGGCAGACCCAGGCACCATACGAGGCGACTACTGCATGAGCAACCAGCAAAACATAGTCCACGCCAGTGACTCGCCCGAAGCCGCAGACGCCGAGCTCAAACGATTCTTCCGCCCCGAAGAAATCCACAACATGGGCGACCTCAACATGGATCGCCTCTACGGAGTAGGAGAGACAAGCTTCTAAACCCTCCCCCTCCCCCGAAAGATAAAAACCCTAAACAAACACACCATAAAGACCAATAACGTTTTGAAAAAAATAGCATTGATTGCATTCGCCACGATGATGGCATGCACCACATTTGCACAAGACAAGTTAGCCAGTATAGCCCCAGTAGAAAAACGAATGCGCACCATAGACTCGCTGAGTCTCGCACGCATGCTTCAGAAAGAGTCCCTGCAAGACCCCGCATCAGCACTCTATCCGGAGTGGAACAACACCTACACCACCAACTACGGCATCGAACTGCCCACCGAATACAAAATCGACCTGCGCGGTTTCCACATGCCCTGCGACAGCCGCCTCGTGACGAGTTCATACGGCTATCGCCGCTCTTTCCGCCGCAACCACTACGGCACCGACATCAAAGTCTACATCGGCGACACCATACGCGCAGCCTTCAGCGGCAAGATACGCGTCGTAGCCTACAACGCACGCGGCTACGGCAAATACGTCATCATACGCCACCCCAACGGCCTTGAGACCGTCTACGGCCACATGAGCAAGCAACTCGTGGAGGAAAACCAGACCGTACGAGCAGGCGAGCCCATAGGTCTGGGAGGCAACACCGGACGCTCCACAGGCAGCCATCTCCACTTTGAGACCCGCTTCCTCGGACAGTTCATAGATCCCGAGAAACTCTTCGACTTCGCCGCGAGCGACATCAAGGCAGACATGTACGTCTTCCGCTCGCAAGGCAAAGGCTTCCTCGTCAGCGCAGAGAGAGAAGCCGCAGGAGGCGAAGACGCAGAATACAGCACCGAAGAGCTCGCACTGGCACGACGCCAAGCCGAGCAGAAACGCGAAGAAAGCCGCGAGTTTCAACAAGAGCGCCGCAAGGCCGTACGCTCAGGCAATATCCACAAAGTCCGCTCAGGCGAAACCCTCTCGACCATCGCACGCAAGCACGGAGTCACCGTACGCCAGCTCTGCCGCATGAACAACATCACCGAGCGCACCATCCTACGCCCAGGGCAGATACTGAGATATTCATAGACAAACGATACGCAAAACAATATACTATGGACACGCGCGCGCAATTTGAGCAAATCATGGCAGAATGCCGGGCCCTGTTCCAAAAGAAGCTCCACGACTACGGGGCAGCATGGCGCATCATGCGTCCCCAGTCCGTGACAGACCAGATCTACATCAAAGCCAACCGCATACGCAGCATCGAGACCAAGCGCGAGCACCTCATAGACGAAGGCATACGCCCCGAGCTCGTAGCCATAGTCAACTACGCCATAATCGGACTCATCCAGCTGCACAAAGGCGCAGCCGAAGTAGCCGACACCATGAGCGAGACCGAAGCCATGGACGAATACGACCGCTATGCACACCAGTGCCTGGAGCTGATGCTCAAGAAGAACCACGACTACGACGAAGCATGGCGCCAGATGCGCACGAGCAGCTACACAGACCTGATCCTCATGAAGATATACCGGACCAAGCAGATAGAAACGCTCAGCGGAGCCACCCTCGTCTCCGAGGGAATAGATGCCAACTATATGGATATGCTGAACTACGCCGTATTCGGACTGATAAAACTAAGCTTCAGTGCATAGAGGACAACGACTCATAATACTGAGGTGGACAGCCGTAAACCTCAGCAGGATAATACTCTCAGCAGAATTGGTATTCTCCGGAGCCGTCAAGATCATAGACCCGCGAGGCACCGAATACAAGATAACAGACTATACCGCCGCCTTTCACCTCGCCAGTCTGACCCCCCCGCCAGTCCCCGTCGTACTCTCCGTATTCCTCGGAGCATTAGAGTTCTGCATGGGAGTATACCTGTTGTTTGGCGTACGTCGCAAGCTCACATCGCGAATCGTCCTCGCCATGATGCTCACCTTCACGGCACTCACGCTCTACACCGCGTTGACGGGGACGATGCCCGACTGCGGATGTTTCGGAGACGCCGTCCGTCTCACACCATGGCAGACCTTTGCCAAGAACATCCTCATACTGCCCTGTGCCATTACGCTCGCACTATGGCCACGAGTCCAAGCCCGGCTCATCAGCATCACCAACCAGTGGATTGTCGCCATGTATTCGTGGATATACGCCCTCATATTGGCCATATATACCATCTACACGATACCACTGATAGACTTCCGGCCATACCACATAGGCGCAGACCTCAAGCTCAAAACTACATGGGGAGAAGACGGCACCCCGCCCGAGATCACCGACCTCCAGATCTACGAGCCACGCACATATCGGGATCTCACCGACAGCATCATCAACAGTCCGGGGTGGAAATTTCTGATAATATCCCCACGTCTCACCCAAGCCGACGACGGAGTGATGGATCGCCTTGCCGAGCTTACAGACTACTGCGCAGAGCAAGGATATATGCTCGTATGCCTGACCCAGAGCGACGCCTACGACATCGAGCAATGGCGCGAGACGACAGGAGCCGAATATCCGTTCTGCACCGTCGACGAAGTTGTCCTCAAGACCATGGTTCGCAGCAACCCAGGGCTCATCATGCTCGACGGAGCAGAGATAAAAGGGAAATGGGCAGCCACTCAGCTCCCCGGAGCCCAAGACCTCACAGGCCCGGTCCCCGCCACCGCCCTCATCGCCGAGCCCGACACAGCCAGCCGCGCACCCCTCTCACTGCTACTGTGGTTTATACTGCCACTCACCGTCATATCAGTCGGAGACAGAATACTTGTAGGAGTACGATTTTACCGAAACAACAGAGATAAAATAATAAACCAATTTAAAAACAGGAAAAAAATGAGAAAGCACATCGTAGCAGGCAACTGGAAAATGAACAAGAACCTGCAGGAAGGCGTAGCCTTAGCCACCGAGCTCAAAGAGATTCTTGCAGCCGATCAACCAAACTGTGACGTCATTATCGGAACCCCATTCATTCACCTCGCCACAGTAAGCGAGCTCCTCAAGGACAGCGTCATCGCCGTATCAGCCGAGAACTGCGCCAACAAAGCCAGCGGAGCCTACACAGGCGAAGTCAGTGCCGAGATGGTAAAATCCACAGGAGCAGAGTACGTAATCCTCGGACACTCAGAGCGTCGCGAGTACTACAACGAGACCCCAGAGATACTCAAGGAGAAAGTAGACCTCGCCCTCGCCAACGGCCTCAAGGTCATCTTCTGCATAGGCGAGTCACTCGAGCAGCGCGAGGCCAATGAGCAGGAAGCCGTGTGCAAGGCAGAGCTTGCCGGCAGCGTATTCCATCTCACGGCAGACCAGTGGAAAAACATCGTCATAGCCTACGAGCCAATATGGGCAATCGGCACAGGCAAGACCGCCACAGCCGAGCAGGCACAAGAGATTCACGCCTTCATACGCTCATGCGTAGCCGAAGTATACGGAGCCGAAGTAGCCGCCGAGACATCAATCCTCTACGGAGGCTCATGCAAAGGCAGCAACGCACCCGAGCTCTTCAGCAAAGAAGACATCGACGGCGGCCTGATAGGCGGAGCCTCACTCAAGGCAGCCGATTTCAAGGCAATCATCGACGCCTGGAAGTAAGCACAAGCAACACACAACCCTCTCTCCGACGAGAGACAGAAAAACAAGTCCTCACACCTCCCTCCCACACCCCGCGTGGTGGGGGAGGGGAGAGCGTGAGGCCTTAGAGCAAACAACAATGAAGCAAACAACGACGTCACTCTTCATCCTCCTGTCCCTACTGTTTATGGTTCTGTCAAGCCATGCGCAAGACACCATACAAAGTCACACCGCCGAACACCACCAAATCGGCGACACACTACTTCACACCAAAGTAAGGATAACAGGCTACCGAGTGCAGATATACTACGGAGGCAACGACCGCAATGCCAAGAACGAAGCCATACGTCGCGCCAATCGTGCCAGCGTATGGTTTGACCAGCACAAAGTCTACACCTTCTTCCAAAGCCCCCACTGGAAGTGTCAGGTCGGCAACTTCCGCACCCGAGGCGAAGCCGAGCAGCTCCTGAATGAGATGCGCGAAAACGGCCGATTCCCCGGAGCCGTCATCGTACGCACCCGCGTCACCATGTCGCGCCACGACTACGAAGCCTCGCTCAGCAAAGACACCCTCACGAAACACCACCCAGCCGCGATTGATACAATCACAAGACAATAGTCACACATGAAGACACAAGACAAATGGGGCATGATCAGTATCACAGCCCTTTTTTTTGTAATCTCAGCCCCCTCCATAACACGTAGTATCGTTGCTACCCCCGACGCCCTCCCCACACTCATAGGGACCTTCGCCCTAAGCCTCAGCCTCGCGCTCATAGCAGCAAGCATCAGACGCTGGTGGATACTCGCGCTGCTCACACCCCTCATCTTCCGCCTCTCCAGCGACGAGACATACACCGCCGCCGTCTTCCACGAATACCTCAACGTCGGCAACATCGTCGTCACCTACTACACCACCGGCGAAGAGACAAGCAGCTACGTCACCAATAACCCCACAGCCATGCTCATACTGCTCGCCCTCGTCCTGCTGCTCATCATAGCCGTATGGGCGAAAAAACGCAGCCGCACCACCACACCGCGCAGGCAGCTCGCCCTCGCAGCCATACTCCCCATCATAGCCATCACCACAGCCGGTCCAGCCACATTGCAGACAGCTCCCCCCCTCAACTACGTCATGCGCACCATCGAAGCGTGGACCTTCGTCATCGACAAGCAATCCGCCATCTCACACCGCACCGACACCCTCCCACACACCCACCGCAGCACCACCCCCTCAGAGCGCGAATCCTACGTCCTGTTCATCGGCGAGAGCTGTAACATCGACCACCTCAGCATAGCAGGCTATCCACGCCCCACCACCCCCCGCCTTGCCAGGCGCGCCAACCTCACCCTCTACACCGACTACTACTCCAACGCCACCCTCACCATGCTCTCCGCCCCCATGATGATGTCCGAAGCCACCCCCGAGACATATTTCAGCGCATACAGCAAGCCCAATATCTGCCGCATCTTTGCCGACAACGGTTTCACCGTCATAGCCCTCGCCAGCAGAAACCACCTCGACGTCGACCCAGCCCTCACCACCGACGCCGACACCCTCATACACCTCAGCCACGACCACCACATAGCCCACGCCATAGACTCCCTCACCGAGATATACCCAAAGACATTCTTCGTAGCCCAGGGACTTGGCAGCCACGCCTATTTCTACAACTTCGAAACCCAAGACAACATCTTCAGGCCCAACCTCACGTCAGACCCACACGCCAAGAGCGACAGCCTCCTCTACAACGCATACGACTGTACCATACACTACACCGACAGAGTCCTCGACAACATCATCACCGCCATCGACAAGCCCGACATGCATTCCGCCATACTCTACGCCTCCGACCACGGCGAAAACGTAGCCCCAGGCGACATACTCCGCAGCGTATCCACCACCCCCAAGCCCAGCGAATACCACGTCCCCATGATGATATGGCGCAGCCAGCAATGGATAGCCAGCAACCCCGCAAAGCATCGCAGCATCGACGAAAACAAAGACCTGCCCACCAGTGCCGACAACATCTACTACACACTCTGCGACCTCGCCAACATACACATCCCCCACCACCACAAGACCAGACGCATGGCCGTCACCTCCCCCAGCCTCCAGCCCCACAAGCGCAGACTCCTCACCTCCGACCTCAAGACCGTCATCACCCTCACATCACCCGATCCCCACACACCTTAGCCAGCCGCCCCTCAGCCTCTTTGAGCTCCTTAAACCTCACGAGCAAGTCCTGCCCCGACGCATCGCCCGGAGCCAGCCCCCTGAGCTGCCCCATCAGCCCCCTGAGCTCCTTGCGTACCACAGAGAGCTTCATGTCGGCCAGAAGATGCGAAGCCCTGTCCATCAACTCCGCCGCCGACGCCTCCTCCTCACCAGCCTCAGCCCCATGCATACGACTCAGCTGCTCCCCATCCGTCATCAGCTCGAAAGCCCTCGCCGACAACCCCCGGTCACTATGCTCCAAGAAGAAAGCCGTGCTCTCAAACCCATCCTCCCCGACATGCATCAAGACCTCGTCCAGAATACGCCTCGCCGTCTCATTGCGTAGAGCCAGCCCGTCCTGACTGAGCGAATGAAAGATAAACTCAGCCACCGTCAGAGGCACCTCCTGCCCATTCTCGTCCAAAGCCTCACAAATCCTTATCCCCCCATACCTCACCACCATCTGAGCCAGCAGCAGCTCCATCTTGTCCTCGCGCGAGTCAGCCACCGCCTGCACGCGAGCCTCCGCAGGCACCTCAGCCTTCACGTCCGCCTTCACGTCCGTCTTCACGTCCGTCTTCACGTCAGCCCTGACAGGCGTCACACTGTTCCTCCTCCTGTACTCCTCCTCGCGATTCCTGCTCATCTGCGACTGCACAGCCCTCACGATAATCTGCTCGTCCATCTTCAGCGACTGCGCCGCCTCGCGGATATACAAACTACGCGTAATCTCGTCAGGAATGACAGCAATGCTCGTCACAATATCGTTGACCAGCCCACTCATCTTCACAGGATCCCCCTCAGCCTTCTCCATCAGAAGCCCCGTCCTGAACCTGATGAAATCCACCTGATGCTCCTCCACATACCGACGGAACTCCTCCGCCGAATGCTTGCGCGCAAAACTGTCAGGATCATCACCATCAGGCAAGAGCAACACACGCACATTCATGCCCGACTGCAGAAACATGTCAGTACCACGCTGCGCCGCATGAATCCCCGCCTCGTCACCATCATAGAGCAAAGTCACGTTGTTTGTAAACCTGTGCAGCAAGTGAATCTGCTCCCTCGTCAACGCCGTCCCCGAGTTTGCCACCACATTCTCAATTCCACACTGATGCATCGAAATCACATCAGTATACCCCTCCACCATATACACCATGTCAAGCCTGTTTATAGCCCCCTTAGCCTGAAAGAGACCATACAATTCGCGCCTCTTGGAGAAAATTGTCGATTCAGGCGAATTCTGATACTTGACCGCCACCCCCTTCGTCGCAGCACTCAACACCCTCCCCCCGAAACCGCACACCTTGCCCCCCACCGTATGCCAAGGAAACATCACACGCCCCCAGAACCTGTCCGACAGCCTCCCGTCCTCACGCCTGATCGACAGCCCCGTCCCCGTCAGAAACTCCTCCTTAAACCCCTCCTTCAGAGCCGCCCGCGACATCAAGTCACGGCTGTCCGGGCAAAACCCCAGCCTGAACTTACGAATGATATCGTCCCTGAACCCCCTCTCGCGGAAATAAGCCAACCCAATCCTCCTCCCCCCGTCAGACTCAAACAGCTCCCTCTCGAACCACTCCATAGCCCAATTGTTCAGAATAAACATACCGTCCCTCTCACTCTGCGCCGCCCTCTCCTCAGCCGAAAGCTCACGCTCCTCCACAGCGATACCATACTTCCTGGCCAGATAGCGCAAAGCGTCAGGATACGACAGCTGCTCATGCTCCATGACAAACCCAATAGGGTTGCCCCCCTTGCCACACGCAAAGCACTTACAGTAATTCTTGGCCGGCGACACCATAAACGACGGCGTCTTGTCATCATGAAACGGACACAGCCCCTTGAAGTTAGCCCCCGACCTCTTCAGCGTCACAAAGTCCGACACCACGTCCACAATCTGCGCCGCCTCCTTAATCTTATCAGCAGTAATTTTGTCAATCATAATGCAAAAATACACATAATTCCATAAATAACATTTGAAAAGTCAAAAAAAGATGCTACATTTGTCCCACGACAACAAAACGAAACCCCATATGAACACAGACAAACTCGTAGAAAGATTCCTGCGCTACGTCAGCATCGACACCCAATCCAGCGAAGACCAAGCCGACCAGTGCCCCAGCACCCAAAAGCAATGGACCCTCGCCCGACACCTCGTCGACGAGCTCCACACCCTTGGCCTCGAAGACGTAGAGATAGACCCCCACGCCTACGTCTACGCCACCCTCCCCTCCAACCTCGACCCCGCCACCGAGAAGTCCACCCCCACCATAGGCTTCATCGCCCATCTCGACACCTCCCCCGACCTCAGCGGCACAAACGTACGCCCGCAAATCATACACAACTACCAAGGCGGCGACATCGTCCTCGACGCCCGGCAAGACATCGTCACCGAAGTCCACCGATACCCCGAACTCAAAGCCCACATCGGCGAAGACCTCATCGTCACCGACGGACACACCCTCCTCGGAGCCGACGACAAAGCAGGCATAGCCGAGATCGTCACCGCCGTAGAATATCTCCTGCACCACCCCGAAGTCAAGCACGGCACCATACGTATAGCCTTCAATCCCGACGAAGAGATAGGCCGCGGAGCCCACAAATTCGACGTCGACAAGTTCCGCTGCGCCTGGGCCTACACCATGGACGGCAGCGAAGTCGGCGAGCTCGAATACGAAAACTTCAACGCCGCCAGCGCCCGCATCACCATACACGGCCGCAACGTCCACCCCGGCTACGCCAAAGACAAGATGGTCAACGCCGCCCTAATCGCCACCCAATTCGCCCAGATGATGCCCGAAAATGAAGTCCCCCAGCTCACCACCGGCTACGAAGGCTTCTACCACCTCTACGACATACGGGGAGGCGTCGAAGAGACCACCCTCACCTACATCATACGCGACCACAACCGCCAGATGTTTGAGATGCGCAAACACGTCATACTCGACCTCTGCGAGCGCATCAACCAGCAATACGGCTCCGCCACCGTCACCATCGAACTCAGCGACACCTACTACAACATGCTCGAAAAGCTGCAAGACAAGCCCCACATCATCGACATCGCCAAGCGAGCCATCACCCAAGCCTGCGGACACTGCACCGTAGTCCCCATACGAGGAGGCACCGACGGAGCCCAGCTCTCGTTCAAGGGACTCCCATGCCCCAACATCTTTGCCGGAGGCCTCAACTTCCACGGCCGACACGAATTCGTCTCAATCCAGAGCATGCAAAAAGCCGTACAGACCATCATCAACATCAGCCGCATGGTTGCTGAGGGGTAGAGTTGTTTGGTTGAACGTAGCCAATAGAAATCAATATTGAAGAGTAGAGATGCTGACACTTTACAATCCTCTTTCTAATTATGGCGAATTTGCCACAGTTAAAAATAAAAATATATGGCAAAGATAAACGTACAAAACACGGAAATAAGCGTCGTTCAATACAATGATGAGGATTATATAAGCCTTACTGATATGGCGCGAAGCCAAATGCAAGAACATATCATATTCCGCGGGCTAAGCCTCAAAAGCACTATTGAATATATTGGTGAGTGGGAAACTCTTTATAATCCTCATTTTAATTGTACCGAATTCGGTGCAATTAAAAATGCAGCAGGCAGCAATAACTTTGTCCTGTCTGTCAAATCATGGATAGAACGAACTAATGCAATAGGTATCCGTTCAAAGGCAGGCCGCTATGGTGGCACTTACGCTCATCGTGATTTGGCCTATCATTTTGGCATGTGGATTTCTCCTAAGTTTCAATTGCTTCTTGTGAAAGAGTATCAGAGACTAAAACAAGAGGAACAACGATTGTTAGGATGGTCTGCCAAACGGGAACTCTCCAAGATTAACTACCGCATTCATACCGATGCCATCAAGCGCAACATTATCCCCGAAGAAGTGACACCGCAGCAGGCAAGCATCATCTATGCCAACGAGGCTGATGTACTCAACGTGGCAATGTTCGGAATGACAGCCAAGCAATGGCGTGAGTCAAATGCTGACAAGAAAGGCAACATACGTGACTATGCTACCGTCAACGAGTTGATTTGTCTGTCGAATATGGAGAACCTCAATGCCGTCTTCATCGACCAAGGCATTCCTCAAGGCGAGCGTCTTATCAAGCTCAATCAGATTGCCATCCAGCAGATGAAGGTGTTGGAAGACAACCAAGGTAGGAACTTGTTGCAATAAACAATTGATTCAGTGCGAAATGGTAGCCAAGCAATTAAAAAACAGCATACTGCAATGGGCTATTTTCTTAGGTTTTTAGGTTATAAGGTTATTTGTAAGGTTATGAGGTTATTATCGTTAGAATACAAACAACCAAATAACTAAATAACCAAACAACACTATCTTGTTATACAAACGACAATGCCCTCACCCATCATAGAGCGAAGGCATCATCATCACACGAACGAAAACGTTCCATTATTGAAAAAAAATCCTCCAAAAGGAGTGAGTTTCTTGGATTTAATTGCTACCTTTGCCATGCCTGTCGGTTATGTCCAGAATTTAGGATATTGCATGAAAGAAGTTGTCATTTCTTCATCCTGTCCGGATTCGGGGGTAATTGATTCCGATGATTCTTGGTCTTCCGATGATTTCGACTCATGGGATTTCGGTAGTGATCCGTTGGATAATTCTGGAACAGGTGGTTCTGGGAATAGCAATGTAGTTACCGACAACAACGGTGGACCTAGTCACAGAACCGGAACAAGTTCGAATACAGGAGGAGGTTCTGGTTCTAGTGGCAAGACTTTGCCGAAAGAGCCAGAAATAAGGACTCCTGATTCTTTGGAAAAAGCAGGAGTGCGGATTACAGCAAAAAGATATATATTGACGAATAATTGTACCGTTAGTGTATTTGAAGCGCAGGCTTATGGGCAAAATGGGCAAAAGTTGAACAACTCTGTCGTTAAAGGATATTTCATGGAACGTCCCTATGACGCAAAATTGGCAGAAAAGTCAGGAAGCAAACGCGCCATTCAGCCAGGAGAATATAACATAATACCCAAAACACCCGGGCAACAATACAATGGTATTTGAAAGGAAATACATGGTGCAAAACAGTAAGAATAAATTGGATGCTTTGTATGGACTTTTTAAGATGTACGGAGCAGGCAATATCAGTATAAATATTATTCAATGAGGAATTATGGACTTGTAACATTGCTCTTCATAATGCTGTGCCCGGCACTGCGGGCGCAGCACGGAGGAGTGTCGGCAGGAAGGTTGCGGGCAGCCTATGAGGCGTCGGCTGGAGAGGGCGGCAGAGTGCGGCAGAGGCTTTTCTTCGATGCCTTCCCCACAAACGGAGAGGATTACGAACTCATCTTCGGCTACCACCCGGAACTGCGGGACTCGTCGCTCTACGATTGCGCTGCCGACATGGTGGAGGCCTTCTGGTGCCACGATTCGATTCCCGACTCGCTCTTCTACAGCAAAGTAGCAGCCGTGACGTGCGGGTTGAGGTACGATGCGGACGCGCCGAACTACTGGCAGGCACGCTTGGAAAGTGTGCTCACGCGGCATGGCAGGGATGCGGAGACTCTCATCGACCGGGTAGCAAGCCTTCCGGTAGGTGACCAGATGCGCTTCTGGAGTTTCGTGTGGTCAACAACGCTCGACTACGAGGTACGGAGCAGGCGCGACTTTCACCGTGGCTACATCTTTAGACAGCACCCTCAGATGGTGCCCGTATACGACTTGGCACGCAAGCTTTTTTTCAATGGCATAAACCTTTCTTCGGAGCCTTCGCCGCGAAACTTTACCGAATGATTATGTACACGATAGCACCATACTTCAAGCTGGCGGCCATCTGCCTGTTTGCCATCGCCAGCCTCGTCAAGGCATCGGCGCAAAGTCAAAACCTGTGTCCCGAGGAGATTGCAGCCGCCCACGCCGCCCTCATTTCCTGTCCCGACAGTATTGCGGAGGCACGCTTCTTCAGTGCCTTTCCCGACCGTGGGGAGGACCTCACGCTACTCTACGGTCCTCACGACCTGACGGCCGGTACTGCTCTCGACCTCTCCGGCAGTTCCTATTGCCACATCTCGGCCTTCTGGAATCTCCGGCAGATACCTGCCGAAGTACTGGCCGAGAAGGCGGTACGCATCACCTGCGGTCTCCGATTCAGCCAAGGTGCATCGTGCTACTGGCAATGGCATCTGCGCCAAGCGCTCGCCCGGCCCGAGTTGAGAGATATGATTGCAGATGAAGTGGCACGCCTGCGCAGCGGCCATCAGTTGGAGTTCTGGGCCATGGTGTGGTCATCGGCAGAAGCCGACAGTCGCGACCTGCTCTTCGAATCTCTTCAGCCCGGCCTCCTCACCCGCCATCCCCACATGGCCTCCATCTCCGCATGCGCTTTCCATCTCTTCCACAACGAAGTCAGAAGCAGGGAATGAGCAAGTGATGAAATGCCTGCGAGCACCTCGGGAGATGCAAACGGGGTATTAAGGGCAAGAGTCCCAACTTTTATCGTTATTCCATTTTGCCAATGACAGAAATCAAACGTTTTCGTTCAGCCATATGAGCAGAAGCCAAACTTGTTTGGATTATGCCATGGCGAGAAAACGAAGGATGAAATCCAACATTTAAAGAGTCCTATTCATATTTTACTTGCTAATCCATAGCAGTTAATTTATATTAAAAGTATATCGAAAGCTGTATCTTTTTGAGCTATTATTGTTATCTTTAAGGCGAAAATGAAGAAATTAAGTAAGAAAAATGTAACGCATGAACTTTGTATAAACGCAGGTATTCTTGACTATCCGACTAATAAGAATAATTGTGAAAAATCAACAAACAAAGAATCGCGAGTAATCAAAAATGTTAAAATACCATAGTTTTCCCGTACTATTTCTATTGTGTCTTCTTATTCCAGTCACCCAGTCGTGCAGACAAAGTGAGGAGAAGAAGGTACTCACAGAGCAGGAAATCAAGCGGAAACAAGAGCGCAACATGTCCGCATTGCGGTTGGGAACCTTGCTCAATGCAAGGGAGTTGGATCGTGCCCTCCACTACCTTGACACGCTGAACCGCCTGTATCCTAACGACCCGCAGTTCTATTTCTGTGAGGGATGGGCATACGAGATGCAAGGCGACAGCGTCCGGGCACGTAGGGCATACATCCGGTCCATAGAGATTTACGACTCGCTCATCGCCATCACCCCCAACCTTGGCGATATGATAAACCGTGCCTGCATTGTACAGACTTTATACGGAGTGGACGCTTATAATCGGGCACTAGACGAGATTCTACATACCCTCAGCAACCCAAAAGATTCGCAGGCAGTAGAATTTTGGAGAGGATACGTGAACAATAATGAAGAGTTGTCATTTTCGGAATTGTCAGATACTATCCAAAATTACCGGTAATCAATGGCATCTGCGCCAAGCGCTCGCCCGGTCCGAGTTGAGAGATATGATTGCAGATGAAGTGGCACGCCTACGCAGCGGCCATCAGTTGGAGTTCTGGGCCATGGTGTGGTCATCGGCAGAAGCCGACAGTCGCGACCTGCTCTTCGAATCTCTTCAGCCCGGCCTCCTCACCCGCCATCCCCACATGGCCTCCATCTCCGCATGCGCTTTCCATCTCTTCCACAACGAAGTCAGAAGCAGGGAATGAGCAAGTGATGAAATGCCTGCGAGCACCTCGGGAGATGCAAACGGGGTATTAAGGGCAAGAGTCCCAACTTTTATCGTTATTCCATTTTGCCAATGACAGAAATCAAACGTTTTCGTTCAGCCATATGAGCAGAAGCCAAACTTGTTTGGATTATGCCATGGCGAGAAAACGAAGGATGAAATCCAACTAATTCTCAATTTATTTATCATGGCAAAGATTACCATGGACATATTGCTATGTTTACCGGAGGTGAATGGATTTCAGATTTCATTCAGAGAGATATGTGGGGAGGTTCTGCATATAGAAATAAAGCGTAATACACATTGTTCAGAAAATAGAAGTATGCGAAAACAGAAGTGTTTATTCGTCCTGCTACTCTTTCTTTTGTATGTACCGAAGGCCTATGCACAATATGTAACAAAAATCGAACAAATCCGCCATTTTTATGACTGCTATATGGAGTGTTTCGAGACCGGGGATCGCAAAATGGAGAGTGATTTGCTGGGCAGGTTCTTGACCCCCGAAATGCAGAAGAAAAGAGCACGTTTGCTGAATGCCACGGATTCCGACCCGCTGTTGCGTGCGCAGGACGTGCCGGAGCACGCCCGCCAGACCTTGACATGTCGGCATTTGGAGAGAGGATGGTACGAGGTGACATATCACACTTATGGGTGGAATGAGCAGGACACAGTCACCATCCACATACCGGTAAGAACGGTGGAAGACGAGAAAGGGACACTGCGCATCAACTATATCACACCCTATTGGGGGGGAAGTCGCTATGGCGATTGTTTGTTTGACATCCCGGCTCAAAAGGTGGACGACCAATCGGATGCGTTTATATTCGTGGAGTCTTTTTTCAAAGCCTACGTATATCCTTACGTAATCTTGTCGCCCACGTTGGAGCAGGATTTGGAGCAACTGCGCAAACAAAACTGCACTTCATCTCTGCAAGAGAAATACTCTGTCCTAAAGCAGAGTTTTCTGGAAGATGGTGAGTACATGGATCCCCTGATTGGTTGTGCAGATTTTGATGTGTTTTGGTATCGTTCTATTAGGGTTGAATCGATTGATAGCCAAACTTTCCGAATTCGTTACGATTTGGGCGTTAAGGATTGGTGTAACAAAATAAAGATGACGGTAGCACAGGCAAAGGGAAGATGGTTTCTTTCGGACATAGAAGTGGAATAAACGCTGGCGCAAGATTATATTTAGTATACCTTAATTCCGCAACACTATTATAAATTTGTTTTTAAGTATCTGAGCAACAAAAAGTTGCTCAGGATTTTGCCATGTCGGATTTTTCACCTATCTTAGTGTTGCAAATAAAAATATGTATCAAACCCGACAGGCGTGGCAAAGGTAGCAATTAAATCCGAGAAACTCACTCCTTTTGGAGGAATTTTTTCAATAATCCAACGATTTCGTTAAGCCATAAGACCAAAGGGAGCTTGCTCCCTTTGGCTTGGCGAGAAATCGCACTTTTAAGAGCGAAGTTCACAGAGCACTCATACAGCTCGTCACACCGAGCGAGGTTGCGATAGCAGTCAGAATCGCAGCAATAGTCTGGATTATGAATTTCCAAGTATCACGGTTTTTCATTTTTAAGGTTTTAAGGTTATTAGGTGAGGTTATAAGGTTTTAAGGTTATTAGGTGAGGTTATAAGGTTTTAAGGTTTTAAGGTTATAAGGTTGTTTTGGTTGTTGGGGAGGTTATGGGGTTGGCAGCTAAACACCAACCAACCCATTACCAATTATCCCTTAGGGCTGAGTCCGCCATCTTCGCCTACGCCACCACCAGAGGTTGAGCCAGAACCGCCAGAGCCGCTGCCGCTGTCAGAGCCGCTGTCAGAGCCAGTGTTGCCCGTGCCCGGCACATCACCGCGAGTATATTCCACCACCTCGGTGAAGCGAGCGTCCATGTCGAGCTGCTTCTTGGAAATCTCGCCAGTACCCAGAGCGTTGATCGTCGCCTTGACGATGTGGGTAGAAGGTCTGAAAGTCATGGGAGACTCCGCAGGCTTGCTCGTCAGGCCAATGCTGAAGATAGCAAGGTTGTCAAGCTTCACCTTCTTGGAGTCGAGGAGCAGCTCGCGAACGCACGCCACCATGTCCTTCAGCACACCGTGGATAGTACCCTTGGAGTACGGAGTGTTATGCTCACTCATGTGTTTGGCCAGCTCTTCGAGACCAACGGTCTCATCGTGATAAGCACGAGCATAATACTTACCCTTCTCGCCAGCCATGCTGTTGTTCTTGTAGATTCTGTACTTGATAGTTGCCATTTTGTTTAAGGTTTTTTGTGAGGTTATGAGGTTATGAGGTTATGAGGTTTTGAGGTTATTTTGTGAGGTTATGAGGTTATGAGGTTATGAGGTTATGAGGTTTTTTTGTGAGGTTTTTTTGTGAGGTTTTAAGCTCTCAGCTTAGTCTTTGAGGTCAAAGGTATAAAACCT
>CAMEQD010000016.1:0-42984 GCA_945932615.1 uncultured Prevotellaceae bacterium | reverse complement strand
CGGTAACCATAGCGGTAGCTGTAACGGCCGCCGGTGCTCTCCGTGCCATTAAGAATGAGGGACAGGTTCTTAAAACGCTTCTCTTGATAGATGCTTTCCAGCTCGGGAAGCATGGAGCGGTCGAGCAGTCCGGCACGGATGACGAAGAAGGTGCGGTCGGCTATCTTTTCCAATATCTGTGCGTCCGCCACAATGTCGATAGGAGGGCAGTCGATGAACACGTAGTCGTATTCACTGCGTAGCTGCTCTATAAGTGTTTCCATCCTTCCGTTCTCCAATAGTTCGGTGGGGTTTGGCGGAACTTTGCCGATAGGAAGAATGTGGAAGTTCTTATATCTGTTATCGTAGGCAATCAGTCTCTTCCAGTCATCCGTCATTCCGCTCAAATAGTCGCTTAATCCTGTCTCAGGCGAATCAACATAGGAGGAGGTGGAACCGTGACGAAGGTCACCGTCAATTACCAGCACACGCTTCATCTTGATGGCAAAGCTCATGGCGATGTTCATGGTCAGGAATGTCTTTCCGCTGCCCGGATTGAAGGAGGTGATGACAAAGATATTCTGGTTCTTTTGTGGTGCTACCATAAAGTCCATGTTGGAACGCAGCACACGGAACGCCTCGTTGATCACATTGCGGTTGCCTTCTTTCACTACCATGGTTTTCGTATCAAGCTTGACCCTGCAGCGGATAAACCATTTACGCTTGTACGAGAAGTATTGCGGGATTTCTCCGATGATGGGTACGGAGAGGCTTTCAAGGTCTTTCCTGCCGCGGACTACCGTATTGGTATTCTCACGGATGAAGATGATGACAACTGGTATCAGGAATCCCAAGGCGAATGCCACCAGAAGAATGTTTTTCTTGACAGGTGCTGTGGGAGCCATGCTTCCGTCGGGCTGGGAGATGATTCGTGTGTTGTATGCGGTAAACGCCTGCGAAAGCTCATTCTCCTCACGCTTCTGCAGCAGGTAGAGATAGAGCGACTCCTTCACTTTCTGCTGACGCTCCACGCTGAGTAGGTACTTGGCCTGCTTGGGGTTGGAGGCTATCTGCGAGGTGGCTTGTCCGCCATAGCTCTGCTGGCTTCTGATTTGTGCCTCCAATGCTACCAACTGGTTGTCGATGGACGAGACAAGGGCTTTGCGCATGGCAGCCAACGAGGCGTCCATCTCAATGACCAACGGGTTCTTCACACTGCTCTTCGATACCAGATTGTTGCGCTCCAACAGTTGGTTGTTGTATTCTGTAATCTGAGAGCCGATATTGGCGTTGTCAATGCCCGAGTTGGCAGGAAGGAGCTGGAAACGGTTAGTCTCGCTCGTCAGGTAGTTGCGGATATACCGTGCCATGTAAGTCTGGTTGTTCAACGACTTAATGGCGGCATTTGCTTCGCTGGCCTGAACCATGTACATATTGGCGGCTGCCTGCACATCGGGCAGCAGGTGCTGGCTCTTGTAGGAAGAAATATCGTTATCCACATTGCCCAGCTCGCCTTCTATCACACCGAGTCGCTCATTGATGAACATGCTGGTACTGACGGCTATCTGGTTCTTGTCCTTCACCCAGTTCTCGTTATAGACGGATATGAGGGTATTCAGCACCTCCTCGGCACGCTGGATGCTGACATCCTGGAAGGAGAGGGAGATGATGTTGGACTTCTCATCGTTCTGCGACACAGTCAGTCGGGAAGAGGCATTGCCTACCGCACCTTTGATGGTGGAGCGGATGACCTCCATTTCTACCTCCTGTCCCTTCCGGTAATGGGCGGTGGCCGTAACTGCTATCTTGCCAAACGGGCTTTGGATGGTGTCGCCCAACTGGCCTTTCACCTCTCCCTCGACAGGTTCTCCGTTTCGGGTAAGATCGTTAAGGATGTAACTGCCTTCCTTGCTCAAATGAAGATGGAAAGTGGCAGACTGGTTGTCGGGAAGGTCTGTGAGTGTCACCGTTACAGGCAGCTGGTCACCGTAGATGGTGTTTTTGTGGAAGCGTCCCTCCACAAGATAGTTCATCTCCAAGTGAAGTCTTGTCACCACCTCACGCATCAGGTCAGGTGACTGGAGGGTTCCCATCTCGTTGTTGACATTGGTGTTGGTGGTGAAGATGCCGAAATCGGCAAAGGATTCTATGTCTGTCGAGGCGGACTTACCCTTGGAGTCATCCTTGATAAGGATGGATGCTGAACGTGTATAGACGGGCGGTGTGCGAAGGAGATAGGCTATTGCCACTCCGAGGCAGACTGCCAATGAAAGCATAAACCAGTGCCACTTGGCGAGGCACATATAGAGAAGGTCCTGAATACGGATGAAATCCTGCGTATTCTGGACTTGGGTTTTCTTTTGAATGGTTGCCATCTTGAAGTTATCTTTTTGCTATAAGTACCGCTATGGAAGTAATCAGTGATGCCAATGAAATCCAGAAAGAGGTGGAACGGACAGTATTGCCGTTGACAGTGGATTGGCGTGACTTGGTGTCGTTGGGGATGACATAGACCACATCGTTCTGTTGCAGATAATAGACAGGCGAAGAGTAGATATGCTCCGCGGAGCAGAGGTTGATGTCATAAACTCGTTGTCTGCCGTTCTCCTGCCGCAGCACCAGCACCTTTTCGCGCTTCCCATAAATGGTCAAGTCACCGGCCTCGCTTAAGGCATCAAGAATAGTCATGTTGTCGCGGTCAATCTTGATACGCCCTGGATTGTTTACCTCACCCAAGACAGAGACTCCAAGGTTGATGAATTCCACCGTAACCACTGGATCCTTAATCAATTCCTGCTCTTTGAGCTGTCCGGTCAGGTATTCGGCAATCTGCTCGCGGGTCATGCCACCAACCTTCACCTTGCCCAGGACGGGGAAATTGATGAATCCCTGTGTATCAATGGTATAGCCCAACTCGATACGATTACCTGAGGTATTGCCAGATGTGTTCTGAAGATTGAACAACTCATTCAACTTCTGGTCTTGGCTGTTCACTAAGATAGAGAGCTTGTCCTTCGGACTCACCTTGATTTCCACAGGGTCTGTAATGGCCAGCTCCGTTACGCCCGGCTGTAAATCCTGGAAATAGCTGATTTCCTTGGGCGTGCTGCACGATAGTGCTGCGAGTACCATGAGGGTCAATGATAGAATTTTGCAAAATTTCATTTTTATTGTAACTATAGTTTTTATTATCGACAAAAGGGATGACTGGTACAACTTACCTTGGTTTGGCCAACCGGTGTATTTTTCTGGTTATATGTATGTTTGCCATTGTCCAGAGTGCAATGTCCATGCAAAGCAACAGGTTGGAATTGATGTATGTGGAAAACAGGATGTTGAGGAAAGTCAACACGGTGGAGGACAACACAATGGTGACCATGGCCGTGCGTTGGCGCATACCGATGGCAAGCAGTTTGTGGTGGATGTGGTTCTTGTCGGGCAGGAAGGGATTCTTGCCGTTGCGCACACGGTGGAGATAGACTCGCACCACATCGAAGCATGGTACCAACAAGGGGGCGAAGGCCATGACGAAGGGATTGAAGTGATGGGGAGAGGTGGTGGCTGATAGGTGCGAAACCTGCATACTCAGGAAGCAGAGCATGATGCCGATGGTGAGGCTGCCCGTGTCGCCCATGAATATCTTGCGCCCTTTTTCTGCCTTGCCGAACACATTATAATAATAGAAAGGTATGAGTACACCAAGTGTAGCGATGGCAAGCATGGCATAGAGATACTGGTGGAACCAGATGAAAGTCAGCCCGTAGAACAGGAAGGCGATGCTGCAAAGCCCGGATGCCAGTCCGTCGATGCCGTCAATAAGGTTGATGGCATTGATAATGAACACCGTGACAAAGATGGTGAGGGGAATGCTGATCCAAGACGGCATGGAATGGATGAACAGCATACCATGGAGATCGGACAGTTCGGCACCGCCCGCCACCAGCATGATGCCGCAGACTATCTGGATGAAGAACTTGGCACGGTAGCGCACTCCGATAAGGTCATCGGCAATACCGACAAGGTATAACATGATGATGGCGCAAAAGGCGTATGCCAATGGCAACGCTTCTGCGCCTATTTCCTTCAGCAGCTCATCATGCCCCGTCGAGACATTGAGTGCAAGAAGCAGGATGAAGGAGAAGAACACTACGGGCTTGAAGGCCATGCCGCCAAGCCTTGGCACTACACACTGATGTATTTTCCGCTCGTCCGGTTCGTCGAACAGTCGCCTGCGGAAGGCGATGAGCAGAATCTGCGGTATCACGATTCCTGCGAAAAACACGCACAGGAAGAATACCGACAGGATGTTGACAATCCAAATTAAACTCATTCTCTATATTACTTTAATAGGCCGTTTGTGTCGGTCTGTTCTGTGCTAATTCCTCTGTATCAATCAATACGGGGGGGGGGTAATTCGTTTCTCCATAATCTCAGTCTATGATTTGAATATATTCCGGCTCTACTTCTGCAGATACCACCAGCAGGTCGGGAATGATTACGACAAGCTGGCGACCCCGCTTCTTGGCCACTTTCATGAAGTAGCCCTCCACTTGGTCGAACGGTCCGCCATGTACCCTTACTCTCTTACCCTTTTCGATGTTGATTTTATCTTTACCCTTGTTGATTTCATCGATTTTATAGAAATGAACCTCCTGTTCCGTCTGTTCGCATACCTTGATGAAGTTGGTCATTTCTTCATCAGGTACAGTCAGATAGATGAGTTCATCGTCGCTTCTCCATGTGACAAACTGGAGGTCATTATAATAATTGAGTTTGAAATCAACAATCTGCTCATGGTTTGCATATACAAACACAAGACTATGGATGACAGGTACCATGCAAATGACTTTCTTGCCGTTGATGGTGCGAAGGACTTTCTGCTTGGGTATGAAATGTTTCAGACCGTACTTTTGGTCAGAGAGTCGCTTTTGGGCAGTCTTCTCGTTCTTGTAGACCCGCATGACATACCACGACTTGGTCTTCTTGTCCTGTTCATTTGCCATACCTTTTTTGCAATGTATTTTTGAAGAAAGAGTATACTTATAGTTCATCCCGATTTTTGTATCGGTCTGTATATCAGTATCTTACTTGAATTTTGACTACAATGGTCATCTATCTCATCTTTCAGAGTCCACCCTCTGCAAAACCCCTCTTTTCAGCATGAAATACCGGTCGGAAATGGTATGTAAAAGGTGTTTCTCTCTCTAAGAGAACCCCTCTTTTACAAACCCCTTGATTTATAGGTGCCATTTCTTGTATAAAGCCTGTTTTGCTCAACAATCGGTTGATGAAAATCGATAATTCTCGGCTTTTAGCAAAAAAATCCTTTCAATTATTAGGTAATTTTCAATAAATTTCATAATTTTACTGCGGAAAATATTTCTCTTAGAGAGAGAATCCTCTTTTTGCTCAACATTCGAGGATAAAAACAACAGACATACAAAAGAAAACCGCAACTTCATGACAATTGCATCAGTCAAGGAATTGCGGTATTTTTATGCGGTAGCATGATGTTTTGCTATTTACAGGGAATTGATGATTAGGTTGTTTGCCCTGTCAACGACAGAGGTATCCAATGAGGAAAGATAAATCCGGGTCGTTTTTTCCGAATCGTGTCCCAAACCCTCGCTGATGGTGGAAATAGCTACGTTCTTGCTCTTGGCCGCACTTGCCCAAGAGTGGCGTGCAACGTAAGTGGTCAACGGGATGGATAGTCCCATCATCTCGCCGATTTTCTTCAATTGATTGGTGATGCGTTTGTAGGCGTTCTTGTATCTTTTCCAGAATAAAGCTCCTTCTCCTGTGGCAATGGGAAGAAGATAGGGAGAGTCGTCTGTCTGGTATTTCGCGACAATCTTCTGCATGGGTTCTACCCATTTGATATGTAGCTGTTGCGATGTCTTTTGACGACGGTAAGTGAGCATACCGCCCTGCAGATTGCTCGGGGTAAGTTGTGCCATGTCAATGAACGACATTCCACGGGTATAGAAACTGAACAGGAACATATCCCTTGCAAAATCCATCTGAGGGTTCAGACTCAAATCCAAATCTTTCAACTGTTTGATGATATCCAAAGGAAGAGCCCGTTTGACGGTCTTGTCAATACCGGTATATACATGCTTGAACGGTGAGGAAGAGACCACCAGTTTTTCTTCCACGGCATGGTTGTAGATGGTACGCAGGTTGCGTATATAGAAAGAGGTGGTATTGCGACAAAGTCCGCGCTCTTTCAGCCACTGTTCATATCCCAGCACCATCGTTCCATCCACATCCTCCAACGGCACATCATTTCCTTTCAGGTAATTCCGCAGACTGTTGATGGTTGTAGTGAACCTGTCTGCCATGCGCCTCTTGCCGATTTTACGCAGCTTGTCGTTCAGTTCCACCGTGTAGCCGATGATGCCATGTAGCACCTTCCCTTCACGGAAATATTCGACAACCTTGTCTGAAGTATAGGGTTGCGCTTCCTTGTCCAACCGTGCAATGACCAGCAGCAGTTTCTTTCTGTCCGCCTCCAATGTCTCCTGCAGGGAAAGAAGATACGAATATCGCCCTGAAGTGGAGGAAGACGGCAGAACAATGGATGAGCTTACCGCATCCCACTCTGAGGGATAAAGTCTGTACGTTGTATGGATCTGCCTCGCCACACGGTTGTGTATCACCTGATAATAAAGCGTGCCCTCCTTCATCCCGACAGAAGAGGCACGAAACTTGATTTTTGCTTTTGCCATATATGAATGATTAGTTATGTCGGATAAATGAAGGGCGACCGTTCGTCAATCACCCTCCTTTATTATAGGGATAGTTGCAAATCAGTTCAAACAAGCCTAACGATTTGATTGCCAGTGTCATAGATTTTTTATATCTTTGCATAAGAAACAAAAAAATCCCCCAAACTGCTTTGCACGGCCTGTTTTGGGGGAAACGAAAATAAATCGTCATGGCAAAGGTACAACAAATTTCTGAAATAACACCAAGTTTTGCGTTCACAGAGTTCGATCTTTACAAAGATTATGAAGAATCTTTCAAACAATGCGAGATTGGACGCATTCATGCCCTCCTTCCGTTGTATGAAATGGCAGTCAGGTTCGGACTTGTAGATGCTCACCCACGTAAGAAAGCCGGTCGCAAGCCATACTTCAGTCCGGAAGGCAAGGTGGCACTCATGTTCCTCAAGTCGTACACAGGATTGTCGGCACCCAAACTTATGGAAACAAACGAAGACAAAACGAAGACAAGCGACGAAACAACAAAAAACCAAAAAACTTTAAACCTCAAAATCTAAAACACAATGGCAATGCTAAAAGGTATCATCTCAAAAATCTATGGTTCTGCAGGCAATCTTACCTTCAAGCAGACAGGTGGTCAGACCATCGTATCGGAAAGTCACGCGCCGAGTGCGCTACACCCCGTGGAACATGAAGACTCTCGCTGTCGTCGGTGCTACCGTTCTCGTAGTCGTGATTGTCAGAATCTGCAGTCTTCAATACTCTGGCGATACCATTCGTAAAGCTTGCGGACTCCATCTTCTATCTCCACCTTGTGTGTCCAGCCGAGAGTATGGAGTTTGCTTACATCTATCAGTTTCCTCATTGTTCCATCGGGCTTTGAGCTGTCGAATTCCACCGTTCCTCCATATCCTACAATCTTGACTATGAGATCCGCCAGTTGGCGTATAGTCAGTTCCTTGCCAGTGCCTACGTTGATATGACAGTTGCGTATCTCACCAAGAGACGGTATGGCTCCTCCGCGTCCCTCAGAATTGTTGCGGTCTACTATGCCGTCAGATTTGGTTCCATAGAAGACAGACGAGTATTTCTCTATGCCGATGATGTCTTTGAAATCAACATTAAGCAGGACGTGTACACTGGCATCGGCCATATCCTCACTCCAAAGGAACTCACGCAAGGGGGCTCCTGTACCCCAAAGCTGGACTCTATTGTCTGATATACCATAGTACGACAATGCTTTGAGTATACGCTCATGACTATTCCGCCCGTCTACATTGCCCTCGCCTATGATTGACGAAAGTCGGGAGTCGGGATTAATCGGACGCCTGTCCATATCGTTGGCAATTGCTGCCCAGTCCTGCTCATGTATCAATTTGGCAAGATAGATCTTGCGCATCATGGCTGGCATGACGTGGGAGTTCTCAAGATGAAAATTGTCATTGGGGCCATACAGATTGGTAGGCATAACAGCTATATAGTTGGTGCCGTACTGTAGATTATAGCTCTCGCACATCTTAAGCCCTGCTATCTTTGCTATAGCATATTCTTCATTGGTATATTCGAGGGGACTGGTCAGTAGACAGTCCTCCTTCATAGGTTGTGGAGCATCTTTTGGATAGATACAGGTAGAGCCTAAAAAAAGGAGTTTTTTCACACCATGGGCGTATGACTCCGAGATGACGTTACATTGGATTTTCATGTTCATCATGACGAAGTCTGCCCGGTAGAGGCTGTTTGCCATGATGCCTCCGACGAAGGCCGCCGCCAGAACTACAGCCTCAGGGTGTTCCTCGTCGAAGAATCTCCTGACGGCATACTGGTCAGTGAGGTCAAGCTCAGAGTGAGTCCTACCTATGAGGTTGGTATAGCCTCGCTGCATGAGATTGTCCCATATAGCAGAACCCACAAGGCCTCGATGTCCTGCTATGTATATTTTGGCGTTTTTGGAAAGCATGGGGTTGGTGTTGTTTAGTTGTTTGGTTGGGTGATTGGGTGATTGGTTGTTTGGTTGTTTGGTTGGGTGATTGTCTGTTAGTTTAATAAGTATTTAACGAGTATTAAATATATGTCTAGCCACCCTCACTCTCCCCAACTTGACCGGTCAAGGTTGCGGTATCCTATGGCTTCGGCTAAGTGATTGAACTCGATGTTTTCCTTTCCGTCGAGGTCAGCTATGGTGCGAGCCACTTTTATTATTCTAGTATAGGCGCGAGCTGAGAGGTTGTGCTTCTCCATGGCCGCACGCAACATCTCGCCCGACTCGTGGTCGAGGACGCAGTACTGGTGTTGCATTTTCTCGGTCATCTGTGCGTTGCAGTGTACGTGGGGAGTGTCTCTGAAGCGTTCTTCTTGAATCTTTCTGGCTCGTACTACACGCTCTCTAATGGCTGCTGATGTTTCGCCTTTCTGCAGCTTAATCAAGTCAGAGAAGGGGACGGGTTGTATCTCGCACTGTATGTCTATGCGGTCGAGCAGGGGACCAGAGATCTTGTTGAGGTAGCGTACTATCTGACCTGGAGTACATACACACGGTTTGGTGGGGTGGTTGTAGTATCCACAAGGACAAGGATTCATGGAGGCTACGAACATGAAATTGCAAGGATAGTCGACTGTGCCCTTAACCCTGCTCAATGTGATACGACGGTCTTCCAACGGCTGGCGCAACACTTCAAGTACGGAGCGACTAAACTCGGGGAGCTCGTCGGCAAAGAGGACACCATTGTGTGCCAGACTTATCTCGCCTGGCTGGAGATTGCTGCCTCCGCCTACGAGGGCGACTTGAGAGATGGTGTGGTGAGGGCTGCGAAACGGACGTACTGCGATGAGCGAGCAGTGGCGGATTCCTTCGCCGTCTGGCTGTGATGTTGGGCGCAGTTTGCCTGCTACAGAGTGTATCTGAGTAGTCTCAAGCGATTCTTGGAGCGATAGTGGAGGTAGAATACTGGGCAAGCGTTTGGCCATCATACTCTTGCCGCTACCTGGGGGACCAACCATGATGAGGTTGTGACCGCCTGCTGCAGCGACTTCGAGGGCGCGCTTGACACTTTCCTGACCTTTGACGTCGGCAAAGTCAAGGTCGAAAGAAGACTGACGTAGGGCGAAATCACGGCGTGTGTCAATCTGTGTGGGGAGGAGAGAGTGTGTACCATTGAGATAGCCTACGACCTCTTTGAGATGGCTGACTCCGTATACGTTTAGACGATCTACAACGGCGGCTTCTTCAATGTTTTGTATGGGGATGAAGAGGCTCTCGTAGCCCAATTCACGGGCCTTGATGGCTATGGGAAGGGCACCGCGTATGGGTTGGAGCGTGCCGTCAAGACTCAACTCGCCTACCATCATCACTCGTTCAAGGCGGTGGGCGTCTATCTTTTCCGAACAGGCCAGAATTCCTATGGCCATAGGGAGGTCGTAGCCGCTACCTTCCTTGCGTATGTCTGCAGGGGCAAGGTTTATCATCACTTGGCGCGTAGGATACTCCATGCCGCTGTTTTCTATGGCTGCCACGATGCGCTCGTGGCTCTCCTTGACGGCACTGTCGGGCAGACCTACGAGGATGAATCTAATGCCGCGGGTGATGTTGACTTCGATGCTGACTGGCTGTGCTTCGAGTCCTTGCACACTAGCGCTGTATACCTTGACGAACATGGGCTGGCTCTCTCTCTGTGTGTATCACTTGCCGAGCAGCTGACCTATATGCTCGTCATAATCCAAACTATCATCTACGAAAAACTTGAGTTCGGGGATAATGCGCAGTTGTGTGCGCACTCTGTTTCCGAGCTCGTATCGTACAGACTTGACGTTGGCGTTGATATTGCCTACAATTTCGTCAGCTCGCTCGCTGGGGAAGACGCTGAGGTATGCGCGGCATACGCTCATATCGGGACTGATGCGACAGGTGCTGACACTGACGAGCACTCCGCGCATGGCTGCGGTCTGCCGCTGAAACATATCACTGAGTTCTTTCTGTATGAGTCGTGCTATCTTGTTTTGTCTGGTTGTCTCCATCGGGGTTTATTGTTTATTTTTTTCTGATGATTGTCAGTCCATCTCGCAAGGGAAGGATTACCTTCTCTACTCTGGAATCACAGGCTACGAGGTCATTAAACTGCTGAAGACCTTGAGTCTGCAGGTCACTCTGGCGGGCAGACTCAGTGATGCGCCCGTACCATAGGGTATTGTCAGCCAATATGTATCCTCCGCTACGTAGACGGGGCAGAACCATCTCGTAGTACTGGACGTACTCGCGCTTGTCGGCGTCGATGAATGCCATATCCCACTCTATGTCCATACGGGGCACAAGTTCAAGTGCATCACCGATATGTATGTGTATGTAGCGACCATAGGGGCTGCCTTCTATCCAGGGACGTGCAAAATCCTCCATCTCGTCAAATATCTCAAAGGTGTGGAGCTCTGAGCCTTCGTCAAGACCTTCCGCCATGCTTAGGGCTGAGTAGCCACTAAACATGCCCAACTCGAGCACCATACGGGGGCGTATCATGTGTACGAGCATCTTCAGCAGCCGACCTTGCAGGTGTCCGCTGGCCATCTGTCCATAGGAGAGTTTCAGCTGGGTGTCGCGCCAGAGGCGGTGTAGGTACTCGCCTTCAGCATCTATGTGGTCAAGGATATAGTCCTCGATGTCCATCATCTAAGATGCTGGAGGGCGTCTATTGCCAGCCTGTAGCCATCAAGACCGAACCCGCAGATGACTCCTTTGCAAGCGGGGGAGATCACACTATGGTGACGGAAGTCTTCGCGCTGGTGTATATTGCTGATGTGTACCTCAACGACGGGAGCGTTGACAGACTTGATGGCGTCGAGCAGGGCTATGCTGTAATGAGTGTATGCGGCAGCGTTTAGGACTATGCCATCGCGGTCGAAACCTACTTCGTGGATCTTGTCGATGAGCTCACCTTCGGAGTTGCTCTGGAAGTAGTCTATTCTGATTTTAGGGAAGGCGTCGCGTAGTACGTGGAGGTAGTCCTCGAAACCTTTTTTGCCATATATCTCTGGCTCGCGAATGCCGAGGAGATTAAGATTAGGGCCGTTGATAATCTGAATTCTCATAAGTTTTTTGTATATTTGTTGCTGCAAAGATACAAATAAGACAGTGAAATGCAAAGACAATTGTGTTTTTTTCTCGACAAAATCATGATGTCTCTCTGTCGTTATGGCGCAAATCATGGTTAGTCAGGACATTATAAAGCGGTATTCGCAGTACCTTAGGCTTGAGCGTAACCTCTCGCCTAATACCTTAGACGCGTATATGCGCGACTTGCAGAGACTCATCGGATATTATGAGGACAACGGCTTGGATTTCCGCTCTGTGACGCTCGATCAACTGGATAGGTTTGCAGGCTCTCTGCGACAGGAAGGAATCTCGGCTCGCAGTCTGGCGCGAATATTGAGTGGTGTGCGCAGCTTCTATAGGTTTCTGCAGCTTGAGGGGGAGATAGAACAAGATCCAACGGAATTGCTTGAGTCGCCCAAGACGGGACGTCACTTGCCTCAGGTGCTCAGCACGGAAGAGATTGACCGGATTTTGGCCACTATTGATCTGAGCAAGCCTGAAGGGGTGCGTGACCATTGTATCATCGAGTTGCTATACTCGTGCGGCTTGCGTATTAGCGAGCTGATTTCGCTTACTTTTGCCGATCTCTTTCTTGACGAGGGTTTTATCCGTGTCAAAGGCAAGGGCAGCAAGGAGCGTCTGGTACCTGTCTCGCCACGTGCCGTGAGCGAGATCAAGGGCTGGGAGAGCATTCGTTGCCATATAGTGCCTCAGAAGGGGTTTGCCGACCATGTGTTTGTCTCTCTGCGCCGTGGGCGCGCCTTGTCGCGTATCAGTCTGTTTGTCTATATCAAGCAGTATGCTGCTGAGGCCGGCATCAGCAAGGTGATTTCGCCGCACACATTCCGACATAGTTTTGCGACCCACTTGCTCCAGGGTGGGGCAAACCTCAAGGCTATTCAGGAGATGTTAGGACATGAAGATCTCTCGACTACAGAAATCTATACGCATATAGACCGCTCTCACTTGCGCGAGCAGATTCTGTCTTGTCACCCGAGAAACAAGTCTACACCTTAAATTATTGACTTGCGTCATGAAAAAAAAGTCCTTTAGCTTAATATTTGCTAAAATAATGTTTCCTCTGTTGACTTTTAGGCTACTTATTTGTAACTTAGGGCACAAATCACAAACTTCTGACTAATATAACGAGAAAAATCATGAACAAAATGTTTTCTTTGGCCTTGATGTCGGCTGGTGTGCTGGCCGTGACATCATGTGGCAAATTAGGTAATTTGAGTGCGGACAACTTTAAGGTCACTCCTACTCCTCTCGAGGAAATAGGTGGTGAGGTACCTGCTACTATCAGTGGTGTCTTCCCAGAGAAGTACATGAAGAAAAAGGCTGTAGTGACGGTGACTCCGGTACTGAAGTTTGAGGGCAAGGAGGTCTGCGGCCAGAGTGCTACGTTCCAGGGTGAGAAGGTTCAAGGCAACGGCACCTCTATACAATACAAGGTAGGGGGTACGTACACGATGAAGGCTGCGTTCCCCTACGAAGCTGGCATGATTAACAGTGACTTGTATGCACGATTTGACGCTCGCATGGGCAGCAAGGTAGTATCTGTGCCCGAGGTAAAAATTGGCTATGGCGTGCGCTCTACGAGCCAGTTGCTCGCGATGTGCGGCACGACGGCTTCTACAGCTTCTGATGCTTTCCAGCGCGTCATTGAGCACAAGCAGGAGGCTAATATCAAGTTCCTGATCAACCAAGCTAATCTCCGCGCGAGCGAGAAAAAGAGCGTGAGCATCAGCGAGCTTGTAGGCATACTTAAGGATATTAACGCCAAGAGCGAGGAGCGTGCGCTGCAGAGCATTCAGGTGAGCGCGTATGCCAGCCCTGACGGCAGCTACAGCTTTAACGAGAAGTTGGCGGAGAAACGTCAGAATGTCTCTGCCGACTATCTGCGAGGTGAGCTCAAGAAGCTGAAGATGAACGCCGATATCGACACAAAGTTTACGGCAGAGGACTGGGAGGGATTCCAGGAACTCATCAGCAAGAGCAACCTACAGGACAAGGACGTGATACTGCGTGTCCTCTCTATGTACAAGGATCCTGAGGAGCGTGAGAGACAGATACGCAATATGAGCAGCGTATACACAGAGTTGGCAGATGGCATCATGCCCGAATTGCGTCGCGCACGCCTGATAGTGAACTATGAGGTGATTGGCCGCAGTGACTCTCAGATAGTCGAGGCTATGAAGAGCGACCCATCAAAGCTCAGCGTAGAGGAGATGCTGCGTGCAGCTAATGTCCTGACCAAGGACGACACTATGCGTAAGGAGTGGTACAAGATGATCATCAAACAGTACCCAGAGGATTGCCGTGCTTACAACAATCTTGCACAGATATCCATCACCGAGGGCAACTGGTCTGAGGCAGAGAAATGGTTGTCACAAGCCAAGGCCAAAGACGCGCGTTCTGCCGAGACGAATGCTAACCTCGCTCTCGTTGCCCTGCACAAGGGTGACAAGGGGACTGCAGAGAGCTATCTGGCGCAGGCAAGCGGTGCTAACACGTTTGGCGAAATCTCAGGTGCGCTCAGCATTGCCAAGGGCAACTATTCTCAGGCTAAGAAGAGTCTGAGTGGCTCTGACTCCAACACTGCGGCTCTGGCTCAAATCATGAACAAAGACTATGCTGCGGCTACTCGGACTTTGGACAATGTAGCCAAGCCTGACGGCACTACTCACTATCTCAAGGCTATTGTTGCCGCACGTACCAACAATGCCTCTGCAGTGACAGCAGAGTTAAAGTCAGCCGTCGCCAAGAATCCTGCTCTCGCCCAGCGTGCTACCAAGGATATCGAGTTTGAGCAGTATGCCAGTGCCGTGGCTGCAGCGGTGAAGTAACTTTTCTTGAATCAAATTCACTTTGAAAAATCTACTGCTTTACATATTCGCCCTTTCTGCCATATACTCTTGTGGTGGCAGAAAGGGCGAGATGCGTATCCACGGCAATATCGAGGGCATGAATGATGCACGTCTCATCGTCTTCAGTCCTGACGGAGGGATTGTCGGTATTGACACTATCGTAGTGAAGGACGGCAAGCTCGACTGGGTCTGCGAGTGCGGCGAAGCCGAAGCCTCGTTTGTCATCGTCTATCCCAATATGTCTACGCTGACGGTATTCGGCGGCAGTGGTCAGGTGGCACGTCTCAACGGCAGTGCACGCAACCTAAGCGTGATGGAGGTCAGCGGCTCATTGGCTAACGAAGACTACTCGCGGCTGCGCCGAGACATGTCGGCCGAGCCAGGGCATGCAGATAGTATCCGAGAGCAGTATATTTCTTCACACCGCGAGAGTCTGCTCGCCAACCATCTTGAACATGAGCGAGCATCGCAGTCTGTACCACCTTCGATGCGCCGGGGTGTCAAGGTGCCTAAGTTCTCTCTGCGTATGCGCAGCGGCAAGACGGTCACTTCCATCGAACTGCGTGGCAAGTATGTGTTGCTGACATTTTGGGCTTGCTGGCGGGGCAACTCGCATTCCACCAATTACCAGATTCGCAAGCTGCGACGCGAGAGCACAGTGCCTTTGGAGTGTATCTCGTACAGTTTGGATATCAATACTCAGTCCTTGACCAACAGCGAACGCTATGACTCTATTTCTTGGCACAGCTATTGCGACCAACTGGGCTTTGAATCGAGACTGGCTTCACTCCTCGGCATCAGAGACATTCCATATTATATCCTTGTCGACAAGAGGGGGGATATCATCGAGAGTAGCCCTGACTTTGATGTCATAAGACGAAGGGTACTGACTCTACAATCTTGACGAATCTATGCTACCATACGAACTTTTTGTCGCGTTTCGCTATCTCTTTTCCAAAAAGAGCCACAACGTCATCAACATCATTTCGATGATTTCAGTAGTGGGGGTAGCTGTGACGACCATGGCACTCGTGTGTACGCTCAGCGTATACAATGGCTTTCAGGGTCTGGTGGCAGACCTGTTTACAGGGTTTGACCCAGAGTTGAAGGTGACAGCTGCCAAGGGGGCCTTCATGGACATCAACGACAAGCATCTACGTGCCTTACAGCAGTCCAAGGACGTTGCCGTGCTTACTCCCGTCATGGAAGGTCAGGCTCTGGTCATCGCAGGACAGGAGCAAGTTGCTGTGACTCTCAAGGGTGTCGACGACAACTATACCAGTCAGAGCAACATCGCCGATGCACTCTATGGGGAGGCTAACGGGGTGCCAAGTCTGCATATCGGTGATATTCTGGAATATGGAATACCCGGCATTCAGCTGTGTTCGAGACTTGGCATAGGAGTCAACTCGGCAGACCCTCTGCAGATTTATGCTCCAAAACAAGGAGAGAGGGTGAATATGGCTAACCCTACGAGCAGTTTCAACCATGACGAGCTGCAGATGTCGGGGGTGGTATTCAGCGTCCACCAAAACAAATATGACGCTAACTATATCCTCTGCTCATTAGGCTTTGCCCAACGCATTTTCGACCAGAGGGGACGAATCAGTGCCATGGAGATTAAGCTCGCCAAGGGTGGCAGACGTAGCAATATCGAAGCACTACTGGGTAAAGATTTCAGGATACAGGACCGCTACGAGCAGCAAGAGGACGTCTTTCGCATCATGAAGATAGAGAAACTGCTCACGTATGCCTTCTTATGTTTTATACTCATCGTGGCGTGTCTCAACATCGTAGGCTCACTCTCTATGCTGATGATCGAGAAGAAAAAAGATATCCGTACCCTCAGTCATCTCGGAGCTACCGTGGGACAGATACAACGTATCTTCATCTACGAGGGGCAGCTCATCACCATCGTAGGAGCCGTTGCTGGGCTTGTGCTGGGCTTCCTACTCTGTCTCGGGCAGCAGCACTTCGGGTGGATACGCATGGGTCAGAGCGAAGGCAGCTTTATCATCGATGCCTATCCCGTAATAGTGAACCCACTCGACATTCTGGTCATACTTGCAACCGTCATATCGGTGGGTTCAATCAGTGTTTATCTGTCCGTCAAGAAGTTTTAACCTACCTGACTGCCTGGTTTCACTTCATCGAGAGTGGAGGTCACAGCGAGGTCGCCATTATAGTTCACCGCAGAGAGTATCATGCCCTGACTCTCGATGCCCATCATCTTGCGAGGCTCAAAATTTGCCACAAACAGCACTCTCTTACCCGTGAGACGCTCTGGCTCATACCATTGCGCTATGCCCGAGAGTATCGTGCGATCCGTACCGCTGCCGTCATCGATGATAAACTTCAGCAGCTTCTTGGACTTCTTGACCTTCTCACAACTCTTGACCAATCCCACACGTATATCAAGCTTCTCGAAGTCTTCGTAAGACACAACCGATTTGACCGGGGCAGACTTATATGCAGCCTCTTCATTGGCACGGACAGTATCTTCAAGCTTCCTGACCTGAGCAGCAATGACATCGTCCTCTATCTTAGTGAAAAGTAGATCAGGCTTGGGCAAGGAGTGTCCCTCTACCATGAGGTCAGTACGTCCGAGGTCCTCCCATGAGAATGACTCCATAGCAAGCATAGTACGCAAGCGCTGGCTTGAGAACGGCAAGAAAGGCTCAAAAGCTATAGCAAGATTAGCCGTAATCTGCAAGCTTATATTGATGATTGTCATGACCCGCTCTGGATTTGACTTTACAACCTTCCATGGCTCACAGTCTGCGATGTATTTGTTGCCGATTCGCGCCAGATTCATTGCCTCCTTCTGCGCCTCGCGAAACTTAAAGTTCTCCAGCAGCCCTTCGAGTCTGTCTTTCACATCGCAAAACTCAGCGAGTGTCTCACGATCATAGTCATTCAGTTCGCCACAAGGAGGAACCTTGCCCTCATAATACTTTTGGGTGAGTTGCAGCGCACGATTGACGAAATTACCATATACAGCCACAAGCTCATTGTTGCAACGCGCCTGATAGTCTGCCCAAGTAAAGTCATTATCCTTGGTTTCGGGAGCGTTGGCTGTAAGTACATAGCGAAGCTCGTCCTGACGGTTCGGCATATCTGTCAGATACTCGTTGAGCCAGACAGCATAGTTTTTGCTCGTAGATATCTTGTTACCCTCAAGATTGAGAAACTCGTTGCTCGGCACATTATCAGGGAGAATGTATTCCCCATGCGCTCTCAGCATGGCTGGGAAGACTATGCAGTGAAAGACGATATTATCCTTACCGATAAAGTGAACGAGACGGGTCTCAGGATCTTTCCACCATGTCTCCCAACTGCCCAACTCAGGACGAACTTCACAGAGTTCCTTAGTATTGGAGATATATCCTATCGGGGCATCAAACCACACGTAGAGCACCTTGCCCTCCGCACCCTCCACTGGTACGGGTATACCCCAGTCCAAATCTCGCGTCACAGCGCGTGGGCGCAGACCCGAATCGAGCCAACTCTTGCACTGGCCGTACACATTGCTTCGCCACTCCTTGTGCTCCTCAAGAATCCATTTCTCCAGCCATTGCTGATCCTTGTCGAGGGGGAGATACCAATGCTTCGTCTCTCTCCTGACCAAAGGGTTGCCAGTCTCAGCGTTGTAAGGGTTGATCAGTTCCTCAGGTGAGAGCGTAGCACCACATTTCTCACACTGGTCTCCATACGCCTCAAGAGCATGGCATCGGGGACATTCACCCCTGATGTTACGATCCGTCAGGAAACGCCCCGTTTGCTCGTCATAAAACTGCTCGGACACCTGCTCTACAAACTTCCCCTCATCGTAAAGCTTTCTGAAGAAATCCGACGCCAGTTTATGGTGAGTGGGGCTTGTAGTACGGCTATATATGTCAAACGAGATACCAAAGTCCTCAAACGACTTCTTGATAAGGTTGTGATAACGGTCTACTACCTCCTGAGTCGTGATACCCTCCTTGCGTGCCCTTATGGTGACAGGCACTCCATGCTCATCGCTACCGCCCACAAAAATTACGTCACGCCCCTTAAGTCTGAGATAGCGGGCATAGATGTCTGCCGGCACATACACACCAGCCAGATGACCTATATGCACAGGGCCATTAGCGTAAGGCAGAGCTGCCGTAACGGTAGTTCTCTTGAAATACTTACTCATATATCATCATATATTATTTAATTCCAGACTGCGAATTTACAATAAATTTTGCTTTTTGCCAAGAATTAAACAACATTTTCGATGGCATCAGATAAAATCACACCCACAAGACTTGCAATGCTACACCGCTATTCACAGTTCAGCCCAGAGATTCCTCAGGATTATATTCAATCTTTTGAACTAAGCATCATCTTTCCAATCAAGCACGACAAAGCCAGCCCACTTACCGCGGACTGGCTCTTGAACTTTGTAAACGATAGAGGTATTATCCTATTGTCGGAAGAGTGTTGGCAGTCAGGATAAGCACCAGCAGGCCAAGGATAGCATAAAGCTCAGGGAACACGGCAAGTACCATGGTTGTACCGAAAGCATTGTGTCCTGCGCCTATAGCAGAGATACCATTGGCGCAAACCTTAGCTTGACGAATGGCAGAGAAGAGGGCTACGAGACCGAGCGCGAGACCCACGCCAAAGATAGCGCACGCTGCGGGCATCTGCAAGCCCTGACCTACGTGACTGTTGAGCATGAAGAAACCAACGAAGCCATATAGTCCCTGAGAAGATGGCAAGGCAGACAGACCCATATATGAGCCGCTTGCATTTGGGTTCTTCTTGAATGCTCCGATTGCGGCATTACCGCAGATTGTCACTCCGTAGGCACTGCCTACTCCTGACAGTCCTACACAAAGGGCTATGCCCAGATAAGCTAATAATAGTTCCATTTTTATTTGGTTTTTTGGTTGTTTTGTTGTTTGGTCGTTTTGTTGTTTTGTTGTTTGGTTAGATATTTTGTCAGTCATTTAATGGGCGTTTAATGAGCATTTAATGGGCGTTTAAGGTACAAAACCTTATAACCTTAAAACCTCACCAGCGAAGCGACCTCATAACCTCACGAATAACCTCACAATTTAATTTCCTCAAATGGTTTGTATTCTTTTCCTCCCCCTGAGAAATCCGCATTCTTAAAGAACTCCACGAAGGTGAGTCGCATGGGGTGTACGAATGCAGAAATCATACTTAGAGCAAAGGTAATACCATGACCTGCGAGCAGAATCAGAATCATGACAGGTATGCGAGCTGCGAGATTCATACTGCTGGTCATGTCGAGAGCAAGCGAGTTGAACACACCACCGAGTACTCCTCCTGTCAGTCCGAGCGCAAAGAGTCGGATATAACTGAGCAAGTCACCGAGCAATCCCGTAGCCATGCCGTATGTAGACCATATTCCACCGCCTATATTGCTCAGCAGACCGAGAGCAGGACGTTTGTAGCTGGCAGGGTTGTTGTAAAGGAATATACCCACAGAACTAATGGCTATGACCCCGAGCAGCACGTATTGTACAGACTCGCTTAGAACTACACCACACTCAGGCATACCATAGAGGATAAGGGCAGCGATGATAGCCACTACCCATGAGAATGTGCCTACAGCATAGGGCCAACCATAGTTCTTGATAGCCTTGCAACCTTTGAGTATCATGCCAAGCAGTACCTGCACGAGTCCTATGATTACAGAGATGACCATCATGGGCGTGTAGCCAAACATAGGGCCTACACCATTGTCATTCAGGAAATAGGGCTTGAAAGGCTCTATCCATGCCCAAGGTTGTGAACTGATGTCCACCCCGAAGACCGTACCCGTGGCAAGACCGCAGATGATGGTGCTCAGTCCAAGCCATGAAGCAAGTCGGCCATAAGGTTTCGTATCCTCGCTACCTTTTAGTGCGAGGTAGAGCCCGATAACGAGCACAAGCACGCCATAGCCCGCATCTCCGAGACATAGTCCGAAGAAGAGCATAAAGAAAGGAGCGAAGAATTCCGTCGGATCAAGATCCGTATAGTTCGGCAGCGAATACATCCTGAGGATAGGCTCAAAGAGACTGCTAAACTTCCCGTTGGTAATCTGCACTGGCACGTCGTCCTCGTAAGCAGGATCCGACATTTCATAGTAGATACTAGCCTGATCAAGATACTCCACAAGTGGAGCTGTGCGGTCAGCACGCACCCAACCTACCATGAGTCGCAACACGCCCGATGCCACACGCTCGTCGCTGAGATGTACTCGCGAAAGATTGATGTCGTTTTGCGCAGCGACCAAACCTTCGCATAGCAAAGTGCGCTGTCTGCTCTGTATGTCAAGCATCTGCTGGCGCACGACCTCGAGCTGTGCTTCAAGATCCTCCTTGTGCCCAAGGGCTTCGCTCAGAGGTAGCTGAGGCAAGAAAATCCTCTCTGCCTGAATATCGGGCACTTCATGGCTAAAGGTGATGAAGTAAACGTATTTGTCCACCTCGCTGATGACCGTAGCATACAAATCCTCCGCCCACTCGGCACGCATAGACTTAGCTCCGCAGCGGAAGAAGCATACCTGTAAGCTCGACACCTCAGAGATACGCTTGACGTCCTCGGGAGCGAACTCACCCCATGGCATAAGAGCAACTATATCTTTATGTACCGCGTCTATCTGATGAAGAAGAGAGTTCTCGTCCCGCTGCAGTTGCTCCACCCTTTCAAGAAGCTTTGCAGGCTCCTCATACACAGGCTCTGAGACAGCGGGCGCAGTCCTGAACGTGTACCCACGACCTTCGAGTATCTCAAGGCTGCCGAGGGCAGCACGATAGCGTTGCTCAAGGGTAATGGCAGCCTGCAATTCCTCGCTCGTTGCACCCTGCTGTAGCTGCTCGATATGTACTACCCCCTGCTGACGGAGATTAGATATGAAGGAGTCGTACTCGCTCTCCGTCACAAGGAAGGTGAATTTCTTCATTTTCTCTATCATACAGCTACCTCCTTTCGTACGTCAGACTGTTCAGCCTCTGCACGCTTTAGCTGCAGAGACTTGAGTATCTTCTGGCTCGACTTGGATAGGTTCTCCTCGTCTTCCATAAATCGCTTGATCTTGCGTATAGCCTCTTCAAAACCCGGAATCTGCACCTTCTCAAAAAGGTTGACCTTCTGAGTAGTCTTCTTGCGGGCATGGTCGAGCAAGGCAAGCTTAGCAGCAACGAACTCCCGCTCTACCGCCGTTTTTGCCAGCCCCTGAAGCAGTCTAATACCATCGAAGTACCACTTCGGCGCAGAAAACAGACCAAACGGGCGCACCGTAAGCTCAATATTGAGAAGAACTGGCACACGCACGCCAGCAATCTTCTTCTCTCCAAGCCTGACATCGCCCAGACTGACGAGCGACGTATCAAATTCGCCCCACAAGGCGTACATACGCTCATAGCCCGCTATCTGGCTCCGCAGTTTCTTCTCAAGAGCATCAGCCTCCTCCTTGCATTTCTTGACCTCAAGACGCAAAGCCGTCTCCTTGCTCTTAATAATCGGCAAGGTACGCTTACGCATCTTCAAGTTCTTCTCGAGCTGCTGGAGCGACGTCTTGTTGAACTGATATTTTATTGCCATTTTATGTGTCTACCTAAAAAGCTTAACTCCAATATATATCCGTAAACTCCTTCTTGATGTTGACCTCCTCAATCTTGAAGTATTTGCGGAAGAGCGACCATGTCACGTCGAGCATCTCCTCAGTATTGAGATTGACATCGATGGCAAGCAACTGTGAGGAATAATCCTTGGCAAAGGCGAGACAGCGGTTGTCATAGTCAGTCAAGTCAAAGCCATTCTCGAGCTTGGTCTTAGCGTTGGCAGCATCAGCATAAAGACGTATAGCGGCGTTCATGACCTGAGAATGATCCTTGCGAGTCTTCTTGCCTGCGACAAGCTGCTTCAGACGCGAGAGCGAACGGAACGGATCGACTACGACCTTGCCCACATCCGAGTCGCGTCGCAAGTAAAGCTGCCCCTCAGTGATATAGCCTGTATTGTCGGGCACAGCATGAGTAATGTCACCTCCAGAGAGCGTAGTCACAGCAATAATCGTGATAGAACCGCCACCCACGCTTTCAGGGAACTGCACAGCCTTCTCATATATCTTGGCCAAGTCGGAATAGAGTGAGCCCGGCATAGAGTCTTTGGACGGAATCTGATCCATACGGTTGCTCACTATCGAGAGCGAGTCAGCGTACGAAGTCATATCAGTGAGCAATACCAAGACCGTCTCATGCTTCTCGACAGCGAAGTACTCGGCTGCCGCGAGAGCCATATCAGGGATAAGAAGACGCTCCACAGCAGGATCCTCCGTCGTATTGATAAACGAGATGATACGATCCAGTGCACCAGCGTTGGAGAAAGTATTGCGGAAGAAATAATAGTCATCATTAGTCATACCCATACCGCCGAGGATAATCTTGTCAGCCTTGGCACGCATCGCCACCATAGCCATAACCTCATTGAACGGCTGGTCCGGATCAGCAAAAAACGGAATCTTCTGACCCGACACGAGAGTATTGTTAAGGTCGATACCAGCGATACCCGTAGCGATGAGCTCCGAAGGCTGCTTGCGACGCACAGGGTTGACCGACGGACCTCCGATCTCCACCTCCTTACCCTCAATCTCCGGTCCCCCATCGATAGGCTGTCCATAAGCATTGAAGAAACGTCCCGCAAGCTCATCGCTGACCTTGAGCGAAGGAGCCTTGCCAAGGAAAGTGACCTCGGCATTGGTAGGAATGCCACCAGTACCCTCAAAGACCTGGAGAGTGACATTGTCACCCATAATCTTTACCACCTGAGCCAGACGGCCATTGATAGTAGCAAGTTCGTCATATCCCACACCCCTTGCCTTGAGCGAACAAGTGGCTTTGGTGATCTGACTTATCTGTGTGTATACTTTTTGAAATGCTGTAGCCATTGTCGTTAATCGTTTTTAATCATCTCCTCAATCTGACGCTTGAAGTCATAATACTGCTCACTCTTGTATACAGAGTAGTTCATCTGCTTACACAGGTTAATCATCTTCTTATAGAAGTCCACGACCTCAAGGAAGGAATTGAAACTATGCTCATCGTCATCACAGATAGCCGTGACGAGGTTGAGGATTTCCTCCTGACGCTCCAGGGGAGTGACAGCATCAACCTCATCAAAAGCATCCTGCTGCAAGATGACAAAATCGATAATCTCGCTCTTCCAGAATGTGATATGATACTCCACAGGCACGCCATCATCACCGAGGATATTAATCTGTTCGGCAATCTCCTTGCCACGCTGCATACGAGTCTTGAGCTTCATCACCTTAGGAATCCACTCCTCGTTGATATGCTTCTTGATATATTCGGCAAACTCCGGATACTCGAGATATTTCGAATAAGAATCAATCGGGTTGACCGCAGGGTAACGCTTCTTATCAGCACGATCCTGCTCCAAAGCATAGAAACAACGAGCCACCTTCTTGGTATTCTCCGTCACAGGCTCCTTAAGGTTACCACCCGCAGGAGACACCGTACCGAGGAAGGTAACCGAGCCCACCTCGCCATTATTGAGATACACATAGCCCGCACGACCATAGAAATTCGCCACGAGAGCACCGAGATCCATAGGGAAGGCATCAGGTCCAGGCAGTTCCTCCATACGGTTTGACATCTCGCGCAGAGCCTGTGCCCAACGCGAAGTAGAGTCAGCCATGAGCAGCACACGCAGACCCATCGAACGATAATACTCAGCCATCGTCATAGCAGTATATACCGAAGCCTCACGCGCAGCGACAGGCATGTTTGACGTATTGGCAATGATTATGGTACGCTCCATCAGTTTACGCCCAGTATGAGGGTCGACCAGCTCAGGAAACTCCGAGAAAATCTCCACCACCTCATTAGCACGCTCACCACAAGCCGCGATGATGACGATATCCGCCTCAGCCTGCTTAGAAATAGCATGCTGCAAGACCGTCTTACCCGTACCGAAAGGACCAGGGATAAATCCCGTACCGCCCTCCACGATAGGATTGAACGTATCAATGGTACGCACACCAGTCTCAAGCAGTTTGAACGGACGCGGTTTCTCCTTATAATTAGTCATAGCAAACTTCACAGGCCAATGCTGCACCATAGTAACACTCCAAGACTCACCACTCTCAGTGACGAGCGTAGCGATGACATCATCGACACGATACTGCCCCGCAGGCACGATACTCGTGACCGTAGCCGAGCCCCTCATTTGGAAAGGCGCCATAATCTTGAGAGGCTGGTGGTTCTCCTCCACCTTACCAAGCCACGCGCTTGCCTCCACCTTGTCGCCAAGCTTGACCAGAGGCTCAAAGTCCCAAAGACGCTCTCGGTCGAGAGGGTCAGTATACTGTCCGCGCCTCAGGAAGACACCCTCCATCTTGTCGAGGTCATTCTGCAGACCATCATAATTCTTACTCAGCATTCCGGGGCCGAGCTGAATCTCCAGCTGATGGCCGGTAAACTCCGCCACAGCACCGACCTTAAGGCCACGCGTCGACTCAAATACCTGGACATAGACATCGCTGCCCACGACCTTGATGACCTCAGCCATCAGACGGTCACCACCCGTTGTTATATAGCAGATCTCGCCCTGCAACACCGGTCCGTCCACACGCAACGTGACCATGTTGGAGACAACTCCGCTAACAGTTCCCTTTGTCATTGTTATTTATCGTTGTTTAGTTTAAATTCGGCAGGGACACGAGCCTCGCCTCGTAGATTATCAATAATACTCTCAAACGTAGCCTTGCCCTGCACCACATCAAGACGCGCCCAACGCTCCTTAATCTTCAGCTTGCAAAAATAAGCAAAAAGCGCCTCAAAATTGAACGGGTCTAAGAACGTGTATTCGTCGAGCCAGAGCCACTTCATACTATCAATCATACGCTCCTTGTCGACAGGGTCAGGCTCATCGACAATCTTCATAAGATCCTTGACATAATCAAACTCATGACTGAGGTCGAAATCACGCGTCTTGTTCTCACGAATCATCTCAGTGACCTCATTGTCACCCTTGATAAAATCCCCCACGCTCCACCCCTGCTGTCGAGCCAACACAGCCGTCAGGATATTATTAATATCAAGATTCAGCTTATACCAGTGGCGCACAAACACATTTCGGCAATTGCATATCACATAGTTATAAAACTGATATATAATCTCATCCTCAGGGAAGTAGCCCTCCACATCCTTATTGTAAGTCCATTGCCGGGCAAACTCGCTCATGAACGCCGGATAACGATGCACGTTGAAGTTTATCTCACGGGCACTTGTCATGAGATCCTCAAACTGCTCGCGCGAATAGTTACCACCCGGCAAGAGCTCCGCATCCGGATTCTTCAGCAGGCGCACCAGATTGCGGCAGTCCTCCTCAAGGAAGAAATACTGCTCCAGAATCCTGGCATCAAGAGACGAAAGCTCCATGCTCGCCTGCTCACGGAATTCCACCACCGAGACCTGCGGCTTCGCATCAGTCAACGCCAACTCAGGCGCGCCAGCCATCAAACAATAGTAGTTAGCCATCTGATCCTCAATTTAGGTAGGAAAAGCCATCAGAACAACATCTCCGCAAGTTGTGGACGCAAGAACGACTTGAAATAATCCTCAAACTCCTCCTTACCGAAATTTACCCTATAGCTACCATCAGCAGGAGACACCGTCAACAACGTACTGTGACCATTGACCTTAGCGATAGTCACACCCTTGTCCAGCACAGCCTTAGCCTCCTTCAGGAAATAAGCCTTGAGAGTCTCAGCCTCAGACGAAGCAATGACGATAGGTTCGTTTTCGACCCACTTCGAAGCCAGAGCGACCGTAAACTTACAGAGGAAGTCCCTGTCCGACATCAGCTTGTCTACCGCGCTGCTCACCACCGTACCGCAGATGACATTCGCCACCTCGCCCTTGAGCGCACTCAGAGCCTGGGCCGTATACATCTTGAGCTCATTCTTAGTATTAGCCTCCATCTCGGCAACGTTCTTGCGGCCAATACCCTCAATCTCATGAGCCTTCTGCTGAGCCTCAGCCACGATTTGCGCAGCCCTCTGCTGAGCCTCCTCTATGATACGGGCAGCCTCCGCCTGACCCCTCTCGTAACCCTCACGAAAAACCTTGTCCGTGAGTTGCTGAATCTTTTCCATATATCGAAGTTTAGTGTTTTTGCATAATTTCTCCGCACAAAATTACTAAAATAATGCCTAAACGACAACTAATAGTACGGATAAATAGTGCTATTTGTTCAAAAAAAACATTAATTTTGCACAACCAAACACACGACAGACCCGATGGAAATAATCAGAAGCATCACCACCCCCACGATACAAAAGCCCCCCCGCATGCAATGGATAGACGCCATGCGAGGCTTCACCATGCTCATGGTCGTAGCCTACCACGTCAGCCTCATCAGCTTTGGCGAGACCCCCAAGACCTCAGCAGCCATGTCACTCCTCGTCCTCTTCAGGATGCCCCTCTTCTTCTTCGTCAGCGGCTTCGTCGCCTACAAAGCCACATTCAGCTGGAGCATAAGCGACACCGCTCATCTCCTCTGGAAAAAGATACAGATACAGATTGTCCCCACCGCCGTATTCCTCTGCGCCTACCTCGTCATACGCCGCAACGACTTCACGGCGAGCCTCACCGAAGCCATACAAAGCCCCTACAAATTTGGATACTGGTTTACCCTCACCCTACTCTACATGTTCGTCTGCTACTACATCATCTCTATGCTAATCAGAAAGATGCCCCACCAGAACCTCATCTGGACAGCGATATGGGTAGCAAGCATAGGCCTCTACGCCACAGCCTACATGCCCCGATACTTCACCTACCCCCAAGCCACATTCATGAAGACCACCAGCCTCATACAACTCATCATATATTTCCACTTCTTCCTCGCAGGCAACCTTGCACACCGCTACTGGCGAAGACTGCAGCAACTCTTCGACAGCAAATGGTTTTTCCCCCTACTATGCCTCATAGCCTTTGCAAGCTGCGCCGACATCCTACGCTGGCACACCATGCGCATGATGTGGACCAACCTCCCCCGCACCCTCGCCATGTACACAACCATGACCATCGTACTTATGTTTTTCCGCCACTACGAACAGTCCTTTACCAAACAGACCCACCTCGGACGCACACTCCAATACGTCGGCACACGCACCCTCGACGTCTACCTCCTACACTACATCTTTCTCCCCGTCATGCCCTTCATGGGCGAATGGCTCAACCACAACCGCCCCAACTTCGTCCTAAGCATCGTCAGTTCCATCAGCATAGCAGCAGTAGTAATCTTCTTCTGCCTCGTGACGAGCAACCTCCTCCGCATCAGTCCCCTTTACAGCGAGCACCTCTTCGGTCGCCGAGAGCCAAGTTCGCCTCCTCAACCAGAGCAGCAATCCTCCCAGCCTCAGCCTTGAAAGCCCTATACAGCAGAGGACCATTACGCCTCATCTGCTCCTGCGTAAAGGCACCATTCCACAAACGCATACCCCCAGCCGAGAGACTTTTGAACCCAGCCGAATACGACCCCACCTGCAACCCCACGAGCCACGCACGCAAGCAAATCTCATAATCATCATACTGAAACGGAGCATACTCAAACGGGATATCATGCAAAAACTCAGCAAATAAACCCCTATTGATAAACATTGGCGCACGGTTGACCGCCTCCACAAATCTGAAACACCCATCACCACTTACAATCTCGCCAGCCGTAGCCCGTTGCACCATATCAAGCGGTAAAGACAGATTCTCCTCAAGCGAATGGCAAATCCCATCACCATCGTGAAACCTCACCCTAAACCCGTCCTGTCCCCCGAGCACTACCATACGCGGAAACTCACGCATAAGCCTCAGTCCCTCAGCCAGCCAATCAAGACTATCAAAATCATCATCGTCCTGCAACAACACCACCACAGGAGCCTGTGCAAAGCGAATACACTTATTATACATCACATTCTCATACAAGTCATTAGCCCGCACCAAAAACTCATTGCCACGCGTCAGACCGCGAGCCAGACGCACCGTATGCTCCACATCAGACCCATCGTCCACCACGACAATCTCAATCGAAGGCCATCGTCGCAACCTCTCCACCACATGCATCACCTGCAACGACTTATTGTGACTCTCTATGACCACACTCACCTTAGGCTCATTGACATACCCACGCGCACTCCACGCAGCAAAACACTTGCCCGACACCCTACGCCCACGCCCCAAACGCTTCAAGAGCGCAAGCCTAATCTTATCCAAAGAAAGAAGCAAATCCATCACAATCTAAAATTTCAATTTCACAAAAGCCAAACACTCCCTGAGAATCTTAACCCCACACACCCACATCAAACCCAGATAAAGCACCGCAGCAAGCAGCACACGGCACACAAACAACACATACACATTCCCCACCCCCAGTGTAGCAAAATAAGAACCCAGCACCGCCGCCCCACTAATCACGACAAAAGGCACGATATCACGCAAAGACTGCACCAAGCCAAAGCCAATCTCACGCCACACGAACCAATTCCACACCCCCACCCACACAATCACGATTGCCACATAAGCATACACCATCATCACAATACCACCCCCCATAAACTCAATCAGCAGAATAGCCGCCAAGATGACCACCCCCTGAGCAATCGTATTCCACATAAAAACACCCGACCTCCCACGCGAGATCACCACATTATAATAAAGCGTCGACACAGGCAAGAAAGCCCCACCCACACACAACACACGCAGCAACTCAGCCGAAGGCAACCACTTGTCCGTAATCAGAATCACGATAAACTCAGGCGCCACCATCGCCAGTCCGAACATCAGAGGGAAACACACAAAACACGTAAACCTCAGCATCTTCGAAAACACCCTCCGCAGTCTCACCACATCGTCCCCCACAGCCACAAAAGCAGGCTGGGCCACCCCCTGAACCATACCATTGATAGTCGAAGCCCCCATAGTATTCCACTTGTTAGCCTGATTATAAAGCCCCACCTCAGACTTAGAATAAAACCTACCCAGCACCACCGAAAAGACATTATTATTCACCTGCGAGAAAATACTCGTCACCAGCATACGGCTCGAAAACCCAAACATCTCCCTCACCGGCTCCAACGACACGACCCTTGAAGGCCTCCACCCCGAAAGCACCCAGCTCAGCACACTCACCAAAGCCGTATAGCAGATAGACTGAGTCGCCAGCCCCCAATACGCCATGCCACACCAAGCCATACCAACCCCCACCGAGCCCGACACAGCCAGTGACACCACCGACACCACCGCCAGCTCCCTCTGTCTCATCTGCTTGAAAAGCATAGCCCTCGGCACAATCGAAAACGCCGCCGCCACAAAACCCAACGAATAATAACGAAACAGCGACGTCAGCAAAGGCTCATCATAAAACCCCGCCAGCAAAGGAGCACAAGCGAAAAACAACACATACAGACACCCACTCACCCCCACGTTAAACCAAAACACCGCATTATAATCACGATGCGAAGGCTCGCGACGATTCGTCAACGCCGAGATAAACCCACTATCCTGCAACGACGACGCAATACACGTAAAAATCGCCATCATGCCAATCAGCCCATAGTCGTCCTGCGACAACCTGCGAGCCAGCACAATGCCAAACACAGCATTGAGCACCTGCATCAAACCATTGCTCATCAGCCCCCAAAAAAAGCCCTTAGCCGTCTTGTCCTTCAGAGATTCCGCCACGTCTTAGCAATACGTTTACCCACAGCCCTCAGAATAAATCCGAAATTGCCATGTCTCAAGTTAAGCCACAACTCCTCCAGCGAATACTCCACCTTACGCCACGGATTGTTCCACCCATTACGCAAATACCACCTCTGCTGATAGCCCGGCGACTCCGCCACCACATCAGGGTGCACCAACGGGAAATCCAACTCATGCCTCCCCATCACAAACTGCGCCCTAAGCCTCCCCGGCATCAAGTCAAGACACGTAGCATAATGCGCCCCACCCTCCAAGCCAATATTGTTAATCATATTCACACGAGGAAAAACAGCAAGCCCATCATGCAGCATCATATAAGCCCAGAAAATCGTCTCATAATACTCCTTACCCGTCCCCGCATGTTCACGGCACAACCGCAACATCTCCCCCCTCTGCCTGTAGCTCTTAGCCTTCTCACACAACACTCTCCACACCCCCTCGTCCCTCACAAAGCCATACTCCCCGTCCCAAGCATTCACCACCCTCGCCCACGAAGCCCAGCCCCATATCGAAAACGCACGCGAGAAGAAATACGAATCACCCCCACACTCCGTAAACTCATCAGTATTAAAGCCAGCAATCATCGTCACCCTCTCATCATGCTCATACCTGTCGAGCATCTCCTTGCAAAAAGAGAAAAACGACAAACTCGGCACATCATCGTCCTCCAGCACCACACACTTGTCCGTCATCGAGAAAGCCCACCTCTGCGAGATAAACTCCGAAGGGTCACAACCGAAATTACGCGACTGATAAAAGCGATGCACCTCACAATCCCAATCAATATTAGCATCATCAACCAACTCCCTGCACGCCCTGATGCCAGCCATATCACCCTCACCCCTCGGCCCGTCCTGATACAAAAACAGCCTCGCCGGCCGCGCCCTGCGCACCTGCTCCCACACCTTAGCAAAGTGGTCAGCCCTCGCATGAAACAGCAAGAGCACACTCACGTCAACACCGTACGATACCATAACAGCCGCAAAAATATAAAAAAAAAAGCACAAACACACCAATATCCGCCAAAAAAGCGTAACTTTGGGACGAATAACCCCATCATACACCCCGACACCATGCCCACAGCAATCCTACTGGCAGGCGGCAGCGGAAGCCGCTTCGGAGCCGACAAGCCCAAACAATTTCTCGACATGCACGGCATGCCCATCATCGAGCACACCATACGCGCCTTCCACAGCCACCCCCACATCGACAAGATCATCATCATCACCCGCGCCGACTACATCGACCACGTGCGCCACATCGCCGCCCCCTACCCCAAAGTCACCCACATACTCCCCGGCGGTCGCGAGCGATACCACAGCACCCTCGCCGCCCTCAGCGTCTGCACCGACAGCGACGAGCTCCTCCTCATACACGACGCCGTACGCCCCTACGTCAGCCACGCCATCATCGACCGCTGTCTCGCCGCCCTCACCAGCTACGACGCCGTCGGCACAGCCATACCCACCACCGACACCATCGTACGCGTCGATGCCCAAGACATCATCACCCAGACCCTTCCTCGCCACGAGCTACGCAACATGCAGACCCCCCAAGGCTTCCGTCAGCGAGCACTCCGCCACGCCTTCGACCTCGGACTCCAAGACCCCCACTTCCAGCCCACCGACGACTGCAGCGTAGTCATGCGCTACACCCCCACCACCCCCATCAAAATCATACAAGGCGAAGCCACAAACATAAAAATCACATATCCAAGCGACATAAGACAATGAACATAGCACTACTTACAGCCGGCGGCACAGGCAACCGCATGGGGCAAGACATCCCCAAACAATTCATGTGTATCGACAACAAGCCCGTCATCATCTACACCATGCAAGCCTTCCAATACAGCAGCGACATCGACGCCATCGCCGTCGTCTGCCTCCCAGGCTGGGAAGTCATACTCCAAGCCTACGCCAACCAATACAACATCACCAAGCTCAAATGGATCTTCGCCGGAGGCAACAGCAATCAGGAATCCATACACAACGGCCTCATCGGCCTCAGCCAAGCAGGCTGTCAACCCCAAGACATCGTCCTCGTCCACGACGGCGTGCGCCCCCTTGTCTCCGCCCAAATCATCGCCGACAACATCGCCACCTGCCGGCAATACGGCTATGCCGTCACAGGCCTCACCTGCAAAGAAGCCATCATGGAACTACGCGGAGACACCATACACACCATCGCCATTCCACGCGAACGCCTCGTCCGCACACAGACCCCCCACACCTACCCCTTAGGCACCCTTCTCGACGCCCACTCCCGCGCCCAAGCCGCCCACATCAACAGCACCGTAGCCTCATGCACCCTCATGGGCGAGCTCGGCATACAAGACCAACACCTCGTACGCGGCTCCGAGAAAAACGGCCTCAAGCTCACCTCGCCCGAAGACGTCGAAATATTCAAAGCCATGCTCCACACCAACCCCGAACCATGGATGAAATAAAACACATACTCATAGCCGGAGCCACAGGCCTCATAGGCACAGCCCTCGTGCGCCACCTCATAGCCCAAGGCCACTACCACGTATGGGCATTAGGTCGCAACGAACACCGCGCCCGCCAACGCTTCGCCCACGAATGGCACCACCCCCAGTTCCACTACATCAACCACGACATCACCCAGCCCCTCAGTCACCTCCACCACACCTTCCACCACATCATCGACGCCGCCAGTTCAGCCGCCCCCCACCACTACAGCACCGACCCCGTCGGCGTCATGAAAGGCAACCTCCTCGGCGTCATCAACCTCCTCGACTACGGCATAGAGCACGGCCTTGAACGCTTCCTCTACATCTCCTCAGGCGAAAGCTACGGACAAGGCGACGGACGCATCTTCACCGAAGACTACAGCGGCTACGTCGACCCCATGTCATTCCGCTCATGCTATCCCAGCAGCAAACGCGCCGCCGAGACCCTCTGCGCCAGCTACGCCCACCAGTGGGGCATCAGCGCCATGGTAGCCCGCCCCTGCCACATCTACGGCCCCTATTTCACCGAAAGCGACAACCGCGTCTACGCCCAATTCATACGCAACGTCCTGCGCGGACAAGACATCGTCATGAAAAGCACCGGCAGCCAATACCGCTCATGGTGCCACGTCGACGACTGCGTCCGCGCCATCCTCACCATACTCCACCACGGACAAAGCGGCCAAGCCTACAACATCGCCGACCCAGGCAGCAACATCACCATACGCCAACTCGCCGAGATGATAGCCGACATCGCCCAGCGCCGAGTCATCATCGACCTCCCCGATGACATCGAACGAGCTGGCTACAACCCCGTCAGCCAATCCATCTTCTCCACCCAAAAGCTCCAAGAGCTCGGCTGGACCGTCACAGGCACCATGCGGCAGAAGATGGAAGACACCATACGCCAGGCAGCACAACTCAACCCCCAAGCCAAAGAAAGCACAAGATGAAGAACTACACCAAGCAAAATCTCCGCGCCTGCCAGCTCAAGCAGCTCAGCATACTCCAAGAGATAGACCGCATCTGCCACAAGCACCACATACAATACTGGCTCGACGGAGGCACCCTCCTCGGAGCCCGTCGACACCAAGGCTTCATACCCTGGGACGACGACATCGACATCGCCATGACCGACCAAGACCTCCAGCGATTCTGCGCCCTCTGCCCCGCCGAGCTCCCCCCACACCTCTTCCTGCAGACCCCACACACCGACCCCACCGCCAAGGAGCCCATCGTCAAGATTCGCGACCTCAACTCCCTCTACATCGAAGCGAGCGACACTTTCGACGTCCCCTACCAAAAAGGCCTCTTCGTCGACATCTTTCCCTTCCAGCCCTGCCCCACCCTACCCCGATGGGCACTAAGCAAGATAGCCCGCGGCATCAGCCGCTCATACAGCATACTCCACCGCAAACACTACTACAGCCTACGCTCAGCCATAGAGTGGCCATGGTTCACCCTCAGATACTACAGCTACACCCTCATCTGGAAGATACTCAACCTACGCCGCCCCCACACCCACCACTGCAACCACCCCATACACAACGGCTGCGGCATGTACCACCGCACCGACACCATCTTCCCCCTCACCACCATACAGTTCGAGGGGCAGACCTACCCCGCCCCCCACGACACCCACCGCTACCTCAGCGACCAATATGGCGACTACACCACCATTCCCCCCGCAGACCGACGCCAAGTCCACGCCATCTTCATCATGCCCCAACTACACCCCAACCCAGAGACGACATGAAAACCGTAAGCATCGTCATGGCCACCTACAATGGCAGCCGATACCTCCGCCCCCAGATAGAGTCAATCCTCGCCCAGACCTACCCCATACACGAGGTCATCATACAAGACGACCACAGCACCGACGACACCGCCGACATCGTCCGACAGTACGCCGCCGCTCACCCCAACATACACCTTTGGGTCAACCCCACCCGCCTCGGCTACAAAGAAAACTTCCGCACCGCCACCCTCCGCGCCACAGGCGACCTCATAGCCCTCGCCGACCAAGACGACATCTGGTACCCCAACAAGATTGAGGCTCAAGTCCATGCCATCGGTACCCACGACCTCTGCTACAGCCACCACCACCGCGGTGCCGACCCCCGACACACCACCCTCGTCACCTACAAAAACGCCCCCGAGCGCCAACTCTTCGCCGCCATCGTAGGCCACAGCCTCCTCATGCGCCGCGACTATGCCCAAAACCCCGACAACTGGCTCGGCTACATGGCCCACGACATCGGCCTAAGCCTCTTCGCCCACTTCCACCGCGGTGTAGTACGCGTAGACCGCCCCCTCAACTTCCACCGCAGCCACGACGACTCCGTCTCCACCGCCGCCCACCTCCACGCCTACCACGACAAAGACCACCACCCCACCTGGCAGCCCTACATCTACGGCCTCAGCAACTACCGCAGCCTACAGCGCAAAGACACATGGCAAGCCTACCACCACCGCGTCCAGGCCGAAAGCCGAGACCGCAACCCCCTCGTCTACCAGCTCTGCACCCTCATGCTCAGCCCCCGCCTCAGCTCACTCCTCCGCCTCTGCCTCCTCTGTATGCGACACCGCCACACCATCTACCCCAGCGACAACACCCAAGGCCTGCGCGGAGCCATACGAGGCTTCTTCTTTCCCTTCATACACAGCTATCACTGCACGTTTTACGACGGTTGAGGTTGTTATTTAGGTTATAAGGTTGTGAGGTTTTGAGGTTTTGAGGTTTTGAGGTTGTTTAGTCGTTAGAACCAACAAAACAACCAAACAACAAAAAATAATTACACCGCCCTTCGGAGCATTTCCGCCCAAAACAGCATCAAAACACGCGTTTTCCCTTAGCATCCTCCACGATTTGCAGAGGATGCTAAGGGGATACTAACAGGATACTAAGGGAAAACCAAGGCAAAAGGCCGTAAAAAGGCATTTTTTGAGGCAATTTTGCCGTAATATCACGTCTGGAAAATTACGTACATTTCCCCAAAGATTTAACCCAGCCGGCAAACTCGAAAGCCACGTCTTATGGTAAAGGCATTTAATCCCGTCTCTTTTCTACCCCACCCCTCGAATTCGAGGGAATTAAAACAGGGATTATATAACTTTCCCAAATGCCTAAAAACTCTTGAGATATAGTCATTATGATTTATGATGGTCACTTGTCTTTCTTGTACTTTTATCTTTGCCATTATTCCCAACTGTTTTAATCAGCGTTTAATGGCCATTTAATGGGGTGTTTAATGGGGTGTCTAACAAGTAGGGGAAACAGAATACAAATTCCCACGCAAAGGGTATTAGAAACAACCAAACAACCAAAACTCACTTCTTCCATCTCCCACTTAGGACTGGGTATCTCTCTACGAAGGGGACTAACCATGCGCATATCATCAGTACTGCGGGCAGGAGTATGAGGACGTCATCGTACCTGCCGTAGATGCTGCGCCCGAAGGTCAAGTGCATGTATTTGTAGTAGAACAAGATGGGAAAATGACCTACGAAAAAGACCATGGAATGCTCTCCTATGTAGTTTATCACGGGGGCGCGTCTCACCCCTAACGTAATGAGCAGTCCGCTCAGTCCGCAGAGGACGCAGACCATGTTGATGATGACGGGCAGAAAGTCACCGTCGAAGCGATTTGAGCTCATGGTATAGGCGGCATCGTGAAACAGGAAGTTTCCGACTATGAAGCTCGCTATCAAGCCTATCGAGATGTACAGTGCCGCTCTCTGCGGCAACCACGAGAGTATCCTGCGCCATGCTCTGCCGAGTTCGAAGAAGAATACGCCCATGAAGACATTGCTGAGACTGAACCACAGGGGATTGTCGACCCTATACAGAGCGTATCCGATGAGAGGGAAAGTGAGGTATACCAGCGAGCTCCAGTGTCTGGGCATCCATGTGAGGGGCGTGCGTATGCCATGGGCGCGGAAGCTGGTGATGAGCCAGTGTCTGGTTTTCTCACACAGATGAATAAGAACGTAGGCGCAAAAGAAAGAGAAGAGAAACCATGTGGGGGGATTGCCGTAGAAGTCGCTCTTGGTCCATACGTGGCTCCATTCGAGCTCGGCAGGAAACTTGCCATACTTGGAGGTCAGATACGGATAGAAGGCGAAGTACACGGCGGTACCTATCAGACCTGCCGAGAGGTAGGGCACAAGGAGTCGCTTGGCTTTGTCGCTCACATAGGCTCTGGTGGGAGTGGCGGTGACGGACTTGTTGAAATAGCCTGCCTTGAAAAAGAAGAAGCTCATGAAGAAGTAGCTCCACTGCATGACCTCCGCCCACCAGGCGTCGTTGGCGTGGCCGCAGATCTGCATGGTATGTAGGCTGACCATACGCAAGATGCAAATGCCGCACAGCAGGTCGAAGGCATGATTTCGTTGTTTCATGGCTGGTCGTGTATCAGGACAGTGGCGTAGGCTGAGATTCCCTCTTCGCGCCCTGTGAAGCCAAGATGCTCGGTAGTGGTGGCTTTGATGCTGACATCGTCGTCAGATATGCCCATACAGTCCGCGAGGCATTGCTGCATCTGGGGTATGTGGGCTTTGAGCTTGGGGCGCTCGGCACATATCGTTGCGTCGATATTGCCTACGTGGTAGCCTTTCGTGGCTATGAGCTGCACGGTACGGCGAAGGAGTATCTTGCTGTCTATGTCCTTGTACTCCGCGCCTGTGTCGGGGAAATGGTAGCCTATGTCGCGCATATTAGCCGCCCCGAGGAGGGCGTCGCAGACGGCGTGTATGAGCACGTCTGCGTCGCTGTGTCCGAGCAGACCCTTGGTGTGTGTGAGTCTGATGCCTCCGAGCCACAATTCCCGCCCTTCTACGAGCTGGTGGACATCGTATCCGAATCCTACTCTGATTTTCATACGTTTTTTTTTTGGGGGGATTTTAGTCTTCCATCTGGAACATGGGATCCCAGGCAGGGAGTCGTACGGGCTTTTGCTCTGTCAGGCGCAATATGTCTTGCGGCACGTATTTCTTGTTGACAACGACGCGAAACATATAGTCTTCAAACCACTTTCGGGTCATGATGAGATAGCCTTGGTGTCCGTATGATATTCCCCACGAGTTCTCGACTTTCCACTTGAGAGGCCTGCCCTCGCTGTCGAGGTCCACGGCCATGAGTGTCATGGCGTGGGAAGAGCCTGAATCGTGGGTCTGTATGCGCTGGCGCTTGTCCATGCCGAAGGTGGTACCGAGGAGGGATTCGTAGTCGAAGTTGTCAGCATCGAGCAGGCCCGTGTTCTTGTCGAGGTATTTGCCCACATCGCATGAGAAGTACATCTGCGTACTGTCTTGGAGCGATGCGATGGCTATGCGGCTGAGGTCATCGATACTGAGGTTGAGATAGAGCCAGTTGTGACCGTCGTAGGTATGGCGATCCATGTCAATCTCGTAGACCTTGTTGTAGGGACGCGAGGGGTCGTTCATGAGCATGACGTAGTCCTGCTGAAGATTGCCAGCCTCGGAGCAGTATTCGCGGTAAAACTCCAAGGGAGTGTATTTGCGTGGGGTGCTGACATACTTGCCGTTCTCGCGTGGCGCCCACTCAAACTCTTTGACGGGAGTGCCGTAGGCGAGTGTGAGGAGGCGGTAGATGGTCTTCATCTGCTCGTCTTTGTAGGCGATGAGCTGCTTTTCGCTCTCGCCTTGGTCCGACTTGTCGCGGAGGTTGATGGCTATCTCGCGCAGCTTGCGCTTAAGGTGGGAGCTAAACTCGTCGGTGTGGTTGCTGACGTAGTTCTCGGGCATGATGTCCTGGGGCACAAGACCGTATTTGCTCACGAGGTCAGCGACACCCGTGTAGGTGCCTCCGTCGGAGAGCGGATTGCTCATGAGCCATTGTACCTGCTGCGAGTCAAGCGACAGCTTGCGAGTGTCGATGACGGACTGTAGGAAGAGGTTGCTCTTCTCAAGCTGGTCGTAGAAGAAGAGGTAGATCTGTGAGAACATGATGTCCCTCTTGCCTATCTTCTTGGCAGCATGGTGGCGAAGCACATTGAGCCCGGTGAACATCCAACAACGGCCGCTGCTCTGCTGGTCGGTGATGCCCTGGTTTTGGATATCAAGCGAGAAATACGTGTCTTGCGAGGCAGGGTTGAAGTTCTTCTTTGCCATATTGCGCAAGGCCCCGTTCTGGATAGCATTTTGCAAAGCGCGTTCGCTGGTGCTCAAGGGCTGGGCTGCAAACTGTTTGAGAAGCTCTGGGGTAATAGTCTGAGAATAGCCTGCCGCTGCTGTGAGCAAGACAAACGTGGTAAAGAGTGCTTTTCTCATTTTGAAGATTAATATCGTTTTTATCGTACTTAAATAGGTGTGCAAAATTATTTTACTGGAACAAATTCGAATACGTATTTAGGTTCGCTGCTGTTAGACTGGATACGGTCTGCTTCGCGCTGCCAGTAGTTCTTACCTGCTGAGCCGTCGTTTTGAATGGCAAACTTGCCGTCCTTGTCCTTAGTCAGGTTGTATGTATTCCAATCTGCGGAATATGGATTAGCCTTTGAACGCCAAAAATTGCCCAACTCGTTGATGTAGCGACCGTCCTGCTTGTTGGTGATCTTGTAGCGACCGTTCTTGGCGTCCTGCTCCACGAGCCATTGCTGACGTTGTGGATTGATGACGTCGCGCTCAGTCTGGAAGGTAGGATAGTCTCCGACGTTGTCAGCTCCGGCATTGGTGTCGGTCAGGTACTCGCCGTTTACCTTGATGAAATACTCGCCGTCGGGGAGAATCTGCACGGGGAAGGCGTCGAGACCGTATGTGTATTTCTTCTTGTATTCCTTGACAAGGGCTGCAACCTTGTCTACGACCCATGGAGTTATGACATCGCCGCTGACTATAGGCTTTGCCTTGACGATGGAGCCTTCGTAGTTGCGCGAGATGATGGCCTTTTGTGCCTGCTCGATGGCGGCCTGTGCCTTGTAGTGTCCAATGAAGGCTACGCTGTCGCCCTGCCGCAAGGCTGCCGTCATCATCTCTATCTGGCTGCCACGCTGTCCGAGCAATGCCATGCTTTCCACCCAGGGGCGTATCTCATTGAGCATCTCAGGCTGATTGACGCTGTCGGCGAGGAGCTGCTCCGCCATGGCTGTCAGTATGAGGCAGTAGTTGGTGCGTGCGCCGTCGGTAGGCAGCTTGGCAAAGTCGGCACTCTCGCCTTCGCGACGCAGTCCGTGGCCTGTAACGCCGAGGTCTACGTTGTTGCGGCAGAAGATTTCAAACGCTTCCTTGCTCGTCGGCATGAGGTGGGCTATGGCGCGACGCCATGACTCGACAGAGTTGTATTGAGGCATATTCCACGTGTAGTCGGCGATGCTGTAGAGGCTGACTTTTGATGCTTCGGCATACTCCATTGGGTTGGAGCAGAATCCGCTGACCATATCGTTGATGTTGAGACCGTTGCCGTAGGTCTTGCCCATGAGCAGGCGGCTCTGGCAATAGTCGTTGACTGGATAGTTGAGCCAGATGAAGGCCTTGCGCTTGATCTGGTCGTTAATCCACTGCATGTCGTCCTCCTCGATCATGTCTACAACGGAATTGCCTGTCCACATGATGCGCACCTCGGGGTACATCTGTGTGCCGAGGGTGCTGAGATAGTCACCGTGACTCCAGCCCTTGTTGTACTGCGTGGGACACATGATGAGAGGCTGCACGTCTTTGTGCTTGCGTACGAAGTTGTCGGTCACGTAGTTGAGCAGACCGGCCTGCTTGTCGCCTTTGGCACCCTCGCCCCAGATGTCGTCAAAGAACACGGCGAAGGTACGCACGCCGAGCTTGTACATGCTTTCGAGCTTGTTGACAACGTTGACGGAGTCCTCCTTGACCCACTTGATGTCCACGCCGGGGTGTATGGCCCAGACGAACTGTACGTGGTTCTGACGGGCACGCTCCACGAGCTCGTGAATCTTGCCGGCTTGCTCTGTGGGGTAGGGCTCACGCCAGCGGTCGCGATGCCAGGGGTCATCTTTAGGACCGTAGACATAGATGTTCATCTTCTGCTGTCCGTAGAAGTCGAGCTGGCGCAGGCGGTCGGCGTGGCTCCACGGGTTGCCGTAGAAGCCTTCGATGACGCCTCGACACTCTACGCTGGGGTAGTCTGTGACTTCACACTGCATGACCTCAGGTTTTGACATGATCTGACTGAGTGTCTGCATACCGTAGAAGAGGCCTGCGCTGTCACGTCCTGCCACGATGACCTCGCTCGGAGTGACTTTGAGATAATATGACTCAGCCTGTGTGGGGACAAACTTCTTGTAGGCTTTTACCTTCTTGTCTTTGACAACACCTGTGGTCATCTTGACCTGTGTGCCTTTGTCGAACGCCTTCTCACCCCAGGTTATCTTCTGTGGTAGAGGAGAGACTGTCACGGTCTGCGCCATAATATTCAAGCTCGCGGCTATGGTGAATACGGCTGCTGCAAGTTTTTTCATAGTATCAGTTTTTAAGGTTTTTCTATTTTATATATTCGGCAAAATCAGTCAAGCGCATATCGCCCTTACGGTTGAAGGTGTCGTGCATGGCGAAGGCTGCCGAGAGCTCGTGGTGGGTATGTCCTCCGCGCTTTTCGGCGTAGCGCAAATAGTCGGTAAGCATCGGGCGATAGTCGGGGTGAGCCACCTTGATGAGCTCCTGTGCTTTCTGCATATCGCTCTTGTGACGGAGGTCGGCTACGCCATACTCGGTGATGACGGCGTCGATGTAGTGGTTGGTGTGGTCGATGTGGCTGGCAAAAGGCACTATGCTTGAGATGGCGCCGCCCTTTGTGATAGAGCCGCAGGTGAAGATGCTGAGATAGGCAGAGCTTGCAAAGTCCGCACTACCGCCGATGCCGTTCATCATCTTGGTACCGCATATCTTGGTGGAGTTGACATGGCCGTAGAGGTCACACTCGATGGCGGTATTAAGGGCGCACACTCCGATGCGGGCTATGACTTCGGGCGAATTGCTTATCTCGGACGGACGCAAGACGAGCTTATCTTTGAAGAAATCGATATTGTCATAGATGTCGCGCAGACAGTCGTTGGTGACGGTGAGCGAACAGGTTGAGGCAGAGAGGACACGCCCTTGTTTCATCAAGTTGACAGGAGCATCTTGCAGCACTTCGGTGTAGATATTGAAGTTTGGAACTTCAGGACACTGTCCGAGGGCACCCAAAACGGCATTGGCTCCTGAGCCCACTCCAGACTGGAGGTTGAGGAAAGACTGAGGAATGAGACCGCTGCGCAGATTGTAGAGCAGGAAGTCTGCCACGTTCTGCCCTATCTGGCTCGTGATGGGGTCTGGGTCTTTGAAAGCGCGGGCTTCGTCGGGGACGTCACACTCGATGACGCCAACTATGCGGTCTGCATCTACCTCAACGTATGGCTTACCGATACGGTCGCTCGCCTTGGTTATCATGATGGGGGTACGGTGAGGGTGGTCTTCGAGTTCGTATACGTCGTGTATACCCTTGCTCTTGGGCGAATGGAAGGCATTGAGCTCGATGATGATACCCTCGGTGGCGAGGCGGCATATTGTGGGCGAGATGCCGCCTGCAGCCGTGAGATAGATATGTGCCTTACTGCCTACGCGCTCGACAGCGCAGGCCTCGATGATGGCCCAGTTGACCTTGCCAAGATAGCCCTGGCGTATCTGGGTGGCCATGTTGGAGAGGTTGAGGTCTGAATAGCGCAGGCTATTGTTGTTGACGTTCTTGCGGAAATCAGGGTTGGTGGTGTATGGGGCGCGGAAATCTATTGCTCCAGCATTAGAGAGCTCGCCATCGCAGCTCTGTCCAGTGCTTGCTCCTGTAAAGACGCTGACTTTGAATGGGCGACCTGCGGCATGTTCTGCCTCTGCCTTGCGAGCAATCTCGGCCGGTGTGCATTTTGGAGTTCCTGCTGGAGTAAAACCTGACAGTCCTATGGTCTGTCCGTCTTGAATGAGTGAAGCAGCCTCTGCTGCGGTAATCTTTTGAAATTCCATATCTTTTTTCCTTAAATTATATCTTTTTTATATAAAAACTCCCCTTTCCCCTCACAAAGGTACGATTAAGTGAGCGAAAAAGCAAAAAAAAGCTTGCTTTTGTTTGATTTTT
>CAMEQD010000015.1:0-44233 GCA_945932615.1 uncultured Prevotellaceae bacterium | reverse complement strand
AGACCGGCAAGAAAGTCGTCATACTCATCGACGAATACGATGCTCCCTTGCTCGATGTAGCCCACAAGAAAGACGAGCTCGAGCAGCTTCGCCACATCATGCGCAACTTCTACTCACCCCTGAAGTACTGCGACCCACACCTCAAGTTCGTCTTCATCACCGGCATCACCAAGTTCTCACAGCTGAGCATCTTCAGCGAGCTCAACAACCTCAAGAACATCTCTATGACCCCCGAGTTCGCAGCCGTCTGCGGAATCACCGAGGAGGAGATGCTCACCCAGATGTCAGACTATATCGACAAATTCGCACAAGACAACGAGCAGACACGCGACGAAGCCATCGCCGACCTCAAACGTCAATACGACGGCTACCACTTCGCATGGCCGTCGTCCGACATCTACAACCCCTTCAGCCTGCTCAACTCCCTGCAAGACAGAATGCTCAGGAGCTACTGGTTCGAAAGCGGCACACCCACTTTCCTCATCGAAAAGTTCAAGGAGTACAACGTCGTACCCTCCATGCTCAAGCCCACCGAAGTCATGGCATCAGACTTTGACGCGCCCACGGAGAATATGTCGTCCATCATGCCTCTGCTCTACCAGTCAGGCTACTACACCATCAAGAATTTTAATCGTCGAGTAGGCACATACCTCCTCGACCTCCCCAACAACGAGATACGCATCGGGCTCATGGCCAGCCTTCTGCCCAACTATATACAGCGAGACACATATAAAGGCAACACCACCGTGGCAGAAATGTACCTCGCCCTCTACAACGACGACCTCGAAGGAATGCTCCGCCTGCTCCAGACCTACCTGCTCACCATACCCCAGTGTGACAACACCAACTACGAAGGCCACTACCAGCAGCTACTCTACGTCATCTTCTCGCTCCTCGGCAGATACGTCGACGTCGAAGTGCGCACCTCAAACGGTCGCGTAGACATGGTCATGAACTCAGGCAAGTCACTCTACCTCTTCGAGCTCAAGCTCAACAAATCTGCCGAGGCAGCCATGCAGCAGATTAATCTCAAAGACTACCCCTCACGCTTCGCTCTGAGCGGACTGCCCATCATCAAGGTAGGCATGAACTTCGATATGGAGCGGCATACGATCGAAGGTTGGGAGGTTGATGATTAGTTGTTTAGTTGTTTGGTTGTTTGACTTGTCATCAGGAGAAGTTGTCAGTTCCAACTAAATCACAAAATAACCAAATAACAAAACCGCCACACAACCAAATACATACTGCGATTATGATAGGTTAAACTATGAACGCAAACGACACCGCTTTTCCGTCAGCATCATATAGTCCAGCTAAAGCACACAAGGGAATGTCGCAGCATATACGCCAAGTCGTCTTTCTCATTATGCTCTGCATTTCCGTCATGGCAGTCGGGCAAGATACATACTCGACATGATGGACTGTGGTCCGGCATGTTTGCGGATGATTGCAAAATACGGGTTTTCTCTGCCTTCGTTCAGAGGAAGGCTGCCAGTCAAACCACCATGCTTCCTCCTTCGTTACTTTTGGCTTCGCGAACGATTGTGGGTGTACCACCCACACTGGATGACTTGTTCGGATAAGTGTTTCTCAAAATTAAACTTTGCCATAAAATTTTATTGAAAGTTATAGTGGAGACTCTACTTTTTCGCTCATAAAGAGAAAAAATAAAGAGATGTTTTGGCGTTCGAATTAAAATGTTTATCTTTGCAAGGAAATATATCAGGTTGAATTATAAAAGACAGAAAAGATATGGCACTACCGATAGCATCCATACCAGTGCTGACTGGCGAAGTGGCTCAGCGATTCGAGGCTGAGGCACAGGCTAATTATGAGAAATTCCTTAATCGCACTCCCGAAGAAGAAAAAGCAGTCAGGGAACAATATGACAGAGGAATGGCAATCGTAAAAAAAGTACTTGAAAACTCAAGATTGGGTAGAAGATGAGCTTTTTATATGACGAGTGTTCCCTCTGCGAACTTAAGGAAAGAACAGATTTAGAAGGCTTTTGTTGTGGAGACAGAGACCTTGATGACTTTTTCACCAACTATGTCCAGATACTTTGCCAAATATGTCCAGATACTTTGCCATTTATCTCCACATAGTTTGGCAAGTATCTTTAGATGCTTGGCGTGAGCATACAGAAACCCCATTCTGGGAATCAGCGTTCACCAGAATGGGGTTATTACTTTTTACTTGATCAATTTGCTTCCTCCGACTATGTACAGCCCTTTGTCTGTCTTTGCTACCCTGCGACCTGTGAGGTCGTAGATGTCTGCCTTGTCTGACGTCGGGGTTGACGGGGCGAGGCTGACGCCTGTGTCATCATCACCAGTCTCTTCGTAACCAGCATTGTAGTCGTCGGTGGTGAAGACCAGCATATCGCTCTTAGAACTCTTGTCCCAGAATCCTATGTTGGCTCCTGCGTCTGTACCTCCCCAGGTGTTGAAGCCTGTGGTCTTGTCTGACGTCTTGGAGATGACGTACTTGGAGTCATTGCTGGGGTGCTGCTGTACGCATAGGATTGTACCTGAGGCCTTGTTTTCTGCACCACAGAGGAACGTGCCGCTCTGTCCGTTTGTAGCTGTGCCTGCCTTTGTCGTCACCCAATAGCCGTTTGCGCTGTACAGTCTGAAGCCATTGATGCTTGGGCTGGTAGTAGACGTGGGTATGAGAGCGAAGTACTGGCTCTTGTCGTTCTGGAAGGCTGCTGTGGTAGCCAGGTTGGGGCCGTTCATCTGCAGATAGGTATTGCCTGCGGTAAACTTGATGCGATACCACTTGGGCTTTTCTACTGTGCTGACTTCGGGTGTGGCTTCCTGTTCGTTTTCGGGGCGAGGCTCCTGACGTGGGACGTAGCCTGGCATCCAATGGCGGGCGTAGATGTAGTCTTTGTCGTCGAGCCACTTGGTGTGGTCTACGAGACGCGAGCGGAAGTTTTCCCAGTCTTTCTGGTTCTGATTAGCCCAACCTGCTTCAGCTACGCAGATGAGTCGCGGCAGGGCGAGATATTCGAGGTATTCGCGCGTACCGACGTGTTCGGTCCAAAATGTGCCTTGCACACCTTTGATGAGCGCGAGCTGCTCGGCGGTATATGTGCCCTGTACGGGGACGTAATTGTAGCAACCCTCTGCGCTGTCGTTGCCGTAGCCTGCTGCTGAGGGCTCGCCGTAGTCATTGCTCTGCTTGCGGTTGATGTAGTAGCCGCCGTTTCCTCTGTGATACTCGGTGACGATGGCTGGCAGTCCGAGCTCCTTGACCGCCTTGCTGACTCCTTCCTGACAGGGATTCCAGCTCATGATGACAGAGCCTGTCTCTTTCATGATATTGAGGTCGGCACCTGAGCTTGTGATGGCTTCGTTCCAGCATATAATCTGCTTACCCTTGGTCTGGACGAAGTCGGAGATTTCCTTGATGAAGTGGTTCTGGAGCTGGCGGTAGTTACTCAACCCGAGCTCCTCATACTTGGCCTGGCACTCAGCATTGCTCTTCCACTGATCGATAGGACATTCATCGCCTCCGATATGTATGTAGGGATATGGGAAGATGTCGCAGAGCTCATCGAGTATGTCTTTAGCAAACTGCACGGCCTGAGGGTTGGCTACGTTGAGTACATCGCCGCTGATACCACCTCCTGTCCATACCGTCGGTGGGGTGTTGGGGTGGCAGCAGTATTCGGGATAGGCTGCCATGGCAGCAACGAAGTGGCCAGGCATATCGACTTCGGGAAGTATATCTATCTGTCGCTCCTTGGCGTAGGCTACGACCTCACGCATCTCGTCCTGGGTGTAGAAGTAGGGGCCGTATTTCTGACCAGTCTTGCTGCCGTTGCCTGTCCAGTAGATCTGTCCGCTCTCCTCAATCATAGTGATTGGAGTGTCGTAGTTGTCGCTTCGCTCAGCTCCTATGGTGGTAAGCTTCGGATATTTCCTGATTTCGGCACGCCAGCCCTGATCGTCGGTCAGATGCCAGTGGAAAACGTTCATCTTGTAACGTGCCATGATGTCGAGCATCTTCTTGACCTGTGCTACAGAGAAGAAGTGACGGCTGACGTCGAGCATGAAACCGCGGTAGGCAAAGCGCGGTGCGTCCTCGATGTGGAGCAGTGGCAGCCCGTCGGGGTTGCCTTCCTGAAGCTGCACGAGGCTCTGCATGGCGTAGAACTTGCCCTTGTCGCCAGATGAGGTGACACTGATGCCCTCAGTGGTGATGTCGATGATGTACGCTTCGTCGGCAAGGGATGCATCAGCCTGGAATGTGATATTGTCCAAGGCTGTGAGAGGGAGTATGCCTTCGCCATTGAGGGTGACGTTCTTGGGTATGGGGATAATGCAAGTGGGGGTCTGCGCCTTGACAGTCTCGCTATTCACCTTATATATATACATCGTAGACCAGTTGCCGTTGCCAACTGCGTATTGGACGGTGGTGTAGCCTCCGATGTTGGTATTGAGGTACTTCTTACCTCCAGCCTCGCAGGTGAGCCAGAACGAGCGTGTCTCATCGGCATCGTTGTGTGTATTGCCTACCTTGGAGGTAATCTTGACGGGGGTGAACACCTTGGCTTGCGATGCATCAGTAGTGCGTGCGAGGGCTGTGCCTTCGCCGCCGAAATACTCTCCGCTTTTGACGTTCTTGAGCAGAATGCCTCCTTGGGCCGCCTCTACGTGAAAAACAGTTGAGCCGTTCTCGTCAAAAGCGTCCTTATTGTTAGCATCTGATATGTACATATCTTTGGTGGTGGTCCATACTCGCAAGGCCACGTCGAGGTCGCCTGCAAGAAGCTCATCAGCCGTAATGGCATCATTGCTCAACTTGTATATGGTCACGTCTTGGGCGTAGGAGAATGCTGACGCAGCAAGCATCGTGAGAGTAAAAAGGAGTTGTTTCATTTTTTTTTGTTTGGTTGGTTTGTTGTTAGGTTGTTTGGTTGGATCTTTGTTTAAAATCTATACTCATCTGTCGTAAAGTTGAGTTTGTCGTTGTTGTCAGAGATGTCCCAGAAGCCTATATTCGATCCAGCATTGTTGCCTCCCCAGGTATTGAAGCCCTTGGACTTGTCGGTGACGGGAGATATGACTTGACGGGTGGCATCGCCCGGATGTTGCTGTATGCAGAATGTGAGGGCTTCTGCAGCATCTTCGGCTCCGCAGAGGAAGACTCCCTCAGCTCCATTGGTTGACGTGCCTGACTTGGTGCTGAGCCAGTAACCTGATGCACAGTAGAGCTTGAAGTTGCCGTCCTCGGCTGGTATGAGGGCAAAGTACTGGCTCTTGTCGTTCTGGAAGAGGGCTGTGGTAGAGAGGTTCGGACCATTGACCTGCAAGTATGTGCGACCTGCTGCAAACTTGATGCGATACCATTTTGGAGCTTCGAGGCTCGACTGTTGAGGCTGGGGGGCAAGCTGCTCGTTGAGAGGCTTGGGCTCGATGCGTGGGGTATAGCCAGGCATCCAGTGTCTTGAGTAGACGTAATTATGGCTTTCCAACCATGGCAGATGATTCATGAGGCGAGTGCGGAATGCCGGCCAGTCTTTCTGGTCTTGACGGCTCCACCCAGCTTCGGCCACACACATGAGTCGGGGTATGGCGAGGTATTCGAGGTATTCGTTGGTACCGACGTGCTCTGTCCAGAATGTGCCTTGTACACCCTTGATGAGCGAGAGTTGGTCTTCGGTATAGTCGCCCTGTACGGGTACATACTTGTAGCAGCCCTCTACGGGGTCATCGCCGTAGCCTGCTCCTGTGGGTTCTCCATACTCGTTGCTCAGACGACGATTGATATAGTAGCCTCCGCCCTGGGTGTGATACTCCGTGACTATGGCAGGCATACCCATCTCAACGGCTTTGCGTACGCTGCTCTGGCAGTATATCCAGCTCATGATGGTAGCTCCCGTCTCCTTCATCAGCTCTGTGTCCGTGCCGTCGGCTATGATGCACTCATTCCAGCAGACTATCTGCTTGCCCTTGGTGCGGACGAAGTCGGCTATCTCCTTGATGAAGTGAGTCTGCAGGGCGCGGTAGCTCTTGAGGCCGAGCTCCTTGTATCGCTGCTGGCACTGTGGGTTGGTCTCCCACTGGTTGGTGGGACACTCGTCGCCTCCGATGTGTATGTAGGGGTACGGGAAGATGTCGCAGAGTTCGGCAAGAATATCCTTGGCGAATTGTACAGCCTGTGGATTGGCTACGTTGAGCACATCACCACTGATACCACCTCCGCTCCATACCTGTGGGGTGCGGTCCGGGTGGCAGCAGTACTCGGGATATGCAGCCATGGCAGATACGATATGGCCTGGCATATCAATCTCAGGCAAGACTTCAATCTGACGTTCCTTGGCGTATGTCACTATCTCGCGCATCTCGTCTTGAGTATAGAAGTAGGGACCGTACTGTTCGTTGGTCTTGACTCCGTTGCCAGTCCAGTAGACCTGTCCGTTCTCCTCGATCTGGCGAATGGGAGTATCGTAGTTGCCAGCACGTGTCGCTCCTATGGTAGTGAGCTTGGGGTATTTCTTGATTTCAGCACGCCAGCCCTGGTCATCGGTCAGATGCCAGTGGAAGACATTCATCTTGTAGCGAGCCATGAGGTCGAGTATCTTCTTGAGCTCGTCCATGCTGAAGAAGTGTCGGCTCACATCAAGCATGAAGCCTCGATAGCCGAAGCGCGGAGCGTCTTCGATGCGGAGCAAGGGCAGCCCGTCGGGGTTGGTCTCGGAGAGTTGACTGAGGGTCTGAAGCGCATAGAAGCGTCCCTTTTCGGTCGAAGACTTGATGGTTATACCCTTTTGGGTGATGTCGAGTATGTATGCCTCTGGGGCAAGGCTTTTGTCTTTAGCATACTTGACTTTCTTCAAGGACCATTTCTCAAGTTTTCCTCCAGAATTTTCTACCACTTTCTGCGGTACGGGAATGATACTTGTGCTCTGCGCACTAGCTGTCATGGCAGATACGACAAGAGCGATTGTCATTAATAGTTTTTTCATGCTATATAGTTTTGTTTAGGTTATCTGTGTGACTGGCCTCGTCGCCGCATAGATGGCTATGACGACATAGCAGAGCAGAGGTATAGCGAAAGGTATTGACATGTTGCCTACCCGGTCTGCTATGGTGCCCATGACTACTGGGGCTATCGCTCCTCCGACTATGGTCATGATGAGCAATGAAGATGCGAGCTTGGTATGGGTACCTGCATCGCGGAGTGCAAAGGAGAATATGGTGGGAAACATTATGCTCTCGCCGAGGTAGAGCAGAAAGAATGCTACGAGGGCAAAGGTGCCGTCTGACGTGATTACCACTACGGTTGCTGCCGTGGCGAGCATGGCGCAAAACGACAATATACGTTTGGGGCTGACGCGGCTCATGAGTGCACCTCCGACGAAACGGCCTACGCAGAACAGCCCCATGCCGCCGAATGCGAGCATCAAACTCGCCGTCTTTGGATCGACATAGCACCTCTCGGTAGCGTAGTTGATAAAGAAACTGTTTACTCCCGTCTGCGCTGCTACGTAGAGAAACAGAGCTGTCATGCCAAAGGCGAACGCCCCAAGACTGATGGGTACAGGCTCCGTCATGGTATGAGTGTCAATCTCATATGCTACTCGGGGATCGGGCAGTTTTACACGGCTGAAGATTATCGCAACCACGAGCACCGACACGCCTACGATAGTATACGGCACAGCTATGTCCACACCTGTAAAAAGAAGCTGCCCTCCCACGAGAGGGCCTGCTATCCAACCCATACCATTGAGCGACTGGGCGAGGTTGATACGACTCTCAGCCTTGTCGGGGTGTCCGAGTATAGTGATATAAGGGTTGGCACTGGTCTCAAGACAGGTGAGGCCGCAGCCCAATACAAAAAGGCTGAATATGAAGAACGCGAAACTGCTCCAGATGCTACCCGGTATGAACATAAAGGCTCCCGTAGCAAAAAGTACGAGTCCTACGACCACTCCGCGTCGATAGCCCCACCTGCGGATTATCCAGCCAGCAGGCAACGCCATAAGGAAGTATGCTCCATATACAGCAGCCTGGGTCAACGCGGACATGGCCTTGCTTATCTGGAACTGGCTTTGAAAATGAGGGTTGAGCACCTCAAGTATACCGTGGGCAAAGCCCCACATAAAAAACAGCGATGTCACAAGCAGAAAAGGAGCAAGATATTTGTGCCCCCGATATGCAAACATGCCGTCTTCTGCTTCTGTCATATATACTTTACTATATGTTGTGTCGACAAATATACAAAAAAATTATTACCTTTGCACTATATAAAAACAGAAAAATGAATAATCTGACCATTAAGATGCTGTTCATAGCGGTTTGTGTGGCTATAAGCAGCTGTAAAAACTCCGGAAGCGAGAGAAACGGCATAGTCTCAGAGGGCGAGGAGATAGTTTTCAGACACGCACGTCTGCTAAGCGTGACGAAGAGTGGGGAGGAGATAGATATTGTAGTAAAGAATCCATGGGACACGCTTTCGGTGCTGTCTGCGACAAGACTCAAAGTGCCAGTGGAGAAGGTGTGTGTATACTCGTCGGTTCATGCTGCGTTGCTGTCTGAGATGGGGTGTCTGAACACCATCAAAGGGCTCTGCGATGTGCAATACCTCACAGACACGACTATGAAAGATGCCGTCTCGCAGGGAAAAATCGCAGATCTCGGCAGCAGTATGCAACCCGATGTCGAGCGCATCGTCGACACTGGAGCGGAAGTTCTGCTCACATCGCCTCATGAGGGAGCGTCGACCGACGGCAAGATAGCATCGACAGGCATTCCCGTATTGGCATGTGCCGACTATATGGAGATTTCGCCCTTGGCTCGTGCAGAGTGGATAAGGCTATATGGGATTCTGATGGGCAGAGAGAGTATGGCTGACAGTATCTTCAACGCTGTAGAGAAGCGTTACAACGAGCTGAAGCTGATGGCACGCAAATCCCCTTCGCACCCAACCCTACTCGTCGAGCGTCCCTATCAGGGCGTATGGCACGTGCCCTGCGGTAGCTCTACAAGCGGTATTCTCTATGCCGATGCTGGCGCTGAGTATATTTTTGCAGACCTTGATGGGGCTGGCAGTCAAAGTGTAGGAGTCGAAACCATTCTGGAGCGTGGCATGAATGCCGACTTCTGGCTGATAAAGAGTTTCGGACCGCTCAGCAGGGAGGAACTAATCCGCGACAACCCTGCGCTCAAGCCTATCAAGGCAGAACTGCTCGTATGCAACACGATGGAGAACGACTTCTATGGAGAGACCCCGTTTCACCCCGACCTCATACTCGAGGACTTAGTGGCTATCTTCCACCCCGACCTTGGCATCAATCCAAAGAAGACCTACTTCTCAAGACCACCCACAACACAACAGGAGCTCCGACCAACGGAGTGACCACATTAACTGGCAGGACTCCTGAGCTGGGCAACGAGCACACCTGCAGGCACAGCAAGGCTATCACTGACCCCATCAGCATGGTTACGGGCAGGAGGGTGCGGTGAGAAGAACAGCCAATCAGTATGCGTGCGAGGTGGGGAGTGGCAAGACCGATGAAAGTAATCGGGCCGCAGAATGCTGTGGTCGTAGCCATCAGCAGACCTGTGACCAAGAGTAGGAGACGATGGGTGAGGCGTACGTTGACGCCCAGATTGTGTGCGTAGTCATCGCCCAGCAGCAATGCGTCGAGGGGTTTGATCACCAGCAGCGCACCGATCATACCCAGCAGCATGAGAACGCTGAACACTGGAAGACGCTCCAATGTGACCGCACCAAAGCCCCCCATTCCCCAAAAGGTAAAGGCCTGAAGCCCCTGCCGTGTAGCACCAAACTGGAGCAGTGATATCAGACTGCTTGCTATGTATGAAATCATCACTCCTGCCACAAGCAGCATGACGGGGCTTTTAAGTCGAACAGAGAGCAAGGCAAGTATGGCCATGACAACCGACGCACCGAGCATCGCAGCACAGATGATCAGCAGATGCCCACCTATGGAACTGCCTGACAGCGTCATAGTGCCGCCCATGAGCATCAGCACTATGGCTACAGCAAGATTTGCACCGCTGTCTACACCGAGGATAGACGGACCTGCGAGCGGATTGCGCAGAGCCGTCTGCAAGAGCAGTCCCGAAGCCGCCAGTCCTGCTCCGCACAGCATGGCAGTGAGCACCTGTGGCACACGACTATGAATGATTATAAAATACCATGACGGATGCTCTGCGACTCTCTCCCCAGAGAGAATCTTCAGAGCATCCATCACAGGAATGTCTACAGGGCCAAAGAATATGTTGGTAGCACAGAGTGCCAAAAGCATTGCGCCCAATAGACTGATTTGCTTCACTTACTTCTGGCAATATGGGGTTGTGTATACCAGACGGACACCGTTGTTTATAGCCTGAACAGAAGCGACAGTGCCATCGTTGGATACGAGAAACTCCTTGCTGTCTGCCTTTGAAGGCAGTGAGTGGTAGATCACAGCGAAAGTTGAGGCTACAATCTGCACGGCAGAAGGGTTGTTCATAGGAATGTCGACTATGAAACGCCCCAACTTGCCAGGCTCAGTAACATTGTCGTACTCCATGGAGATGTACAACTGAATGCCAGCACAGTTGCCAGTGAGGCGACCCGTCTCTGGGTCAAACACATAGCCCTTTTGTGCCACCTTCTTGGAAATGTCGACTACATTGCCGTTGAGGTCAATGCCGTCAAATTCAAATGCGTTGGCAGCAATGCTCATCAGAGCAAATGCCATCATGATAAGAACTTTTTTCATTTTAGTTGTTTTGATATTTTGTTGTTTGGTTGTTTAGTTGTTTGGTTGGGTGTTAAGGTTTTGAGGTTTTGAGGTTTTGAGTTTTTTTGAGGGGGGGGGTACTGGTTGTTCATAAATCAAAGAGTAATAACCTCAAGACCTCACAAGCGAAGCGACCTCATAACCTCACAAGCGGAGCGACCTCATAACCTCACTCATACCTCCTGCAATACGTATATCCTCGCTGCTTGTAGACGTTCTGCATGGCTGGCAGACGTTTCTTGAAGTCTTCGTAATCCTTTTGCTCAGGTTGTGTCCACTGTACTTCGCAGAGTGCGGCAAGGCGAGGCAGGAGCATAAACATGGCGTGCTCAGGACTCAGGATATACTCACTCCAAAGGTTGCACTGCACACCTATGATGTACTTGCGCTCGTCTTCGGTCAGCTGTTCGGGGACAGGCTCGTAGGAATAAACCTTAGACATAGGCAGATAACCGCCGATTGCCAAAGGTTGCAGATTGTGATCCTGAGGGTACTTGTTTTGCAACTGGTAGTAGTCGAAGTAGCACCAGCCTGTCGGGGTCATCACGGCACGATGGTGCTGGCGGGCTGCTGCAACCCCACCTTCCACACCACGCCACGACATGACCATGGCACTCTCGCTCAGTCCGCCCTCCAGAGTCTCGTCCCACCCCATGAGGATACGTCCGCGCTCGCTGAGGAACTTGTCAAGCTCCTTGTTGATATACGTCTGGAGTTCAGACTCACGGCTTAGTCCGAGTGCTGCCATCTTGGCCTGACACTTGGGACAGGCTTTCCAACGATCACGAGGCGACTCGTCACCACCGATATGTATAATCTCTGAAGGGAACACCTCACAGACCTCGGCGAGAATATCCTTGAGGAAGGGGATAACCTTGTCATTGCCAGCACAGAGCACATCGGGACTTACTCCCCAATCACTCCATATAGCGTATGGACCACCCGTACACCCGAGTTCGGGATATGCACACAATGCTGCAAGCATGTGACCCGGCAAGTCTATCTCGGGAATTACATTGATATTCCTCTCGGCAGCGTATGCCACCACACTGCGCATCTCCTCCTGAGTATAAAAGCCAGTCTCAGGGGTATCATCATAGATACCGAGGTTCTTGCCTATCACGGTACGCTGGCGTACTGAGCCCTTTTCGGTCAGTGCAGGGTGCTTCTTTACCTCAAAGCGCCAACCCTGGTCGTCGGTCAGATGCCAGTGGAACTGATTGACCCCATGCAGAGCCAGTATGTCGATATACTTGTAGATAAAGTCTATGGGCATGAAGTGTCGTGCTACATCGAGATGCACTCCGCGATATGGGAAGCGCGGCTCGTCAGTTATGGTAGCGTATGGGAGAGAGACATCGCCCTCAGGCTCATTGGCAACGGCCTTGAGCAAGGTCTGCCTGGCATAGAACAATCCAGCTTTGGAGGAGGCATGCAGAGTGACGCCCTTCTTGCCTACCGTAATCACGTATGCCTCGGTATTGTCCGTCTTCAAGTCCAGAACCTCCCTGACATCGGAGCGGTTCCACACGAAATAGCCCCCCCTGGGCGAAAGTTCAATCTTCTGTGGCAGGGGAATCACACGATAATCTACCTCTGCAAAAACCGACATACCTGCAAACAGCAGCATAAAGGCACTCAACACACGTCTCATACTATATTTTTTAGGTTATAAACAGACAAAAGTCCTTTTGACAGCACAAAATTAACAATTTTTCAGTGAAAACTTCGTCTTTACAAGAAAAATATCTATCTTTGCACTGAATTTTATGTCAAACGAACTGTCTGAGTCATGAAAAGATGCTTGTTACTTATCGCATTGGTGGTATTTTCTGCCGCCGGTATGCACGTCTCAGCTCTAAGCATACAACAAATCACATCGGGAGATTTCTACGCCCAGAGTATCTATGGTGTGACTCCCATGAATGACGGGCAGAGTTACTCCCAGCTCGTCGACGGCAAGAGAATCATAGTCTCATCATTCCGCGACGGAGCGCAGACATCAGTCCTGTTTGACGTTGACAACACCAAAGGCAAGATCAAGCTCAGGGGCATCGATGGCTATCAGATGTCGCCCGATGAGCGTCACATATTGCTCCGCACAGAGACCAAGGGCATATATCGCAATAGTTATACAGCCGTCTACTATATATATAATATACAGAATCGCACTGTCGAGCCTCTGAGCGATGGTGGGGCGCAGGAGTGCCCTCTGTGGAGTCGTGACGGCAATATGGTAGCTTTCGTGAGAGATGGCAACCTGTTTCTCGTACGTCTACTGTACAACAACGCTGAGACGCAAATCACGAAAGACGGCAAATTCAACAATATCATCAACGGCAAGGCTGATTGGGTCTACGAGGAGGAGTTCGTGACCAACCGATCTTTTGATTTCAACGAAGACGGCACTGTATTGGCATGGATTCGCTACGACGAGAGTCAGGTGCCGATGTTCTCGTTCCCCATGTACAAGGGTATGAACCCCGAGATTAAGGAGAATGCCCTCTATCCCGGAGCATACGAATACAAATACCCTGTGCCAGGCGAGAAGAACTCCGTCGTAAGCGTCATGACATACGACATCAAGAGCCGCGCCACACGCACGATGAAACTTCCCCTTGATGCAGATGGCTACATACCCCGCATCAAGTTCAGCAGCGATGCCGACAAGCTACTCATACTCACGCAAAACCGTCATCAGGACCGTCTTGAGATATACGTGGCCAACCCTCTCTCTACGGAGTGTCGACTCATAGTGCGCGATGAGGTCAAGCCCTACGTTCAGGACAACACTTACACCAACTTTGCCACTATCCCCGGCGGCTTCATGCTGCTGAGCGAGCGTAGCGGATATGCACACCTCTACCAGTATGACCTCAACGGCACCCTCAAGCGTGAGATAGGCAAGGGCAGCGAAATCATCAAGCAGTTCTACACCTACGACAATGTCACACAGAGCGTGTACTATCAGGCATACGACAATGGTCCGCTCCGCAGCGGAGTGTACAAGACCGACGCCAAAGGCAAGACCGTAAGCATCTCGACAGAGAAAGGTCAGAACAATGCAGTGTTCTCAAAAGACGGAAAGTACTGTATGCTTACGCACCATAGCGCGACCCAAGCTCCAGTGTACACTCTGCGCGACAACAAGGGCAAGGTACTCAAGACTCTCGAAGACAACAAGTCGCTGACCGAAAGGATAAATGCCCTTGGACTCTCCACTCAAGAGTTCTTTACCCTGACTACAGCAGACGGAATCGAGCTAAACGGATATATGGTAAAGCCTGCCGACTTTGATGCAACGAAGAAATACCCAGTCATTATGTTCCAGTATTCAGGACCAGGCTCACAGCAGGTTCAGGACTCATGGTGGATAGGCAATGGAGGCGCAGCACTCCTGGAGCGTTATATGGCACAGGAGGGTTTTATAGCAGTGATAGTCGACGGCAGAGGTACAGGAGGCCGAGGAGCGGCATTTGAGAAACAGACCTACTTGAAACTTGGTCAGATTGAGTCGCATGACCAAGCTGAAGCTGCCCTTTGGCTCGGCAAGCAGCCATACGTAGATGCCAAGCACATAGGTATTTGGGGCTGGAGTTTCGGAGGATTTAATACCCTGATGTCAATGAGCGAAGGACGCGGTGTGTTCTACGCAGGCGTAGCCGTAGCACCTCCTACATCATGGCGTTACTACGACACCATATATACCGAACGCTATATGCGCACTCCGCAAGAGAATCAGGAAGGTTATGATGAGTCTCCTATCTCGCGTGCAAAGAACCTTCAGGGAGCTTTGCTCATCTGCCACGGTCTTGCTGACGACAACGTGCATTTCCGTCATGTAGCGGAATATACCGAGGCTCTCGTACAGGCCGACAAGGATTTCCGCCAACTCACGTATACCAATCGTAACCACAGCATATATGGTGGCAATACACGCAATCACCTGTATCGTCAACTCATCAATCATTTCAAGGACAATCTGTAACAGACATTCCCCCTTGAATGACAAGCAGATAGAATAATGGCCGCGTAGCTTAGTTGTATAGAGCGTCAGATTCCGGTTCTGAAGGTCGAGGGTTAGAGTCCCTCCGCGGTCACTACAGATTAAGAAAGATGAAACTCACTTTTCTTGGTACTGGCACAAGCATTGGCGTCCCGGCTTTGGGATGCCAATGTCCTGTATGTAGGAGTAGCGAGCCCAAAGACAAACGGCTCAGAGCGAGCGTACTGGTCGAAACCGAAGGCGGGCTTAGGGTACTGATAGACTGCGGTCCCGACTTCCGCCAGCAAATCATAGGCTATCCGCTGCAAAGGTTTGATGCCGTACTGCTTACCCACATACACTACGACCACGTAGCAGGACTCGATGACTTGAGACCATTCTGCCTCTTTGGTGATGTCGACATCTACGCGCAACAAGATGTGATAGATGCGCTGCACCAGACCATGCCGTACTGCTTCAAGAAAGACCTTTATCCCGGCGTACCTCACCTCAGGCTTCACGAGGCCGTGACACACCAGCCCATCACCATCTCACGCCCAAAGGATATCTACGGAGAAATGCCGGCAAGCGGATCGACCTTAGAGGGCGAGATACTCAAGACCCCTACCCCACTACACGCCCCTGCTACCAGTGACGAGGTACAAATCACACCCATACGGGTGATGCACGGCTCTCTGCCAATATTAGGCTACCGTATAGGCTCTTTAGCATATCTCACCGACATGAAAGATATTGGCGAGGAGGAGCTCGCGTATCTCAAAGGCATTGATACACTCGTACTCGGTGCGCTACGCTTCGTCAAGCCGCACCACAGCCACCAACGCATCGAGGAAGGCATCGAGTTTGCAAAAAAAATAGGTGCACGAAGCACCTATTTTACTCACCTCACCCACGACATCGGCACGCACGATGCTGCACAAGCACGCCTTGAGCAAGGCTTCTATATAGCCTACGATGGGCTGCAGATCACTTTTTGAACTTCAGTCCGAGATATACACCCTCTACCTTGTTGGCGAGTCCGGAGACTGCGCTGACAGCAGTGCTGCTTGACACCTTGCCCGCAGCCGAAGCAAGCTTCTGCAAGAACTGAGCCAACTGTGAAGATTTCGTAGCCAACTGCAACTCAGAGCCAGTAATCTTGCAATTCATGGTAAAGGTAGAATACTTGCCGAGCTGGCTTGAAATCTTGCTAACTGACGATACTGACCGCGAGCCCAACTTAATTTGAACGTCAGACCCACTCAACGTGTAGGTGAACGGAACCTTCTTGGACGCAAAGGTCAGATAGCCCGTACCATCTTGAGAGAATGTCATCGATACCTTACCGCTCGTAAATCCTATTTTGCTGAGGTATGAAGCCATAGTCTTCTCTATCTTGCTTGAAGCTGCACTTCCACCTATCTGGGTGAGAATATTCTTGCTCTCAAATGCCACAGCAGGCTCTGTGTAGCTCCACGTACCTACAAGCGATTTCTGACTTACAGTCTTATTGCCAAGCAAATTGGCAATCACATCGGTGACTCCACTTACGGTAGAATTACCAGACTTCTCGCCAGCAGTCTTGATAGCTTCGCTGGCAGCACCTTTCAGCAAATCCTTGATGTCCTGAGCATCGGCTTCAGCAAAGCCCATGCTCATCAATGTAATAATGGTAAAAACAATCTTTTTCATTTTCTTTGAATAACCTTCCTTCCGTTCTGTATATATATACCAGGGCGTGAAGTGTCTTTCACCTTACGTCCCATAAAGTCATAGATGGCTGAATCGTCAGTCTTGGTGTCACGTACTACCTCGCCCAAGCAAGTGATACCAGTCGAGTAGTCCACCTCGATTGCTTTAGACCAATCTGACACACGACCGTTTGACAAGCAAGCACGGACTCTAATCTTATAAGTATAACCCTCGGGCAAATCCGTAAACTCATACGAATTGGTTTCAGTCTTGAATATCGTGGTAGACTGAGCCTTCATCATCGGAGGAACAGCAGCAGACCTTGACTGTGACTGTGGGACTACGGGTGTCACCTCCGTTATGTCGCAATTCTCTATGTCGAGCACCGCATCTGAGTGCTGCAGATGGCGCACGTTGGACTGAGTTTTGAAGCCCAAGTCCTCTGGAGAGTACTTCCCGTCAAATATTACGAGAGAATCTATGCACACCTGCCCGGAAGGCTGGTAGAGCCACAGGTATGTGGGCTCAGTCAGAGGCTTTGTGGAGTTGATGACATAATAGCCCTTTTCCTCTGCTTTGAATTTCCAGCCTTCTATGGCTTCATATCCACTCGAGGTCTGACGTACACTGTATAGCATACAATCTACCGATGCTCCGTCCACGTATGACTCTATTCTGATCATGAAAGTAGCATTGTTCGTGCGGTCTACGCTGAAAGCAGGTGTGCTGAGAGTTCCATTCTCCTTGCTGCTGCCTATCTTTAGTCCTTTCTTTGAGGTGAAAATCTTCTCTCCGTTCCACCCTTTATTGTCGCAGTACTTGTCAAGACTGCCACCTATATCAGCGAAGCCAGCCTTTCTCGGAACATTTTTGAATGTCTCATTAATCACTACTGACTCCGATGGGTCAACATTGCCTGGAGTTGACGTCAATTCCAGTTCGTAGCCGACAGCACCCTCTACTGCGTCCCATTGGCAAGAGACCTTGTCGTCGGTTACGACAGCAGCGTCAAAACTACTTGGCACTGGCACCGGTGGTGCACAGGCTATAAACGAAATCTTGCCGTCTGCACTCTCGGTAATACTCTCTATGGGCTTGTTCAGGAAATAAGTGCCGTCAGTATTCTTGTTGTACAACCGTGCTGCCGGCGTAGTAGAATTGGTGAGATTGGCATTGTTGGAAGAACCAGGGAACGGATCTCCAGCATACGTTTTGCTAGACATCTTATTGTCAGCAGGAACGTACGTCATACGCTGGCGTGAAGCATCGTTGTTGACCTGATTCTGAGCCCATACACTCTGGTCGTAGTCGATACGCATCGCCATCAGGCCGTGAGCACCAAGAGACTTGCCCCATTTGGGCAACTGGCGATTCTCCAGCAGATAATACTCATTGCGATTGCCATCATTGTAGAGGACGTATGCCTCGCCAGTCTCTTCGAGCGGACGCATATCGGTAATGGTGGTCTCGTCTTTGAGCTCGACTGGATTGAGCCAGCCTGACACCCATCTCTCGTATGCCGTATAAGCTATAGGACTGGTAGACATGGGTACTCCCAAGTAACTGCCGCCCGACATGACGTCCCAGTCTCCCATACCGAAAGCATTATAGCTCGTGTCGTAGCAATCGGGGAGACCCAGGCAATGGCTGAACTCATGGCAGGCTGTGCCGATACCATCGATATTCTCGCCTGTATACCCACGCAATTCACTACTGCAGCCGTATGTAAAGATACGTTTGCCGTCGATGATCAGTTCCCGGTCGTAGATAGCCCACTCATGAGGCCAGATACTCTCAGCAGGACCGCCCTGTGCCTCAGAATACCCTGCAAAAATGATGAAGACCTGATCTACGACACCATCGTTGTTCCAGTCATACTTAGTAAAGTCAGCAAGGTTACGAGCTGCATAGCATGCATCGTATGCCATCTCACGAGGCCTGGCATCGTTGTCACTACCGCTGTGCTCGCCATAGTAAGCCAAGGTGTTGGGCAAGGTCACAGGACCGACTACATCAAAGGTGAGGTCAAACTGCCCATAGCTCTGGTCGCTGAAATAATCGTGAACAGAGCCGGCATTGCCGTCATCGCTAAACCCCTTTTCATTAAACATTCGATTGAAATACTCTTTAGTCGAGTGCGCAGCGAGCTTCTTGTCCTGGAACTGTGCAAGAATGACAATACCAGTCCTTGAGCCTGTGATACCAGCTTCACGCTTTTCTACACCAGCTACCCGACGGGCATTGGACGCTTGAACATTAGCTCGCGCAGCACTGATGGCCTGTGCGTGTTCCTGCTCAGGCACCATACGATAGACACCTGTGGTCATTTCCCTGACGATAAGCCCGTCATCAGTGACAAAATAGCCGTAATGCTCATCGCCCCTTAACGTAGCCATCACCTTAGTACCGTCTTCGAGCGTAAGAAGCTTGCGAAGTCGCAAAGCAGGGACTGCCGACATCTCCAGACATGCAAGGAGCAAGGACAGCATGATAAAACATTTCTTCATAGATATAACATTCCAAAAATTAAACAATAATACACTTTAACCACGCAAAGTTACAACAAATATTTTTATCATTGGCATTATGGGGTGCAAAATATGTTTAAGACAATAAAAAAACTGGGTGCCTGCACTACGTAAGTGTGCGGCACCCAGCCTATATTGTTACTCTATTGGAGTCTTGAGTATCAAATCTTGCGAGCCTTAGATACAGTCATCTTGCACTTGTCGGCAGATGAGAGGCGTATCATACGCACAGCCTTTTCAAACGCAGACTCGTTGAGCTTTGACTTTTTGACACGCTTTGCGGCACGCTTTGCACTCGCGCTCTTGGCAGCAGTACGCTTTGCAGCAGCCTTTGCAGCCTGATTTGCAGGAACGGCACTCGGCAGGACTATCTTAAACTCACCAGCCGAGCCTGTCAAATATGGAGTATCACCCAAATACAGCATAGCTGACACTTGATTATCACCATTCGTGAGCAATGGGAGCGTGATTACACCATTCTCCAACTTACCGAAATATCCTGCAGCAGCAAGTTGCTCTTCCGAAGCAGCTCCACCCTCAAGGAAGAATGCAGCAAATGACTGTATAAACATCTCGCCGTAGCCCCAGTCGAAACCAATAGACTGCTTAGGTATATATACCTGATTTGGGTTAGTGGCATTAATCACAAGATACATACCATCAGGTGCGCAATCATTCTCAGCGTATGGATATACTGAATTGCTATATGGATCCATCACACGGTAAAGACCTGGAGTCTCTGTATTCTCCATGATTTCAACTTCGTAAGTAGGAGTTGGAACTTCTGCAGGATCGTAGAACATCGGAGTCAGGAAATCATCGGTATAGAGACCAGTACCGATTGACTTCCAAGGATTGGAACCGCCACCATAATATTCGAAACCCTCAGAGTCAACAGTCTTAATCTCATCCTTGGCAACTACGAGCACGATAATCTGAAGCTTGTTCTCCTGCAGCTTCTCAAAGTCGAATGGCACCTCGATACGTCCAGCCTCTACCTCAGTAGCGTCAAGTTCGCCAAGCAAGACTGCCTGAGCAACCTCTGAGAAGTCCCAAACCTCGGGCACAACAATCGCACGAACATCCTTTGCATCTTCGCCGAGAGCCAAATCTGCTACGGCAAATGTCTTGCCAGCGGCATCGGTCATGACGCCTGCATACTTGACGTCGGCAGAATAGTCAGCCTTGACGTAGCCTGGGAAGATGATATCGACCAAGACCTCCTTGCCTGGCTTGTTGAAATAGCCGCCCGCTTGCATCAAGTAGTATACTGGCTCAAGAACGATCTCGCCTGGCAGACCATTCTCCTGATATTCTACGACTCTGTTGTACTGGCAAGTCTCCTCGTTAAAGAAACTCTGGAATGAGCCTGGGCTGACAGCATAGATGTCCTCACCGTACTTGCTGTGAAAATAGCCTGTGCTTGATGGTGGGAAGTAGACGAAATCGTAAGAGAACTTGCCCTTAACAAGCTGCAACTGCAGATACTCGCAGACATCGCTTGACACCTCATAATCGCCTGGCACACAGAGTGCATGGTATGGGCGCACTACTCGGAAGAGGCTCGGGTCGAGGTCATTCTGCTGAATCTCTACATCGACGTACGTACTTCCAGCTATGAACAGGTCGCACATCTTACCCTTGCCCAATGAGGTCCAAGGAGCCGGATAGCTGACCGTGAACTCAATCTTGGCGTAAGCATAAGATGAGTTGAGAGTATCGAGAGAGAGTGTAATCTTCTTCTCGTTGTCATAGCCAATGGCTTCCTGATTAGCCTTGACATTTATGTAAGCCGTATCCTTGCCCTCCTCAAATGTCACAGAAGAGGGTACCTCGAAATAGACCACAGAACCATCTTCGTTGGCAAGGTCGCCAGAGGAATAGAGAGGAAGGGTGATAGACTCCTTTGACTCGGAATTGGTGCGAGTCATGCAAATATCAAACTCGGTGTCGCCATTCTGCAGCTTAATCTCGGTCTCAGTATCGAGAGGGAAAGATACAGAGGTATGACCTGCATCAGAGGCAGGAATATATTCGTAGTCATTTTTGTCGCAGGAAGCAATGCTTAGGATTGCCAACAATGACAAGAGACCGTATTTAAACTTTTTCATTTTGTATGTTGTAATTATGTTGATGTAATAAATTACTCTGACCAAGGATTATATCTGTCGCTTGGGTCTGGGTTGTTGAAGCCTATTACGCCCTCGTTGTTTTCGCTCTCAGAGCCTACCATCACGTAGTTCATCCATGCCGGGCGGCCATTGGTATTGAAGCAAGCCAGGGGGTCTGTACAGGTGGTACCCTTGTAGCCGCGTGTCACAGAGAGGTTCAGACGCTTGATGTCGAAGTATGTCTGACCCTCACCCCAGAGCTCAATGCGCTTCTGGAGGATAATCTCGTTGATAAGATCATCGCCCGTGAGACTTGTAGTATAAGAAGCGTCGCGAGTCTTCATAATCTCGGTAAGGGTGGCTATGGCATTACCGCCAGTCCTTGCCTCAGCCTCGGCCTTGATGAAATACATCTCCTCCACACGCATGTAAGGTACTGCCGAACAAGCACCGATATTTGACTTCTCAGCATCGCCCTTGGCAGGACGGAACTTGAGAGAGGCGTATGCCATTGGCTTGCTCAGGCCCTCGATGAATACGTTTGGTGTAGCAGCTGTAGAGGTAGAGGGAGCCACGAACCATGCTTTACGCCAGTCGTTGTCGCCAATCTGGTCGTAGAGATTCTTGTCGACTACGACAAAGAGAGAAGTGGAAGCACCCGTGTAGCCAAAGGTGGTCTGGTTGCTGACCCAAGATATGAAGTTGATGATACCTGTCTGCACGCAATCACTCTCCTCAGTCTGCTGTGCGCCCCACATGAAGTCGGTGAGAGTATTGAAGCCCTGTACGGTGCTCAAGCCCTCGTCCTTAGTGATAATGTCGGCACGTGAGTTCGCGATAGCCTTGCCTGCAGCCTCGGCAGCGGCAGCATAAAGCTCTTGCGACTTGGCATCGTCGTGGTTAATCTCAGCCTGGAACGCAGCGTCCCACATCAACAAGCGAGCCTCAAGACCATATACACAGCCCAGATCGGGCAGAGTGTAGTCTGTCTTTACAGGGCTGTAGACGATATACTCCTTGGCCTTTTCGATATCTGACTTGATTTTAGCAACAATCTCGTCGTGAGGAAGACGCTTGTTTTGACGAGCCTCTTCGGGAGTCAGTGCCTCATCTACATAAGGTACGGTCAGCCCCAAGACCACATTGCCGTCCTCATTCTTGTTGTCAGTAAAGATTTCATTGGGTAGGAACTCATACATACGAGCGATGTCGAGATAAAGCATGGCACGCTGAGCGAGAGCGCAACCGAGGTAGCCCTTCTGCTCGTCGGTAGCATTCTCCGGGTCAACGGCACTTATGATAGAGTTGACCGACATGATATAGCTGTAGTAGAAATTCCAGTGGAACTGGGTATTCATATACTTGCCGCCCATGGCACGATTCTCAGCCCAAGCCTTGAAATGGCTGTAACCGAGCTCACCTGTGTGATAGTAATCGCCAGTCATCATATCGCGGATAATCATCTGAGCCGGATAGCCGAAATAGCAGTGGCTCTCTGTGCGCCACACCTCGATAGACTTGGAGGGCATACCCATCACCATACCCTCAGTGGCTGATGCTGATTGCTGAACCTGCTCTTCAGTAACCGTACTTCCTTGCGGAAAGGTCTCCTGAATACATCCAGTAAGGGTGAGTGCCATAAACGCACCTGTCAACCCCTTGTATATATAGTTTATTTTTTTCATTTTTATACTAAATTGTCTTAGTGATATTATCTTGCACCAAATCTTAGAATGTAATCTGCACACCACCATTGATAGTACGCATAGGGGCATACATCAAGCCGTTTGGCTCACCCTCGACAGAGAGGCGCGGATCAAGACCGCTACGTGCTGACCATGTGTAGAGATTGTCGCCTGACACGTATACACGCACCTTGTCCATATATGCCTTTCTCGTCAACTTCTTGGGCAGGGTATAGCCGAAGGTAAAGTTGCCGAATGTGAGGCATGATGCACTTGTGAGGAAGCGGTCTGAGTGAGAAGCTGTATAGCTGTCACCAGGGTTCAAGCGGGGTATGGTGCTTGAGGCGTTGTTTTCAGACCACGCGTTGAGGAGGTCCTTGTGGAAGCCATAGCCATTGTTGAGAGACATAAGACTTGCATACTCAGAATCGTATACCTTGCCACCGAGCTGATACTGGAAGTCGAGAGAGAGGTCCAGACCCTTGTAAGAGAAATTGAGGCCGAAACCACCGAAAGCCTTTGGCAGTACGTCGCAAACCATGTATGAATCTGCATCCGAACCAGAAGTAGTGGTATAGAAACCATCAATCATATCCATGCCATTCTCGTCCTTCATGACAGAGCCCTCTGCGTCGAGCTTGTACTTTGTCTTGTAGTAAAGAGCCTTACCGTACTGAGAGGGATCACCCTTGTCGTCAATCAATTTCTGATACTTTGCAGGATCTGACTCCCTGAGTGCCTCCAATTCGCCCGGAGCGAAGGTAGAAGTCCAAGTATTCTCGTTGTAGACACCGGCATACTTGGCAGTAGAATATGTATAACGGCTGCGACCCTCGGTATAAGCGTAGTTGGAACTTGTATAACCGAGAGAACGCTCGTAGGTATTAGTCTCGGGGTCGTATGACACGAGGGTACGAATCTTGCGCTCATCAGCCAACTCTGTCACACGGTTCTGGTTGGTAGAGATATTGGCATAGATGTTGAGGTTGAGGTCCTTGGTGCGAATTACGTCGCCGCTCAAAGAGAGCTCGAAGCCCTGGTTGCGCATATTACCGATATTGTCGTAGTAGCCCTGGTAGCCGTATGAAGGAGCGTAAGGCACGTATGAGATAAGGCCTGAAGTCTTGTTGTTGTAATACTCAAGACCACCAGTGAGGCGACCGCGGAAGAGGCTGAAATCAAAACCTGTGTTGAACTTGGAGCTTGTCTCCCAGCTGAGGTTCTCGTTCTTACCTGTAGTGCTTGGCACGAGAGAAACGTTGTTGTTGCTGTTGACGATGTCGTAACGATTGGTATACATGTATGTGTAGACATCATCGTTACCGTTCTGGCCGTAAGAGAGTTTGAACTTCAACTCGTCAAGCCAGTTTGAGGTCTTCTCCATAAATTTCTCCTTGGTAATCATCCAGCCTGCACTTGCGCTCCAGAAGTTACCCCAACGATGATCTGGGTGGAACACACTTGAAGCCTGACGCACGTATGAACCCATGACTGTGTAACGCTCGTCGTAGACATACATCGCACGCATCAAAATCTGCTCAGTGTTGTACTTGGAGAGTGAAGAACCGGCACGGTCAAGCACAACGGCACCGTTCAACTCCGTATTATCCTGAGAGAACATGTTGTTCTTCTGAGCATAGAGATAGTCGGTGGTACGACGGAAATACTCGTGACCGACCATTGCCTCGACATCATGCTTGCCAAACTGACGATGCCAGTTGAGTCGCTGCTGGAAGTTGGTCACAAAGCGGCGGTCATTTTGCATGTATGTCATACCTTTGTTGGCTGCATACTGACCGAACCATGGGTTGGTGACGCTGTTTGAGCGTGACTCGCGGAAGAAGATATTGTTGATAGAAGTGAAAGTCAGGTGCTTTGTGATATAGGCGTCGAATGAGAAGTCGCCATTGAAAGAGTTACCCTGAGATCTGTTTTGGTTGGCAAGGAGGTCACCCACAGGGTTACCGGCCTGCGGACGTACAAGACCGAGCTGTGTGTCTGCGCCACCATAGTCATAGCCTTTGAGGCCAGATGCCTGATGAGTCAGGATATTGCCCTCCGCATCACGATAGAAGATAGGATAGATAGGGGCTATGTTGTGCATATAGAAGGGGTTGCCTACTGACGTGCGGCCCTCCTCATCGTCCATTGAGTTGGAGCTGAAGTGGTTGTAAGAGAGGTTGGTATTGAGGCGCAACCATTTCTTGAGCATATAGTCGGCCTTGACACGGGCTGAGAAACGCTCGTAGTCTGAAGCGTAGGTGATACCCTCGTTGTTGAGGTAGTCAAAGCTTGCATAGTAGCCGCCCTTGTCTGACGCACCGCTTGCAGAGAGAGAATACTGCTGACGCAGACCGCGATGATAGATTTCATCATCCCAGTTGTCGGGCACGAGGAGATATTGGTTGCCGTCGGCACCTGTCACCACATTGCCAAGAGTAGCATTAGGGTTGATCTTGCCGTTCTGACCGATGAGAGCCTGGCCTTGTGGTACATTATATACATTATAATGCAGACCCAACTCTGAGTTGTCGATGATATTGTCGTTTGCCCATCTCCATGCCGCTACGGGGTCTGTCTTGCCGCCCTGAGTCTTAGCATAGTTGTAAAGACCCTGATAGTATGTCTCATAGTAACCACGTGGGTCAGTGATGCGGTGATAGTCGGTAGAGCCTTTCATGTTTGAGCCCCACTTGGCCTCAAAGTTGATTGTCGCATCTTTGTGCTTCTTGCCGCTCTTGGTGGTGATAAGGATGACACCATTACCGCCACGGGCACCATACAATGCTGTAGAGGCTGCGTCCTTGAGCACGCTCATTGACTCAATATCGCTGGGGTTGATGTCGTTGAGGCTGCCTGAGAAGGGGCTGCCATCCACTACGTAGAGGGGCTCCATGCCTGACACCAATGAGTTGAAGCCACGGATACGTACCTGTGGTGTAGAACCGGGCTGACCGGTAGCGGTATTGATTTGCACACCTGCTGCCTTACCCTTGAGGGCATCGATGGCATTGGTCACTGAGACCTTGGCAATCTCGTCAGCTCCCACTATGGCTGCAGAACCTGTGAATGAAGATTTTGACTGCTTACCATAGGCTACGACCATCAACTCTTCGAGAGCCTTTGAGTCTGAGGTCATGGTGATGGTCATCTTGTTGCGGATAGAGGCCTCGACGGTCTCCATACCCATGAATGACACTACGACTTTCTTGATAGAAAGTGGCACGTTTTTGATAACGAAGTTACCGTTGTTGTCAGTAACTGCACCAGTTGATGTGCCCTGCAACTTAACAGAAGCACCTGGGAGTGGCTCTCCAGTCTCGGCATCGATTACAGTACCTGTAACCACACGAGTCTGGGCCAGCGCCATGCCTGCAAAGAAAATTGTGCAGACGAGTAGCGAAAGAATTTTTTTACCCATGTTTAATCTATATTAGTTTAATTTTGTAATGCTTTTATGCCCTACAACATATTCTTTCAAGGCTAATCAAACGCAAAATTATTAAAAAAATCTTAATGCGCAAAGCATTCTACGATATTTTTATATCAAAAACTTCAAAATACAATGCTTTTCGTTTCTATTTGTTGTATTTTGGAGTTTTTAAGTGTAATATTTGTCATTTGTCTGATGCAAAATTACGTTAAGGGACGTGACTGGCAAAGAGAAATGCGAAAAACAGAATAATCAGCCAATATGGTGCGGTTTTGCAGAAAAAAGATGAAAGAATACGTATTTTTTATTAACTTTGCAGGAAACCAAACTGACAAACGATATGAAATTAGAAGATTTCCTTGACAAGTCGCCAGTGAACTTTCTGGCTGTGAAGACCATCAAAGAGGTACTCATCGCATCTGGGTATCGCGAAATAAAAGCATCTGATCCGCTCGGAGTGGTCAAGGCTGGCGACAAGCTGTTCGTCACGAAAAATGACTCAAGCCTCTATGCCATACACGTAGGCACGGAGACGATGGCAGAGGTGGGGTTCAAGATGATATGTGCACACTGCGATTCGCCGACGTTCCGCATCAAGCCCAATGCCGAGATTGCGTACGAAGGCGGACTGGTCAAGCTCAACACCGAGCTTTATGGTGGTGCGATACTCTCTACATGGCTGGACAGACCGCTTTCGCTGGCTGGACGTGTGATACTGCGTGGCGATGATGCGCTGACCCCTGTGACAAGGCTGCTACACGTGAAGCGAGCCTTGCTGACCATACCTAACCTCGCCATTCACTTCAACCGTCAGGTCAATGACGGAGTGATGCTCTCAAAGCAGAAGGATATGCTCCCCATACTGGGATTCGGTATGGGCGAGAGCAAGAGTGGCTCATATATAAAGGATATAATCTGCGAGGAGCTGGGTTGCGAGGCTGGAGAGGTACTCGACTACGACCTCTATCTGTACGACACCACTCCTGCCAGTCGTGTAGGTATGAACGGTGAGTTCGTACAGAGCGGAAGGCTCGATGACCTGAGCATGGTACACGCAGGACTCGAAGCTCTGACTGCCACTGGCACAGGACGGACGACCAATGTGCTTGCCGTCTTCGACAACGAGGAGACTGGCTCTGCCACAAAGCAGGGAGCAGGGAGTCCGTTCCTCGCAAGCATACTCGAACGCATCGTGACAGCACAGGGCGGCAGCCGCGAAGACTTTTACCGCGCCATCGAAAAGGCGTTTATGATAAGCGCAGACAACGCGCACGGCTGGCACCCGAACTACCCCGAGAAGATGGACCTGACGAACCACCCAGTCATGGGAGGCGGTCCTGTCATCAAATACAACGCTTCACAAAAGTATGTGAGCGACGCGCTGAGTGCGGCAGTATTTATGGAGATATGTCGCAAGGCTGGTGTGCCCTGCCAGAAGTTTGTCAACCACAGCGATGTAGCTGGTGGGAGCACTCTGGGCAATATTCTCTCGGGCAGCATACCGCTGCGCGGTGTCGACATGGGCAATGCCATCTGGGCTATGCACTCCGCACGCGAGACTGGTAGCATCGCAGACCACGTCTACTGCATCAAGGCGTTCACCGAGTTCTACGCGTAGCTACTATCGTTGTAGGTATGCTGAGCAATATCGCGAGAAAGGCGTTCATCATCAATATCTGCCCCATGAGCTCGGAGAGGGTCAGACTGCTGAGCAGGCTGACCGTCTGCTCGATGTCCAGCTCGGGCATGGTCTTGCGTAGAGCGTCTGCGATTTCAGGCGTCTGATAGAGTTGGACGATGCTCTCAATCATGGTACCTCCATCGATGAAACGGAAATAGAGGAGCTGGACAAAGGTGCATACGAGCACGGCAAGGGCATGTACGGAGAGCGACTTGCGCCAACGCTGGTGGAGCGACCATGGCTGTTCCTGAGCGTTGCGCAGTTGTAGTCCTGCCACCCATATCGTGCTGACACCTAAAAGATTGCCAGCCAAGCCCCACCCTGGTTGGGTGAGGCTTAGCATGGTGAACACAAACGAGCCTGCCCATGCAAGCCCTGTATAAAGACCTATTTTCTGTATCAATGTCTATGTGAGTTTAGCCCAAGAACGAGATAAGCACGCCTGCTGCTACTGCTGAGCCTATCACACCTGATATATTGGACGACATACAGTAGTTGAGCACATGGTTCTTGGGGTCGTACTTAGTTGAAATTCCATTGCACACACGGCTCGCCATCGGTACGGCAGAGAGACCCGTAGCACCGATGAGCGGATTTATCTTTTTCTTGGCAAATATATTCCACAGCTTGACCATAAAGATACCGCTGGCTATAGAGAGGGCAAAGGCACAGAAACCTCCTGCCACTATACCGAGGGTCTGCACGTTGATGAAGGCATCGACGGTCATCGTAGCACCCACGCAGAGCCCAAGGAAGATGGTGGCGGCATTCATGATACCGTTTGAAGCGGCATCGAAGAGGCGAAAAGTGTCGTTGCCTATCTCCTTGATGAGGTTGCCAAACATGAGCATACCTACTAGGCTTACAGCCGTAGGCACAAAGATTGCCACGATAGTCGTCACGGCTATTGGGAATATGATTTTCAACACTCTCATATTCTTAATCTGCGTAGCATCGGGATAGAGTCGATCCTGTTCCTTCATGTTGATACGGAGCTCGCTTTCCGAGCAAAGAGCCTTGACTACGAGGGGGATTATCACTGGCACGAGGGCCATATAACTATACGCAGCAATGGCGATAGGGCCGAGCAGGTGAGGAGCGAGTTTGATAGTGGTAAAAATGGCGGTAGGGCCGTCAGCACCACCTATGATACCCAAAGAGCCTGCCTCCTGAGGAGTGAAACCACAGAGCAGGGCTACGAGCAACACCGCAAAGATACCCATCTGTGCTGCTGCACCGAAGATGGCAAGCTTGAGGTTGCGCAGCATGGGACCAAAGTCTGTGAGTGCGCCTACGCCCATAAATATGATGGGCGGCAGCAGACCCGACTTGATCAGCGCATAGTAGAGATAGTTCATCAGTCCGAGGTCATGGGCTATCTCGTGAAGAGGCATCGAATAGATGTCTTTCCTGACCGTCACTCCGTCCTTGACAAACTGCACCATTCCCTCAGAGTCGGCTTGCAGCACACCCATGCCTCCACCAGGGAAGTTGGCGATGAGCACGCCAAACGCTATGGGGACAAGCAGCAGAGGCTCGTATTTCTTGACAATGCCAAGATAGAGCAGGGTGAAGGCAAGCAGATACATGACGATGAACAGCGGATTGTCGGCTATTGCCGAGAAAGCCGTCATGCCATAGAGCTTGTCGATTATATCATAAAACATTTCCATGGCTTATCCAATTTTCATGATTACATCATCTTCCTCGACACTGTCGCCAGACGATGGTATGATTGCAGTGATGACACCAGCCTTGTCGGCACGGATAGCATTGAACGTCTTCATAGCCTCGATATATCCGAGTATGTCGCCTTCAGCCACACGGTCACCGACCTTCTTGGGAGTCTCGCTGTTGTCCTTGACGAGGTAGAACTTGCCTTCGAGCGGTGCAAGCAAATCCTCGCCCTCGCCTACGGGAGCAGCGGCTACAGCCGGAGTTACGGCAGGGACTGCGTCACCGTATGCTATATTTACCTGATAGTTCTGTCCGTTGACGCTCACGGTGATAGTCTTGGGCAGCTCGGCAGCGGCAGCAGGGGCATTCTTCTTGGCCTTGCGCTCGGCGAGGTCGCGTTCGAAGTCGGCCTTGGCCTTGCCGCTCTTGTATGCACGATACTGCTCGGGGTGCATGGCGAGTTCGAAAAGTTCTTCGTCGTCCTGACCGAGCTCCCACCCATTCTCGGCCATCTCCTTGCGGAACTCGTCGAGTTTGTCGGGATAGTGGCTCTGAGGGTCGTCGGTCTCAAACTCGCGCCCTTCGGCCTTGGCCATCTCGACGAGTTCGGGAGCTACAGGGCCGGGGAGCTGACCGCTCTTGCCCAAGATCATGTCCCAGATATTGTCGGCTATCATGCTCCAGCGAGCCTTGCCCTTCTCCATCTGCATCACGTTCATCAGCGCGAGGTTCTTGACATACTGGCTGAATGGGGTGACGAGGCAGGGATAACCCACCTTGGGCCATACGTATGCCACTTCGTCGAAGAGCTTGACGAGGAGCTGGTCGGTAGTGAGCTCGGGCTGGTTGTTCTTGACCTTCCACTTGTTGAGCGACTTGAGGTTGTCCTCAAGGTCGGTCATGAGCGAGCCCATCATGCCTCCAGGCAGACCTGGCTTGACGAGGAGAGAGTTGTTGATATGGTTGAGGGCAGGTATATAGTAGCCAAGGAAGTCGTCATACATCTCCTGTATCTGTGTGCGAACCTCCATATAAGCCTCCATATTGATGTCCTTGACCTTGAAGCCCGCATCCTTGAGCATCTCCTGCACAGCGATGATATCGGCATGACCAGTGCCCCATGACAGAGGCGACATACCACAGTCTATGTAGTCACAACCAGCTTTTGCTACCTCAAGAATTGAGGCTACACACAGACCCGGTCCAGCGTGAGAGTGATACTGTATGATGATGTCCTTCTTGTAAGCCTTGATACCCTCGACAATCTTGCCGAGCGATACGGGGCGACCTATGCCGGCCATGTCCTTTAGACATATCTCGTCCGCTCCAGCGTCAATAAACTTCTTGGCAAGACCCACATAATACTCTACCGTATGTATTGGCGAATGAGTGATACAGAGCGATGCCTGGGCAATCATGCCGCCCTCATGAGCATATTGGATTGATGGTATGACATTGCGAGGGTCATTGAGACCGCAGAATATGCGTGTGATGTCAGTACCCTGGAGCTTCTTAACCTTATAGAACAGACGACGTACATCTGCAGGACATGGGCTCATGCGCAGACCGTTGAGCGCGCGGTCGAGCATGTGAGTCTGAATACCAGCCTCATGGAAAGGCTTTGTCCACTCGCGGACACTCCTGTTTGGGTTCTCACCATAGAGCAGGTTGACCTGCTCAAATCCACCGCCATTTGTCTCGACACGATCCCAGCAGCCCATACGGATAATGGCTGGAGCAATCTTTACCAACTGGTCTACTCGTGGCTGATACTTACCTGCACTCTGCCACATGTCACGAAAGACCAATGAGAATTTTACCTCTTTCATCTTTATACCTAAATACATTATATGCAAACTAAACTTTCCTGACAGACTCTACTCGGCCCTTTCCGCCAGTGATTTGCTTTACTACCTCGCTGAGCACCGCCATGGTCGAAGCGTCGACCTCACTGCCCGACTGCGACTGGGCTGCCACAGCCTTTTTGGCAGCAGCGACCTCCTCGGGAGCAATACGATTGACAACAGCGATAAGCAGCTTACCGCCATAGATGACTATGAGCAAGATAAGGAACACGGTCGTCATGCCCACAATCATGAGCTGCAGACCAAAACCTAAATTTTCCATCTTTTACCTTATTTATATTTATAATACCTAAATCATTTTCTATACCGTCACCGACACCCCTATCTCCTGAGCCAGCACGCCACACGGTGGATTCTCCTTGTCGACACGTACTGTCACCGACTCGATGCGCGGAAAGACAGACTTCAAACGCACAGCCATACGGTAAGCCACGTGTTCGAGTAGCTGCGACGGACGCGACATCTCCGCTCTGACTACATCTATGATGCCGGCATACGACACCGTACCGTCGAGACAGTCTTCGACAAACGCGCTCTCGCCCACCCTGACCATTGCCTCTACGCTGACATAGAAGTTTGCGCCGACCACCCGTTCCTGAGGCATCACGCCATGGTAGCCATATAGACACAGACGCGATATATGCAGCGTATAGAGTTGCTCCATATCACTCATCGTCGCCCGGAGATGAAGTATAGCCTGGCAAGTAGCGTTTCAGAGCCTTAGCCACACCCGACGTCCATGAGTTGATGTTGTCAGAATCCAACGACAGCGACGAGACGAGCGCAATCACACGCTCTATGGGCATTCCGTAGCGCAAGATGCCAGATATCAGTTTGGCATAATTCCAGTACTCAGGATTGAAACGCTCCGAGAGCCCTTCGATAGTAATCTTGTAGCCACGCTTGTTGGCAAACTGAAAATCATAGCGGCGCGACCCGTCCTTGAGCACACGACGTACGATATGGCCGCGCGAGACCGACTTGGGCACCATGATGCCCTCATCATCGTCGAGCACACCAGTGAATATCTCATAAGGGCGTCCGTCCCACAGTCCTACGAAAGCCACCCATTTCTCTCTCTTGTTTTGGAAACGCACTATGTCGCACTCCAGTACCTCAGGACGATGACTCCTCATCTCGCCAGCAGTGCTGCCCATGAAGCCCTGACAGCGCAAAGACTCCATAAGCGTTTCCGACATCTGGACATTGGCTTCGCCCGTATAGCGCACGTCGGTGAAGACCTGGGCCAGCGTCTCCAAACCATTTTCCTCGACAAAGCGATGATTCTCGGGCAAGGACTCACGATACGCATAGATGTCGTCTATACGCTCTGGGGTATAAGGCTCGTATGACTCGTTGTGGACAAAGGCCCGCAAGGGCAGCTTGTCGGAAAGCGGCGACTCGCCGTCAGGCCAACCCAACGTGATGGTAGCCACGGGGAAAGTAAGCAAAGGCAGTTGGAGCTCCTTGACAATCAGATCCGGATTGTATATAGTAGTGCCAAGGAAACATAGTCCGAGCCCAGCCTCTTCGGCCAGATTGCAAAAAGTCTGGCAAAACAGGAGAGCGTCTGTACAAGCATTCTGATACGACAGGATATTGTCATAGCCAGGGTGAGCATTACGCATCTCAGCCCAGTCCGTGACCCTGCGGAAGTCAGCCACGAAAGTCAGCACCACCGGAGCTTCAGTCACCATCGGCTGACCGAAATGGGCAGGAGCGAGACGACGTTTGTTCTCATCATCGCGCGTGACAATCACGCTATATAGCTGCAGGTTGCCCATCGTCTGAGTATGCGAGGCCTGCTCCAAAAGGGAGTTGAGCAACTCGTCAGAGACGGGTTGCTCACTATAATGTCTCACCGTACGGCGTAATGTCAAGTCCATCATGTGTAGTCTTAGAATTTCTTTTCAATCTCGCGTATCTCCTTCCTGAAGTCAGAGTTCTTACTGATACGCTCCTCAATCTGGCTGATACCGTGAAGCACCGTGGCATGCGAGCGACCGCCCATGATATAGCCTATGTGCTTGGCAGTATCACCAGTATGCTTCTGTACCAGATACATAGCTACATGACGCCCCTGCACATACTGCGCCTTGCGGCTCTGACCGTATATCTCCTCATGAGTAATCTTGTAATGACGGCACACCGTCTCGACGATGTCGTCAGTAGTCAGTTTGCGCCGCGAATATCGGGTGTTGGCCTTGAGTATCTTCTGGGCGAAGTTCAAGTCAATGTCATTGCAGCCCATGATGCTGTGAGCGAGCATAGAGTGTACCATACCCTCCAGTTCGCGGACATTGTCCTGAAGATTTTCAGCAATATAGTCAATGACTTCCTCAGGAATGTCAAGACCATCACGACACACGAGATACTGCAATATCCTGCGCCTCAGTTCAAGGTCGGGCGACTCAAGCTCTGCGAGCATACCCCACTTGAAACGCGTAAGCATACGCTCCTCCATATCCTTCAGCTCGACAGGCGGACGATCCGATGTCATCACTATCTGGCTGCCATTGAGATGCAGATGATTGAAGATATGGAAGAAAGCCTCAAGCGTCTTGTCCTTGCCTGAAAACTCCTGCACATCGTCTACGATCAGACAGTCTATGCTCTGATAGAAGTGAATGAAATCGTTAATCTTATTGTTGATGCGAGCATCGACGAACTGTACCTGAAACAGGTGCGCACTGACGTAAAGCACCTTCTTGCGTGGGTGAAGCTGACGCAGACGCATACCTATGGCATTGACCAGATGAGTCTTGCCACAACCCGAAGGACCGTAGACAAACAGGGGATTGAAAGTCTTGCGAGCAGGATTCTTGGCCACACTCTCACCTACGCTGCGCGGCAAGCGGTTGGCAAGGCCTTCGATAAAATTGTCAAACGTCTGCTCGCTATTCAACTGCGTATCAAAGTCGCTCACCACGTCAGGAGCCTGAGCCGTCATTTTGCGACCCGAACCCTTGGGAGCAGCGAGAGGAGTGGACCTCTCCATGACATTCTGCTCGGTAATGACCGACACGCTATACACCAGACGAGTATCCTCGCCAAACACGCGGAAGAGCGCGAGATAGATTATGCGCCTGTAATTGTTTTCGAGATACTCATAGAAGTACTGACTGGGCACACAGATAGTCACCTCCTTGGTCTCCTCATTATAGGATTTGAACCCTATAGGCTGAAACCATGTGGCAAACTGCGACTCATTCAGACGCGAGTGTATAAGTTCGAGGCAACGCTGCCAAAGAGCCTGAGCATCAATCATTGTAAGTCCTACTTATCCTTTCTGCCAAATACCGAGAAGTGAATATAACGTTTGGGGCGAGACTTGAAGTCTGTCAAGAGAGAGTCTGCACTCTGTACCGTATGATTGAGGTTGTCATACAGCCCCCTGTCTTTCATCAAGGCACCGAGTGTACCTTCAGGCGACTGCATCTGCAAGATCATGCGGTCGACGTCCTTGACCGTCTTGTCGACATTGGCCAACGTGCCCTCAATGTCGACCCCGTTAAGCTTTTCGGTCAGCAGTATAGCGTTCTCGCCCACCTTATTGTATGTAGAAGCCAACTTGGGGAAATCGTTCTCGAGCAGAGAGTTCAAATGGCGCGTAGTGACAGTCAAATCCTTGCTGACCTCCTCCACATTGGAGAGAATCAACGGAATGTCGGGGTTATTGACAAGCCTGTTGAGCGACACCACAAGAGTGTCCACCTTGCTCGCAAGTCCCTGCACCTGAGGCACCAAGTCAGCAGCCTTCGACATCAAGCCCAAAGCCTCACTACCGGGGATAGTATCGCCCCTATGATAGATAGAGCCGAGATTGCTGCCTGGATATACATTGAGCGTACAGCCCCCCATCAGACCGCTGTCTATCTGTACGCGAGTCCCCACACGCAGTTTGAGCTTGGGGTCTACGCTAATCTCGACCAGCACATTGCCCGGGTGGTCATAGTCATAGATGATATCCGACACGATACCCACCTGATAACCATCGGCATACACAGCACTGCTCTTGACCAGACCGTGCGCATTGGAGAAATGCACATAGTAGTATGTATTGGAGTCAAACAAGTTTTCCCCCTTGAGAAACTTTATCCCAAAGAACAAAGCCAACAACGCTATCACGCCAGCGATGCCTATGAATATATCCTTCTTCTTCATTTTGCCTTCTTGTAATAATCTTTAAAAGCGTTGAAAATGCTTCTGGCCATCTTCTGCTGCCCGTCAGCACTCATGAGAAACGTCTCCTCGCTGAAATTGTTGATATAGCCAAGCTCTACGAGCACACTCGGCATACTCGTCTGGCGCAAAACCAGAAATCCAGCCTGATGCACACCCTTGTTGACACGCCCTGCCGTAGCGCGGAACTGGTTCTGCACTCGGCTCGCGAAATCCACGCTCGCCGCCATATTCTGATCTTGCATCAACTCGAAAATGATATACGACTCGCTACTACTCGGGTCGAAACCCTCGTAACGCTGCTCGTAGTTACTCTCAAGCGTGATAACCGAGTTCTCGCGCTTGGCCACGGCAAGATTTTCGGCAGCTCGGTGCATACCGAGCGTGTACGTCTCCGCACCGCACACCTTAGTCCCCGAACGCCCAGAGGCAGTACTATTGGTATGAATGCTGATAAACAGGTCAGCCTTGGCCTTGTTGGCGATACGTGCACGCTGATCCAACTCAACAAACACATCAGTACTGCGAGTATAGACCACCTTGACGTCAGGCAGGTTGCTTTTGATCAGATTGCCCAACGCCAAAGCCACGGCTAAATTGATATTTTTCTCCCGGCTGCGACGCCCTAAGGCACCAGCATCCCTTCCGCCATGACCAGCATCAATGACCACCGTAAACGCTTGTGATTCAAACACGCACAGCATCATCATCATCAATATGGAGAACAAGACCTTCTTCATAAAACGGGGTATTTGTGTTGCAAAGTTACGAATAAGTGAGAACAATTCCAAATAAAAACTTGTTTTTGATTTGGAATTGTCGAACGAAAGGACCACGAAACTTGTTTCGCTTGGCTTGTCCAAGAACTTGGACTGGAGCGGAAAAGCAAAATAAGGAAACATGACAACGGCACATTAAGGCTTATCTGTAATAAAATCGGGGCATAACAGTTTGCACCATTATACCCCAACGGGCGACAAATCCGTAGAATTGTCACCGCAAAGATACAACAATTTTCCCGAACCACAACACAATCCTACCAAAAAAACAAAAAAAAAACATCATACCCCACCGAAACAACAAAATAATATAAAATAAAAACATCCCCTTCAGGTCAACAAACCTTCGGGGGACGTCTTGATGTATCAGAGGTTGAATCTTATTCTCGCCCCTGCCATAAACCACACTCCCGGTTGCGGTATATTGCCGTAGTCGTAGTAATGAGTATCAGTAATATTGGCAGCATTGAGCCATATATCGTATTTTGGTGCCGCCCACTGCAGTTTGGCGTCGAGAATAGCATATGACGAGTATGATACAAGTTGCCCAGTATTCGTTGCTCCTTCATATAGTATATATCCACCATTTCGGTCCTGCACACGCAGTTGCCATGTAGCAGAGAGGCGACTCCATATCTTGTGGGAAAACGAAGCCGTAAACTTGTGACGCAGGTACTCCATAGCGTAGTTGCTCTTGAAGACTGGTATATCATCATGTCTCCATTGTTTCATATAAGTATACGATACGGAAGCGTCTGTCAGCCATGTATCCTTGCCACACAACTGGGGGAAATCAATTCTCGCATCAAGTCCGACGCCAAGATTGTCAAGCTGAAAATTAGTGCTATGGAACTGATCCTGGGCAGAATACATCACCCAGTCAATCATGTCGCGCCCGAGATGATAGAACGTCTTGGCTGTAATATCGACACCACGACGGTAATACTTGGCAGCAATCTGGAAATTGTGGCTCGTCTCCGGCTTCAAGTCACGGTTGCCGTCATGCGTAGGCGACTTGTAGTAAAGCTCGGTAAACGACGGCAGCCGATACCCCACGTTGTACGAAGCAAACAATTTCCACGAGCTCGAAGGACGATAGCTGACATCTACCCCAGGAGCGAAGCGAACCTTGTAGTCCACCCCGGTACAGAGATGAGCCGTGACACCAGCAGACACAGTCCAACGCTCAAGCAGCAGATTGTGTTCGAGATTGAAATTGATATTGGTGCGCTGGTCGTGACGCTTGTAGTAGAGTTCGTCCTGACCGGGAACCCCTACCCATTGAGCCTCTTCAAGGTCTCTACCCAGCGAGGTGCTGTAAATACCCTCGTGGCGCAAAGCAGCCCCAAATGCCGTCTTGCCCAACTTCCAGTCTACATAACCATTGAGTTTGAGCCCATAGACATCGACACGATGAAAATTCTCACCAAACGACTCGTCGCGTATCAACTGAAAATGATCATACGTACGATTCCAGTACACCTCGGGCGTGAGATGTAGCAAACCACCTGTCTTGGCGGCAACGCTGACCAAAATACGTCGGTTAGCCTCAAACTGATTGGGATAAGCTGCGCTGTAGAAAGTATTGGCACCGTAATCCTTGTGGCTGTAGCCCAACTGCCAGCACACGTCTGTCTCACCCTTGGTATAATTGCCTTGATAATAGGCTCGTGCCATATTCCAGTCAGAATTGACAGTACCTCCGTCACTCCTGCCCCAGCCTCCTGAGAGACGCGTACCCACCGACTTATGGGTCAGATTGAGGCGAGCATCAGTAGTCACAGAACCGAAACTACCGCCCTCGGCAGCAAACTCGACAGACTTGTCACTATCCCTACGAGTCACAATATTGACTGCGCCCGAGAAACTACACCCTGCATACACGCGTGACGCAGCTCCCTCAAGCACCTCGATACGCTCGATGTCAGCTATCGATACGGGCAAATCCATCGCGAGATGACCCGTGTGAGGATTGCTGACATTCACACCATTGAGCAAGATGATGACCTGGTCAAACTGACCGCCGTCGATACCAATGTCCGTCTGTACACCAAAAGCCCCGCGCTGACGGACGTCCACGCCAGAGACCGTTTTCAACAAGTCGTTGACACTCTGTGCCCCCGACTGCTGTATATCCTGTCGGGTGAGCACAGAAACAATTCTCGCCGACTGCAGCTGAGTCAGCGGAGCCATGCTTGCAGAGACGGTAAGTTCGTCGAGTTCACTCTCGTCACGTACGTCATCAACCAAAGCCTTGTCATCATCAGCAGCATGATTCTGAGCCAGAATCCATGCGTGCGACTTGGCAGGCGCGGCGTATGCCAAAGTAGCCACACTCAGCATACCGATGCGTACATTGAGAGAAAGACTGCTGAACACCGCCCAACCCTTTCCGCTGAAACGACGGAAAGTGAACTGCCTGCATGGGACAGAATTCTTTCTTCTCATGAATTAAAAATTAAATTATTATGGATAACACTAAAGGAATGTCAAATCAGTTGCATCCCAAGACGGCGACACTCGCTACGCATCTCATCGGGCCAGATGCTCGACTGTGTCTCGCCGATATGAGCCTTATGCAGCAATATCATACACAAGCGGCTCTGACCTATGCCACCACCGACAGAGAGAGGTAACGAACCCTCAAGCAGACGTTTGTGGAAATACAACTCCTTGCGGTCAGTCTTGCCCTGAATCTCAAGTTGGCGTTCGAGAGCCTCCCTGTCTACACGTATACCCATCGAGCTGAGTTCAATACTACGCCCAAGCACAGGATACCATATAAGCAAGTCGCCATTCAGCCCCCTGTATCCGTCAGAATTCGGCGTAGACCAATCATCATAGTCCGGAGCACGCAAGTCATGCTCCTTGCCGTCGCTCAGCTTGCCGCCGATACCGATGATAAACACAGCCCCGTACTCCTTGCAGATGAGATCCTCTCGCTCCTTGGCCGTCTTGTCAGGATAGCGGTCTACGAGTTCCTGACTGTGTATGAAGTGGACCTTCTCAGGCAGATAAGGCTCCAGCTGCGGATACGTCTCGCAGATATAAAATTCGCTACGTAGGATAGCACTATATATCTTGTTGACAATCGTCTTGAGAAAATCAATATTGCGCTGTTCGGCAGTCATCGTGCGCTCCCAGTCCCACTGGTCTACATACAAGCTGTGAAGATTGTCCAACTCCTCGTCAGCACGAATGGCGTTCATGTCGGTAATTATGCCATATCCAGGCTGCACCTCATATTCAGCCAAAGTGACACGCTTCCACTTGGCAAGCGAGTGTACCACCTCAGCCACCGACTCGCCCATATCCTTGATAGGAAAAGACACCGCACGCTCCACTCCGTTGAGATCATCATTGAGCCCCAAGCCCCGCAACACAAAAAGCGGAGCAGTAACTCTACGCAGTCTCAGCTCCGTACTGAGACTCCTCAGAAAAAAATCCTTGATCTGCTTGATAGCCAATTCCGTCTGTTTGAGGTTCAGAATCGCACGATAGCCCTCAGGCTTAATCAACTTACTCATGATATTATGCTGTGAATCGTTCTAAAAATATGTCAAATTGCACACAAAGATACGCTTTTTAATTGAAATTTGTCACAACATGAAATAAAATTTGTAAAAAAGCCCCCATAATTGGACAATTATATGTGGTAAAATGTGTATCTTTGCACGAGAAACATATTATATTTTACAGTAAACACAACTAAACAACACCTAAAATTATGAAGACATTCAAGATTTCGGTAATAACACTGGCCTGTGCACTCACACTTGGCAGCTGCGCCAGCAAGAAAGATCTCCTCGCAGCACAACAGAAGTATCAGGAGGCACAGCAGAAGTACGACAACTGCCAAAACGAGAACAAAGATCTCCTCGTGAGCCTCGCCGAATACAAGACAAAGTCAGCCAGCCTCGAAAACCAGGTGGCCGAGAAAAACGCATCGCTCAAGGAGATGAACACCGCCCTGCAAGCCATGAAGACCTCACTCGACAACAGCATCAACCAAGGCGGAGCCAACATCAGCAAACTCGTCGACGAAATCAACGCGAGCAACAAATACATCAAGCAGCTCATCGAAGCCAAGAGCAAGAGCGACTCGCTCAACATGGCTCTGACCAACCGACTGACACGTTCGCTGAGCAAAGAGGAGCTCAAAGACGTCGACGTACAAGTGCTCAAAGGCGTAGTCTACATCTCGCTCAACGACAACATGCTCTACAAGAGCGGTTCGTACGAAATCAGCGAAGCAGCCTCAGAGACCCTGTCCAAGATAGCCAAGATTATCACCGACTACAGCGACTATGAGGTCCTCATCGAGGGTAACACAGACAATGTGCCCATCAAGAAGACAAATATCCGCAACAACTGGGATCTCTCAGCCCTGCGTGCCAGCTCCGTAGTACAGGAACTTCAAAACAAATACGGAGTCAACCCGAGCCGTCTGAGCGCAGCAGGCCGAGGCGAATACAACCCCGTGTCTGACAACGACACAGCCGAGGGCCGCGCCAAGAACCGCCGCACCCAGATCATTATCACCCCCAAACTTGACCAATTCCTTGACCTCATCGACAAAGCACCCGAAGCCGAAGAGTAAGAACGACCATCTATGAAGAATACACTCCTGCTGCTCTGTGCCGGAGCGATGCTGGCAGCATGCCACAGCAAGAACACGGATCAAGCCAACGGCAACCTCGCTGACATCGACAAGACCGGAGACATCACGCACCAGCTCCAGAACCTCCACGTAGAGAGAGATACGACCATCGGCGGCCACAAGTACAGCTATGTCATAGACCGCATCAGCAACGACTCGCTTGGCACCGTCATCGACGAACTCGGAGCACGCTTTGCCAACACCGAGCTCACCATCAGCGTCAGGCGCGATGGTGGACTCCTCTTCAACCGTACTTTCCACAAGGAGAACTTCTCCAATCTCATCGATGGAGACTTCCTCAGCCAGAGCATACTCGACGGCTGCATGTTCTATGGTGTGCACGATGGCAACGTCGAATTCTCACTCGCCGTATCCTACCCCGAGAGCGACATGTCGCAGCCACTCATGCTGACTATTGACCCCTCAGGCCAGCATAGCGTCAGGATAGACAACAGCCTCGACGACGAAGACGCCAACGGCACCAGCAGCGATGGAGTATAGGGCAATACTATTTGACATGGACGGCGTGCTGTATGACAGTATGCCGAACCATGCCACAGCGTGGCAGTGTGCCATGGAGAGATGCGGCATGAGCATGACACGCGAAGAGGTCTACATGAACGAAGGACGCACAGGCGAAGGCACCATCAACATCTTCACCCAGCGCCTATGGAGACGCGATGCCACGCCCGACGAGATACAGTCCATCTACCAGATCAAGAGCGACATATTCAACACCCTTCCCACCCCACTCCCCATGCGCGGAGCCAAAGAGGTGCTCGACCTTGTGAAAGAAGCAGGCCTGCTACGAGTCATCGTCACAGGCAGCGGACAAGCCTCCCTGCTACAACGCCTCGACGAGGCATACCCACATCATTTCACTCAAGACGTCATGGTGACCGCCTTCGACGTCACGCACGGCAAACCCCACCCCGAACCCTATCTGATGGGACTCGAAAAGGCAGGACGCAAGCTCGGCCTCGACCGCGCCCTCGCCCCCAGCGAAGCCATCGTGGTAGAAAATGCCCCACTCGGCATACAAGCTGCCAAAGCCGCAGGCATCTACACCATAGCCGTAAACACAGGCCCACTTAGCGACCAAGTCCTCACAGATGCCGGAGCCGACATCGTGTTGAGAGATATGCATGGGCTTAAGGAGTGGTTACAACAAAAAAACCAAACAACAAAAAAACCAAACAACAAACAATAGTATCCACCAGTCTTTACCACTCTCCATGCGGTGACTTGCTACTTGGCTCGATAGAGGGGAAGATATGCTTGTGCGACTGGGTATACTCCGAGCTACACCATAGGCAGGTAATACGTAGGATAACCCGACGGTTGAAGGCAGCCGTAAGAGATGAGGCAAGCGAGACTACAGCAGAAGCCGCCAAACAACTCGACGAATATTTCAAGGGACAGCGTCAGCAATTCACACTACCACTTGTCACGGCCGGAACACCATTCCAAACGGAGGTATGGAATGCCCTGCAAAGCCTGCCCTACGGGGTCACCACCAGTTATCTCAACCTTGCCCAATCGGTCGGACATGCCAAAGCCGTCCGCGCGGTATCACGTGCCGTAGGAGCAAATGCACTTTCCATACTTATACCCTGTCACCGCATTGTCGGTAGCGACCACTCTCTGACAGGCTATGCAGGTGGATTAGCCGCAAAACAGTTTCTATTGCAATTGGAGCGGATAAAAACAGCCCCATAGGGTCAGCGATGCAATGCACTATACACAATCGGCATCACCTCGGCATCGTAATTGACACCACCTCCCATCATGCTTCCCATACTCCCCAAGTTGGCAGCATTGAAGCCATGATTAGCCCCATCGATAATGTAGAGCCGAGCATCGGGATACAATTCTGCGGCCTTTTCCGAATAAGACACCGGCACAATCATGTCAGCAGAGCCATGAATGATTGTCACAGGCTTTCCGTACGAACCTATGTGGCTCCACACATCATAGCCACGGAGCGAACTGATAAATTCATTGTCGCCCATCTGCCCCATCATATTGCCATACTTACTGATCAAATCAGGGATATTGAATGCAGGATAAAACAAAATCAACCCACACACGTCTGACGCACACTCCTCAGCCACCAAAGCAGACACGAGACCACCCTGGCTCGAACCCAACAGGTAAACGCTGTCCGCATCGACCGAATCCAGAGCTCTGACAGCCGCCAATACAGCCTTCAGATCGTCAACCTCGGTAAAGACCGTCATATCGTCCGTACTGCCATCGCTCTTGCTGTCGCTACTGCCCCCACAGAAGTCAAAACAGTAAGCCACCATACCTCTATCGGCTATCTGACGGGCATAATCCCTCATTGCAGCATGGGTCAGACTGCTACTATGCGAAAGAATCACAGCAGGAGCCTTCTCGCCAGGCGACACCCGGCTATACATAAGACCGTAAATGTTCAGCCCATCCCTCTTGCAGCAAAACTCTGCACTATCGAGCACAGCCTCTACAGACGAATCCTCTACCCCACCCTCTTCTACGGCAGGAGGCACATCGTCATCGCTGCCACAAGAGCATATTACAGCCACGAACAGCAGACAAACCGTACACACGCTTGTCGCCTCCTTCAAAGCATTACACAAGGTTTTCATAACAAACTATGATCTTCTGTATCGTCGGCAAAGTTAATACTTTTTTCTTAAACTCTCTCCAAAAGGATAAAATTTAATTGCCTTAACACCTTTATGTCCACTCAAGTCTACAGAAGTCGACCAAAGTCCACAATCGCCCCCACGAGATGTTGTTTTTCCGCTCAATGCTCTACTTTTGCCCGTCGGCAAAAGTCGTATCTCTGACCTGCGGTCGAAGATACTCACGCTCGGAAAAATCAAATAAATTTGCTTTTTCGCTCACTTAATCGTATCCCTGACCTGCGGTCGAAGATACTCACGTTCGGAAAAATCAAATAAATTTGCTTTTTCGCTCACTTAATCGTATCTTTGTAAGCAAAAATGTAAGAAAATGGTTAACAAGAAACTCAAACGACTCCCCGTAGGAATTCAGACATATAGCGAGATAGTAGACTTGAACTGTCTCTACATTGACAAGACAGAGTATATCCTGAAGATGCTTGAGCTCAGCAAATACATCTTCTTCCTGACTTCGTCAATGCGCCACCCAAATTAAGATTTGTTGTCCGATAGGTCGA
>CAMEQD010000014.1:0-47124 GCA_945932615.1 uncultured Prevotellaceae bacterium | reverse complement strand
TGCCAGAGTTGCAACATTTTCATTCCCTTTGGCGAAAGCCGTTCATGTACGTTTCTAATTACTATATATATAATGTGTAGTCTCCTGTCGCATCTCATAGGGATAGGGAGCCAACACCATACATACAGCAAGGCTCGTGCCAAAAATGGCACGAGCCCTAAACTGTCAGTAATATATGACATTATGTCAGTCTCCTGTGTCTTTGCTGACACAACTGGTATATATCTGTCTAAAAAACTACTTGATTTTTGGCTGCCAATCGGGATTTTCATCGAGGTATGCCATCACTTTGCTCTCGAGTTCTTCCATGAGCTCGGGGTTGTCCTTGAGCATATCCTTGACTCTGTCTTCACCCTGCCCGAGCTTGGTCTCTCCATAGCTGAACCATGAGCCGCTCTTCTTGATGATGCCGAGCTCGACTGCCAATGAGAAGACTTCACACAAATGGCTTATGCCCTCGCCGAAGTAAATCTCGAACTCTGCCTTGCGGAATGGTGGTGCCACTTTGTTCTTTATGACCTTGACGCGAGTGATATTGCCGATAATCTCGTCGCCGTCCTTGATTGAAGATCCCTTGCGAATATCCAGTCGTACGGACGCATAAAACTTTAGGGCATTACCTCCAGTAGTAGTCTCGGGGTTGCCAAACATTATCCCTATCTTCTCACGCAATTGGTTGATAAATATGCAGGTTGTATTGGTCTTTGCTATAGTTGAGGTAAGTTTGCGCAATGCTTGCGACATCAGACGCGCATGCAGTCCGACCTTGCTGTCTCCCATTTCTCCCTCTATCTCGGCCTTGGGCGTTAGGGCTGCGACTGAATCCACTACGACTAAATCAACGGCAGATGAGCGTATCAGCTGGTCTGCAATCTCAAGAGCCTGCTCTCCGTTGTCTGGCTGAGAGATAAAGAGGTTGTCGACGTCCACCCCAAGCTTTTCGGCATAGAAGCGATCAAAAGCATGCTCTGCATCTATGATGGCTGCAATGCCGCCTGTCTTCTGTACCTCAGCGATTGCGTGTATCGCCAAGGTGGTCTTGCCTGAGGACTCGGGACCATAAATCTCTATGATACGCCCTCTTGGATAGCCGCCTACGCCAAGTGCCCTGTTTAGGAGGATTGAGCCTGTGGGAATGATCTCAACTTTGTCAATATTGTCATCGCCAAGCTTCATCACAGCACCCTTGCCAAAATCTTTCTCAATCTTGAGAAGTGCTGCCTGAAGGGCTTTGAGCTTGGACTCTTTCTCGTCAATAGCGAGAGTATCTTTGTCTTTTGCCATAATTCAAATCAAATTAAAGTTCTAAATCACCATCATGTATCTCATGCCAAGGCAAGCCTTGCCTGTTGAGCTCGTCCATAAAAGGATCTGGATCGAACTCCTCCACATTGTGCACGCCTGGCTTTACCCATAGACCTTTCATAAACATCAGGGCTCCTATCATGGCTGGCACACCTGTAGTATAGCTGACACCTTGCATACCCGTCTCGTCGTAGGCCGCCTGATGAGAGCAGTTGTTGTAGACATAATAGGTATGCTCCTGACCATCTTTGCCTATACCGCGAATACGGCAACCGATGCTTGTCTCGCCATCGTAGTTTGCGCCAAGGTCCTGAGGGTTTGGTAGGACGGCTTTGAGGAACTGCAAGGGTACAATCTTAACGATTGCATCACCACTACCATCAGCCAAAGGAGCCTTGTATTCGATCTCGTCGATGCGATCCATACCTATATTCTGGATAACCTCCAGATGTTTGAGATATGCCTCGCCGAATGTCATCCAGAAGCGTGCACGCTTGATTGTGGGATAATTGATGACAAGCGACTCTATCTCCTCATGATGCAGCAGATAAGACTCTTTCGGACCGATACCGGGGTATGTCAGAGGTTTGTGAATCTCCATAGGCTCGGTCTCTATATACTTGCCGTCCTCGTAATAGAGGCCCTTCTGCGTTATCTCGCGGATATTGATTTCGGGGTTGAAGTTGGTGGCAAAAGCCTTGTGGTGGTTGCCGGCATTGCAGTCCACGATGTCGAGATAGTGTATTTCCTTGAAATGATGCTTGGCAGCATAGGCGGTATAGATGCTCGTCACACCTGGATCAAAACCGCAACCCAAGATGGCGGTAAGACCAGCCTTCTCGAAACGCTCGCGGTACGCCCATTGCCATGAGTACTCGAAATGTGCTTCGTCCTTGGGCTCATAGTTGGCTGTATCCATATAGTTGCATCCGGTCTCAAGACAGGCATCCATGATGGTCAGATCCTGATAGGGCAAAGCCAAGTTGAGAACCATATCGGGTTTGTATTCGCTCATCAGAGCGACCAACTGGGGGACACTATCTGCGTCGACAGCAGCCGTGGTCACATTCGTGCCATATCGCTTGTTGAGGATTTCTGCCAAGGCATCACACTTGGATTTGGTGCGTGAGGCAATCTTGATGTCAGTAAAGGTGTCCTTGTTCTGACAAATCTTGTGGGCAGCCACAGTAGCCACGCCACCGCAACCGATAATAAGGATTTTTCCCATGTAATGTATATGCTTATTGTTTAGTTCCGAATGCGAAATTACAAAAAAAAGAGCAATTCCGCAAGAAATAGCCCTCTAATTTTCGGCAAGCATCATAATCCCTCGGCTTTGGCCCTCTCCCACCCTTCGCGATCTTGCCACCATACGAACAGAGTCTTGAAGCCCTGCCCCTCGAAACGCTTCGTGCCGAGTGATATGCGCGCGTAAGGTGATGACCATTCGTCGAGTGCTTTCCCACGGGTGTAATGCCACTTGGAGTACTTCTTCTTGAGCGTCTTGCGAATCTGTCGATACTTCAGCATACGGGCTATATCATTTTCCATAAACTCGGCAAATGCTACGCTGACCTGATGTACCACAAGACTCTTTGGAGTATGATGGACTTCAATAATACATTGCACGCCGTCAAACATTCCGGTCAGCGAGATGATATTCTGCGAGCGTATACGAACTTCATAGCCTTTGTCTTGCAACTCCTCGACAAATTCCTCGACGTTACCACCGAGAGGCAAGCCGAGAAAAACAGCATGTTCCTGCGCCGGCAGGCGCAGGAACATGGATATAAGGACTGTCAGCAGACAGATAAATCTGTACATTACTTGATGGACGTGCCGTTTAGACCATACTTCTGGTTGTCCTTGCAGATAACCACTTGATTGTTCTCAACGAATTTACCGTCCTTCATCACCTTGTTATTGAGAGCAGGTGCGATGGCAGAAATGCCTGTAGGTGTAGCATTGAAATCAATCTTGACTACGTCATCCTTAGCGCAAGGCACAGTCACGACGCCGTCCTCATCGGCTGTCACGTACACTTCCTCGTCGTTGACGGTGATGAGAACATTGGCGAGCTCTGCAGCACCATTGAGGCAACGTACCTTGAGAGGAGCACCGCTACCGCTGACAATCTGTGCAGACTGTACCTTGCCTTCGCTCCATGCGATGTCTACGATAAAGTTGCCCTGAGCCTTCAGACCCTTGACGCTACCTTCAGCCCAAGCTGATGGCAATGCTGGCAGGAGAGTCACAACATCATCATAAGACTGGAGCAACATCTCGGCTATACCGCTGGTGCAGCCGTAGTTGCCGTCAATCTGGAATGGAGAGTGGGCATCGAAGAGGTTGTAGTAGCAACCACCAAAGTTGCCCATCTCAATCACGTAAGAACCAGAGTGACGCAAGGCGAGTGTGAGGTTGCGGCGAGCGTTTTCGCCGTCCAAGCAGCGGGCGTAAGTATTTGTCTGCCAACCCATAGACCAGCCTGTGACGTCGCCATTACGTGCAATCTGGCCATTGTGGGCAGCCTTGAACAGTTTCTGACCCTCGGCAGTCTTGTCGAAAGCGCTAACCTGGCTGAACGGATACAGACACATCAGGTGAGAGAGGTGGCGGTGACCCTGATCTGAGAGCGCATTATTCTTCCACTCAGAGATATTGTCCTTTTCATTCCACTTCTCAACCCAAAGACCCTTGTCGAAATTGTCATAAAGATTCTGGATTGCAGAAATCTGTGCTGCAGTCAGAGGAGACTCGTCGCCAAGCTCTGCATGTGCCTTGAATATCTCATCGAGCAACTCATAGCTGGTCTGCTGGGCAAAGGCTGTCACGTCGGTTGGTCCATGCTCGGGAGACCACTCACCCTGGATCTCCCACAAGCCATTGCTATCCTGAGTAGAAATAGACTTGATGAAGAGAGCACACTCGTACATCACAGGCAGAGCTTTCTTCAGGAACTCCTTGTCGAGGGTATACTTGTAGTAACGCCACAGATGTGTGCAATACCATGCACCACAAGTCTTGATTCTTTTATTTTCCCAAGTGCTGGTACCACCAAAGATATTGTTCTCTACGGCTACCATCCAACCCTTTGCGCCGGCCTTCACCTTCTGCGCCAGCTGATACCATGGAGAGTTGCTGCCTGGTGCGCCAAGATCAAGGATATGGTTCAGGAAAGGCAGGTGCATCTCAGAAAGGTTGGTCGGATCGGCAGGCCAATAGTTCATCTGAACATTGATGTCGGCGTGGATATCACAATGCCAGAAAGAGGTGTTGGAGCGGTCGTTCCATATACCTTGCAGGTTGCTTGGAGCGTGGCTGTCATAATCGAGGTTAGCGCCAATAGTGAAATAGCGTCCATACTGGAAATACAGAGACTCAAGGAACAGACCGTCTTCGCTGGTCTTGTTCTGGTCGGCGGCGTTGTAGAACTTGACAAGTGCCTCAGTAGTCATTGTGCTCTTGCCTCCGAGATTCAGGTCCACACGACCCATCAATTCGTTGTGTTTCCGGGTATGGTCAGCGAGCAAGGCGTCATAACCCTTGGCAATGGCAGCATCTATGCGACCCTGAACCTTAGCGAGCAACTGTGCGTCTGTCTCACCACTCTTACAGCCTGACTTGGCAGGATCGTAGTCGGTCGTGGCAGCCATGATGATATCCATCTTTGTGGCATCGCTTACGATGATGCCTTCAGGAGTAGTCTCGGTCTGTCCGTCTGTAACAATCTCAAAAGCAGCCTTATAAGCTACGATAGCCATAGCTCCGCCGAAGTTTGCCTTCTTGTCTGTATACGTCACCGCACCGGCACCAATCAGATTGTCTGGCTCAAAGGCAACGAGCATCTTCATCTTGTCAGTACCCTCGGCCTCATAGTGAGCAACGAGCACCTTATCGGTAGACGAAACGAAATAACGGCGAGAATAACTTGTAGCCAAGTCGCTGCTCTTGTAGTCAACGCCAGCCACACCACTCATGATATCGAGATAACGCGAATAGTTGTTGACAGGCTTGGACTCGTCCTTACCCTCGCTGAAAGAGCCGCTGATATCAGTCACGGCAATAGAGCCAAAGTTCTGATAATATCCTTGGCTTGAATTGGTATTGTTGCCAGCCCACAAAGTCTTTTCGTTGAACTGGATATTGTCCATCTTGACTGGACCCTGAATTGTGGCACCAATCTGGCCGTTACCCAAAGGCAGAGCATACTCCATCCATGTGTCTGCGACACCAGTCTTCGAAGCTGGGACGTCGTACCACAAGCTCCAGTCGCTAATCCAGTCGGGGCGAGAGCCCTTGTTGACAACAGCAAATTCGCCAAAGAACTCGTCAGGGAAGTCTGCCAATGATACTTCGTTGATAAAAATCTTACTGCCCTGGTCGCCTGTCACAGAAGCTGTACCCCAGAAAGCGAGCCAGTTGCCGCGATTGTTCATCCAGTTGTTAGTACCATCGACCTTGATATACGAAGCGTCAGAGCCGTCAAACTTGAATGTGCCGGTATACGTCGTGCCATAGTCAGCCTCTCCGTCTACCACCATCTTGGCACGAGCGTCGGCTTCGCTTCCCGTCATACCAAGCACACGGCTCAGACCAGTAGAATAGTTGTAAATCTGATACTTGTTGTCACCAGTAGATACAAACATCCACAAGCCTTTGTTGTCGCGAGGCTTGTTTGTATTTCTCAGATGCAGATTGCCGTTCTCCACATAGTCCTCATTCAGACTGATATAGCCACCCTTGCCGTTCTGCATGGTATAGAACTTGGTTGCAGCGTCAAGATAGCTGACATATACGTTTGGATATGCCACACTAACGACCGCAATCTTACCGTCCTGGGCAATAGCCTGGAAGTCATCTCTTGTCAGCGTTATCTTGGTGCTGATGGTAGCACCATTCTTGTATGTCTCCTCGCCGTATGTCACACCAGCCTCATCGCTTTCGGTACCAAGCACGCTAACCGTGTAGACCTTATCCACTGGCACAGCCTCCTCAATGCAATATTTATTGCCTGGATCCGTTGTAGTCCAATTATTTACAATAATACCCTCCGGAGTCTGTCCAGACACCTGAGAGTTCATACCGTTAGTGCCGAGTATCAACTTCCAAGGATAATTGGCATCATCGACCTTCTCTATCTTCAGCACCGTAGAAGCGCTTGCCTCGTATGCGCCATTGCTGCTCACATACTTGTCTGCGCCAACGCTGAAGAGGTAATAATTGTCGCCTTTCTTCTCGATTCTGAACTGCTGGTTAGGATCGGCATTGTTAGCAGCAACAGTTCCTACCGCCCTACCGGTACTCGAACAAATCTTGTTAGGAACAGCATCGCTATACAGCAAGAAAGCACGGGCACTCGTGAGAGTGTACACCTTCTCGTTGTCCAGCTGACTCAAATCTGTCACCTTTTGTGCCCATGCTCCAGCCGAAAGGCCAAGCAGAGCAAACAACATTAGGAAAAGTTTTTTCATTGGTTAGTTTATTTAGATTGTTTGTATTTATCTCTTGCGAAACAGTACCTCGTAGAGCACAAAGATAAAGAAATATTAACTAACATCAAAACAAAAGACATAAAAAATCAAAAAAATATTTTCCTCCGCCCCCTGACACCTTTTCCTGACCTCTTCACATGCCAATGCCCTGCATCGCATCACTTCTCTGCGAGATACATAGTACAGATACCGAAAGTGAATCTACGCCACTCCACTCTTGCGAAGCCGGCCTTTTTCAATATACCCTCCATCACCTCTCCTTGTGGGAAAGCCTCCATCGTAGCGGGCAAATAGGTGTAGGCACTTTTGTCGCTGCTCACCACCCACCCTACAAAAGGCATCACCACATGTGAGTACAACCAAAACAATTGCTTCATAGGGAAACTGGGGGGAGCCGCCAATTCCACGATAAGCAAATGTCCTCCCCTTTTCAAGACACGATACATTTCAGCGAGTCCGCCATCGAGATCCTGAAAATTACGCACGCCATAAGCCACGGTCACAGCATCAAAACTCTCATTGGCAAAAGACATATCCAAGCAATCCTCACGCTGGAACGAAATCACACCATCCAAGCCAACACTCTTCACCTTCTCGCGCCCCACCGACATCATACCCTCGCTGATATCAACTCCAGTAATATGCTCAGGGTGAATAATATTAGCCTCAAGTATAGCAAAGTCACCCGTCCCCGTAGCGACATCCAAAACATGACGTGGAGCAAAAGTCCCCAAGGCCTCTACCGCCTTACGTCGCCAGCCTCTATCAATACCCAGACTCAAGACATGGTTGAGAAAGTCGTAAGTGGAAGCAATGCCGTCAAACATTGCCTCCACCTGTTCTGATTTCACACCCTGCGGTGAATATGGTTTAATCTTCTCTTGATTGTAAGCCATGTCCTGAGAGGATAAGACCTGCATTATTTTACAACCTATGCCGGATTACTTGGTTTTGAGCCAAGTGCTGACATTTCGCTCTATGCGGGCAGCAATATCGCCCTCGCTATCGGCAGGGACGAACTTTGTGCCCGTAATATGCTCGTAGAGCTCGATGTAGCGGTCGCTGACGCTCTGGGCATACTCGTCGGTAATCTCAGGCATCACGTCGCCCTCGCGGTTCATGAAGTCGTGGTCTATCAGCCATTGGCGCACGAACTCCTTCGACAGCTGCTTCTGAGGCTCGCCCTTCTCGAACTTTTCCTCGTAGCCGTCGGCGTAGAAATAGCGCGAACTGTCGGGGGTATGAATCTCATCAATCAGGATTACCTTGCCGTCGCGTTTGCCAAACTCATACTTCGTATCGACCAGAATCAGGCCCTTGCCAGCAGCTATCTCCGTGCCGCGTGCGAAGAGTGCGCGTGTGTATTTCACCATAGTCTCCCAGTCCTCCCTGCTGACGAGACCCTGCGCGATAATCTCCTCGGCTGAGATATTCTCATCGTGTCCCTCTTCAGCCTTGGTAGTAGGAGTGATTATCGGCTCAGGGAAACGCTCGTTCTCGCGCATTCCCTCAGGAAGCTTCACGCCGCAGAGTTCGCGGCAGCCGTTCTTGTACTCGCGCCATGCACTACCAGTCAGGTAGCCACGGATAATCATCTCAACTCTGAATCCCTCAGCCTTGTAACCCACAGTCACCATAGGGTCTGGCGTGGCCAGCTTCCAGTTGGGCACGATGTCCGCCGTAGCGTCCAGAAAACTTGCAGCAATCTGATTGAGACACTGGCCCTTGTAGGGAATACCCTTGGGCAGGATTACGTCGAAAGCAGAGATGCGGTCAGTAGCGACCATCACCATCAGGTCATCACCGATTGTGTATACATCACGAACCTTGCCGTGATACACATTTGTCTGGTTCTCAAACGAGAACTCCGTCTTAGTCAATGCAGCCATCTTTGTATTTATCTGTAATGATTTTTACATATCTTCAACTTCGGGCTTAAAGTCTATCATAGCAGCTTGAGACCTCTCGTACGCCTCTACTATGCGCGACACAAGGCGGTGGCGTACGATATCCCTCTTTTCCATCTCGACAAACCCTATGCCCTCTACGCCCGACAAGACCTTCACCGCCTCCTTCAGTCCGCTCGTCACCCCACGCGGCAAGTCAATCTGCGTCATATCGCCCGTGACAATCATCTTGGTATTCGTCCCCATGCGCGTCAGGAACATCTTAATCTGCGCCGAAGTGGTATTCTGAGCTTCATCGAGGATAACGACAGCATCATTGAGCGTCCTGCCACGCATGAAAGCCAGCGGAGCTATCTGGATGACCCTGTGCTCCATCATCTCGGCGAGCTTCTGCGCTGGAATCATATCCTCAAGAGCATCATAAAGAGGCTGTAGATAAGGGTCAATCTTGTCCTTCATGTCGCCAGGCAGAAAGCCAAGCTTCTCGCCAGCTTCGACAGCTGGGCGCGAGAGTATAATCTTGCGTATCTCCTTGTTTTTCAGCGCACGTACGGCCAGAGCAATCGACATGTAAGTCTTGCCTGAGCCAGCAGGCCCCGTAGCGAAGACCATATCATTTGCAGCATAGGCCTGAACCAGCTTCTGCTGGTTGGCAGAACGCGCCGATATCGGCTTGCCATTGACGCTGTACACAATCACCCCCTCTACGCCGTCTTGTCGCGCACGTTCGCCACGCAAGATGTGCAGCACGTCCTCCTCCGTGAGCGAATTGTATTTCGAGCAATGCCTCTGCAGCTTGTCGACATTTTCCTCGAGGGCACACATCTCCAACTCGTCGCCCATCACGTGGAGGACATTGCCGCGAGCCACAATCCTGAGCTTCGGATACAGAGCCTTCACAATCTGAATATTGGCATTGTTCACCCCATAAAATACCACAGGGTCGACATCTTCGAGTATGATGTGTTTTTCGATCATTTCAATCAATTTGACCACAAAGATAAGCAAAAAGTTTGGATTATACATCATTTATATATAACTTTGTGGCAAAATTATGCGACGATTAAAGAAAAAAATCTACCTCGGGCTCTTCGGCATCACCGTGGCTACCCTCGCCACCATACGCCACACATGCCTCTCTGACTCCGGCATCCGTGACGTGGAGATACCTGTGCATACTACCTCACAGACAGCTCCGCCCGCACAGACAGCTCCGCCCGCACAGACAGCGACTCCGCCCACACAGACTGCCACAGCAGACTATCGCGTCCACAAGATAATAGATGTATATTCTTACTCGCAGACCTTCCCCGATGCACAAGACGTACAGATAGTCAGCGCACGCCGCCATGGAGTCAAACCCGTCAAGAACCGCGCCCAGGCCGAACACCGCAAAGGCGAGCTTGTATTCGTGGGCAGCAACCCATACTACAAGATTGACAATGGCATGCGCAGCAGCATACCCTATCTCGTGCCCCAGGCTGCCAACCTGCTGCAAGTCATAGGGCGCAATTTTCTCGACAGCCTCCACGTACGACACATACCGCTTCACAAGATACTCGTCAGCAGCGTACTGCGCACCGAAGAAGACGTAGCCCGGCTCATGCGTACCAACCTTAACGCGTCCGACCAGTCTTGCCACCGCTATGGCACCACCTTCGATATCCCCTACAACCGCTACCAGACGGTCTGTCCGCCAGGTGAACATCGCCGCACGGTCAGCAACGATACCCTCAAATGGGTACTCACCCAGGTGCTACGCGATGTGAGAGCCGACAGCCTCTGCCATATAAAATATGAAGTCAAACAAGGCTGTTTCCACATCACGGTGAGATAGCTCACACACTCACGACGATCACATACTGTCAGACACATACCCCACCACTCAAGCCCACATGGATAAATATGGACTTATAGGACACCCTCTCGGACACTCGTTCTCGAAGAGATTCTTCAACGAAGAATTCTTCCCCCAACACGGCATAGACGCTACCTACGTCAACTACGAGATACCAGACGCAGGCATGCTCCTCGACATCGTGCGCGACAACCCCAACCTCAAGGGGCTCAACTGTACCATACCATACAAGCAGGACATCATACCCCTGCTCGACACGCTCAGTCCGAAGGCCAAGCGTATAGGGGCAGTCAATGTAATAAAGATTCAGCACAACGACAATCCCCTGCGCCCCTTTACCCTCACGGGCTACAACAGCGATGTCATAGGCTTCAGCCAAAGCCTCAGTCCCCTTCTCAAACCACACCATACCAAAGCCCTCATACTTGGTACAGGAGGAGCTTCAAAGGCTATATGTGAAGCTTTTAAGGACCTCGGCATAGCCTACACATACGTTAGCCGCAAAGCACGCCAAGGAGTCGTAGACTACGCCAGTATCACCTCCGCGGCAATACAAGAGTACACCATCATCGTCAACTGCACGCCTGTCGGAATGTTTCCACATACCGACCAAGCCCCAGAGCTCCCCTATCATGCACTCACAGAGCGACATCTCCTCTATGACCTCATCTACAACCCGGAGGAGACGCTGTTCATGCGACTTGGACGCGAGAGGGGAGCCACGGTCAAGAACGGCATGGAGATGCTGCGTCTGCAGGCTCTCGCATCGTGGGACTTCTGGAACAGCTGACCTCAAGGCTTCGGGATGCCTTCGGGATGCCTTCGGGATGCCTTCGGGATTCGTTCAGAACTCCACCTACGCCCTCAATCCCACATCTTTGCAACTCATTTACTAATAATAATTGCAAAGCACACATCGTGTTTGCATTTTTTTTTGTATCTTTGTCCACAAAACAAAACAAATATTTCTCATGGACAACCAAAGATACATGATGCGAGGTGTCAGCGCTGCCAAGGAAGACGTACACGCTGCCATCAGGAACATCGACAAGGGTCTTTACCCTCAGGCCTTCTGCAAGATTATCCCAGACATCTTGGGCGGAGATGACGAATACTGCAACATCATGCACGCTGACGGAGCTGGCACGAAATCCTCTCTGGCCTACATGTACTGGAAGGAGACGGGAGACCTCTCCGTGTGGAAAGGCATCGCACAGGACGCCCTCATCATGAACACCGACGACCTCCTATGCGTAGGAGCCGTTGACAATATCCTCGTCAGTTCTACCATAGGACGCAACAAGATGCTCGTCCCCGGCGAAGTCATCTCAGCCATCATCAACGGCACAGACGAGCTCATGGCCGAGATGCGCGAGATGGGCATAGGCATCTACGGCACAGGCGGAGAGACGGCAGATGTCGGCGACCTCGTACGCACCATCATCGTAGACAGCACCGTAACCTGCCGCATGAAGCGCAGCGATGTCATCGACAACGCCAACATACGCCCTGGCGACGTCATCGTAGGTCTTAGCAGCACGGGACAGGCTACCTACGAGAAGGAGTACAACGGTGGTATGGGATCAAACGGACTCACCTCAGCCCGCCACGACGTGTTTGCAAAATACCTTGCCGAGAGATATCCCGAGAGTTACGACCACGCTGTTCCGTCAGAGCTCGTCTATAGCGGCACCAAGCACCTCGATGACAAGATTGAAGACTGTCCGCTCACGGCAGGCAAAATGGTTCTCTCTCCCACCCGAACCTACGCACCCGTCATCAAGCGACTTCTTGACGAGATGCGTCCAGAGATACACGGTATGGTACATTGTACCGGTGGAGCACAGACCAAGGTGCTACACTTCGTCGGCGAGAACTGCCGCGTAGTCAAGGACAACATGTTCCCCATCCCACCCCTGTTCAGGACTATACAAGCCGAGAGTCACACCGACTGGAGCGAGATGTACAAGGTTTTCAATATGGGACATCGCATGGAAATATACGTAAGTCCCGAACGTTCCGAACAGGTCATCGCTATCAGCAAGTCCTTCAACATTGACGCACAGATTGTCGGTCATATCGAGGAAGGGGCCAAGAGCCTGACCATCAGAAGCGAGTACGGGGAGTTCAACTATTAATCACATCCATGGCAAACAATCTGTTAGAAAAACTCGAAGGTCTCGTATCGCGCTTTGAGGAAGTCTCGACCCTCATCACCGATCCGAGCGTCATAGCCGACCAAAAGCGATACGTCAAACTCACCAAGGAGTGGAAAGACCTCGGCAAGATAGTCGAAGCCCGCAAGCAGTACGTAGGCTGTCTGCAGACCATCGACGATGCCAAAGAGATGATGGCGCTCGAAGACGACCCCGACATGAAGGCCATGCTCCGCGAGGAGCTTGCAGCCAGCGAGGCGCGCATACCTGAACTCGAAGAGGAGATTAAGCTACTACTCGTCCCTGCCGATCCCGAAGACGACAAGAACATCGTTCTCGAGATACGCGGAGGTACAGGAGGCGACGAGGCTGCCCTCTTTGCCGGCGACCTCTTCCGTATGTACTCGAAATATTTTGAAAGCAAAGGCTGGAAGATGACCGTCTCAAACTACAACGAAGGAGCCGTAGGAGGATACAAGGAAATAGTCTGCACCGTGACGGGCGACGGAGTATACGGCACGATGAAGTACGAGAGTGGGGTACACCGCGTACAACGCGTGCCTGCCACCGAGACACAAGGCCGCGTCCACACCTCAGCAGCCACCGTGGCCGTGCTACCCGAAGCCGAAGAGTTTGACGTCGAAATCAACGAGGGTGCCATCAAGTGGGACACATTCCGTTCCAGCGGAGCTGGAGGCCAGAACGTCAACAAGGTAGAATCAGGCGTTCGTGCCCGCTACGTGTGGCGCAACCCCTTCACCAACGAAGACGAAGAGATACTCGTCGAGTGTACCGAAACCCGCGATCAGCCCAAGAACAAAGAGCGTGCCCTCGCCCGCCTGCGCACCTTCATCTACGATAAGGAGCACCAGAAGTACCTCGACGACATAGCATCACGACGCAAGACCATGGTGTCAACTGGCGATCGCTCAGCCAAAATACGCACCTACAACTATCCTCAGGGGCGCATCACCGACCACCGCATCGGATACACCATATATAATCTTCCAGCCTTTATGGACGGACAGATACAAGACTGCATTGACCACCTCATCGTGGCAGAGAATGCCGAACGCATGAAGGAATCAGAGCTCTGACGACCTAACCTTAATAATCAAACCATTCAACAAGCATACAGACATGAACAGACAAGAACTAATAGCCCAAATACAGCAGAAGCAGAGTTTCCTCTGCGTAGGTCTCGATGTAGACCTCAATAAAGTCCCTAAACATCTCTTGCAGGCCGAAGACCCCATATTCGAGTTCAACAGGCAGATAATCGATGCCACAGCCCCATACTGCGTTGCCTACAAGCCCAACCTCGCATTCTACGAGGCGTATGGAGTGAAGGGCATCAACGCCTTTGAGAAGACCGTGCGCTACATCAAGCAGAACTATCCCGAGCAGTTCGTCATAGCCGACGCCAAGCGCGGCGACATAGGCAATACCTCCAAGATGTATGCACGCACTTTCTTCGGCGAATACGACGTCGAAGCCCTTACCGTTGCCCCCTACATGGGCGAAGACAGCGTCACCCCCTTCCTCGACGGCTACGACGGCAAGTGGGTCATACTCCTCGCCCTTACCTCCAACAAGGGCAGCTTTGACTTCCAGCTAACCGAGGACAAGGACGGAGAGCGTCTGTTTGAGAAAGTCATACGCAAGTCGCAGCAATGGGGCAATCCCCAAAACATGATGTACGTTGTAGGAGCCACACGAGGCGAGATGTTTAGAGACATACGCGCCGTAGCCCCCGAGCACTTCCTCCTCGTGCCTGGAGTAGGCGCACAGGGCGGCTCGCTCACAGAGGTCTGCAAGTATGGCATGACCAAAGACTGCGGACTGCTCGTCAACTCAAGCCGAGGCATTATCTTTGCCGACAATAGCGAGAACTTCGCCACCGTAGCAGCCGCCAAAGCCCAAGAGCTCCAGCAGCAGATGGCAGCCGAATTGTCTAAAATCAGATAACACTCCTTAACACACACCTTAACACTAATATAGAAGTATGGAATTCAGCGCGCAAATGATTGCAGACTTCCTCGGTGGCACCATAGTAGGCGACCCTGAAGCAAAAGTCTGCGATTTTGCCAAAATTGAAGAAGGACGCCCGGGCTGCCTCAGTTTCCTCTATAACGACAAGTATGAGGAACACCTCTATACTACACGTAGTACCATAGTCCTTGTCAATAACAATTTCGAGCCCAAGCAGCCACACGATGCCACTCTCATCAAGGTTGCCGACGCACGCCTTGCCGTAGCCAAGCTCCTAAGCCTCTACGAGAGCATGAAGCCACGCCGCACGGGCATCAGCCCTCTGGCATTCATCGACCCCACAGCCAAGATTGGCAAAGACTGCTACATCGCACCTTTCGTGTCAATCGCCGAAAACGTGGAGATAGGTGACAACACCACCATCTATAGCAACGCCGTCATCTATCACGACTGCAAAGTAGGCTCACGATGCATACTCCACGCAGGCTGCGTCATCGGAGCCGATGGCTTCGGATTCCAGCCGAACGCCGACAAGACCGGCTACGACAAGATACCACAGATAGGCAATGTCATCATCGAGGACGACGTCGAAATAGGAGCCAACACCTGTATAGACCGCGCCATGATGGGCTCGACCATCATACATCAAGATGTCAAGCTCGACAACCTCGTGCAGATAGGCCACAACAACGAAATAGGAGCTCACACCGTCATGTCGTCACAAGTAGGCATAGCAGGCACTACCAAGGTCGGGCAATGGTGCATGTTTGGCGGGCAAGTCGGAGTAGCAGGCCAATGCGCCATAGCAGATCAAACCATGGTAGGCGCACAGTCGGGCATACCCAACAATATCAAGAAGCCAGGGCAGATGCTCATGGGCTCGCCAGCCATCGATGGCAAGCTATGGTGGAAAGCACAGGCCGTCATCAAGCAGCTCCCCGAGATGTATCAGGAATTCAATCGCATGAAAAAGGAGATTGCAGCACTCAAACAGCAACTCAACCAAGAGCCGACATGAAACAAAGAACGTTAAAATCAAGTTTCTCACTCTCTGGCAAGGGGCTTCACACGGGGCTTGACCTCACCGTGACGATTAACCCAGCCCCCACAGGACATGGCTACAAGATACGCCGCACAGACCTCGAAGGACAGCCTGTCATCGATGCCCTCGCCGAAAATGTCAAAGAAACCACACGAGGAACGGTACTCTTCAACGGAGATGTCCGTTGCAGTACGGTAGAGCATGGACTTGCCGCCCTATACGCCAACGGCATAGACAATATCCTAATTGATGTCAACGGCCCCGAATTCCCTATACTTGACGGCAGCGCAGCCCCGTACGTCGAAAAGATACTCAGGACAGGTACCACAGAGCAAGAAGCAGAAAAAAAATGGCTTGAAGTAAGCGAGCCCGTAATGGTAGTCGACGAGAAAACAGGTTCACGCATAGCCCTCATGCCAGGCGACGAACCTGCCATATCCGTCACCATCGACTTCAACTCGCACATGATGCCCATGCAGAATGCCACCCTCAACAACATGCGCCTTTTCAACAGCAAGATAGCTGCAGCACGCACCTTTGTCTTCGTACGCGAAATCGAGCCCTTGCTCAATCTTGGACTCATCAAGGGAGGCGACCTTGACAACGCCATTGTCATCTACGAACGCCAAACTACCCAAGAGCGCATGGACAAACTCTGCGAGCTATGCGGAGTAGAATACCATGATGCCAACGAACTTGGCTACATGCAACACAAGCCCCTCGTATGGGACAACGAGCCCGCACGCCACAAACTGCTCGACATCATAGGCGATCTATCCCTCGTAGGAGCACCTATCCGCGGTCACATCATAGCCACAAAGCCAGGTCACACCATCAACAACATCTTCGCACGCAAGCTTCGAAGTCTTCTCATTTAGTTGTTTGGTTATTTGGTTGTTTAGTGATTTTGTTGTTTGGTGGTTTTGTTGATTCTGACGACATCTGCGGGCAAACAACAAAGAACAAGCCAAACAACAAAGGAGTCAACCAAACAACAAAAAAAACAACTAAACGACAACACAACAAAAGACCCAACCAACAAACAAAAAAACAAAACAACAAAACAACAAAAAAATGATAAGCCCCCTTGCATATATCCACCCCGAGGCAGTAATCGGACAGAATTGTGAAATAGGTCCATTCTGTTATATCGACAAGAACGTAGTCATCGGTGACAACAACGTGCTGATGAACAGCGTCACCATACTCTACGGAGCTCGCATAGGCAACGGCAACCGTTTCTTCCCTGGGGCCGTCATCAGCGCAATTCCCCAAGACCTCAAGTTTGTCGGCGAGGAGACCACCGCAGAAATAGGCGACAACAACACGTTCCGCGAGAATGTCACCGTCAACCGCGGTACTGCAGCAAAGAATCGTACCATAGTAGGTAACGGCAACCTCCTAATGGAGGGTGTACACATAGCCCACGACGACATCATAGGCAACGAGTGCATCATAGGCAACAGCACCAAACTCGCAGGAGAGGTCACCGTCGACGACCGCGCCATACTCTCGGCCAACGTACTCGTACACCAGTTCTGCCGCATAGGTTCCTATTGTATGGTAGGAGGAGGTACAGGCTGCGCACAAGACGTCTTGCCATACTCGATGGTGGCTCGCGACCCTGCCTCGTACTGCGGACTCAATACCGTAGGTCTGCGCCGCCGAGGCTTCGACCGCGACCTTGTCGACAACATACACCGTGCCTACCAGATTATCATACAGGGCACAGGACTGCAGAGAGACCTGCTTACACGTGTAGAGACGGAAATCCCCGACTCTCCCGAGATTGCATATATCCTTGATTTCATACGTACCAGCAAAAGAGGTATAATCAAATGACACACCGCTTCATACTGTTCAGCCAGGAAGTCAAGAATTTCGTCATAGAGATCAAGGCTTCACCACAGAGCACCTTCCGCCAGCTCCACGACATCATACAGAGCCATTGCCAGTATGTCGAATCAGGCAACCACCACTTCCTCATCTGCGACGAGGACTGGCACGTACACCACAAGGTATACCTTCGCCCCAAGACCACAGGCTACGACGAAGACCTTTATCTGATGGACGAGACTCCACTGGAGGACTTCATCGACTCAGAGGGGCAGCATATAGCATACGTTTATGACGTAGAGGGCAAGCGCAACTTTCTCATCGAGCTCGTAGAAAACATCTACGGCCAAAGCATAGACGGCGCAATCGTCAGCCGCAGCAAGGGTACAGCTCCCGAACAGTTCATCATAGAGGAACTTGATGACCTCTTCACGCTAACCCCCACACCTACCCCCTCACCCTTAGACGAAGATGACGTCCCCGAAGACAGCGACGAGGATTCGTACGATGCTGACGAACTCGATATGGAGGGATTTGAAGTAAGCCAACAATAATGCCTGCTATGCACGACAAGCTGCTCATAGTAATACTTGGCCCCACAGCCGTGGGCAAGACCGAGCTGTCACTTGATTTGGCCGAACGCCTCTCGTGCCCCATACTCAACTGCGATTCGCGGCAGATCTACAAGCAGATGCAGATAGGCACGGCCTCACCTACCCCACAGCAGCTCGGACGCGTACAGCATTATTTCGTAGGCGAACTCAATCTCGACGAGTACTACAGCGCAGCACGCTACGAGCAGGAAGCCCTCTCGCTCATCACCCGTCTCTTCGCCAGTCATGACGCCCTCATACTCTCAGGGGGCAGCATGATGTATATTGACGCCGTATGCAAGGGGATTGACGACATTCCCACCGTTGACACCCTCACACGCGACACTCTAAAACAACGTCTCCAGACCGAAGGGCTCGCCCCCTTACTCGAAGAATTGCGTCTGCTCGATCCCTTACACTACAAGACCGTAGACCGCCATAATGCCAAGCGTGTAGTCCACGCCCTTGAAATATGCTACATGACGGGCAAGCCATACTCCAGCTTCCTCTCACGCCGCACCCTCAGGTCTGGACAGTCATCGCGCCCCTTCCGAATACTCAAGATAGGGCTCGAACGTCCGCGCCAGGACCTCTTCGACCGAATCGGCAAGCGAGTAGACGGAATGATAGCACAAGGTCTGCTCCATGAGGCAAGCACTCTATATCCATACCGCCACCTCAACTCGCTCAACACCGTCGGATACAAAGAGATGTTTCATGTGCTCGACGGCACGTGGCAACTACCCATGGCCATTGAGCGCATAAAGAAAAACACTCGCGTCTATGCCAAGAAGCAGATGACGTGGTTCAAGCACGACACAGACATACATTGGTATTCGCCCGACTCTACACGGGAAATCTGGCAAAAGATACAAGAACATCTCTGAGATAAGACTACCGTAACTAACCACTTTCAGTTATGACACAGATTAAGGCAACAGCAGCTACGACTGCACATATAATAAGGAGAATCTATTCTGGCCCATGGTACAAGAAGGTTCTCGTATGGATTGCTACGTTCTTCATATCAGTAATACTTTTTTTAGGAGCTGTAGACTGCAACTTCCTCTATCTGTTTGGCAAGTCGCCAGGTTTCAACGAAATCAAGAATCCGATTGTCAACGAAGCAAGCATCGTGTATAGCGCAGACAGCGTGCTCATGGGCAAGTATTTCAACGAAAACCGCACCCCTGTCACCTACGAGCAGATCAGCCCCATACTGATACGTACACTCATCAGCACCGAAGACGAGCGTTTCTACGAGCACCACGGCATAGACTTTACGGCCTTGTTCGCCGCCGCCAAAGACATGATGCGAGGCAATGCACGAGGCGCAAGTACCATCACCCAGCAGCTTGCCAAGAACCTCTTCCGCGTACGTACAGAGTATTCTACAGGACTTTGCGGCAAGATACCGGGAGTGAAACTCCTCATCATGAAGGCCAAGGAATGGATAGTTGCACTCAAGTTGGAGAGTATTTACGACAAGAAAGAAATCCTGACAATGTACCTCAACACCGTGGACTTTGGCAGCAACTCATACGGCATCAACACAGCAGCCAGAACCTTCTTTGGCACTACCCCTGCCAAACTCAATTACGAACAGAGTGCAACACTCGTAGGACTACTCAAAGCCACCAGTACGTACAATCCCAAACGCAACCCCCGAAACAGTACTGCACGCCGCAACCAGGTGCTTGAGAACGCCTTCAACAACAACGCCATCATCATCAATGGCAGACAGGCCACACGAGCCCAGCTCGACAGTCTCAAAGCTACCCCACTCATCGTAGAAAACGAGACTCCAGAAAGCAGTTACGATGGCCCTGCACCATATTTCAGACAATATCTGCGTGAGTATATCGACAAGCTCTGCGACATAGGGCTAATAGAAGGCTACGATAGCGAGAACAGACTTGACCTCGACGTAGAAGGACTACAGATATACACCACTCTCGACACACGTATACAAAAACATGCCGAAGAGGCCGTAGCCACTCAAATGGCCAAGATACAAAAGAATTTCGATAACCATTGGGGCAATTCTCCACGATGGCGTGATGCCCGTGGAGCAGAGATGCCAGACTTTATCGAAGGCATAGCTCGCCGGACTCCATACTACGCATATTTATCAAAGAAATATAACGACAATCAAGACAGCATTTGGGCAATTCTCAATACCCCCCACACCGTCAAGGTCTACTCGTACGAAGGTCCCATCGAAAAGGAGCTAAGCACAATGGACTCCATACGCTACATGGTCAGCTTCATGCACACAGGCTTCGTAGCTATGGAGCCGGACACACGTCATGTCAAGGCCTGGGTGGGCGACATCAACTTCGACAATTGGAAGTATGACAAAGTCACGGCAGGACGTCAGGCAGGCTCGACCTTCAAGCTCTTTGTCTACGCCGAGGCCATGAACCAAGGACTGACGCCCAACGACCGTCGCCTCGACAGCTATGTATCATATCCAGACACCACAGCCGACGGCAAACCGACACGATGGGCTCCTCACAACGCAGACGGAGTATGTTCGGGCGAGAACTACACCCTACGTACGGCATTCGCCAAGAGCATCAACACCATCGCAGTCAAAGTAGGAATGGAAGTTGGCATACCCAACATCATCAAGACCGCACACGCCATGGGCATAGAAAGCCCTCTGAAAGACATAAAGTCTCTGTCGCTTGGGTCGTGCGACATCAACCTGCTCGAACTCACCAACTCGTATTGTACCGTAGTTGACGACGGCAAGTACAACATGCCGATACTCGTCACCCTCATCAAAGATCGCGACGGCAAGACCATCTACAAGGCCAAACTCACCGACAAGCAAGCCATACCACAAACCACAGCTACCGCCATGCTCGACCTGCTCACAGCAGGAATGCGTGGCTTCGGCGGTACGATAGGCTCACTATGGAGCTGGATAGGTCCCTTTGCCAGATACACCAGTTTCGGAGGCAAGACGGGTACAAGCAACAACCATTCCGACGCATGGTTCATCGGCACTACGCCCAAGATGGTAGGCGGAGCATGGGTAGGCGGAGAGTATCGCTGCATACATTTCCGCACAGGCCAGCTCGGTCAGGGAAGTCGCACGGCATTGCCTATCTACGGCGATTTCATGAAACGTCTGCTGAGCGACCCAGCCTTCCAGCAACGCTATCTTGTCAGCTTTGATCCCACAAAGAACAAAATCATAAACCTCGATGTCCCCGAAGTTGTGAAAGACACCATTGCTGACAGTCTCCAGAACTCGCCCGATATGATTGTAACCGACGCCGAAACAGGATTGGAGAGCAGCACAACTCTCGAAAAAGACAGCCTTTTTAACTAAAACTTTGTTAATTCTTGTTAATCGCCCAATCTTAGTAGTGATTGGGCGATTTTAATTTTCGTAAAATTTGCTAAATTTGTTTCAGCAAAGCGTGGAAATTCCCTTTAAAAAGGGGATAGTGCGCCATAAACAGAATAAATAAAAATAACCATAAACAAACAGACCTATGACAAACCGTTTCAAAAAATGGAGTAAGTCCAAGACTTTGATCGTATGTCTGGCAGCCTTAGGAGGTGGCCTTTCCAGTTGTACCGATGACTACACTCTGGACGAAGAAAAGCCATCATTCCTTAACTCCAGCATTTACGAGACTCTTGAAGAGAGTGGCAATCACAAGATGTTCTTGCAGCTCATCAACGACAAGGAGCTCAACACGAGTGCCAACTCTGACGGAGAAAAGACAGAACTTGCCGAGATTCTGTCCAAGACAGGTTCACGTACCGTATTTGCGGCTGACGACGATGCTTGGGCAAAGTTCTTTGCAGACAACGCCCAATTGCCCGAGACCAACCCATGGCACTACGCCACGAGCTACGACAAGCTCTCAAAAGCCCAGAAGCTGCTGCTGCTCAACACCAGCATGCTTCCCAACGCCATCGTGATGGAGAACCTCGCAAGCAGCACAGGCTCCAACCCCACACGTGGTGAGACCCTCCGCCACTACACTAAGACTGCGCCGACAGACTCAATCACGAGCGTGAAAGTCGCAGACCTCTTCCATTCATACTGGAACATAGACAAACAGATTCACCCCGAAGTGGACGAGAACGGCAATGTTCAGCCGGAGGTAGACCAATGGGCACGCATCAAGAACGGCACTCTCACCAAGGAGAGTATCCTCATGGCTCAAGACGCTTCAGCCTCAATGCTCATCCACTTTACCAACGAGTATATGGCAAAGAACCAGATCGATGACAAGCTCGATTTCCACGTACTCATGAATGGTGCCGACCGCATCACAAGCGACGTACATATCTACGATTCAAAACTCGACTCTACGGATCTCGTATGTCTCAATGGCTACCTCAACTACACGTCTACGCCACTTGTCCCCAAGGCAAACATGGCAGAGGTCATCCGCACCAATGGTAAGACAAAAATCTTCAGCCATATCCTGGAGCGTTTCTCTGTACCATTCCATAGCGTAGATCTGGCACGCCAATATCGTCTGCTGCACCCAGATTTCCCCGTAGACGACACCATCTACGTAAAGCGTTACTATTCAGACCGCTCATACGGTTCTATCTCTAACGTCAACGTTGAGGTCGCCGAAGACTGGCGCGGCAACCTCTTTGCAGGCGGCAAGGGTAAACTCAAATTTGATCCGGGGTGGAACGAGTACTTCCCCGAGGGGTCTGACCCGACAAAAGACATGGGTGCCATCTTCGTCTCCAACGACGCCAGCATGCTCGAATACTTCAGACAGGGAGGTGGTCGTGTACTCATCGAGGAGTACACCCTCAACCCTCACTCCCCCAACGAGTATGCCCTGGAGGGTCAAGGGTTCGAATACCTACTCGAGGATATCGACCAAATACCCCTCTCACGTTTCAGAGAGATTATCAACAACGTGATGTTCACCAGCTTCGTAAGCTCTGTACCCTCAAAGATGCTCAAGCTGATTGACCCCACATCACAGCAGCAGATCTTCACCGAGAACGACACCAAGCTCGTGGCAGAGGGAGGTAACATCGAAAAGGTAGAACTCGCCTGCAATGGTCCCGTATATATTATGAATAATGTATATACCCCGACCGACTTCGACTGCGTAGCCACACCAGCATACCTCAAGGGTGAGTCTACCAACAAGATTATGAACTGGGCTATATACTCAGACAGCGAGAACAAGCAAAACCCTCAGATGGGTCTCAACTACTTCGCATACCTCAAGGCCATGCGCAGTTGCTTCACATTCTTCCTACCGACGGACGAAGCCCTGAAATACTACTACGATCCAGTCAGCTTTGTAGCCAACGTGACAGGTACACAGATGGCCAACAAGAACGTGACAGCTGGCCGCGTAGTACGCTTCCTCTACATCGATGGAAGCAAGAGCGAGTTCCCGTTCAAGAACGGAAGCGGTCAGAACTACATTACCGTCGACGGGAAGAAGATCTACTCAATAGCCGACTACGACATTGTCAACGGTAAGATTCTCAAGGTGGGCAACGTAGAAGGCCAGACCAGACAGTACCTCGACAAGGCAGAGCAACTCAACCGCCTGCGCCAGATGCTCGAAGACAACACCATCGTACATCAGGAGGTCGGAACTGACTATATCGACGACGGAACCAGGCTCATACCGAAAATCAACGATGCAGAGACTGACGAATACTACCTCACCAAGAGCGGCATGGGTGTCAAAGTGACACGCGAAAACGGGCAGGTAGCCTACGCACAGGGAGGCTTCCAGCTTGAGAACGAGCGTGAGATTGACAAGGCCAAGCATGCAGAATGTGCAACAGGCGTAATCAAGGCAAACGTAGAGGTCTTCGGTAGCTACAAGAACGGATTCACCTTCACCATGGACGCTCCGCTTATCCCTGCATCGCGCTCAGCATGGAGCGTACTGGCCAATGTGCCACGCGGCTTCAAGAAAGACAAGCAGGACGAGGCAGAGGGCGCAGCCGAGAACAACCCCTACCAGAAGTTCTATGAGTACTGCGACCACCCAGACATACCTCTTGACGAGCTCATCAAGAAATCAGGTCTGGTAGACGAGACCCAGTACGACATCAACATCCCGTCACAGTTGAAGCAGCTTCAGGCAGCCATCGAAAAATACGAAACCTTCGTAAGCAACCGCAATGGTATGGACTACAACGTCAGCTTCTGGCAGAACTACAACTATACAGTCTTCGCCCCCACCAACGAAGCCATTGACGAAGCCATCGCGGCAGGTCTGCCCACATGGCAGGAAGTATACGAAAAGTATGAAGGATACGACAAGGATGACGAAGGCAATATCGCAAAACGCGAAGACAGCCTTGAGCTCCAGAAAAACATCGTACTGCTGACTAACTTCGTACGTATGCACTTCGTCGACAATAGCATCTTCGTCGACAAATCCGACGTCAACAAGGAGATGGTGACCAACAGCTTCGACAACGAGCATCAAGTGTTCAACAAGGTTTACGCAAAGCGCGTTGGAGGCACTCTTTCTGTTTCCATCAAACAAGAAGGCACAGACTGGGCTGACGTAGTCGAGAAATACAATGGCCGTGACGTCAAGAACATCATGACCTGCGACCGTTCGTGCAACAAAGCTGTGAAGAACGCCACTACGATGAATGGTCTTCAGGTAGAGTACTCTAACTACGCCGTGGTACACCTCATAGACAAAGCTCTCATGCCTGAACTGCCCACATCAGAAGACCCACAGTCGTTGAGCAGATACGTTGAGAGATTCAAAATCCGATAAATCTATATGCCATGAACAAGATAATGAAGTTTTTTGCGCTGTGTGCCATCATGATTGCGGCACTACCAGCAAATGCGCAGCAACGCATCTCCGGTACAGTATCGGATGATTTCGATGTGATTATCGGTGCCAACATCAAGGAAATGGACAAGAACAACCGTGTCCTCAACGCCACCGTCACCGACTTCAACGGTAACTTTACCATGACCATCAAAGACAGCAAGAGCAACCTTGTTGTCAGCTACATGGGCTACAAGACATATACTGTCCCCGTAGCAGGTAAGACCGTATTCAAGATCAAGCTCCAGGAGAACGCCAAGGTCCTCAAGGACGTGACCATCAAGGCAAAGAAGATGGCCGCCACCACAGGTCTTGACATTCCAGCCAAGGAGTTTGCAGGAGCCGTACAGAAGTTTGACATGAGCGAACTCGACGGTCTCTCATTCACCTCAGTCGACGAAGCCCTTCAAGGCCAGATTGCAGGTCTTGACATCGTGGCCAACTCAGGTAATGCAGGAGCAGGTACCACCATGCGTCTGCGTGGTACGAGCACCCTCAACGGTAACGGCCAGCCCCTGATCGTAGTCAACGACCATATCCAGGAGCTTCCCGACGATGCCTTCAACGGTGTAGACTTCAGCGACCTCGACAACGAGGAGATGTTCTCCACCCTGCTCAACGTCAACACCGAAGACATCGAGAGCGTCACGGTCCTCAAGGACGGTGCAGCCGCCAAGTGGGGTTCGAAAGGCTCAAACGGTGTAATCGAAATCAAGCTCAAACGCGGTAAGCGCGGCAAGACCAGCGTGACGTTCAACTACAAGTTTACAGGCACATGGCAGCCCGAAGGCTATCGTATGCTCAACGGCGACGAGTATACCATGTACATGAAAGAGTCACTCTTCAACCCCAAGAACGGCTGGGACAAGGAAATTCCAGAGCTTGAGTACCCGAAGAACAAGTACGACTACATCTACAACAACTACAACAAGAACACAGATTGGGTAAATGCCGTACAGCAGTTCGGTCAGGAGCACCACTACTATCTGACACTAAGCGGTGGTGGTGAGAAGGCCACATTCCGTATTGGCGCAGGCTATGACACCAACAAGGGTACCAACATCAACCAGAGCTTCGATCGCTTCAGCACCACGACTACACTCGACTACTGGGTCAGCGACCGAATCAAGTTCAGCGCGAACATCCCACTCACATTCTCTACCCGTCACAACAACTCCGTAGCCAATACTGCCAACTCCAAAGCGTACAAGGCCATGCCTAACATGTCCATCTACGAGTGGAACGATCCCGATGGCACCGGCATATACCGTCAGAGCAACAACTACTTCTACATGCTCCCCATTGCCGCCAACATCTCAAGTTCTAACTCAAGCCGTCTGGACAATGATGGTACCTACACTTCATGGGAACTGCGCGACATGTTTGCCAACGGCAACCCCATCGCCTACGCCAACGAGTGTACCAGCGACCAGAAGACCTACGAACTGCACCCCCAGTTCTCACTCGAGTACAAGTTCCTCGGCAAGAGCGACGACAAGTGGCGTCTGAACTACGTAGGCGATGTGCAGCTCAACATCTACAACACCACAGACGTCTCATACACCCCATCATACCTTACCAATATGCCATGGATATGGGGAGGCAGCAACGGCAGCGACCTTGGCAACAACAACCGTAACACGGTCGGCAACAGCGAGTACAAGTCACTTGAGTTCTTCACTCGTCACGATCTCCGCTTCTACAGCGCATTCAAGAACCCCGACCACAGCCTTAGCGGTCTGGCACGTTTCGAGCTGAGCTCGGGCAACAGCAACAGCCAGTCTGTCGGCAAGTGGAATCTCCCCGATGGTGTCAACGACTATACCTCAAACGGTATGCTCAACGCAGCCAGCGCATACAACGGCTCATGGCGCGGGCAGAGCTTCTATTTCCAGGCTCACTACTCATACAAGTCAAAGTACAACCTTGATGCCAGCGTACGTATCGACGGTAGCACAAACTTCGGCTCAGGCAACAAGTACGGTACTTTCCCCTACATCGCAGCACGTTGGAACATCTCCGACGAAGGCTTCATGAAGTGGTCAAACAAATGGCTCTCAATGCTTGCATTCCGCCCGACGTTCGGTATCTACGGCAACTCATCAATCGGCTCTAACAACCAGTACAACCGCTACGGCTCATCAGGTAAATATCTAGGTCATGACGTCATCGTACCCGAGAACCTCTCACTCCAGAGCATACGCTGGGAGAAGACCTCCATCTGGAACCTCGGTTTCAACCTCGGGCTGTTTGAAGACTTCTTCACAGGCGAGTTTGAAGTGTACGGCCGTAAGACCACCGACCTGCTCATCAGCGACATCAATATCCCAAGTGCCAACGGATTCAACACGATTGCCAAGATGAACGGCGGTGAGATGTACAACAAGGGTTGGGAAATGAACCTCAACACAGCCAAGTTTGCCAAGGTCGGCAAGTTCAGCATGAAGGCGCGCCTCAACCTCTCACAGAACTTCAACGAAGTACAGGAGCTCAACAGTCTCTATCTCGAGTCAGTCAACGGTTCAGAGAGCTGGCAGCCCACCAACCAGTCCTGGAACAAGCGCGTGCAGATAGGCAACGCACTTGGCTCTATCTACGGTCTGAAGTACAAGGGCGTATACAGCTATGACTACGATCACAACGGCTATGAAGTCAACAGCTGGTCAGCATACGGCTACAACGAAGCCCTTGAAATGAACGGCGAGAAGAGAGTTGCTTCCAACTACAACGAGTTTAAGGACATGCTCAACAACGGCTGGACAGCAACAGGTTATGACCTGAACCACAATAAGATCAACACCGCAGCCGCTGCGGCTCGCCGTGGTGACAATTCCACTTGCCCTATCGCCTACGATGCCAACGGCAATATGCTCACCGACCAGAAGGGAAGCCCGCTGCCTATGTACTACGTGTACAACAACGATGGCGGCTCACGCTATCAGTTCCGTGGTGGTGATGCCATCTACGAAGACATGAACAACGACGGCCAGATAGACCGCTACGATATGCAGTATCTCGGCAACTCCAACCCCAAGCTCTTCGGTGGTGGCGGTCTGACATTCTTCTACGGCAAGTTCAGCATGAACATCGGCTTCAACTTCCGCGTAGGCAGCATGGTCATCAACAACTCACGTGCCACCTACGAGAGCATGACCAACAACAACAACCAGTCATACGCGACCACATGGCGTTGGCGCAAGAATGGCGATGTCACCGAAATGCCACGAGCCATGAACGAATATGGTACAGGCGTCAAGAGCTACAACTCATTGCCGAGCGACCGTTATGTTGAGAACGGAGACTACTTCCGCATTCAGTACATACAGTTCAAGTATGATGTTGAGCCACAGAAGATAGCTTTCTTCAAGAAGTGCGGTATCAGAACACTCAATTTCTCAGCATCAATCAACAACATTGCATGCTTCAGCAAGTACACAGGTGTTGATCCTGAAGTTAGCCCCAATGGTTTCAATCCAGCAATCGACAATGCAAAGGTACCACGCAGCAGGTCATTCACATGTAGCGTAAATCTTGGTTTCTAATACACAAACACAATGAAGACATATAAGAATATAATAAAGACCACCACCCTGCTTGCAGTCATGGCAGCAGGGATGGTATCCTGCAACGACTTCCTCACGGTCTATCCTCAGGACAAGATTACCGAGGAGACGTTCTGGGAAGACAAGCGTGACCTCGAAGGTGTACGCTACGCAGCATACAAGCAATTGTCCACACAAGTGGAAAGAATGATAGTATGGGGCGATCTCCGAAGCGATGCCTACAAGCTCAATACCGTGCTGAGTTCACAGCAAGGCAACCGCGACAAATACCGCAACATGATGCAGGCCAATATCGACACCACATGGAGCGATTATGACTGGAGCGGCATGTATTCAGTCATCGGATACTGCAACAAAGTCATCGCACACGGACAGGAAGTACTCGACAAGGACAAGCAGTTCACCCAATCAGAGTGGACCCAGATGAGGGCAGAGATGGTCACATTGCGTTCACTCGCCTACTTCTACCTCGTACGCGCATTCAGAAATGTGCCCTACACCACCAAAGTGGTGACCAACGACTCTGAAGTAGAATACTTCCCTCAGTTGCCAGGAATTGATGTCATGGACAGCCTCATACGCGACATGCACACGGTAGAGAACCAGGCTCGCAACCGCTTCACCAGCATCTCTGAGACCAAAGGCATGATTACCAACAGCACCATCGACGTGCTCATCGCCGACCTCTATCTGTGGCGTGCGAGTCTCCTCGAAGGCAAGAAGGAAGATGCCCTTGCAGCCGCAGACTACCAGCAAGCCATCGAATATTCAAAACGGGCAATTTGCAAACTCGGCGACCAGTTTGACGAAGAGACAAAAAACTCCATGTCAAGCCGCGAAGGGTATATTTCATGGGCAAGTGCTCCCGATTTCGGCAGAGCTACCGGACTTGACTTCATGTACAGGAACACAGTCGAATCAGCCAATCTCGGATCATTCTCCATGCGCGCCTACGACTACATCTTCGATTTCCAGAACTCCTACGAGAGCTTCTTCGAGTTGCAGTTCAACTCTTCCGATTCGCGCGAGAATGGCACAGTCAACTCCATGTGGGGTTCAGGCTCATCAGTACATTTAGTCACCACGTTCGCCGAAGACAACCGCCAGGATATGAGATACTGGTTCAGTGCATGGAAAGGTATCGAAGGCCAAAAAGACGCACAAGACTGGTACTGTCTGAAATGGCGTGGAGTAACGGCACTTATGACCGAATACATTGGCAAAGAGAATGTCAAGATCGAAGTTTCTACAATAGACAGCAAATACAACAACTGGATTATCTATCGTCTGAGCGATGCCCTCCTGATTGAAGCCGAGGCCGCCGGTTGTCTGGCAGAGCTTGGTATTGACAAAGACAACAACACGGAGCTCTGCAACAAACTCATGATGATGGTCAACCGCCGCTGGTACATCGACGTACAGAACGGTGGCGAGATAGAGTTCGACCTCAGCAAGGAGTTCAGCAAGGATCCGCTCAAGAGCTATGAGACCGACTTCTACGGCACTTCAAAGATTACTAGCCGCAATAATAACCTCGTCAAGAACGTGATGAAGACACGTCTCATAGAGTTCATGGGCGAAGGCAAGCGCTGGTTCGACCTCGTACGCTGGGCAGAGCGCAACAATCAGGACTGCGTCAAGCACGAGACCGACCCGTCAAAGGACGAAGATCCTGGCATGAGAGAGATGTTCAAGTCATTCATGAACAATATCACAGGTTTTGAGACTATCCGCAACCGTTGCACCAACATGTGGGGACTCTACTGCCCAATCTACTATAAGGAGATTAAGGCATACCGCGCAGGTGGAGCATCAGACAAGATCACCCAAAACCCAATTTGGAACAAATCTAAATACGATAGATAAACGGAGGAAAAACGAATATGAAGAAACACAATATTTTCAGAAGAATTATTCTCCTGTTGCCAATGGCGGCATCAGCAGTTCTCTTCCAGAACTGTACAGAGGATATTGACACATCCTCACGTTACGTCTTCGAGGGTAACACAATCCTGAGTTACCTTGAGAGTCACAGCGATGAATACAGTCAGTACATACAGTTGCTCGGCGAGGTGAAGATAAGCGACATGAGCGAGTCAACCATAAGCCAGTTGATGACAGCACGAGGCAACTACACATGTTTCGCACCTACCAACGAGGCCATCGACCTCTACCTTCAGGGACTCGTAGAAGCCGGGAAGATTTCCGTTGCAAGTTGGGACGCACCCGAATTCCTTGCCGACGAGAAACTCCTCCGCGAGAAAAAGGAGCAGGTTGTACTCAACTCCATCATCGACGGTGGAGACAACGAGACAGCCTACGAGACCAGCTACTTCAGCGAGCGAGCCAGCAACAAGGAGCTCATAGGCCTACCTACGATGCAGGACAACAAGCTGCAGATTATGCTCTCTACCGAGCCAGGACTTTGGGAGAGCGAAGAAGACAGTCTCAAAATGGTTGAGATAAGCAAGTATTGCATAGAGGGAGCAGCCATCGACAGCAAGAACTGCGACATCTACACCATCAACGGTCGCATACATAAAGTACACCAGGTAATCGCGCCAAGCACCGAGACAATAGCCGAAAGCTTCGAAAAGATAATCAAGGAGAAGACCAAGGGCTACTACGTATTCGCATCACTCGCACAAGCCTGCGGACTGCTTGAGACCTTGGCAGAAAAAGAGGACGCTGAGTATTACAGCAAGATGCTCAAAGGCGAGCTCAAAGACCTTGCCAACCACAACACCGAAGGCAACCCCGGCAAACTGCCCAGCCGCCGCTACATCGGCTTCACAATCTTTGCCGAGCCAGACGAATGGTGGGAACAAGCAATTGGCATAAGTATCGACGAGTCTACCACCGAAGAGCAGATAGTAGAAGCCGTACGCGAATACGTCGAGAACAACGGTTACTACAAGAGAGAAGGCGCCGTAACAGGTACCGACTATACCAACCCCAACAACGCCCTCAACCAGTTCGTGACCTATCACATACTCCCGGCACGCGTAGCCAACGACAAGCTCGTCATACACTACAACGAGCTGTGGTACAACCCTACCGACCGTCAGAAGCAGGCTTCAGTATTTGATTACTACACAACGATGGGCCAGCGTCGTCTAATCAAGACCTACGAAGCAGCACGTACATTCGAAGACAAGCGCACAGGCGTAATATGGCTCAACCGTATACCCACGCTCGACAACAAACGTACAGGCCGCTACATCGAAAACGGTCTTCCCGTATACAAGGGCATAGAGATACTGACACAGGAAACCAAAAAGCTCTACAACGGCTACATCTATCCCATCACCGACTGTCTCTATTTCAACGAGGAGACAGCCAGCCATCTCGCCAGCGAGCGTATACGTATAGATGCTTCGACATTCTTCAAGGAACTCATGACCAACGATATCCGCGACAACGAGAACACCGATGCCTCATACCAGACAAAGGGCTTCCCAGTCGACAAGGACTACCGTTATCTCGAAGACTGCTGGATAAACGAAGGCACACGCTTCTTCTATCTCTGCGGACGCAAGTCCAAGACATCATCATGGCACAACTATCAGGGCGATGAACTCAATGTAATCGGCAAGTACCAGATGACCATGAAGATGCCTCCCGTACCGGCAGACGGATGGTATGAGATACGCTACGGTGCAAGCTGCTCAGTACAGCGCGGCATGTGTCAGGTATACTTCGGTACCAACAAGGACGCCCTGCCAGCAGCAGGTATCCCACTTGACCTGCGCAAGGGTGGAGAGTACTGGTATCTCGGCTCAACCACACTCGACTCAGGCTTCGGCTGGGAAGTCGACAACGAAAACGACGAGCAGGCCAATATCGAGCTCGACAAGAAGCTCCGCAACAACGGCTTCATGAAAGCTCCAAACAGCTACTACCGTATCGGCGAATCACAACCCATGCGCGCCACATCGTTCATCGGCCGCCGAATCATAGTACGCCAGGAGCTCAAGGCAAACGAGACATACTACATCAAGTTCATGAACGTGCTTGAAAACGAAGGAGCACAGTTCTATATGGACTACATCGAGTATTGTCCGAAGTCAGTCTACGACAATCCTACCGAGCCCGAAGACATCTGGTAAACAACCAGACTCAGGAAAAGAGAAAGAGACAACAAAACAAACCTAATTCAAATTCACTATTCATATTATTATGAAAATAGGAAGAAAACATATAGGTGCCATATTGATGGGTGCTGCTCTCGTAGCAGCCTCATCATGTACCGACACATGGAATGAGCACTACGAGACAGAAACAGGAACGTCTGCCGACCAGACCTTGTGGCAAACCATAACACAGGACGAGAGCCTGAGCAAGTTTGCCCAGCTCATGGAGGCGGCCAAGTACTATCGTGATGAGAATCACCCTGCCTACACCACCGCAGCAGACGGCTCTCAAGTGCCCTACACCTACAAGCAAGTACTCGAAGGCAACAACACAGTCACCGTATGGGCGATCAAGAACGATGCCCTGAGCGACAACGGAAATGAGAATGACAAGGAAGACTGGGCATACTGGCTGAAGATGGCACAAGATGACGGTTACAACTTCCAGCAGCAGTTCATCGGCAACCACATGGCACTCTCACGCCGCCCCATGGCAGCGTCAGGCACAGAAAGCGAGCGTATCCGCCTCGTCAACAACAAGCTCGCCGAGATAGACTACGCCAACCAGACCTTTGCTGGCTCGAAGATCATCAAGTCAGACATAGGTACACGCAACGGCTTGCTGCACATCATCGACAAGCTGACCCCATTCGACTACAACATCTACGAGTACATCAAGTTCAACACCGATGCAAAGACCTCAAAGATACGCGAGTACATCGTCAAGCGCGACACCACGTATTTCGTGCCAGGCCTAAGTATCGAAGGTCTGCCCGATGAAAACGGCAATCCGACATACGTCGATAGCGTATATTTCCAGGGCAACATGAATTTCACATGGCGTCTATACAATCCCACCGACTATGACTCAAACGATGCATGGATGAACGGCATGAAGATGATGTGGGCGGAAATCAACGCCGAAGACTCAGCCTTCGTAGTAGTCATCCCCACCAACACAGCGTGGGACGAGGCAGTCAACCGCCTCTCACCCTACTACAACTACGCAGATACCTATCCACGCATGGACAAGATCAAGACCGGCGACAAGACCAAGACCATGGACATCAAAAACGCCCGCCAGACCTACACCACCAGCGACGGTAGCCTCTACCAAACTACAGACTCGTTGCGTGACGTCAATGTCACGATGGATATAGCCACACAGCTCGCCTTCAACCTCAACGAGCAGCCCCAGATCAACAAGCAAAAATGGACAATGGAGGAATTCATGAAGAACTACGAGCTCTGTCCGTACCTTATCAATACGCGTGGAGACACCATCTTCAACAAAGCACTCGACAAGCAGGGCCGTGGCTGCTATCTCTCAGAAGTCTTCTCGGGCAACAAGGTCAAGATGAGCAACGGCTACGTTATCGAGACCGACAGATGGGGTATGCCAAGCGACGTATGGAAACGCGCCGTCGGAGTAAACTGCGGATATAACTACTACGAGAAGTCATCCAGCACACAGCTGAGCACAGGCAACATCAACGTATCACAGTCCGAGAAGTGGATTGACATATACGGACGTCCATCATACCTCGACTATGCCATCGTGACCGGCAACACTACCAACACACGTCCGGAAATCGTATTCCCACTCTACGGAAGCGATCAAGGTAACGCCTACGTGATGAGCAACCTCAACGGTCAGGGAGCCAAGTACGACATCTATGCCGTCATGGTGCCCGTATGGTACAAGACCAGTCAGGAAGAGCCCGACTTCTTCAAAGTCATAACGGAAGAAGTTCCCGATCCGACCGAAGAAGATCCAGAACACACAAGGCTTGACACCATCGAGATAATACACCAGCACAACCTGCTCGAGTTCACACTCTATTACTGGAATGGCATACCAGACAAGAGCACCTATGAGTACAAGAACCAGGCAAGCATCTCCAAGAAGAACGTCATCTACACAGGCGAGAAAGTCGAGCCCGTACTGATATTCGAGGACGTAGAGTTCCCATTCTCATATATGAACCTGTACAACACTTATCCAGTTCTCAAGATAGCTTCTTTAGCTCACAGCAACTCTAACTGCCAAAACAACGACAAGAGCACACACAGCTTAGGCTTCAACATCGACCGAATCCTGCTTGTGCCAAAAGAGAACTAACAGACATGTCAAACCGTAAAAGCAAACTACAATGAACAACATAATCAATACAGACCTTATCGGTAGAATCCGCCTCACGGGCATCACTCTACTGGCATTTGCGGCGTTTGGCACAACATCAGCCCACGCACAAGATGCAGAGGCATCCGAGACAACCGAGGTCCGCAGAGTCAAAAAGAGCGCACCAAAATATCATACACGCCCCATCAAAGGTAAGGTAATAGACTCAGCCACCGGAGCAGCTATGGGAGGTGTGCGCGTACAGGCACTCGGCATGGGACAGTACTCTTGCCTCACCGAAGAAGACGGCACTTTCAAACTCGACCTTCCCGTCTTCCTCAACTCAGTCTACGTCTATGCCCCAGAATACAACGCACTACAGAGTGTCGTATCTGACCAAAAGACCAATGTCATACGCCTCTTGAGCGCGAACTTCAAGTCATTCTACGGCGAGGGCACCCAAATCGCAGCCAAAGCCGAGACCCAGCTCAAGGAGACAAGTTCGCTCACAGTCGAGACCGACATGATGAACCACCTCGCAGGCGACATCAACATCGTCCGCAAGAACGGACTCCCAGGCCAAGGAGCATACATGACCATACGCGGTGTCAACTCGCTCAACGCAGGTTCACAGCCCCTCGTAGTGCTCGACGGCAATATCATCGATATGCAATACGACCGTACAGCACTACACGAAGGCTACTTTAACAACGTGCTTGCAGGCATTGACCCAGAGACCATAGACAAAGTCGAAGTGCTCAAGAACGGAACCTCACAATACGGAGCCAAAGGCGGCAACGGAGTGATTGTCATCACCACAAAGCGCGGCAAGAGCCAGGCTACACGAATCAACGCCCGCATCTACGGAGGAGTAGAGCTCATTCCAAAACAGCTCGACATGCTCTCAGGCAGCCAATACTCCACCTATCTTGGCGACCTCATCCCTACCATCAAGAACATGGATCAGAACACTCTCAACTCCTTCGTGTTCCTTGACCAGAGCCCGACAAACTTCTACCGCAACGTCTACAACAACAACACCAACTGGCAAGACGGCATGTATCGCGCAGCAGGCAGCCAGAACTACAAGATCAGCGTAGAAGGCGGTGATGACGTAGGTATGTACTCACTCTCATTAGGCTACACTCAGGCAAGCAGCACAATGAAGCAGAACGACATGTCACGCCTCAACCTCCGCTTCAATACCGACATCAAGATAGGCAACAAGATTGTGACCGGACTCGACATCAACTACAACCAGACCGCCTACAACATTCTCGACAACGGTTGGAGCGAGAGCTACGCCATGCAGAACATAGGTTCTGTCAACGTACTCGGCCTCGTCACAGCACCCTTCATCAGCCCATACAGCTACTATCTGGATCCAAGCACAGGTCAGTTGCTGCTGTCTCAAGAGTGGGCAGGCAAGTACGCAGCCACCGAGTACAACTACATCAAGAACCCATTCATCTTCTCAAAGATGCTCAATGATGTAAACGAAGTGACCCGCAACCCATACTGGATACTCGAAAACGGACACGGCAAGAACAAGAACTACGCCGAGATGACCAACTTCGGAATCAACGTATCACCCAAGTACCAGATCAACAAGGACTGGGCAGTATCAGACCGTTTCAACTTCAACATCAGCCGCAACAACGAGAAGTACTTCCTCCCCAACTACGGAGCCACACCATATATGCTCACCGACCTCGGCGAGATAACCTCCGTACTCAAGAGCCAGTTTACCAAGCAGACCACCATCAACAACGATCTGCGCGTAGAGTACGCACACCAATGGGGAGCACACACCTTTGATGCCTTTGCAGGCTGGCGTTTCAACTCATACGACTACTCATACTCATACCTCAGCGGTTACAACAACGAGAACGACAAACTGCCCAACATCTCAAAGGACATGCAGTTCGTTAACTCAAGTGGAGCCAACGACTCATGGCGCGACATGACCTACTATCTCAACGCCAACTACAACTACGCCAACCGCTACTTCGCCCAATTCGGTCTGAGCATGGCCACATCAAGCCGTTTCGGCCAGAACACCAAAGCCTCCAACGGATTCCGTCTCGGTGGCGTAAGCTGGGGCGTATTCCCATCCCTGCAGTTAGGCTGGGTACTGACCAACGAAAAGTGGTTCAAGACCAATCCTAAATACGTCAACTACCTCAAGCTCACAGCTGGTATAGAAGTCAACGGCAACGACGGACTCGACTACTACGCAGCCCGCACATACTGGAGCACCGAGCAAGTCTTCGAAAACGTATTCGGCAAATACCTTGCCAACATAGCATCAAGCCAGCTCCAGTGGGAGAATATCCGCAAGGCAGACCTTGCCCTGCAAGGCTCATTCTTCCAGAACAGGCTTCAGGCAGGCATCAACCTCTACTGGAACAAGACCACCGATATGCTCACCCAGCGCGATCTCTCAGACCAGTACTTCATGGCCGGCATCTCCAACTACTGGACCAACGAAGGCGCCATGACCAACAACGGCGTAGAGTTCAACATCAGCGGAGCAATCATCAACAAGAAAGACTGGAAGTGGGAACTCGGAGCCACTCTGGGGCACTACAAGAACAAAGTCACAGAGCTGCCCGAATCAAAGGACAACACCATCAAGTTCTACGAGCGCGATGCCGACGGTGTGGCGCGAGAGACAGGCAGCATGACAGGCTACACGACCAGCGCATACGGCAACGGCAACATACTCACAGCAGTAGGCTACGCCTCAGGCACATTCTACGGTTGGGAAGTAAACAAAGCCAATGGAAGCACCGGAGTGTTCCGCAACGACGCCGAAGCCAGCACAGCAGGCAAGTACGGCTATCTGCGCTACTACACAGGCGGTCAGGTACACGAGTACAAGGCCGGCGACATGTCATACGTAGACCAGAACAACGACGGCTGGATAGACGAGAGCGACAAGGTAGCCCTCGGCAACGCCCACCCCGACCTCTTCGGCAACATCTTCACAAGCCTCACATGGAAGAATCTCCGTCTCGACATGAACTTCAAGTACAGCATCGGCAACGACATCTACAACTACCAGCGCTCAGTTCTGGAGTCAGGCTGTACCACCTACAACCAGACCGCAGCTATGGCACGCCGCTGGTCATACGAAGGCCAGTCAACCGATATCCCGCGCGCGATGTACACCAACAGCGACTCATACGTAGGCAACGAACTCATGAGTTCACGCTGGATTGAAGACGGCAGCTACCTCAAACTCAAGAACATCCGTCTGACCTATACTCTGCCATACCACAACTCATGGCTTCAGGGTGTGAAGATATGGGGCGAAGCCAACGACGTCTTCACTATAACCAAATACTTGGGTACAGACCCAGAGACCAGCGCAAACAACGGGACTCTCTATCAGGGCATAGACACAGGCCGCATACCAGCCGGCACAAGCTTCAACTTTGGTGCTACAATTAACCTGTAATCGAAATAAAACATGAATATGAAAACCAAATCAATCATAACCTTGCTGTGCCTCTGCATGGGGCTCAGCATGGCCACCACCTCATGTCAAGACATGCTCAACGCTGAATCTGACCGCAACTCATACGAGGTGGCACAGGATACACTCTATTCATACTGGGGCATACTCAAAGGCCTTCAAAACCTCGGAGAGCGATACGTCATACTCGGCGAATGCCGCGGCGAGCTCATCGATGCAGGCGGCTGGGTGACAGACTCAGTCAGGGCGATGCTCACCTTCGGAATGAACGACAGCGAAGGCGTACGCGACGGAGCCAACCGCTATCTCAAAGTCAGCGACTACTATCAGGTCATCAACTCATGCAACGCCTATCTGGCAAGTGTCGACACCCTGCGCAAGACCTCAGGCGGAGTAGGCTACATGGTACGCGAAGCAGCACAAGTCGAGGTAATCCGCGCATGGGTATACATGCAGCTCGTCATCAACTATGGCAGAGTACCATTCTACCTCACCCCCATGCTCTCAACCGAAGACATCGAGAATTTCGAATACCAATATAAAGACGAAGCAAATGGTGTGGAAGGCAAGAACTACGCAGACGCCGACAACCTCTTCTCGCTGCTCGAAAGCCGTCTGATACACTCATACGAAGTAGAAAACAGCCCCTCACCCTACGGAGGCTTCCCACAGTACGACCGGTACGGCTACAAGACCAGCGTATGCCACTCACTCAAGGCCATGTTCCCTGCAGCAGTAGTCCTCGGCGACCTCTACCTCATGGGCAACCAATATGAAAAGGCAGCCCAATCATACTACAACTACCTCAAAGGCCAGTATGGCGGTGTAATCCCGACAGCATACTACAGCACCGGTTATATCCCACAAAACGAAGACACGCCAATAGCCTCACACTATGGCTATCCCTGGAACGAGACAGGAGCACCCACCCGCAGTCAGGAGTCAGTCACCGCAATCCCATCAAGCACAAGCGGCATGTGGGGCACAGTACAGCGCGGAGTCAACGACCTCTACGGCTTCAAGGCATCAATACGCCAGTCAACCGGCAAGGACTCAGTCACCACAGCCAGCGTAAGCCTCGAAAGAAACTGGGAGTTGCAGCTCTGCCCAAGCCAAGGATACTGGAATCTCTGCAAAGCTCAGGAATACGAAGTATATGTCTCACCCGATGTAGCTAACTTCGAGTCAAACAACAGGCTCGTAGTCTTCGAAGGCGTAGGCGATGCACGCGGCATCGTGAGCAACTCTGGCGTTGGCTACGTAGCACGCTTCAGTTCAGGCTCATACTATGTAGGCCACACCGAATACCAGACCTACATCATGAAACAGAACCCCCTTGGAGCCTTCTCGACCGTATTCCCCATGGTATACCGCAAGAGCCAGATTTGGCTGCGCTTCGCCGAAGCACTCAACCGTGCAGGCTTCCCCGGCTACGCATTCGCGATACTCTGCAACGGTCTGACCCGCAACACCAACTGGCTGCCCTCAGATGACAACGAGTACGTCCCGAGCGCATACCGTATGTACTTTACCTATACCACTACCGATGACCAGGGAGAGGAAGTCGAGTACACCTTCCCAGCCGACTATGAGACAAACGACATAGCAATCATCACAAACGAGGAAGTAAACAAAGAGCAGTTCCGCAGCGACTCTACAGCTCTCGCACAAGCCATCGTAGCCCAACTGCCCGATGGCATCACAGTCGAAGACCTCGGCAACCTGCAAAAGGGTTCGGTTGTAGGCTACGAGAATTACATGGACGACAACTCCACCGTCGTCTGCAACTACATCAGCCGCGACGAGATGAACAGGAAGCCAGCATGGCTTGATTTCAGCGACGAAAATCGTTTCTCAGGATCATCATCACTCCCCATCCAGTTCGTAGCCAACTATCCCCTTACTCCTGGTGATGGTCCCACACTCTACTTCCGTTCAACAGGCACAGGTCAGACCTACACACGCGGTATCCACCAGAAAGGTTGTGGTCTGCTGATGCCAGGCGAGCGTCGCAGCAGCTACAACTTCGTAAACCAAGTCAACAAGAAACTTGGCACAGAGTGGACCAAGGCAGAAGTCTATGACCCAGCCAACCAAGCAGCAGTCATCGAAGCCATCGAAGACCTCATCGTCGACGAGGAAGCCCTTGAACTCGCCTTCGAAGGCAGCCGTTTCTTCGACCTCATGCGCGTAGCACGACGCCGCGGCACACAATACATGGTCGATAAGCTCAGCACCCGTGGCGACTTCAACGCCAACGGACTCCAGAGAGAAAAGAACTGGTACTTCCCGCTACCCGACGACGAGAGATACATCCTCAAGTAACCCGATCCCAAATATAGCGCATACGACGGAGCCATCTTACACAAAGTTGGCTCCGTCGTTCTTTTTACTAACAAAACGTCAGCAAAACAACCAAATAATACATTTTGGCAATAAAAATACGAATTTTGCTTAACTTTTTACACAAAACTATTGCTTATAATATAAAATTGTCATACATTTGCAAAAGAGAATCAAAAAGCAATATCAAACGAACAAAAAAAAACATAAACTATGGACGCAAAAAAAGTATTGGAAGACCTCAAAAGACGCTTCCCAGGTGAGCCTGAATACCATCAGGCAGTAGAAGAAGTACTCGGCACAATCGAAGAAGAGTACAACAAGCACCCCGAGTTTGACAAAGTAAACCTCATCGAACGTCTCTGTATCCCCGACCGCATCTACACGTTCCGTGTCACTTGGATGGACGACAAGGGTCAGATACAGACCAACATGGGCTACCGCGTGCAGCACAACAACGCCATCGGTCCCTACAAGGGCGGTATCCGCTTCCACAAGTCAGTAAACCTCGGCATACTCAAGTTCCTCGCCTTCGAGCAGACCTTCAAGAACTCACTCACCACCCTCCCCATGGGCGGCGGCAAAGGCGGCTCGGACTTCAGCCCACGCGGCAAGTCAAACGCCGAAGTGATGAGATTCTGCCAAGCCTTCATGCTTGAACTCACACGCCACATCGGTCCCGACGTCGACGTGCCAGCAGGCGACATCGGCGTAGGCGGACGCGAAGTAGCATACATGTTTGGCATGTACAAGAAGCTCACACGCGAATACTCCGGCACATTCACAGGCAAAGGCCTAGAGTTTGGAGGCTCACTCATACGCCCAGAGGCAACAGGCTACGGCACCGTATACTTCCTCCGCGCCATGCTCGCCACCAAGGGCGACAAGATTGAAGGCAAGAAAGTCCTCATCTCAGGTGCAGGCAACGTAGCCCAATACGCCGCCGAGAAAGTACTCCAGCTCGGAGGCACCCCCATGACCATGTCAGACTCCGACGGCTACATCTACGACCCCGATGGCATCACACGCGAGAAGCTCGACTACATCATGGAGTTGAAGAACGTCTACCGCGGCCGCATCAAGGAATATGTAGACCAATACCCCACCGCCAAGTACGTAGCCGGAGCCAAGCCATGGTTTGAGAAAGCCGACATAGCCCTGCCCTGCGCCACACAAAATGAGCTCAACGAAGAAGCAGCCAAAGCCCTCGTAGCCAACGGTGTAATCGCCGTATGCGAAGGAGCCAACATGCCCACCACCCCCGAAGCCATCAAAGTATTCCAAGACGCCAAGATACTCTACTCACCAGGCAAAGCCTCAAACGCAGGCGGAGTATCAGTATCAGGTCTTGAGATGTCACAAAACTCAGAGCGACTCTCATGGAAGGCAGAAGAAGTCGACGCCAAGCTCCTCTGGATTATGGAGAACATCCACGAGAACTGCGTCAAGTACGGCACCGAAGCCGATGGCTACGTCAACTACGTCAAGGGAGCCAACGTAGCAGGCTTCATGAAAGTAGCCAAAGCCATGATGGCACAAGGTGTACTGTAAAAAACAAACCAAAACGGATAATAAAAAATATCGCACTTCAAACCGACGAAGTGCGATATTTTTTTCGTAACTTTACGCCATGCAACTCAAAGATACCCCATTTGTAGACCTCATGCAGCGACGCATCTTCAACGTCCTGCTCATTGCCAATCCCTACGACGCCTTCATGCTCGAAGACGATGGTCGAATAGACGAAAAGATCTTCTCCGAATACGCCAAGCTCGGACTGCGCTTTCCTCCCCGCTTTATCCAAGTCAGCAACCAGGAAGATTGTGAGCGCGAGATGAAACGCGTCAGCATAGACCTCGTCATCTGCATGCCCGCTGCCGAAAACAACGACGTCTTCGACATCGCACGCGAGGTCAAGGCAGCCCACCCCGACATCCCCATCGTAGTACTCACCCCCTTCTCCCACGGCATCACACGCCGCATTCAAGACGAAGACCTCACCGTCTTCGAATACGTCTTCTGCTGGTTGGGCAACACCGAACTCCTGCTGACCATCATCAAGCTCATCGAAGACAAGATGAACCTCGAGCACGACATACGCGTGGCCGGCGTACAGATGATACTCGTCGTCGAAGACGGCATACGCATGTACTCCAGCATATTGCCCCGACTCTACAATTTTGTGCTCAACCAGTCACTCAGCTTCGCCTCCGAAGCCCTCAACTCAAGTCTCGAAGCCCTACGTATGCGAGGCAGGCCAAAGATAGTTCTCGCACGCACCTACCAAGAAGCATGGAGCATCTACGAAAGATTCGCCGACAACACCCTCGGCGTCATCTCCGACTGCCGCTTCCCCATCTACGACGGCTCCACCCAGAAAGATGAAATGGCAGGCTACAAACTCCTGCGCTGCATACGAGCCCGCGACCCCTACATACCACTCATCATGGAGTCAAGCGAAAGCGAACGAGCCACCTTTGCCCAAAAGTGTGGAGCACACTTCATCGACAAGAACTCCAAGAAGATGGACGTAGACCTACGCGATCTCATACGCCGATTCTTCGGCTTCGGCGACTTCGTCTTCCGCAACCCCGACACCCTCGAAGAAGTAGCCCGCATACACAACCTCAAGGAGCTCCAGGACAACATCATGACCCTGCCCGCCGACTCTCTCCTCTACCACCTCAAGCGCAACAACGTAAGTCGCTGGCTATCGAGTCGTGCCCTCTTCCCCATCGCCGAAATACTCAAACGCATCACCTGGGACAAGCTCCAAGACGTCGACGCCCACCGCCAAGTCATCTTCGAAGCCATCATCGCATACCGTCGCATGAAGAACCAAGGCGTAGTCGCCGTATTCCAGCGCGACAGATTCGACCAGTACAGCAACTTCGCCCGAATTGGAGACGGATCGCTCGGCGGCAAAGGCAGAGGCCTCGCCTTTCTCGACCGAATGATCATGAAGCACGGCAGCGAAGCCCCAGCCCCCCTCTTCATACCCAAGACCCTCGTGCTCTGCACCGACATCTTCGACGAGTTCATGGACACCAACGACCTCTACGGCGTAGCCCTCAGCGACCTCAGCGACGACGACATACTCCAGGCATTCCTCCGCGGCCGACTTCCCCAACGACTCCTCGGCGACCTCGAAGCCTTCATGGAAGTCGTCAAAGCCCCCCTGGCCATACGCTCCTCCTCCCTGCTCGAAGACAGCCACTACCAACCCTTTGCAGGCATCTACTCCACCTACATGATACCCTACAGCGACGACAAATACGTCCGTCTGGCCATGCTCTCCAACGCCATCAAAGCCGTCTACGCCAGCGTCTACTACCAAGGATCAAAAGACTATATGACAGCCACCTCCAACGTCATCGACCAAGAAAAGATGGCCGTCATACTCCAGGAAGTCGTAGGCCAGTCCTACGGCAAACGCTATTACCCCACCATCTCAGGCGTAGCACGCAGCGTCAACTACTACCCCATCGGCGACGAACGCGCCGAAGAAGGCACCGTCTCCTTAGCCCTCGGACTCGGCAAATACATAGTAGACGGAGGCACCAGTCTGAGAGTATGCCCCTATCACCCCGACCAAGTGCTCCAGATGAGCGAGATGGACATCGCCCTACGCGACACCCAGACCACCTTCTACGCACTCGAAGAAAACACACCCTCAGCCTCACCAAAAGTCGACGATGCCTTCAACCTCACCAAACTACGTGTCCGCGATGCCGAAAGCGACGGCTCACTCCAATGGATCTGCTCCACCTACGACCCCATAGACCAATGTATCTACGACGGCTACTACGAAGGCCGCAACCGCAAGGTTATATCCTTTGCCGGCGTCCTCCAAAACGGAGTATGGCCTCTCCCAGAGCTCCTCAAGCTCATACTCAAGATGGGTCAGGAAGCCATGCAACGCCCCGTCGAGATAGAGTTTGCCTGCAACATACACCCCGACCGCAGCGGCGAGTTCTACCTCCTGCAGATTAGACCCATGGTCGACAATCGCATGGAGCTCAAGGAAGACCTCCGCGAGATACCCGACCAAGACTGTCTCCTACGCAGCCACAATGCCATCGGACACGGCATCTTTACCGACATACAAGACATCGTATACGTCAGGACCAAACCATACACCTCCCTCTCCAACGATGAAGAAAGCCAGCCCTATAGCCCATCCATGAACACCATCATAGCCGACGAAATCGAAAAGATCAACCGCAGTCTCCTCGAGTCCGACCGCAAATGCCTCCTCATAGGCCCCGGACGCTGGGGCTCAAGCGATCCCTGGCTCGGCATACCCGTCAAATGGCCACACATATCCAGCGCACAAGTCATCGTCGAAGCCGGTTTGGAATCATTCCAAGTAGACCCCTCACAAGGCACCCACTTCTTCCAGAACCTCACCTCCCTCGGCGTAGGCTACCTCACCATAGCACCCTTCCGCGGCGATGGCATCTACGACGAAGACACCCTCAACCAGATGCCAGCCTACCAAAGCACAGCCCACGTGCGCCACATACGCCTCAACACCCCACTTACCATCAAGATTGACGGTATGAAAAAAGAAGCCATCATCATAAACACAGACAAACTATAAAAGACACAATTGCTATGAAACAGCTCATCGCCACACTTCTCACAGTCCTCACCCTCAATGCCTGCACCGCCAGCGAACCCGCCGTCATACCCCCAGACACCACCATAGTCATACTCTTCGAAAACGACGTTCATTGCCAGATCGACGGCTATACCGCTCTCGCCCAGCTACGCAGCGCCATCAGCGATACAGCCCACGTAGCCGTAGTCAGCTCAGGCGACTTCCTCCAAGGCGGCACCATCGGAGCCATCTCGCACGGAGCGCACATCACCGCCATCATGCAGACCATAGGCTACGACGCCATCACCCTCGGCAACCACGAGTTCGACTATCAGATAGACCGCATGAGCCAACTCATAGACCAAGCCGCCCTCCCCGTCACCAGCTGCAACTTCATTGCCCTCCCCGACAGCATTCACCCCACCCCACGCCAGCCATACCCCTCCTACATCATACGCGCCATCGGCAAGCGCAAGATAGCATTCATCGGCATCACCACCCCCACTACCCTCCAAAGCGAAGAATACGCATTCTGGGACAAGCAAGGACGTCAGACCCACGACCTGCTCACCGACAGCATCTACCAGATAGTACAAGTTGCAGTCGACCAGGCACGAAGCCAAGGAGCCCAATACTGCATCGTCCTGAGCCACCTCGGTGAAGATGACAACAACAGCCACATCACCAGCCACAGCCTTGCAGCAGCCACACACAGCATCGACGCCATTCTCGACGGTCACACCCACAGCGTAATCCCCAACTACCAGCACACCAACCTCCACGGCAAGCCCGTCATCATCGCCCAGACAGGCACAGGATTCAAGAACATCGGCAAACTCACCATCGACACCCAGGGACGAATCACCACCGAACTACTCCCCACCGCCAGCCTACCCGAAACCGTCAAGTCACGCCACACACAGACCGCCACCGTCGTAGACAGCATCAAAGCCCTCGTCGCACGCGAGACCTCACAAGTAGTCTGCCACAGCGACTTCCCCATACGCATACTCGATGACACAGGCCGCCAAGCCGTACGCTTCAGCGAGACCAACGCAGGCGACCTCGTCTGCGACGCCTTCCGCACCATCGGCAACGCCCAGATAGGTCTCAGCAACGGAGGCGGCATACGAGCAGAACTCCCCAGCGGTGACCTCACCTACGGCGACATCATCTCCCTCCTACCCTTCGAGAACCACCTCGAAGTCATACAAGTCACTGGCCAAGAGCTCTACGACGCCCTCGAAGCATGCAGTCAATCATACCCCGAAAGCGACGGACAGTTCGCCCAAGTCAGCGGCATACGCTACACCATCGACACACGCTCAGCCAAGCGCGTCACCTCCGTAGAGCTCCTCAACCCCGACGGCACCTACACCCCCATAGACCTCAAACAGAACTACACCCTCTGCACCAGCGACTATTGCACCACAGGCGGCGGCGCATACGGCAAATTTAAGCAATGCCCCAAGCTCAAGACCAATATCTGTCGATACAGCGATGCCCTCATAGAATACATCACCAACCACCTCGGCGGCAAAATACCCCCACAATACGCCCAGCCACAAGGTCGAATCAAGATCATTTGATTTATTGTTTTTCCGCTCGCATAATCGTATCTCTGACCTGCGGTCGAAGATACTCACGCTCGGAAAAATCAAATAAATTTGCTTTTTCGCTCACTTAATCGTATCTTTGTAAGCAAAACTATAAGGAAATGACTGAAAAGACCCTCAAGAACCTACCTGTAGGCATTCAAACGTTTGAGAAGATAGTAGAGCAGGATCGTCTTTATGTCGACAAGACAGAGTACATCCTGAAGATGCTCAAGCTCAGCAACTACATTTTTCTGAGCCGTCCGCGACGCTTCG
>CAMEQD010000013.1:0-49759 GCA_945932615.1 uncultured Prevotellaceae bacterium | reverse complement strand
TGCTAAAGTTCGCGCGCACGCAATTCATATGTGCAAAAATACGAATTTATTTCGATAATCAACACATTTTGCTCTTTGTTTTATAACATTTTAATCAAAAATGTAAGGATTTGCAATTTTGCACGCCGTAAAGGTGCACTTATGTTGTCTCAAATCGTGGGACATCTTCAGAAAATTTTGAAAAATTACACGACGCCATTCACATCCACAGCGACATAAGAAGTATCCTCCTGTGGGAACTTCTCGCATCCGATATAGAGAGTATCGAAAGCATCAGAACCATCAGTTCGATGCTGTAAAAGATTCTCTTCAGATTCAGGCAACTTTTCACCAGCTTTCTGCTTGTGAAAACCGTTACGGCCACGTTCAACGCCAGCTGCTTGAATAGCGAGAATGAGATCATCATTGTTTTGCACCATTGAATCATCAGCCTTTAAATGTTAAAAAACAGAATTGAACAGAAAAATTCGCATGTAAAATCATTGTTATTTTGGATATTATTGTTACTTTTGCACAAAATATTACTTACGATATAATGTGCAGAATGAAATATAATATAAATCCCACCCTCCAATATCTTACAGAATTTATAGGGAGTAAGATACCAGAGACAGCCACTGCCAGAGCGGATATTGCGCAGCTTCCGTTGGTCATAAGTGGCGGTTACGGCTTTCGTGACATAACGATATTAGGGGAGCTTCTAACACTTGCCATTCCCAATGCCATTGAAGACTGTTCACCCATGCAGCTATCAAAGCATCAGACAAAGATTGCTGAGGTACTAAGACGCCCTGTTGTGTTTGTACTGGAGGGGATAGAGTCATACAATCTTACCCGACTCACTCGAGCCATGGTAAACTTCATTGTGCCAGGAAAGATCATATTTATTCCAAGCATGATGATGGTTTTGCGCGATATCAAGAGTGCTAAAAAGGAGATTCCCGAGACGATGTCACCGACAGCTCAATTGTTGGTGCTCTATCATCTTCAGGCAGCAACTCTCAATGGCATGAGTACGGCAAAGATTGCAGAAATGACGGGCATGTCTTATCCGACCATTAATGTAGCTTTGAAATGGCTTGTAGCAAACAATCTTGTGGAACTTACTGGAGGAAAGGAGAAGCAAGTACAGTTTGTATTGGAAGGCAAGGCATTGTGGGAGAAAGCCCATCTGATGATGTCTTCACCGGTGGAGCGTATAGTCTATACCGATGAAGCGATAGATGGCAGCCTGTCTTCTGGCGAGACAGCCATGGGACATTACACCATGCTTGCTGAGCCCGCAGCCTCAGTCGTAGCCATCAGCAAGGCATCTGCAAAGGAAAACGGCAGTCTTCTCAACAAGCAGTATGGAGATATGAAGGTGGAAGTATGGAAGTACAACCCGGTTGTATTGGCGAATGGCCAGTTTGTCGACAGACTCTCTCTCTATCTGGCGATGAAGGACAGCAATGATGAGAGAATACAAATAGAATGTGACACTTTAATTGAAGAAATACAATGGTAAACGGACTCGTGCGCTGGAGAGAATATTTCAGCGAAGACAAAGATAAATATGTATTGATAGGCGGTGCAGCCTGTAATCTGCTTGAGGAAGAGCTGGAGATGAATCCCCGTGCCACCAAGGACCTTGACCTTGTCCTTGTGGTAGAAGCACTCACGCCAGATTTTGGCATGCGTTTGTGGGATTTCATAAAGGAAGGCAACTACGAAAGCAGAAGTCGTGGCGAGAACGAACACAGGCACGAATACTACAGATTCATGAATCCACAGGACAAGAGCTACCCCAAGCAGATAGAATTGTTTGCGCGTAACACGGGCATACTGAATCTTCCTGCTGATGCTCATATTGAGCCTATCAGCGTCGGAGAAGACTTGTCGAGCCTTTCTGCTATTCTCATGGATGACGATTACTATTCGTTCACCATTGAGCATAGCATGAACCTTGATGAGATACACATCGCAAGCCCAGAAGCTCTCATCTGTTTGAAGGCGAAAGCGTATGTCGAAATGTTGGAGCGGAAGAACGGTGGCGAGCAGGTAGATAGCCGTGACATAGAGAAGCACAAGAAGGACATTTTCCGACTTGTTGCAATGTTGCCACAGAATGCACATTTTGACTTGCCAGAGAAACTCAGGCAAGATGTCACTTCTTTCGTGGAGACAGTTGGCGATCTGCCCAATCAGGACTTTTTCAAAAGTTCCGGATTGCGTGGCTTGAACGCCCCTCTGCTTATGGAACTGTTGCAGAAAGCATTTATAGAATAAACGATGACAAAGAACGAATGCACTTTTCCCGAAGCCAAAAGCATTATTGTTTCAGGCGATATTCACGGCGATTTCAACTTGCTCGTGAATAAAGTCTGTGTACAATACCAGATGCGCGACACCTTGGTTGTCGTAGCAGGTGATTGCGGCTTTGGTTTTGAGAACAAAGGGTATTACGACAATATAGTGAAACGCAATGCCAAAAGGATTAATGAATGCAATAACTGGATTGTCTTCATTCGTGGCAATCATGATAACCCTGCTTATTTTGATGGCAGGGCTTTCATGCATAAGAGATTTATGGCGGTTCCAGACTATTCCATTTTGAAGGCATGTGGTCATACCATCCTTTGTGTGGGAGGAGCCATCTCCATCGACCGCAAGTATCGGCAGGACTCATGGGCTCATAATGTTGAAAAGCAAAGAGGACATGAAGAAACAGGTGCCTTTTCAAAGAACTATTATTGGAACGATGAAGCCCCCGTCTATTCGCGGGCGGCATTAGAAATTATCAATGAGAATGTTGCTATCGATCTTGTCATCACACATACAGCTCCATCATTCTGTGAATTGCAAAGCAAGAATGGACTCTGCTGTTATGCGTATGATGATAATGCCCTCATTGATGATGTAGCAAGAGAGCGTGCCACGATGGATGAAATCTATGACACGCTCAAATATCAGAATCACCCCATAACCCATTGGTGTTATGGGCACTTCCATCAAAGCAGGCACAGCGACATTGATGGAATTCTTTTCAAGATACTTGATATCATGGAGTTTTACGAAATACGATAAAACGAAGAAGCATCTACACAATCCCATTCACATCCACATTGACATACGAAGTATCGGCCTGTGGGAACTTCTCGCATCCGATATAGAGAGTATCGAAAGCATCTGAACCATCAGTTCGATGCTGTAAAAGATTCTCTTCGGATTCAGGCAGCTTTTCACCAGCTTTCTGCTTGTGAAAACCGTTACGGCCACGTTCAACGCCAGCTGCTTGAATAGCGAGAATGAGATCATCATTGTTTTGGCGGTTGAAGAACGGCATTAACCGTTGCTTCCCGGCAAAACCCTGGTTGATGAGCAGGTACTTCTCATCATGTCTCATAGGATTCCCGATGTACTGGTCATTGACCGTCCAGCCATGTCGTTCAAACTCATGGATGATAACCCATCGGAAATCCTGGTCATTGACTGCATAGTTCGAGCCAAGAGCTGTAGTATCGTAGTAGAAAACGACGGTCTTGTTTTGATGATGCGCATAGTATGTGCAAAAATCATCAATCAAGGCTGGAAGTTTTCGTTCGAACTTGACATAGAAAGATTTTAACACATTAAGCCTTCGACCAGAAGACTGTCCGGCTACAATCCAGTTGATATTGGCATTGTAGTCCATACCGATGCAAATCGGGGCGAGCGGATTAAGGTCTTTATCAGCTCGACAGTCCAAGCCTTGCTCCAGCATAGGAGCCACGGCATCATCATCGTCATAGAATGAGTGTGCGACATTATCGAGGTAGTCCATATCGGACGCATCGTACTTATGTCGCTCTCTCATTGACGAGTAGAACCCATCTTTGGCAATTCCGATTCTCTGACAAAGGATAGAGGTTTGGAATGTCAAAGGGGTCAAATCACGCTTCATTTGGCGAATGTAATTCTCTCCAAGGAGCTGAAGATTCTCAATCGAAGAATACTCCTTGTAGTATGTCGCAACAGAACGTAACTGATTAAGTTGGCGGTCTTTATGCCGCAATTGATAAATCAAACTTTGGGGTGGTTTCTCACCTGAAGCTTTGATTCGTTTGATACGCTCTTTGAGACGCCAAATGTCATATACCAAAGCTTCGATGGCACTGATGACCTCAGTGTCCATCTTCTCCTTGTAATGGAGGAACCACGAACCCTTTTGTGTCTGTGGCATATCACTCAGGATCATGATGGAGTGATTACAAGAATGCTTGCCAAAGTACGACTTGATGCCACCATTGGCTGGCAGAGTTTCATCCTTCAACTTGTTGTAGTCGATGAACTTTGCCTCGTCAATGAGCAGCCACGAAAGCGTGAGTGAATTGGAAGATCCTGGGCGGTCCTGCGAGATGATGATTGCACAGCTACCATTGTAAAAAGATATGACATGTTCATAGTCAGCTGGCTCAGTGATTGGGCGAGCAAACGTCTTCGGCGGTTTGCGTCCAATCACATAGTGAACACCACGGATGTAGCCCCATCGCTTCCATGCAGCCAAAAGTCCCGGGAGGGTGTTTGTCAAGCCATGCTTGAAGGTCGGTACCACGATACCGCCTGTAGAGCCTGGCATACGCTGCATGTTACGAAGCACGAAGGGGGCAGCTATGGAATCGGTCTTGCCAGTACGACGTCCGGCAACGATGACAGAGATGTTAGCGCCGATGAGCTGTGTGAGGCGCTGTGGTTTGTTGAAATATACTTGTTGAGCCATGCTGAATAGGTGGACAATGTTGTTCTGAGGTCGGGTGAATTTTCAAGCAAAAATTGCTGAAAATCACAGTTTATTATTGATTCCTGCGAAAAACACCGGATTCTTTCCGTGTTCCTGAAGCAGATTCTTCATCGCAAGAAGCGTTGATCCAGTCGTAACGAAATCATCGAAAACGATGACGTTAGGCTCATGTGGCAAGTTGTTTGGATCAAACACAGCCCCCACACGTTGCTTGGAGCGGCAATGAGCGCAGTCGAAGTAGAAGGGAATGCCAAGTTCCTTAGCAAGCCCTTCAGACACGAGCGTAGCGAAATTTCGTTCCTTGTGTCGGCGCATGGGAGTAGTCACTATCGCCCATGAACCATTGCAGATGTGATAGCCGATACACTCACGGATGACAGGGGCAAGAGACTCGACGAAGTACGGTATCATGCCATCATCCGACTTTATTTCGGTGAGCGTCTTGCCAAACACCGACTTCTGCCAGATAGTGATGAAATTCGTGGAAGCACGGCGAGTAAGGCGCAGTTTGTAGGTGAAATCACAACGCGCCTCGACGGACTTATCCCAAGACTTACGCTGCTCCAATGCGAAGATGTCCTTCTGCTCCTTGACAGAAACATCGAGCGAGAGGTCAGGCATCGACGGTAATGAAATGCCGTCGGTGACTGAACTGACAGATTGGGGCAGCTGTATCTCATTTAGAATTTCCTCTAACATAACTTGTTATGTATTAAGCAAAACGCCCAAGGAACTACACGAATGCAGTCCTCGGGCGAGGGTGTATGAGAAAAAAGTGTGCACGAAGCCGTACTAATCGACAGAGCAGTCGATGGTACCTTCCTCTGTTTCCAGATTGCCAACATAGAAAGGAGAAGGAATCTCATCCGTAGCTTCTATGCTGATTGTAGTGGATGTGGAACCGGTGGCACCCTGACCATTGTCCTGTGCGACAGTGGTCTTGGTAAGCCATCGTTCAGAACCCAGAACACGGAAATTGCCCTTCATATCCTCAACCACGAAGACGTTGTCAGAGTTGTTGAGGTAAGCAGCGGCAGCGGTTGCTTCAGGACCAACTCCAGGATGAACAAGAGTTGCCTTGTTCAGCTGAGTCTGCGAAGGCACTTCACCTTGGGCATCCGATGTAAGCTGCGACTTGTCGGCGAGAATGACAATGAAATGCCATTTGGCATCAGCGACAAGAGTGAAGGAGCCAGCAAGCGTAGAGGACGTAACACGACCACTGTCATCTCTAACGAAGGTAGGCCACTGAGCCACCTGATTCTTAGAGATATAATATACACGGCGCTTGATGCCAGGGAGTTCAGGAGTTCCCATGCACCAATCAAGCGAGCGTTGGAGATTCTTACAAATAGGCATGATTCTTTGATTTTGAAGTTAGAGTTGGTTGAAGGAAGCCCTGTCTCTCGACAAGACTTCCCAATCAACTCGGAAGATATATATAGAACACAGCAAGAGAGTTTGCGGTTACGCGCCAAGCTCGATAGCCTTGAAGCGACGCTTGTCGATAGACTCAAACTGACATCCGAAGAACATCGTTGCGATGTACGAGAGGATGAAAGGTTCGTACTCCTTGACCATAACCGACTCCATATCACCCATCTGGTCGTAGCCAATCAGCATGTTTGACTTAGGACAGATGTGGATGAACTTCGAGCCAATCTTGTTATACATCGGGATGATGTGAAGGCGACCGTTAGAGCCCTCGACGCAGTCCTGGGCGTACTGGTTGTTGTAGTTGATGCCGCCGTGAGTGAGCAGATAGCCCTCGTTGTACTTGTCGGCGAAGTCCTGAGTACAGAACATGTAGAGGTCCTGCGCACGGAGGCGAGGGTCAAGCGAGAAGAGAATTTCCTTTGCCACGTCAACGGCGTTGGCAGAAGTGATGGTGTCGGTGATCTTCATGTAATTGCCCTTCTCTGCAGCGATAGCACCAGAGGCAATTTCCTTGGAAGTGATAGTATCAAAGCCATCGAAGAGGTCCTTGGTAGTATCACCTGAAGCATTGCGCACGCCATTCCAGATAGCCTCGTTGAGGTGTTCTGAAAGGCCCTGAGCAATGAGGGCAAGGACGTGGAGGGCAGTAGGTGCCTTCATCTGTCCGTCGCCCTTGGTGTCACCAATCTGACCGAGCAATGTTGATACGGCAGAGTTAGGTTCAAACTTTGCCACAACCGAACCCATGAAAGTCTCAAGGGTACGGTAATCAACATTGAGATTGAAGTCCGTAGAGCGCGAAGGCTTGTAGGGACCAAACTGTGCGTCTCCTGAAAGCGCACCTACATTCTCCTTGAATCGGATGCCAGGGCGAGCTGTCATGTAATTCAGCGTTTCCTGAATACCGATGATAGGGAGCATCAGAAGGTCAGCACGATACTTCGTTGCTGCCTCCTGAAACTGTTCGAGCGTGAAAGTAAGTTTTCCAGCCATACTATATTATATTATATTTACTTGTTTTACATTTAGTGAGGAAGGATGTCGTAGAGAGCCTGAGCACGCTGACGGGTGTTGTAGAAAGCTTCCGCAGATGCAGGATCCTCGTTGTGATTCTGCTCGCCACCATTCTTCTTATCATCAACGATATGAGAAGTGGTGTCGCCGGGTGCTTTCTTCAGGGCTGCAATCTCTGCATTGAGGCGTGCGATCTCAGCATCCTTAGCTGCAATAGCAGTAGCGTGAGCTTCAGCGGTCACGGTCTCTGACTGCTGTTGCTGCTGCTCAGCTGAAGGAGTCTCTACCTGCTGCTGAGCCTGAGGTTGATTTGTTTCGGGATTCATTTCTTCTTTGGGATTTTGGTTAGACTTAATCAGAGATTGACTGTCAGGCTGCACCTCGGAAGAGAGCAAGCGAGCTTGACTCTTCTCTCGGTTTGCACTGAAGTTGAAGATATTGGTGAGGGCTTCGATGAAACGTGTCATGACATTGGCAGAAGGCTGTTCCTTTGGAAGGCCTGAAGGGATGGGGATGCCGGCTGCAGACATATCAGCTGCTACGAGGTCGGTGATGACAGGTGCAGCATCGTCCTCGTAATCGGTAATCTCATCCACGAAGCCCCATTCAAGAGCTTCCTTCGCTGTGAGCCAGCCGCCTTTCTTCATGAGGGCGAGAAGATCCGTAGGCTCTTTCTTGCACTTCTTGGCGTACATCTCAGCGATATTAGAGTCCATTTTGTCCAGGTTCTCCTTCATCTGTTCAGCCTCCTTGATGATGGAGCGCAGCTTATCAGCATTAGCAGATGCCCACTGGAAGAACTCCATGGAGCATTTGTGAACGAGGTACATGGCAGATGAATCGATGCTGACGTGCTTAGCACCGAGCGAAGCGATGGTTGCTGCCGAAGCATTCATGCCGACATAGTGAACATGCACATTGCCGTGGTTGCGGAACGAGGCAACAATCGAAAGAGCCGTAGCCAGTGAGCCACCGAGGGAATCAATGAGCACGTGAACTTCATTGTCGGCATTCTTGTTCAGGACAAAATCGACGTAGTCAGAATCAAAATCCCAACCACCGACATATCCTTTGAGATGTAGATTGTATGTTTTCTTTGACATAAAAAAGTACCTTTGCATTTAACTTTAATGCGAGACTTGGCGGCACCTCAGCATAAGAGTAAACTCTTTTGCGTTCGGTTTGCACAAGCCTTGCCGATTTGTAGTCGCAAAGGTACATTATATTATATACGCGCGGAAAGACAGAAATATGGTAAAAGATTCCTTATTATCAGGAAAAAGTATTAATTTTGCACCAAATTACAAATACATGGCAATCAGAAAAGTACCATATACAAAACGCGCTACAAATCACACTCAACAGATAGCGCTCCTCCAAAACAGAGGTGTTGTAATCTCTGATATGAACAAGGCTAAAGAATGCCTTGCTGATATAGGTTATTACAGACTTGGATTTTACGTATATCCATTTGAGAGAACGTATCCATTCCTTGACCACAGACGCGCACATGACGTAGAGCCGGGAACCAGACTTGAAGACATTGTTGCACTGTATTATTACGATTTGGATTTGAGGAACATTCTTAACAGGTATTTGTCACGGATTGAGGTTGCGATACGCACCACAATCATTTACGAATTGTCTAACAAATACCACAACAATCCTTATTGGTATGTAGATGCAACGATTGTAGATAACAATTTTATTGGCCCTTTTACAAGGCAGTTTTATGGAAAAATAAAAGCCAAGGAACCAATAAAGCGCCATCACAAGAAGTACATCGGCCAGTATGCACCAGCATGGAAAGCTATGGAATACATGACACTGGGAAATCTTGAAACCCTCTATGACAAATTGCGGTTCAATATTGACAAAAGTACCATAAGCAGTAAGTTTGGAGAGCCTGCAATCAATACTTTCAAGAATTACTTGTCTGTTATTCGTGAAGTAAGAAACTCTTGTGCTCACTATAATGTCATCGTGGGAATGACATTGACAGAGAATGTAAAAGCAGGTGCAGCATGTCCAACGCTACCAATAGGAACACAAAACACCTTCCATGGTGCGTTAAGAGTGGTAGATTATCTGTTACGACAAATTTCAGTGAACAGAGCAAACGAAATGTGGAATCAGATATATGATGCAACGAGAAAACTTTACTCTGTATCACCCAATTTACGTACTCTTATAGAAGAAAAAACAGGTATTGTATTACCTCCAACAGCATGAAAATAAGCAAAAAGAATGCTTTTTTGTGTGTAAAACATCAAATTGCCCCAATAAAATTTGGTGTTTTGGAAATAAAGATGTAATTTTGTACCACGAAAGTGAATATGGGAGGCTCCGGCGCCCACAGGCACTCTAAAAAAGATATACTCCGATTGCATGCAGTCGGAGTTTCTTTTTTTTATAAAGCGCAAGGAATAAGGGATTTCTGCCTTGTAAAAGTAACCTTGACCTCAGAGATATTTGTCTCATCATCAACCTTTGTTGTGATGTTGACAATAGGGAATGGAGCTTCCTTGACACCGATCAGATACGACTTATCGTGAACATCAGTGACAACGAAGGCGAGTTCCGGCATTTGCTGGATCTCGTCCGTAGTGGTGAACTCCAATGATGTTTTCTCGAAGTACCCACCACCAATGTATTCCGATTCCGCTTCGCAAGAAGCGTTCCCATAGTGCTCTATGGGCGTGGTAAGCGAGAATACTCCGATGGGTACTCCGGCACGATACTTCTCCACGATGTTTGGAGAAAGGAGGTGGCAAGGAACAAACGATATGGCTTTAATGCCAGGGAGTGACTGCTTCATTCTTCTGAATTTTCAGGTGGACAATTCTGTTCTGAGGTCGGGTTATTTTTTGGCTCTTTTTTGCGATGTTGGGAGGTTTTTCTGTCGGAAAGCCTCCCGGCAACGCAATAAATGGCTCTTTTGCGCTGAAGGATCTTGGCGATGGTGTTCCAGTTGCGATCATCATCGACGATGCCATGCTCCTTCATCCAGGCACTGATGGTCACGTCAGTACGCTTGGTGAGATTGCCAATGGTATATAAATCCTTCCACAGCGCAACACGAAAGCGATTACGAATACACTCCTGCAGACAGATGGCAGCACGAGGTGGCAGATAGTTGTAGGTGCGTATGTCCTTTCGTTTGAAGCATGGCAGAACAACCTCAACTTGCCCTTCCTCCGGGCGAAGCTGAGGAACATAGCCTTCTTCCTTCGGCTGCGGTTTCAGGAAGCACTCGAGAATATCCGCTTCTGCTGAACCACGTTTCAGTTTGATAGGATATTCACCGCCAGATTCGTGCTGCAACCACTGAGCAAGGTAAGGCTCGAGATTTAGGAACACAGTGTATATCATGACAGATTCATTGGTTTAGAGATGGCTGCAAAATTAGTAACTATTTGCTAATCAGCAAAAGAAAGCAAAAAGCAAATCAGGAAACAAACAAATGAAAATATCTTAATCTTAAAGTTAATTTCCTCCTCGCACATGATATGCTTTTGGACTGTAACTCATGTAACAAATGTCTAAATTATATATATTGTTGAATACCAAGTGTTTGCAAAAGTATAAACCTGTTCACAAAGATGAATATCTTAACAAAGAAGTTAATTCGTGAACAACCTTAGATTTTGCAACACTTTGTTAACAGATTGTTGCGAGAAATTGTCGATGCAAATATCTGTAAATCAACATTGTCACATTTGTTACAAAAGTTTCATTAGATAATATCCCATAATTTGAGAAATTAACTTTTGAGTTAAAAAAACTGCCCTGGTACCGTTTCTTGTGGTACTCAGGGCAGTTGGTAGAAAAGAATGATATTTTGATACTATTCACTAAAATCAAACTCACTTTGCTTTGGCTGTGGCACTTTGTCCTCCAGATCATCCAAGGTGTCATTCACAGCATCAATCCGAGCTTTCTCCAGATTGATGTCGAATGCCTTAACTATTTCCTGATAGTCGAAGCAATAGGAGCGTTGCGTCGTGGATTGCTTCATCAAGGAACCGTCGGCATTCTTTTTGTCCTTCTCATATTGAATGATACCTTTGTAATATACGTAATAGCGAGCCGACTTCTCTCCAAGATACGCCTTTGACTTTTCAAGGTAGTATTTCAGAGAGCCTTCAGGAAGTAGCGTATCGCCTACAGCTTTACCATGTTTTTTGTAAAGCATAAAGATACGTGTCTTCTGGATGTAAAGTACAGGGCGCGATTCCAGCCAGTCGCATTTGACTACAGACGAGGAGAATCTGCGCACATATTGGATGCGGAAATCACCACCTTCAATTATCTCACCTTCACTGACGAGGTACTGGACCATGTTCCAGAACGAAGCCAGTTCATTGTTCTGACGGCATTCAGCATTTTGGTTACGAATGCCCTCAATGGTGATTTCCAGCATCTCTTTGTATGAGATAGAGACGTCAAGGTAAGATTCAAGTGTGCGTAGGATGGCAAGAGGCGAAAGCCAGTTAATCATGATGCGGTCTTCTATAGGCGCATCTTTCAACCGCTCCATCACATCTTGAAAGGTCATTTGGTACATCTGACGGAATGACTGTTCTACCTTGCTACGGAAAGAAAGCACCTGCAGCGTAAGATGTGACATTCCCGGTTGCCGCATCTTCTTCAGCTGCTGGTAAGCATCTTTCTCTTCCTGTGTAAACTCAGACTTTGGAAAAGAAAGGAATATCAGACGAGAGAAGAGAGCAATGTCGGCAGTGGCCATTTCCTGACCACTAAGTATGACACCGCTATCAACGGCTGTTGTTTCTTTCTTCTTGTCCAGCTCCATATTCATACGAGTACGACCAGTACCATCCCATAGACCTTTCAGGAACTCACGCTTACTGATGTCAATGTCGTTCTTGAACTCATCGATATGCACAAGTGCATTTGCCACCGCTGCAACGGTATCATTCAGTGCTGGCAAAGTAGAGTTCTGAATGTTAGGAGGCACGTTTTCAGTGACGAAGAATGACATCAGCGTGTGTCCCAGTTCTGATTTACCGCTACCTTTAGGTCCGAAAAGATTAAGGATAGGGAAAGAGCGCGTTTCGCGAGTGACTTCATCACGAAACAAAGTAGCAAGATAGAAGCAGAAGCCTACCTTACCATTGTTTCCGAACACGCGGAAAATCTGATCTGTGAATTGCCGTAGGGGGGTGGTGGAGAGATTAAGATGCACGAATCTGCGTTCAAACTGAAACAGTTTCGTGTCATCGCAATATATCTTTGAGTGTGCCGGAAGATAGAAGTTTCCTTTATCTAACAGGCGTACGATACCATATTCATCTACTTTAATAAACGAGCCATCATAGAATACGCCATTGCCAAAAGCAAAGAACCCTTGTCTTTGCCAGCCCAGTTGTATAATTTGAGTGGCTGTTTCTGTTTTCTCATAAAGATATGATTTCAGTTTGGTGAGCTCCTTTTCAGTAGCCATCCAGATGAAATTGCCAAGACCTTCGACTTTTTGCTTAAATTTGGAGAGTGAAACAAGATCCTCCTGTTTCAACTCGACCAGCTCTTCCATGCTGAATGTATTTCGAAGGATATACAGGCGTTTCGGCATGATAGAATCCTTAATATGGAAAAGCGGTTCCATGCAAAAATTACTCCACTCGTAATAACCTTTGTCACCGATGGAGTAATACTTGTTCTTCTCAACATTAAAGCCATAGCGCTTGAAGAGTCCTTCTTCCTTTTCCGCTTTGGCTTTCGCTTCCTCTGCCTGATGTTTCTTTCGCTGCTTATCAATAGCCTTTTGCCAAACACGCTTTGGCTGGCCATACTTTGTAAGCTGGGAAATATACATCTCGATGGTTGTCTCATCGGTGATAAGTGCTAGAATATCTGCAAGCTTTGTCACCACCTTACTCTGTTCTTCGGTCGTCATGTTCTCGACGAATAGCAGGTCAGCATACCAAATGACAAAGTCCTTCTCTTCAATGCTGTTGAAGATATTAACATTTGTGCAGAAAGTATCGGGATCCTGCTTCTCTTCCGTTACCGGAATCTGCTTGACAGATACAGAGAAGCCATATCGCATGGCAGCTTCACCAGACTTGATGACACCAGCAATGCCAGAACCGAATTGTTCCCCCTCTTTGGGAGGATCAGCATCGGGCAGGAAGCAGACATGCGAAGCAACACGCTTTAGGAGTGCGAAGTGGTCTTCAGTCCATGCAGTACCCAGTGTTGCAACAGTGTTATATATACCAATAGATTGAAGACGCATACAGTCAGGTGCGCCTTCAACCATGTAAACCCTTTCCGATTTAGATGCCTCTCGATAAGCGCAATCAATGCCGAAGATAGACTTGGACTTATTATAGATGGCCGAGTCAGAAGAGTTCATGTACTTCGGCTTGCTGTCATCTAGCACGCGAGAAGTAAAGCCAATGATGTGCTGCTGGCGGTCTCTAATCGGAATTGTTATTCGCCCGTTGAAGAAATCGTATCCTCCCTTGTTACGAATATGAAGAGCGTTAGCCACATCTTCAGAGATGTAACTATCTTCAACGATACGAGCATCTTTAGGGCAGTAGCCGATACCAACCTGAGAGCAGTATCTTTCGCCCCATCTCTTGTAAGCATAATCACGAGCAGCTTTGTTCTGAGGAAGGTGGAGTTGCTTGACGTATTCCTTGGAAAGGTAGTCGTTAGCAATCCACATCGCTTCACGCTGCTTGTGTTCCTGCTCTTCTTGGGGCGTTAGAATACGCTCCTTGATTTCTATATTGTATTTTCTCGCCAGCCATTTCAGAGCTTCGGGATAGGTGAGGTTTTCGTGCTTCATCAGGAAACCTACACTGTTACCCTGTTCTCCACAGCCAAAGCACTTGTAGGTGCCAGTCTTGGGGAACACTGTGAAGGATGGCGTGTTCTCGGAATGGAACGGACAGCAGGCGACCAAGTTCACACCTCGTCTCTTCAAGGTGACGAACTCGCCAACAACCTCTTTGATGTCCGCTACATCGAGAATCTTATCTATAGTATCTTGTGGTATCATTCTTTTCTAGTTCAAACATTATCCATATAGACTGACAAAGCGGTTTACGCATTTGTCAACTAACCAATGCACTGCATTCTCATCCTCTTCATCGTAGTTGAGAGTGATAACAAGGAGCTCTTCGATTTTTTCTCCAACAGTTATCTCGATGGGAAGGTTGTGCTGCATTTGCATTTCAACCATCCATGATGCAATCTTTGGTTGAGTAGCCATTTCCTTTTTCATGTTAATCATCCTCCTTTCGTGTAACCTTATGCTTTATTTTGATGAGAGCCAGGTTCAGCTCAATTTCTGTCTCAACAGATTTCGTCGAAAGATTCTGACCAATAACCTCAGCCATCAGTTCGCCGGATCGATGGAGTAGGTTCTTCTGCTTCTCGCCTCCGTCGCTTTCGTACTGAAGGGCTTCCATAGTACGAGCCATCTCACGCACCATGACAAAGGTGTTGATGATGGCTATTGTTGTCTGAACTGCTTGCTTTGACTTCAGGATAGTCGCAAGCATGTAAAGACCACGCTCGGTAAAAGCCTTGAATTTGTATTTTGAATAATGTCCTTTGCCTTGTTCTAAGGACGAAATTTTCGACCTTAGAACTTCAGACTCTCTATCATTTAGCTCAATGATAAAGCCTTCGGGGAACTTATCTCGATTGTTCCTTACAGCTTCATTGATGCGCTTTGTTTCGACTCCATAGAGCTCTGCAACATCGCAATCAAGGATAACTCTCTTGTCGCGGATGGTGATGACTTTAGCTTCAACATCCTTTGTCGTAATGATTTCTCTTGCCATATATTATATTATAAATGGGTATCAGATAAAAATTGCCTCCGACTACCATCTTCACAGACACCAGTCGGAGGACTTTCGCATTTAGAGTTCTTTTCAGAACTTATAACTCTCGCAGCCATTTGACAACCTCACTTTTCAGCAGGAGCCAAGACTTGCGCTCCTTGTGAGCTGGAATCTGACCACGTTGACACATCTTCTTTACGGCTTCCCTGGTCTTTCCAAGGAAACAAGCTGCATCATCGAGTGTCATGACTGTATCATTACAATCAATTATGTGCTGAGCGAGGGTAGTATTACCCGTCTTAGTCATTTTGTTCATTACCATCTTCTTCATCAATTTTGCGGCATGAGATAGTGAATGATTTCTCAAACCAGTTTCTCTTGCCAGAAACAAATACACCACGTTCTCTGCCCAGTCCCATGTTGTAGCGACTGAGTAATGTTGAAAGCGTGTCCAACTCTTCATGTTCCCTGACATAACCAGTCTTGGTTTCGCCAGGACGGATTGAACGAATCCATTCCGTTTTTCTTTCAATAAATTCCATTAGTCTTTAACTTGGATTAAAAATTAAACATTGCCACCATCTCGGGGGTGGTATAATAAGTTAAGACTATGTTCCTTATTCAGTCTGGATAGCACGACTTTGACATACTTGGACTGGTTTAATTGCGCCATTTCCTCCATTTTTATGATGTGCGATAAACCTGTATATCATATTCATTCCCATTTTAAGTTCTTTTGATGTAATATGTTTGTTTGTTTGCCGAAAAAACCGTAACTTTGTAATGCTTAAGGATAGGTGTTTTTGGAAAGCCGATGCAAAGTTACGGATGTGAGAAGGACTGGCAAAGAATATCCGAGACTGAAACGGCAAACAAACAAACCAAAAAATCTTAACGAGCCATTTCCTTAGAGTGTAGGGGAATGAAAAAAGCCATCATCCAAACAGGAAGACGGTTTATAAATATAATGATTACAAGACAAGTAGAATGTTCTACTAAAGTGAGACTATTCCTGCCTCATTTGTCGCAAAAAAAACAGCTTGTGTATATAATCCCAAAAATGATGTACACAACGCACTCCTAACTCCTTGTAATACAGGAATTGGTTCGAATCCCGCAGGTGGCTCAAAGGGGGGCTGAGAGGGTTGGTTTTTAGCTGTTTACTTATGTGTTTTGACCTACAAGTTTCTAACGATTTCGTTAAGCCATAAGACCAAAGAGAGCTCGCTCGCTTTGGCTTGGCGAGAAATCGCACTTTTAAGAACTATAAAAGGTTGTTCCTTTGCTAAAAAATAAATTATGACACAACTGGAAATCTGTACGGCTATCAAAGCGGCAAGAAAATCGAAGGGTATCAACCTTGTTGAGTTGGCTGAAATGGCTGGAATCAACAAGAGTACAATCAGCGAGTTTGAGAATGGGAAGCATAATTTGTCGCTGGCGAATGTTCTCAAAATTACGGATGCTTTGGGATTGGAATTGAGGGTCGTGTCTGAAGACTGAGCTTGTCTTGCATGATGGTGCTCACGTGCATGATGATGTCTGTGAGTGTGCTGTATGCGTGTGTTAAATGTTTGTAATTCCTGATAGCAAGTTTTAATTTGTGTTAATGTCAGTTCTGCCATATCTTTAATTCTGTTAACTTTGTGGTGTTGAATTAATGCTTATGGTATGAAATTACTGGTAAATCTCGAATATATTACTTCATGGGGACAGGAGGTCTGCGTTGAGGTGAGGGTGCAGCGCCGTCGTGGTGCTGATTTTGTCTGTGTGTGCCCGTTGGCGACGGCGGACGGACGTGTGTGGAGTGGGGAGGTGGTGATTAACGAGAGGGAGGCTGACTTTTTTACGTATAGGTATCTGGTGTGTGCCGGTAGTGATGAGGGGGGGAGGCTCGTGGTGTTGAGGCGTGAGTGGGATGGGGTGCCTCGGTGTTTCCCGTATCATCGTGACAGGACGTTTGTGTCGGAGGATTACTGGAGGGATATGCCTGTGTTGAATCATCTTTATTCGTCGGCGTATGTGCATAGTGTGCAGCAGAATTTTACTGCTCGCCCGATGATTAATTACTATGACAGTACGTTGGTGTTTAGGGTGCAGGCTCCGCAGTTGCTCAGGGGGCAGTGCCTTGCTTTGGTGGGCTCGACGCCGCAGTTGGGGGAGTGGTTGCCGCAGAGGGCTTTGGTGATGATGAGGGGGGGATTGCATGAGTGGTGTCTGAGTCTGGATGCCGTGGGGCTGAGGACGCCGTTTGAGTATAAGTTTGTCGTCATGGACGAGGCTTCGGGGGAGGTGGTGGCTTGGGAGATGGGGGAGAATAGGGTGTTTGATGGGGCTGTGGCTCGTGCTACGGTGCATGTGGTGTGGGATCGCCGTATTCGTATGACGGATAAGCATTGGAAGGCTGCGGGGGTGGTGTGCCCGTTGTTTTCGATGCGTAGCTGGCATAGTCAGGGTGTGGGTGATATGGGGGATTTGAGGTTGATGGTGGATTGGGCTTTGACTTCGGGTATGAGGGTGATTCAGCTGCTGCCTGTTTATGATACGACGCAGTCTGGCTCGTGGCGTGATTGCTATCCGTATAGTGCTATCAGTATTTATGCTTTGCATCCGATGTATATTGATATTAGCCAGCTTGCTGCGATTTGTGATGGTGAGTTTATGTGGCGTTATGAGGCGGAGCGTAAGGCGGTGAATGCGTTGCCTCAGTTGGATTATGAGCGTGTGTGGGGGCTCAAGATGGACTATCTGAGGCGTCTGTATGTGCAGGAGGGGGAGTTCGTGATTTCGGGGGCTGCGTTTAAGAACTTCAGAAAGAAGAATGAGGCGTGGCTTACGCCGTATTGTGTGTTCTGCCATAGGCGTGATGTGGAGGGGACGTGTGATTTCGCTGCGTGGGGGGAACTGGCGGTGTATGATGATAAGGAGGTGTATCGTTATGCTCAGCGTTTTGCGCGTGAGGTGGATTTTTATGCGTGGCTGCAGTTTATCCTTGATGAGCAGCTTTCGGCGGTGTCGCGCTATGCGCGTAGCCGTGGGGTGATTCTTAAGGGGGATATCCCGATTGGGATCTCGAGGACGAGTGTGGAGGCGTGGAAGGAACCGCATTATTTCAATATGAATGGGTCTGCAGGGGCTCCTCCTGATGATTTTAGTGTGGACGGGCAGAATTGGGGCTTCCCTACGTATAATTGGGAGCGTATGGCTGCTGATGGCTATCAGTGGTGGATTGATCGGTTCCGTAAGATGGCGGACTATTTTGATGCTTACCGTATTGATCATGTGTTGGGCTTTTTCCGTATCTGGGAGATTCCTGTGGAGGCTCGTAGTGGGCTGCTGGGGCATTTTGCTCCGTGTCTGCCGATGAGTGTGGAGGAGATCGAGGGGTGGGGGCTTGAGTGGCGCGAGCGTATGTTTACGCGTCCGTATATTACTGACAAGTATCTGCATAGGTTGCTTTCGGATCCTGCCGATGTCGAGTGGCTGCGCTCTACTTGTCTTGAGGCTCTTGGGCCTGATTGGTATCAGCTTCGTGAGGCTTTTGATTCTGAGCGTAAGGTGTATGACTTTTTCGCGGATAAGCATGATGCGCGTGCTGTGGCTTTGCGTGGGGCTTTGTGCAGGATTGTGCAGAATGTGTTGTTCGTGAGGGTGGGGGATGGATGGTGTCCGCGTATCGCTGCGAGTGGGACTTTTGTCTATGGGGCTGTTTCTAAGGAGGAGCGTGTGGCTTTTGATCGTATTTATGAGCATTTCTACTATCATAGGCATAATGACTTCTGGGGGCAGCAGGCTATGGAGAAACTGCCGTCGCTGGTGGAGTCTACGTTGATGTTGTGCTGTGCGGAGGATCTTGGTATGGTGCCTGCTTGTGTGCAGGGGGTGATGGATAGGCTGAAGATTCTTTCGCTGGAAATTCAGACTATGCCTAAGGCGTTTGGGGTGAGGTTTGCGCGTCTGGAGAATAATCCGTATCGTAGTGTGGTGACGATCTTTACGCATGATATGCCGACGCTGAGGGAGTGGTGGACGGAGGATGCTGAGCGTACGCAGGCGTATTGGCGTGAGGTGTTGCAGAAGGATGGTGATGCGCCTCGGGTGATGCCTGGGTGGCTCTGTGAGGAGGTGGTGGCGCGCCATTTGTTCTCGCCTTCGATGTTGTGCTTGATTTCGTTGCAGGATTGGTTGTCGATTGATGAGGATTTGCGTAATCCTGATGCTCTGGCGGAGCGTATCAATGTGCCTGCTGATGCTAATCATTACTGGCGTTATCGTATGCACTTGAATATCGAGGATCTTATGGGGGCTGAGGGGTTCAACTCCAGGATTCGCGAGCTGATCGTGAGGGCGGAGAGGGAGTAGGTCAATATGGTATGAAAAGAAGCAGCTCGTTGATTCGAACTGCTTCTTTCTTGTGGAGAATATCGGAATCGAACCGATGACCTCTTGCATGCCATGCAAGCGCTCTAGCCAGCTGAGCTAATCCCCCGTTTTGCTTGGTTTGCGGTGCAAAGTTATGGTGTTTTGACGAAATAACAAAATCTTTTGGGAAGTTTTTTTGCCTGTGACGGAAAAAAATGCTAACTTCGCGCTCTATAGTTCTAATTATTGTGTGTCGTATGAAAGGATTTTTGATTTTGTCTGCTTTGTTGGCTTCTTTGCCTGCTTGGGCGCAGTCTGATGGTGTGTGGGGGGAGGATGATTTGGATTTTCGTCAGAGGGTCAGGAGGGAGGCTTGTGTCGTGCGTGATGGGGAGGCGATGGGGGCTTCGGATATGATGAGGGTGAAGCTGAATCATAAGGATGCTGCTCTCAAGGCTATGGGGACGCCTGAGATTGTGGTGTGTCTTGCGAATTTTAGTGATGCTGAAATGACGGTCGCTGCGAGTGAGGGCGAGTTGAAGGATTTGTTTGAGAAGTTCTTTAACGGGCGGAGTGTGCAGGGGCAGATTGGTAATAATGCTTTTTCTGTCTATGAGTATTTCGAGAAAAATAGTATGGGGTTGTTTACTCCTCATTTCAATATCTTGAATCCGGTGTCTGTCAATATGACGCGGGCGGCGGCGAAAAATAATAGGGCTGGCTTCCGTAATGCTGCGCTGACGGCTCTGGCTCCTCAGATTGTGGATAGGGTGGGGGATTTTGATTCTGATGGCGATGGCAGGGTTGATGGGGTTATCGTGGTCTTTGCTGGTGATGGGGCTAATACGGGGGGGGCGGGGCCTCATGCTTGCTGTTGGGACGTGTCTGCGAGTGTTGGGGGGGTGACGTATGCTACGCAGCTGCTTGTGCCGGAGTTGCTGCAGACGAGGGTGCTTAATGGTATCGGTGTGTGTGTGCATGAGATGTCGCATATGTTGGGGCTGCCTGATATGTATGATAATAATGGGCGTGGGTATGTGGCTCCTGGTATGGACGTGTGGAGCTTGATGGACTATGGGGAGTATGTCAATGGGGGTTTTAGCCCTACGGCTTTTACGGCTTATGAGAAGAGTTATTTTGGCTGGATTACGCTGAAGGAGCTGACGGAGCCTGTGACTGTGACGTCGTTGAGGTCTGTCGCTGCTGGGGGTGATGCGTATGTCGTTTATAATGAGGCTGACAGGGGGGAGTATTATATTCTTGAAAATCGTACTTATGCTGGGGTGGGGGGTGATGTGATGCACAAGCCGTTGTGTGACAGGTATGGTGATGGTTTGATGATTTACCATATTGATGAGGACGAGGGGGCGTGGAGTAGCAATATGGTCAATGTGAATCCTGCTCGTCAGCGTATCACGATCGTTCCTGCTAATGGGCATTTTGAATTGCTTGACAATTTCAAGTCGGGGAGTTCGTTTACTGCTGAGGAGAAGCGTAGGTATTACAGCGAGCTCGCTGGTCATTTTTGGCCTCTGAGGGATACGTTTACGAGCAGGGATATCAAGGATGGTGAGATTAATGTGATTGAGTTTTTTGGGATTCGGGGCAACAATGCTCTGACTGATGAGGCTCGTAGTGAGGGGGATCGTGTGGCTCCTGCTGCTGTGTTGTACAATCCTAATTCTGATGGGGAACTGCTGATGCATAAGTCTATTACTGAGATTGTGAGGAATGATGATAATACGATCTCGTTTAAATTTATGGGTGGGGGTGATGATGATACTTCTGTGGGGGATATCGTGGATTCTGCTCGTGGGGAGTGTGTGGTGTACAATGTGGCTGGTCAACGTGTCAATGCTGCCTCTGGGCGTGGGCTTTTCATCTTGCGTGATTGCAAAACGGGTAGGGGTAGGGTCGAAATAGGCTTTTGAGTTTTTTTGTCCGATTTTGATATATACGGCTTGCAGAACGTTGCTGCGAGCCGTTTTATTTTGCAATTTTGTTTTGCCGTGTGGTGAAATAATTGTAATTTAGGGTCGCCAATAACTTAAAAATAGTCACGATTATGATGGACATCGCAAAAATTATGAGCTCGTTGGAGGCTAGGCATCCTGGCGAGAAGGAGTATCTGCAGGCTGTGCATGAGGTTCTTATCAGTATTAAGGATGTTTACGACAGGCACCCTGAGTTTGAGCGTGCTTCGCTGATTGAGCGTCTTGTCGAGCCGGAGCGTATCATCACTTTTAGGGTGCCTTGGGTTGATGATAGTGGTAGGGTGCAGGTCAATCTTGGCTATCGTGTGCAGTATAATAGTGCCATCGGGCCTTACAAGGGGGGCTTGCGTTTTCATTCGAGTGTGAATCTGAGTATTCTCAAGTTTCTGGGCTTTGAACAGACGTTCAAAAATGCGCTGACGACTCTCCCTATGGGTGGGGGTAAGGGTGGGTCTGACTTCTCTCCGCGCGGCAAGAGCGATGCTGAGATAATGCGTTTCTGCCAGTCTTTCATGAGTGAGTTGTTTCGTCATATTGGGCCTGAAATTGATGTGCCTGCGGGTGATATCGGGGTCGGGGCGCGTGAGATTGGCTATCTCTTCGGGCAGTACAAGCGTCTCACTCGTGATTTCAGTGGTGTACTTACTGGCAAGGGCTTGGAGTGGGGTGGCTCGCTAGTGAGGCCTGAGGCTACGGGGTTTGGCGGCTTGTATTTCGTGAACGAGATGTTGCAGACTGCGGGGCTTGATATCAAGGGGAAAACGGTTGCTATAAGTGGTTTTGGCAATGTTGCTTGGGGGGCTGCTACCAAGGCTACTCAGCTGGGGGCTAAGGTTGTCACTATCAGTGGTCCTGATGGGTATGTCTATGATCCTGAGGGTATCTGTGGCGACAAGATTGATTATATGCTCGAATTGCGTGCCAGCGGTAATGATGTTGTGGCGCCGTATGCTGAGGTGTTTGGTTCTGCTACGTTCTTCCCTAATCGTCGTCCGTGGGAGCAGAAGGTTGATATTGCTTTGCCGTGTGCTACGCAGAATGAACTCGATGGCGATGATGCGCGTCGTCTCTGTGAGAATGGGGTGCTGTGTGTTGGTGAGATTAGCAATATGGGCTGTACGCCTGAGGCTATCGAGCTGTTTGTTGGCAATAAGATGCTCTACGCTCCTGGCAAGGCTGTCAATGCTGGTGGGGTGGCTACGAGCGGACTTGAGATGAGTCAGAATGCTATGCATATCTCTTGGAGTGCTAAGGACGTGGACGAGCGTTTGCACGAAATTATGCATGGTATTCATTCGCAGTGTGTGGAGCATGGTCGTGAGGCTGATGGGTATATCAACTATGTCAAGGGTGCCAATATCGCTGGTTTCATGAAGGTGGCTAAGGCGATGATGGCGCAGGGTATAGTATAGCGTATATTTATGGACGAAGAAATTATTCTCATACAGATAACGGGGCAGGATAGGGAGGGCATTGTCGCCAGGCTCATGGGGGTGTTGGCGCGCTACGATGTGCATATCCAGGATATCGGTCAGGCTGGCATACACAGTACGTTGAGTCTCGGTATTCTCGTGCGTGTGGCTGAGCAGCACTCTGGCTCGATGATGAAGGATTTGCTTTTTACGACGAGTGAGCTCGGTGAGAACATTCGTTTCAAGCCTATCACTCTCGAACAGTACGAGGCGTGGGTGTCGCGTCAGGGCAAGAACCGCTATATCTTGACTGTGTTGGGCAGACGACTCGAAGCGCGTCAGATTGAGGCTGTCTCTAGGGTGATTACTGAGCAGGGTCTCAATATAGATGCTATCAATCGTCTGACGGGACGTCAGAGTATAGTCCGTCCTGCTGAGAGGATGAAGGCTTGCATTCAGTTCTCGCTGCGTGGCACTCCCCGCGACAGGGGCGAGCTTCAGGCTGACTTGCTTAGTCTCAGTTCGGAGATGAACATTGATTGTAGTTTCCAGCTCGACAATATGTATAGGCGTATGCGTAGGCTCATCTGTTTCGATATGGACTCTACGCTTATTCAGACTGAGGTGATTGATGAGCTTGCTCGCCGTCATGGGGTCTATGAGCAGGTCGCGGCTATTACTGAGTCTGCCATGCGTGGCGAGATTGATTTCAAGGAGTCGTTTGCTCGCCGTTGTCAGATGCTCAAGGGGCTTGATGTCAGCGTCATGAAGGATATTGCTGAGCACCTCCCTTTCACCGAGGGTGTGGAGCGCATGATGTCTGTCCTCAAGAAATATGGCTATAAGATAGCTATCCTCAGCGGTGGATTTACGTATTTCGGTGAGTACATACAGCGTAAGTTCGGCATAGACTATGTGTATGCTAACGAGCTTGAGGTGGGGCCGGACGGCAAGCTTACGGGCAACTATGTGGGGGAAATTGTCGATGGGCATCGTAAGGCTGAACTGCTGCGTCTCATAGCTCAGGTGGAGAAGGTCGACCTTGAGCAGACTATTGCTGTGGGGGACGGTGCTAATGATTTGCCTATGATTTCGCTTGCTGGTCTCGGCATTGCCTTTCATGCCAAGCCGAGGGTAGTGGCCAATGCGCGTCAGTCTATCAATACGATTGGTCTCGATGGCGTATTGTATTTCCTTGGTTTTAAAGATAGTTACCTTGACCTATGAGAATAATGTCGACGTTCATACTTGTCATGGCTTTTTGCCACGACGTATATGGGTGGGGGCAGAAGGGACACGATGTTACGGCTGCTGTGGCTACCCTTCATCTGACCCGAGAGTCGCGCGAGATGGTACGCAATCTCTTTGAGGGGAAAAGTCTCATGTATTGGGCTAACTGGATGGACAATGCCAGCCACTCCTCTCATTATGCCAATACTCTCACTTGGCACTACGTTAATGTTGACGATGGGGAGAATGCTGACTCGGTCATCACGTCTGCCAGAACTGACAGTACTCATATCGTATGGGCTATAGAGCATCAGGTGGAGGTGCTCAAATCCGAGCTTTCTACGCGTACTGAGCGTCAGGTGGCTCTGCGTATGCTCGTTCACCTCGTGGGTGATATTCACCAGCCTATGCATGTCGGGCATCGTAGTGACCGTGGTGGCAACGAGTATCCTGTGGTGTATTTCGGGGCCACGACTGACCTGCATACGGTGTGGGATACGAGACTGGTGGAGAGTGCTCACGCCTGGAGTTATACTGAGTGGGCAAAGGAGATAGACAGTCCTGTCATCGAGGAGAACGGCAATCGTTTTGACCTGTATCGTATATATGCCCAGGGCTCTCCTGCTGATTGGGCGTTGGAGACGCATCGGGTAGCTCGTGATATCTATACTACGACTCCGCAGGGTTCGTCGCTCTCGTACGATTGGGTGGCACAGTGGACTCCTGCTTTGGAACAGCAGCTTCACAAGGCTGGGTGCCGTTTGGCTATGTTGATTAACGAAATAACGGCTCAGAATGAAACTGAGGAGTAGGATCATTCTCGCATAGACGTACTATATATAAGCCCCTCAAGAGTCGGTGTGGTACTCTTGAGGGGCTTGTCTTATCCTGTTATTCCCGATTTGGATTATTACCAGGCAAACAGGGGGTAGTCTGCCATGATAGCATTGACTTCCTTACGTACAGCTGCGATGTTTTCTTCGTTTTCGGGATCATCGAGGACGCGTTCGATGAAGGCTGCAATCTTGATCATCAGATCTTCTTTGGCTCCACGGGTTGTGATGGCGGGAGTACCGAGACGTATGCCCGAAGTCTGGAAGGCCGAACGGCTATCAAAGGGTACCATGTTCTTGTTGGCGGTAATATCTGCTGCTACCAATGCCTTTTCTGCTACCTTGCCCGTCAGGTCGGGATATTTGGTGCGTAGGTCGACAAGCATGGAGTGATTGTCGGTGCCGCCACTTACTATATAAAAGCCGCGCTTCATCAATTCGTCTGCAAGACGGGCTGCATTATTCTTGACCTGCATGGCATACTCCTTCCATTCTGGCCTGAGACACTCTCCAAAGGCTACTGCTTTGGCTGCTATCACATGCTCGAGCGGACCGCCCTGAATGCCTGGGAATACGGCACTGTTGAGCAGGGCCGACATCATCTTTATTTCTCCCTTTGGCGTAGTCTTGCCCCAGGGGTTAGGAAAGTCCTTTCCCATCAGAATGATGCCGCCGCGCGGACCGCGCAGGGTCTTGTGGGTAGTAGAGGTGACGATATGTGCGTATTTTACTGGATTGTCGAGCAATCCTGCTGCGATAAGACCTGCGGGGTGAGCCATGTCAATCATGAGGATAGCTCCCACCTCGTCTGCAATCTTGCGCATGCGCTTGTAGTCCCATTCGCGAGAATATGCGCTGCCTCCGCCTATGATCATCTTTGGCTTGTGCTCAAGGGCCAGACGTTCCATCTCGTCGTAATCCACACGGCCGGTCTCTTTGTTGAGATTATATCCGACAGGTCTGTAGATTATGCCCGATGTGTTGACCAGCGAACCATGGCTGAGGTGACCTCCGTGGTCGAGGTTGAGCCCCATGAAGGTATCACCAGGATTAAGTACAGCCAAGAATACGGCTGCATTGGCCTGTGCACCAGAGTGAGGCTGTACATTGGCATACTCGGCACCAAAGAGCTTGCACACACGCTCGATAGCCAACTCCTCTACCTTGTCCACGACTTGGCAGCCACCATAATAACGCTTGCCAGGGTATCCTTCGGCGTATTTATTGGTCAGCACGCTACCCATGGCCTGCATCACTTGGTCTGATACGAAATTTTCACTTGCGATGAGCTCTATGCCACGCATCTGGCGCGCACGCTCTTCGTTGATAAGGTCAAAAACCTGTTCCATATAATAAATGTTTTATTGTGTCTGTAGATGTCGCTATAAATTGTAGAGTGCGCAAATTTATTATAATTATTACATATTTGGGATATTTTGACCATATTTTTTCGACAAAATACCATAAATAATAAAAATAAGACTTCCTCTAAGTGATATACAAAGCAAAAAAATGGTTATCTTTGTGACATACAAACATCGCGCACGACATACTATGAAGCAAAAAAGTCTGGTGACCATAGCTGGTCATTCGAGAGAGAAAATCGAGTATCTGATACAGATGGCTCAAGAGTTTGAGCGTCAGCCTAACCGTAAGATTCTTGACGGTAGGGTAGTGGCGACCCTTTTTTTCGAGCCTTCCACTCGCACCCGTCTCAGTTTTGAGACAGCCGCCAATCGTCTTGGAGCCCGGGTCATAGGTTTTGCCGACCCTAAGGTGACCAGCGGCACCAAGGGTGAGACACTCAAGGACACCATCATGATGGTCAGCAACTATGCTGACGTTATCATCATGCGGCATTATCTCGAAGGGGCGGCACAGTACGCCAGCGAAATAGCCCCTGTGCCCATTATGAATGCTGGAGACGGGGCAAATCAACACCCGTCACAGACGATGCTCGACCTGTACACGATATATCAGACTCAGGGGACGCTCGACAACCTCAATATCTATATGGTCGGCGACCTTAAGTATGGACGTACCGTCCACTCCCTCCTCATGGCCATGCGCCACTTCAATCCCACCTTCCACTTCATCTCACCTGACGAGCTAGCCATGCCTGATGTCTACAAGAACTACTGCGACGAGCATGGCATTTCCTACGTAGAACACAAGGATTTCGATGCTGATACTATCAGCGATGCAGATATTCTTTACATGACCAGAGTTCAGAAAGAACGCTTCGCAGACCTCGATGAATATGAGCGAGTCAAAGACCGCTATCTCCTGAAAAAGGACATGCTTGTCAAGTCTCGTGACAACATGAAAATTCTTCACCCTCTGCCTCGCGTCAATGAGATAGAGTACAGCATCGATGATACCAAGTATGCGTACTATTTCCGTCAAGCCCAAAACGGACTTTATGCCCGTCAGGCTCTGATATGCGATGTCTTGGGTATCACACTCGACCAGATAAGACAAGCTCAATAGTTCGTCCCATTCAACGTATCGCCGCCCACCATAGCCTATATAACAGACTAACGACTAAAATATCTTATTTCAAAGATGGAAGACAAGAAACTTCTTGTGGCCGCTATTGAGAACGGCACAGTCATAGACCATATCCCAGACGAACGCCTTTTTGACATCGTCAATATGCTTCACCTCAGCCAGAGCAAGTCGGCTGTCACAATTGGTTACAACCTCAAGAGTGCCCACATGGGTAGCAAAAGTATAATCAAGATAGCAGACCGCTTCTTTACCGATGAAGAACTCAACCAACTCTCTGCTGTAGCTCCCAACGTCTCGCTCTGTATCATACGCAACTATCAAGTCGTAGAAAAACGTACTGTACAGATGCCGGACGAACTCGTAGGCATAGTGCGTTGTCCCAATCTCAAGTGCATTACCAACAACGAACCTATGAACACTCGTTTCCGCGAAGTGCACATGGGCTACCTACGCTGCTGCTATTGCAATAAGGACGTACCCAGAGCGGAAGTAAAGGTGGTGGAATGATCCCCCATAGCAATAAAAGCGTACAATGAAAAAAAAGATAATCATCACCATGTGGGTGCTGCTCGTCTGCGGCATTATAGCCTCAATCGGCATACTCCTATCCATAGGATCGGGATACGTCGGCTATATGCCCGAGATGCAGCAGTTATCCAATCCAGTGGATAAGTTTGCCAGCCAAGTAATCAGCGCAGACGGCAAGCTTGTCGGTACATATAGTTATGGTGCCACCAATCGAATCTTTACCGAGTATGACTCCATTTCGCCCGACCTCATCAATGCACTAATTGCCACCGAAGACGAACGCTTTTACGAGCACTCGGGCATTGATGTTAAAGCCCTCATGCGAGCTATCATCAAGCGAGGTATATTAGGCCAGAAAAATGCTGGAGGAGGATCGACCATCACGCAACAGCTTGCAAAGCAGCTATATAGCGAACGCGCTGAGAGCACTATGGAGCGTCTCATGCAGAAGCCGATAGAGTGGATGATAGCCCTCGAACTTGAACGCTATTATACGAAGGAAGAAATAATCACTCTCTATCTCAACTATTTCGACTTTCTGCACAATGCCGTGGGCATCAAGACTGCATCACGTACATACTTCAACAAAGACCCCTACAACCTCACTGTCGAAGAGGCTGCCACCCTCGTCGGTATGTGTAAGAATCCCTCCTATTTCAATCCAGTTCGTTCGCCCGAGAGGGCTCAGCAGCGTCGCAACGTGGTCATTGACCAGATGCTCAGGTCAGGCTACCTCACCACCGCACAGTCTGACAGCATTAAAGCCATACCACTGACGCTCAACTTCCATCGTGTTGACCACAAGAGCGGCATCGGCACCTACTTCCGCGAGTATCTGCGTCAAGTCCTCATGGCCAAGAGACCTGTGCGGTCAGACTACGCCTCATGGCAGGGCCAGAAATACTATGAGGATTCGCTCGCATGGGAGCAAGACCCCCTCTACGGCTGGTGCAATAAAAATCTCAACCGTGAGGGACGTCCCTACAACCTTTATACCGATGGTCTCAAGATATACAGCACCCTTGACAGCCGTATGCAGGAAGCCGCAGAGCATAGCGTCTACGAGCACGTCACAGGCTACCTCCAGCCGGCATTCGAGCGCGAGCAAGTAGGCAATCCTAACCGCCCGTACTATCGTGGGCTCAGTGCTCGTCAGGTCGCAAACGATATAGAGAGAGCCAAGCGGCAAAGCGAGCGCTATGTCATGATGAAGAAAAACGGCCACACAGATCAAGAAATAGATCAGGCCTTCAACGAAAAAATCGAGATGACAGTCTATAGCCCGCATGGCGACAGAGACACCATCATGAGCCCACTCGACTCCATACGCTACTATAAAAGCTACCTCCACGCAGGCTTTGTCTGCATGGAGACTATGACAGGCGATGTCAAAGCCTACGTCGGAGGAGTGGACTACACCCATTTCCGTTACGACATGGCTGGTCAGGGACGCCGTCAAGTAGGTTCCACCATCAAGCCCTTCCTCTACGCCCTTGCCATGGACAACGGATTTACCCCCGACGACCTTGCCCCCAACGTCCAGCAGACCTATCATATAGGCAACCAGACCTGGACACCGCGCAATTCTGGCAAGTCACGCATCGGAGAGATGGTCACACTCCGTTGGGGGCTTGCCCAGTCCAACAACTGGATATCCGCGTGGCTCATGAATCAACTCGATCCCGAGATGCTCGTTACGCTCATACACGAGTTTGGCGTTCGCAACAACAGAATCCCAGCTACCATGTCCATCTGTCTTGGTGCAGCTGAAATCAGTGTACTTGAGATGGTTAGCGCATATACAGCATTCCCCATGGGAGGCATGCGACGTGCTCCGCGCTTTGTTACACGGATTGAAGACAACGAAGGCAATATCATAGCAGAATTTCATCCCGACATACACAATGTCCTAAGCCCCGATGCAGCATGGAAAATGGTATCCTTGATGCAAGGCGTCATCAACTCAGGCACAGGAGCCAGGATGCGCAACCGCTACAATATCAAGTCTGAGATGGCTGGCAAGACAGGTACCACCAACGACAATACCGACGGATGGTTCGTGGGCTACACACCCAGTCTCGCTTATGGGGCATGGGTCGGCGGCGATGAGCGCGACGTACACTTCGCTTCCATGTCATACGGTCAAGGAGCCGCTGCCGCACTACCCATAGCCGCCAAGTTCCTCAAACGTGTTTACGCCATTCCTACCCTCGGATACAGTCCGGACGAGACGTTTCAGGCACCACAAGGAGCCCAGTATGATGCCAAGGCTGCCCAGACAGATAGTACCGCGACAACACCCTCCACGACATCGAACGCAAATGCCCCAATATAAGAGGATTTTGTGGTATAAAAGCAAAAAAAACAAAAAAGAACGCATTAAAGCCTAAACACATTTTGAATTTAAGATAAATTTGCGTAACTTTGCTTGCGAACAGTAAAATAGTCAAGCATTGTTACGCATTTTTTCTATACCAACGAAGATACTGACCGTCTTGCCCTTAAGCTTGCTCATGGTCACTACGCTTACGGCTCAGGAGATAAGGATAGGAACATACGAATTCCCCGAAGGAGGATCGTACCAAGGAGAACTCTTCCGCTCAAAGCCATACGGCAAAGGAGTCACAGTCTTCAAGAACGGAGATCGTCACGAAGGTCAATACGTAAAAGGCAAGCGCCAAGGTTACGGAGTATATCAGTTTGCCGATGGTGAACGCTACGAAGGAGAATGGTATCAAAACCAGCAGCACGGTCGGGGTACCTACTATTTCATCAACAACAACCGCTACGAAGGTCTGTGGTTCCGGGACTACCAGCATGGTCACGGCATTATGTACTACTACAATGGCGATATCTACGACGGCAATTGGCTCAATGACAAGCGCGATGGTCAAGGCACTTATTCCTACAAGAGCGGAGCGAACTACAAAGGTCTTTGGAAGGCAGACAAGAAGAATGGTCAAGGCATCTTTGATTGGGGAAACGGCAATATCTATGACGGTCAGTGGCGTGACAACTTAAAATGGGGTAAAGGCACCTTTTACTATTCCTCAGGCGACAAATACACAGGAGATTGGGCCAATGACCATCAGCATGGTCGTGGCATATATACCTTTCAAGACGGCAATCGTTACGAAGGCCAATATCTCAACGGACAGCGTACAGGCGAAGGCATTTTTACGTACAGCAACGGAGACCGTTATGTAGGACATTTCCTCGACGGGCAGTACGATGGACAAGGTACATTTACATGGCAAAACGGAGCCTCCTACACAGGACAATGGAAAAAAGACAAGCAACACGGTCGTGGAAAATACACCTGGGCAAACGGTGATGTCTACGAAGGAGACTGGTCCGAGGGCAAGATGGAAGGTCAGGGTACACTCCATCAAAGCGACGGCGTCAAGTACAGAGGAGGATTTAAAAACGGACTCAAGGAAGGCTACGGCATACTCGAAGATAAGGACGGACGTTACGAAGGCCAATTCAGACGGGGTGAAAAGGTAAAGTGATAGACAACCCCATAGTTCAAACAATCACGCGACAGTCTCATGATACACGACACAATCGACAAGTTAGGCACTTATACAGCCATAAATCCCCATTTCGCAACAGTCATACAATTCCTCTCCACACATGACCTTGCACAGCTCTCCTTAGGACATTACGACATCGTCAAGGGGCAAGTCAGTGTCAATATATTCCAGACTGCCCCCAAGGCATACAATCAAGCCCAAATGGAGGCACATCGTCAGATGATAGATATCCACGTCCCCATCAGTGGAGACGAGATACAAGGCTATCGTCCAGCCAGCGTCCTTACATCACAGTCATACGACCCTCAGACTGACAGCAGTCTCCACCCCGATACCCCCACCACATACTACGCCGTAAGGGTAGGGGAGATGTCCATACACTTCCCCGGCGAAGGACACAGTCCTGCCATCACCACCCAAGGCATAAAAAAAGCAGTATTCAAAGTCAAAGCTTAACCGCCACCACCCATCCAGAGACAAACAACAAAAATAAAACGATAATTATGGCGACCAAGAAATCTGATGCCGAAAAGACATCCAAGACCACCCGGAAAGCAAACAGTGCGACAAGTAAGAAAGCCGTAGCAAAGAAGGCTCCTGCTAAGAAGACCACCAAGAAAACAGCAGCCGTCGAACCTGCCAAGCCACAAGTCTTGCGACTAATCAAAAATGACAAGTATTTGGCCGAGTATGCAGAAGCCATCAATGGTCGACATCAGTCTGCCCTCAACAAGATTTCTGAGCTCACTCAGAACGGCAAGGTGACCCTCTCAGAATTCGCCACAGGCTACCTCTACTTTGGACTACACAAAGAAGGCAAGAACTGGATACTCCGTGAGTGGGCGCCCAACGCTACAGCCATATATCTCATAGGAGACTTCAATGGATGGAAAGAAGACGGCCACTACGCCTTCAAGCGCGGAGACAATGGCAATTGGGAACTCAAGCTTCCGCTGCAGGCTCTAAAACACGGCGACCTCTACAAACTCAGCGTACACTGGGAGGGCGGACAAGGCGAGCGCATACCAGCATGGGTGCGACGCGTAGTCCAAGACGATGTCACCAAGATATTCTCAGCTCAAGTATGGGAACCAGAAACCCCATACGAGTGGAAGGTAAGCAAATTCAAGCCCAATACCAGTCCGCTCCTCATCTACGAGTGCCACATCGGTATGGGGCAGGACGCAGAAAAAGTAGGCACATACACCGAGTTCAAGGACAACGTCCTGCCACGCATACATAAAGCAGGCTACAACTGCATACAGATAATGGCTATCCAGGAGCATCCCTACTACGGCAGCTTCGGATACCACGTCAGCAACTTCTTCGCTGCCAGCAGCCGTTTCGGTACCCCCGAAGAGCTCAAAGCCCTCATCGACGAAGCCCATAGCCTCGGTATAGCCGTCATTATGGACATCGTACACTCACACGCCGTCAAGAACGAGATGGAAGGCATAGGCAACATCGCTGGAGACCCCTGTCAATACTTTTACCAGGGCGACCGTCGCGAGCACCCCGCATGGGACAGCCTGTGCTTTGACTACGGCAAGAACGAAGTCCTCCATTTCCTCCTCTCCAACTGCAAATACTGGCTTGATGAGTTTCATTTCGATGGCTTCCGTTTCGACGGCGTCACCTCAATGCTCTATTACAGCCACGGATTAGGACAAGCATTTGGCGGTTACGGTGACTACTATAACGGCAGTCAAGACGACAATGCCATAGTCTACCTCACCCTCGCCAACTGTCTCATACACCAAGTCAACCGCAACGCCATCACCATAGCCGAAGAAGTCAGCGGTATGCCAGGTCTTGCAGCCAGTTTCGAAGCCGGTGGCTACGGATTCAACTACCGCATGGCCATGAACATACCTGACTACTGGATAAAAATCATCAAGGAGTTGCGCGACGAAGACTGGAAGCCCAGTAGCATACTTTGGGAGACTACCAATCGCAGAGCCGATGAGAAGACCATATCATACTGCGAGTCACACGACCAGGCACTCGTAGGCGACAAGACCATCATCTTCCGCCTTGTTGATGCCGACATGTACTGGCACTTCAAGAAAGGCGATGAAAACTACACCGTAGAGCGCGGTATCGCACTCCACAAGATGATACGCCTCGTCACCTCATCGACCATCAACGGAGGTTACCTCAACTTCATGGGCAACGAGTTCGGTCATCCCGAATGGATAGACTTCCCACGCGAAGGCAACGGTTGGAGCCACAAGTACGCACGCCGCCAGTGGAATCTCGTAGACAACAAGGAACTCTGCTTCCATTACCTCGGCGACTTCGACCGAACCATGCTCAAGATACTCAAGAGCGAGAAGGACATACAGAAGACCCACGTCACCGAGATATGGCACAATGATGGCGACCAAGTCTTAGCCTACCAGCGAGGAGAGCTCTTGTTCTTCTTCAATTTCAGTCCGACACGTTCCTACACAGACTACGGCTTCATGGTCAAGGCAGGCACATACGAGTACCTTCTCAACACCGATGCCGTCAAGTACGGAGGCAAGGGATTCAACGATGACAGCCTCAGACACCTGACCATCTACGACCGCGACCTCGCCCGTGATGGAAAAGGTTGGCTCAAGCTCTATTTGCCAGCCCGTAGTGCCTGCGTTCTACGCATGACAAAAGATTGAACCATAGACAGTTTTCTTGAACTGACACAATACCTGACATGAAGTATCACTATAAGACCACGCAACAGATGGCTGGCTTCCTCGTGGGAGCCTGCCTTCTGTTGTTTGCCGTGTATTCCATGTCCACATTCTACGGCTACGGAGGAGACCTTGCCCTGCTGCTACACTACATGAAGTCAGGTCAATACGCCCCCGATACACGTAGCCTTGTAGCCATCATCGGGACAATTCTAAGTATCCTCCCAGCCCTAATACTCTATAGGGTATTCGATTTCCCATTACGCTACAAAGCACTCGCCCTCTTACCATCATACATCATACTCGGAGTCCTCAGCGGCACATCTATCCAAGATGCAGCCAGCACAGATACCGTATTCCCCATCGTTACCACCATATTGTTGAGCCTCATCACCATCCTCGCTATCCTCGCAGCCCTCACCATCTATGAGAGTCGTTCCGAACATTCTCCCCTAAGCGTATATCTGGTCCCCAACATAGTAGTACACAGCGTAGGAATACTCTTTACCCTCACTCTCACCCCAGCCGACATTAGGCTCCATCAGCAACTCTACCTATCCCATCAACTGCACCAGCAGCACTATACCCAAGTCACAGCTCACCCCTACCACGCCATCAGCAGATCAGACCGCAATACCTTAGCCATGTATCTATATGCTCTGAGCGTACAAGATCAGCTTACACAGCAACTCCACACCATCTCAAGCCACAAAGGTAGCCAGAGCCTTATACCCCAAGCTACTCCCCTGATGAGAATGCAGCAGATCCCCCAAGCCATATATCGACACATCGGAGCCGCCCCCACCGCAGGCAGCCACCCCCCCGTAGCCATCTTTCTTGAACAGGCCATACACCAACGCATCGACACCCTCAGAGTCCGATACGGACAGTCAGCCCAGCCAGAATCTGAACCCATCATCCGATACTACCAGCCCGTCCTCACCCCCCAAGACCATCACCTCATCGACTATTACCTGTGTAGTCTGCTACTCGACGGCAAGACCGACGAGTTCTGCGCCGAGCTCCCAAAATACTATCCCATAGATTCACTTCTGCCCAAGGCATACACAGACGCCCTACAACAAGCCACCCTCCCAACACAAGACAAACACTAAAAACAATCAACAGACAATATGCCCCAGATATCCCAACGAGGCAATCAAATGCCCGAATCACCAATCCGCAAGCTCGCCCCCCTTGCCACAGCAGCTAAGGAGCGAGGCGTACACGTATACCATCTCAACATCGGACAGCCCGATCTTCCCACCCCCAAGAGTGCCCTCGACGCTATTCGCAACATAGACCGAACCATACTGGAGTATAGCCCCTCACAAGGCTATCTCAGTTATCGCAAGAAGCTCGTCCATTACTATGCCACCTACAACATCAACCTCACCCCCGACGACATCATCATCACCAGTGGCGGCAGTGAGGCCGTACTGTTCTCTTTCCTCGCCTGCCTCAATCCCGGTGACGAAATCATAGTCCCTGAGCCAGCCTATGCCAACTATATGGCCTTTGCAATCTCAGCCGGTGCAGTCATACGTACCATAGCCACCACCATCGAGGAGGGCTTCTCACTCCCCAAGGTAGAGAAGTTTGAAGAGCTCATCAACGAGCGTACCCGAGCCATACTCATCTGCAACCCCAACAATCCTACAGGCTACCTCTACACACGCCGAGAGATGAATCAGATACGCGATCTAGTCAAGAAGTACGACCTATATCTCTTCTCTGACGAAGTCTACCGTGAATTCATATACACAGGCTCCCCCTACATCTCAGCCTGCCACCTCGAAGGCATCGAGAACAATGTCGTCCTCATCGACTCCGTCTCCAAGCGCTACAGCGAGTGCGGCATACGCATCGGAGCCCTCATCACCAAAAACAAACAAGTACGCCAGGCCGTCATGAAGTTCTGCCAGGCTCGTCTCTCCCCACCACTCATAGGTCAGATAGCAGCCGAAGCCTCACTCGACGAGCCAGCCGAGTATAGCCGTGAAGTCTACGACGAATACGTCGAGCGTCGCAAGTGTCTCATCGATGGACTCAATCGTATCCCAGGAGTATACAGCCCAATCCCAATGGGAGCCTTCTACACCGTAGCCAAGCTCCCCGTTGACGACGCAGAACGCTTTTGCGCATGGTGTCTCAGCGACTTTCAGTACGAAGGCGAGACCATCATGATGGCTCCAGCCGCAGGATTCTATACCACACCCGGGGCAGGCATCAACCAAGTACGCCTTGCCTACGTCCTCAAAAAAGAAGACCTCACACGCGCCCTCTACGTCCTACGCAAAGCCCTCGAAGCCTATCCAGGACGCACCGAGTGATCCACGATACTGCCACGCACACAAACACCATGATATACCAGATAGCACGCAGACTATACAGCCGAGGCAGTGGCACCAAAGCCACAGCCTCAGCCACCAACATAGCCACAGCAGGAGTCGCCGTAGGTATTCTCGTCATGGTGATCAGTCTCAGCATCACCACAGGCTTTCAAGAACAAATACGCCAGCGCGTAGCCCAGACTAGCGGACACGTCCAGATCATCAACTGTCGTGGCCTGTTTCGCAACAGTACCGACCCCATTCAGATTAACGACAGCCTATACAATGTCCTCAGCGCAATACCCGGAGTAAACAGCGTACAACGCTATGCCCAAACTCTCGGAATACTCAAGACCGACAGCACCTTTCTCGGCATTACACTCCGCGGCACAGGCCCCGACGCCCCACCAGCCTTCATCAGCCACCACCTCACACAAGGCATAATGCCCCACTATCAGACCACCAGTTCGTTCACACCAAACGACAGCATCATAATCTCCGAAAATACAGCCCTCCGTCTCAGACTTCACCCAGGCGACCGAGTCTACGCCTACTTCTTCAACCGAGGCACCCTCAAAGCCAGGCGACTCACCATAGCAGCCATCTTCCAAACCCACCTCTCAGACATCGACAACCAGATTGTTCTGGCAGACGCACGACTCGTGCAGCAACTCATGCAGTGGCAGCCCGACCAATACAGCGCAGCCCAGATAACCATCACCACCTACGACAGCATTCCGCGTATAGCCTCAGCCATCAACCGCCGCCTCATACATCACCGTGACCCCTACGGAGCCTACTACGCAAGTCCCACCGTCAGCGAACTACATCCGCAGATATTCTCGTGGCTAAGCCTCCTCGATACCAACGTCATAGCCATACTCATACTCATGACCCTCGTAGCCATAGTCACCATGACAAGCGGACTGCTCATCATTATCCTCGAGCGCACCCCCTTCATTGGCATCATGAAAGCCATGGGAGCCACCAACACCCAACTCCGACACATCTTTCTCAGCCTCGCTATCATCATTATCCTACGTGGAGTCATCATCGGCAACTCCATAGCCCTGCTACTCCTCATATTCCAGCACCACACCCATCTTCTCACCCTCGACCCCGTAAGCTACTACCTCAGTTACGTTCCCGTAGCATTCCCATGGGTCAAGATTGCCATAGTCAACATCGCCACCATCATCATCAGCACAGGAGCCCTTATCATACCCAGTTACATTGTGAGCCACATACACCCAGCGCGCAGCATAAAGTTCGAATAATACCCCACAGCCCCCACGACATGAAATACTACCAAGTCAAATTCAGTCTTACCCCCGACACTCAGGACGCCAGCGATATCCTCGCAGCCCTGCTTGCCGACATAGGATTCGAAGCCTTCCAAGACAATCTGACGGCATGGATACAACAACCACTGCTAGACACAGAATCCATTGACACGCTCCTTGCCACATTCCCGATTGCCGATACCCACATCACCTACACCATCACTCAAGCACCAGACCAGAACTGGAACCAGCAATGGGAGCAAGACGGATTTCAACCCATAGACCTCAGTCCCGACATCGTCATACACGACACCCGCCACACCTCCATCCCTCCCGCACGCCACGATATCATCATAAATCCATGCCAAGCATTCGGCACAGGCAGTCACCAAACTACCCGTATGATACTACGTCAGTTGCTCCAGTTGCAAGACGACATACGAGATTGTCACGTTATTGACGCAGGCACAGGCACGGGAATCCTCGCCATCATGGCAAGCAAACTCGGAGCTGCCAGCGTCCTCGCCTACGATATCGACCAGTGGAGCGTAGACAATGCAAAACATAACCTCGACCTTAACCATATACACAATGTCCAGGTCAAACTCGGCGATTCAAGTCTCCTCGCAGCCCCCGACATACAGAAAGCCCATCTCCTCATCGCCAACATCAACCGCAATATACTACTCTCCGACCTCCCTCGGTTCGCCACCATACTACATCCCCAAGGCCAGCTCATACTCAGCGGCTTCTATCGTCATGATATCCCTATACTCCTCAAAGCAGCAGCAGCATATAATCTCACCCCCATACAGCAGCACCATGACCAGGAGTGGTCACAGCTCTTGCTGCGCAAGGGGTAGTTGTTTAGTTATTTAGTTGTTTCTTTTGGAGTTCAATTAGTCAAACAACTAAGCCAACAAAACAACCAAATAACCAAACAACCAAACAACCAAACAACCAAATAACAAACCAACCAACCATGAACAAAATACTTCTCACCCTTGCCCTCATACCATTTAGCCCTGTCGCCAATGTCTGCGCCCAAGTCCAAGACCCATATCTCAATGCACAGACAACCACTCAGGACGACATCTTCGGCACAGCACGCAGCGTAGCCATGGGCGGAGCCCTCGGGGCTCTCGGAGCAGATATATCCACCATCAGTGCAAACCCCGCAGGCACAGCCATGATGAGCGGAACAACCGCCACCATCACAGGAGGTGCTATCTGGCTGTCCAATGCCAATGATGCCACCCGACGTGGTTTCGGCGACACACAAGCCACATTCGACCAGTTAGGCATCGTCACCAGCATCAATACCAACGGCCGTGTGCGCAATGTCAATCTCGGATTCAACTACCAGCAACGTCAGAACTATCTTGCTGCCATATTCAGCACCATCAGTAGTGAAGCCTCATGGGCACACCAACTCTACAACATGAGCCAATACGCCCTCACCACCCCCTACGACCCCACCATCTACTACGATGCCAATCGCTACGGAGTCATCACCATCGACCACGATCAATGGTACACTAACACCCAAAGTCACAACACCATAGGAGAAACCACAGGTTCCATCAGAGGCTACGACATCAACGTCAGCGCAAACATCGACGACCGCTATTACCTCGGCTTCACCCTCGGCTTTGACCAAGTCATGCTCGACAACTATACAGACTACTACGAGTATCGCAGCGACGCCGACGATCCAAACATCAACCACGACTTCGGATTCGTCAATGACCAACGCGTCAGAGGCACAGGCGTCAACCTCAAATTCGGAGCCATCATACGCCCCCTCAAAGATTCCCCCCTACGTCTTGGCGTCACCATCGAGACCCCCACATGGTACACCCTAAAATACCACGACAACCAAAGCGTCATCACCCATTTCTATGAAGATCAGGAAGGTCAACTCCACTACGACGACAACGAGCTCTACGAACACTACAACGAGACTGACAACTATACCACCTACCGCCTCACAACCCCATGGAAATTCCGACTCCAGGCAGGCTGTACCCACAGCAATCTCGTAGCCTGGGGGGCAGAATACCAATACGCCACCCATACCACCTACCACCCCGACGTCCTCACAGGTCAGCACACCCTCCGTGCAGGCATCGAAATCCGTCCCCTCAGCTGGCTCAGCGTACGTGCAGGCTACAACTATATCAGCAGCATTCACCGCTCCGGAGCATATTGGGATCCCATAGAACTCAATCCCAACCTCACCCAACGTGAGAATGACCTTGCCATCGACTGTCCCACCAGTCTCCAGTACACCAACCTCAGCGACACCCACATCTACACCGCAGGCATAGGCTTCCGCTACAAGAAGCTCACCTTCGATCTCGCCTACAAATACCGACATCAGAAAGGTCAGCACTACGCCTTCCACAGTACCAACAGCATCGATGCCCATGGTCAGCCCATCAATATGCCCTCAGGCGACATCAATCTCAGCCGTCAGCAACTCATAGCCACCCTCGGCATCAAGTTCTGAACACCCAAAAACACAAAAAACACACGAAAAACTTGCAATATTCCACAAAAAGTACTACCTTTGCAAGCGCAAACCACAAAGATGCGGTAGTAACTCAGTGGTAGAGCGTCAGCTTCCCAAGCTGAAAGTCGCGGGTTCGACCCCCGTCTACCGCTCCAACCCCAACCCCTCAGGAGTCCAAGGCAATCCCCACACACCCCAGCCGAGGACTCCTGATTTTTTACTTCCAGTATAGCAGTTTTGCCACTTCGGCAGGATTGAGAGCCCACTCATAGGTATAAGCCTCGTCAGCATCTTCGATCTTATCTACAGGAGTAAGATTCTCGGGAATATAACGAATGTCGCCAGAATGTTTATAAGTTCCTACCTGACGATTTGCTTCCACAGGGAGATTGGCTGGAAGAGTGTGTTGCCCCAACAATTTACATAACAAGTCGTTGGGGCAATCAGTCACACCATTCCTTTACCTCCTATGTTGTGCTTCCTCCCTGTTCAACGAGCCACACTGTCGAACAGCTTCCCCTCCATATCAAGGATTTCACTTGTCAGGATACGCGTTCCATCGTCAAAGACAATACACCGTTCGTATTCGTCCCAACCCTTGACAGTACCAGAGTAAGTGACATAACAGCCTCCCCCCTTGAGCTTGTCAGGGACAAAGTATGTGATGCAGACATCAGGATGTTCGTGAACGTGCGCCACGAGCAGAGCGGTTTTCATGTTGAGAATCTCGCTCTCGCTCTCCGAGAGAGCAATCTTCTTGTCTGTAAGCCTCGCTGTTTCGGAGATGGCAGCACCATGTCCCGTCAGAGCAGCAAAGGGGGCGAACTGAGCAGCACGCTGATACATGGACATTTGCGGTCTCACCTTAGATACGTGGTGGGGCAAGTCGATTATACGGGCATATTTATCCATCATGCTTTGTGTCCTCCTATCTGTTTGTTACGTTCTATGGCCGTAGCCCCCTCCTCCAGATTCAATCCACGGAGGATAGAGTTCTTGCCATACTTGTTTTTGATGTTCAGCAAAGTCTCCTGTATCCTGCGCTCCTTAGCCAGCACCTCCTCCTCGGCCCTACGCCTTTCCTCCAACGCCTCATAGTCGGTAAACAAGTCCAGTTGTAAGGGCGCAGCTTTCGCCCTTCTGGCCCTCTCTTCGCTGATGACATGATTTGTAGTCAAAGTGAGGCGGCGTATCAGCAAGTCGGGATTGACGATCCTGTCATACAGAGAAACCACAGCCTCCATCATCACTCTGGTAGAGGAGCTATGCTTGCCTAAATTGGCACTCCCGTGAGCGTGCTTGGGCACTTGACGGCCATAATGGTCGGTAGTGACCGGACCCTGATACTTTGACCTAATCTCAGGATTGGTCAGCGATTCAATGTCGTAGCCCACCGTCAGTACCAGCTGATCCGTAACGAGACGCTTGCTCACAAGGTCGAGAGCAGCAGCATCAGCCATCTCCTGCACCACGACCCTCGCTTTACTGAACGTATAGGGGACAGTCAGAACCTGTCCGCTACTCAAAGAGTTCGTCTCAGGCCTATACGCCTTCACAAAGTCCATCGTGACAGGCTCCCAACCCCAAGCATGATCGATGAGAAGCTCAGCATTCACGCCAAAGAGCTTGTAGAGCAGCCATTCCCGGTTTACCGAACAAAGAGCCACATCGCCCATCGTATACATACCATACAGAGCAAGTTTCTCAGCAATACCCTTTCCCACACGCCAAAACTTCGTAATAGGCGTATAGTCCCACAAATGTCTGCGGTAGCTCATCTCGTCCAACTCCGCTATACGCACACCATCCTTGTCAGCCGGAGCCTTCTTAGCCATGATGTCCATAGCAACCTTGCAGAGATACAAGTTCGTGCCGATACCAGCCGTAGCCGTTATACCCGTGTTTTTCAATACATCGCGAATCATCGTCATAGCAAGCTCGTGAGCCGTCATTCTGTAAGTGTCAAGGTAAGCCGTCACGTCCATGAACACCTCATCGATAGAATAAACATGAATATCCTCAGGAGCAATATATTTGAGATAGACCTGATAAACACGAGTGCTATACTCGATATACTTAGCCATACGGGGTGGGGCAGTGATATAGTCCACCTCCCAGGTGGCATGGGCTTTTAGCTCCTCGTCGTTCCAAGACTTCCCCGTCAGACGCAAGCCCGAAGCCCTAAATCTACGCTCGCTGTTCACCTCACGCAGCCGCTGTATCACCTCGAAGAGCCTTGCCCTTCCTCCGATGCCATACGCCTTGAGCGAAGGGGACACAGCCAGACAGATGGTCTTCTCCGTCCTGCTCACATCAGCCACAACAAGGTTGGTAGTGAGCGGATCCAGCCCTCGCTCCACGCATTCCACAGAAGCGAAGAACGATTTCAGGTCAATGGCAATATATGTCCTTTTTACTTCCATGGCAGATAGACAGACATCCTCCCCTGTTGTAAACAGCTTCTTCCTTTATCCAATGTATTCAAGTCTGACGGTCGCCAGAGACGAGCGGGCGTGATAGCCAGTCAATGAGCAACGTCAGATATGTCGGAAAAGACCCTCTTAACCACCCTTGCAGGATTGCCCACCGCGATGCTGTCCGACGGAATATCCCTCACCACTACGCTGCCAGCCCCAATGGTGACATTGTCTCCTATTGTCACCCCCGGCAAGATAGTCGCGCTGCCGCCTATCCAGCAGTTGTTGCCGATAGTCACAGGGCGTGCCCATTCCCTACGGGTGTTGCGCTCGACAGGGTCTGTGGAATGACAGGCAGTATATATGCTCACGTTAGGGCCGATAAAGCAGTCATCACCAATCGTCACCATAGCCTCGTCGAGCACCGTCCAGTTGAAGTTAGCAAAGAAACGCCTGCCTACCCGAATGTGTTTGCCATAGTCGCAGAAGAACGGCTGGTTGATAAACGTATCGTCATCACAGCAGCCAAGTATCTCGTGTAGCTTCTCATTGCGTTCCTTGATAAGAGTAGGACGTATCTGGTTGTACTCCCAGCAGCGGTCTTTACACAAGTTCAAGTCTTTCAGCAGACCCTCGTCAACAGCATTATACACCTCCCCACAGAGCATCTTTTCGTATTCAGTCTTCATATACTTAGATAAAAAGTCATTTATACCATACCAGTTAGTGCCATTCAGACACGCAAAGTTACTAATAATATTCGTATACGGAGCCACGATGAGGCGAAAAAAGCCCCCATAATAAATTTTTCAAAATAATTTTGAGGTTGTCCCATGATTTGGGATAGATGTCTTTTACCTTTGTGCTCAGAATTGTCTAACATTAATATAAAATAACCTTTTCGTTAAGCGAGAGCAGAGGAAGCTTGCTTGCTCTGCCGAGCGCAGAAAAGGTCGGATGAAATCCAACTATGGAAAACATTACAATTGACTACGACGTAGTACGTGAAGAAGAAGTTATTTTCGAAGGAAGTGCGACAGTAAGCATTACTGCCAAGAATGTAAAAGAGGTAGCAGAGTTTATCCGTGATGGCCACTTCACAGGCGAACTCGTAGACATACCCTCCCACGTCTACGACCGAATAGAACGCAGCGTGAACGAAGCAGCCATAAGAGATATGCGAAAGCATTCAAACACAGGACTACAAGAAGACGACATACTGAGATTCCAGACCGTCCTTCCAATAGAGCTATTAGAACTCCTCCCGGAAGATGTACGCGAGCTCATCGACATGACACAGATAGACGAATACTACTCATCAGGCGAAGACGAGATAGACGTCACAGATCTAAACGAATGGTGCCTGTACGACGACAAACGAGACGAGCCCAGCAAGTCCAACACACTATACCTTACCATCAAGCAGAAATACTTTGACCAAATCATCTCAGGAGAGAAGACCGAAGAGTATCGCGAGATAAAGTCAACGACCTACAAGAAATACCTCTTCATAGACGACGAAGGAAAACTGCTCAAGTACGACAAACACGTGTTTGATGAAAAAGGAATAGAAAAACACCTCTACAACGCATGGAACGACGGAGTATTCCCCTACATTCCAGCCAATAACCAATACCTCGACCTTGCCGTAGGCTACAACAAAGAGCGCGACACAGCACGCGTCGAAGTGACCGGCTGTCGCTTCGAACCAGCCAGAGACGAAAACGGAAATCCGTTGAGATTCTCCCTCGATAGCAAAGACCAATTAGTATACGATCCCGAAGGAGATGTGACATATTGGATAATAGCCCTCCAGTTAGGCAAAGTCCTCGAATGTCATCGTGCCAAGAAATAGCCCCTCTCTCATCTCCCCAACAACATTTTGCCAAAGAGTGTTGTTGGGGAGAAAGCCCAAGCACCCCAATCTAATACAACGTTTTCGTTAAGCGAGAGCAGAGGAAGCTTGCTTACTCTGCCGAGCGTAGAGCCGACGAACGAGCGAATGGAGAGCCGAGTTTACTCGAGCTTTTCTGAGCGAGGAGGAGGAAGACAAAGTCAAAAGGTAGAATGAAATTCAACATGAAAATAATCTTTTCGCCAGAGTATTCAGGACGAGTCTACGTCAGACCAGCCGATAGCACCACCATAATGATGGACACCATCATCGTAAACACCATCGGGCTCATCAATATGCTCGAATTTCGTTTAGGGCTCCACTACGAAGACGAGTCAGAACAACAACGAGTAGCACACTACTACGATGCAGTAAGCAAATACATGGCAGCACATCCAGACAATGTGATGTCAGCATCATTCAAAGTCTCCAGTCTCAGCACCGCCAAGTCCATGTTAGCATGGCGCGACGAACTACGAAACGCAGGATGGGATTTTGGCGGAGAGTACATCAGCAAACGTCTTGCCACACTCATAGGCGTAGAAGAATACTACCGCAAGCACGAAAGCAAAGATATGTCAGACCGAATGCGTACCGTAATCAAGCAAATACGCCTCCAGACATTAGACTGCAAAACCATGACGATAATCATGCCCTTTAGCAAAGAGCTACTCAAGCCAGCCATCAAGACCCTAATCGAAGAGCTCGAATCACAAGGCGCAAAGACCGAACAGATAAAATACGCATCATCGACAGACAGTAACCTAAGCAAAGTCCGACAACTAATCACATCAAAACACAGAGGAAAGATAACCCTTGACAAAGACGACGACTCCATACAGATATGGAAATTTGCAGACGAACATCTCGCTTGCGAATACCTCTCATACAACGATATGGACGACATCAATCTATGGGTTAATGCCGACAACAAGCAGATGGACGATTGGCTAAAACTCATGAGCAAATCCCAGACAGGAAGCATAGCCTCCGACAGCATCCCGATGCTCACACAAATGCTCGTAATAGGTTTAGGAATATTTACCACCCCACTCAACGTCAACACCCTGATAGAATGGCTAAATCTGCCAATCCATCCAATCGACAGAAACTTTCGTCAATCTTTAGCCTACACCATCGCGAACGAAGGCGGCTACAGAAACGAAGCCTGCAACAATAAGATACAGCAATACATCGAAGGGAAATACGTCTACTTAGACGACAATCAGAAAGCCCTCCCGGAAGACGAGCAAGACAAGATACGCAAGAAAGACATAAAGAAACGAACGAATCAAGTATCAACATACCTTCCCTCACAATCCACCTCCGAAACAATCCAGACAGACAAAATCCGACAATTTGTAAAAGAATTGTCATCATGGTCACGTCAGCGAGCCCACCTGATGGAAAGCAAAGCAGACAACGAACAATGGGTAGAGCAACTAATGGCAGTATCAGACATGTGTGAAGCCCTCCAAATCCTATTAGACACCATACACGAAGACACGATAGACGACAAGACCATCGACTCATGGTTGAGCACCATCTGCGAAAAAGGAACCTACACCAATGCCACAGCAGAACTCGGTTGCCGAACCGTAGTCGACACACCAGCCAAAATAGCCACCACAGCAGACAAAGTCGTATGGATAGGAGTCGACGGAGACGCAAGCCAGAGACAAGAATGCGCCTTCCTCTATCCCTCAGAGAAGAAACGACTCATAGAAAAACACTATGTGACACCCTGGGCAGAAGAGGCACAAAACGCCTACCACGAACATCAGATGCTGACCCCACTACTCATGACAAACGACCGGCTGATACTCGTCGTAAGAGACCGTATAGCCGGAGAGCCCACCCCCAAGCATCCACTAATCGTACGTCTCGAGCAGCAAGTCGAAAACTTCCAAGACATAGTGAAATACCCCCATATCGACGCAGACGAAAGACACGAAGCAGAGCCAATAAGAACAACCACAAATCCCTCAGAACTACAGTTTGACTACGCCGACAAGATAAAATGGCCAGACCATCTGAGCCCGACAAGCATAGGAACTTTGGTAGAACACCCCTTAGACTACATGATGGAGTCTCTATTAGGTATTGTCAATGAAGGCAAAGCACAGATGAAAGACATAAATACCACCAAAGGTAATGTAGCCCATGCAGTAATAGAAGCATTGTTCGCCCCTCGCAATGAAGCCCGTTACGCCAAGCCCGAGGAGATAGCTGCGCGCATCAAAGGCGAATACGAATCAGCCTATGCCAAAGTACTCGAAGCCAAAGGAGCCGTACTCCAGCTGACCGAAAATAAGTTAGAAGAGAAACATTTTCACGAACAGTTACGCACTTGCCTGTACACGCTTCTGGAGATTTTGAAAGACAACAATCTAAAAGTGACAGCCAGTGAAACACGCGTAGAAAGTCAGATGGGTCTTGGGCTGCCCAAAGCAAAAGACAAAGACGGAAAAGAGAAAGAACGAGACATGTTAGGCTACATCGACATGACCCTCGAAGACAAAGACAGACATCCCATAGTATTTGACTTCAAGTGGACGTCACGGCCAGACAGCTATCAGACAAAGCTGCAAGAGAATCGAAGCATTCAGCTTGAACTCTACCGCATGATGCTGAGCAGAGAAAAGAAAGACGAAGTGAAGCGTGTCGCATACTTCCTGATGCCAAAAGGCCATCTGTATAGCCAAGAAAAGTTTGAAGGCAGACATTGCAAGCAGATAGCCCCAGAGAATAAAGACAATATCGTCTGGCAATTGAAGCAATCAGTAAAGTATCGTATGGAGCAAATCAAGAGAGGTGTCGTGGAAACCAACGGAACCTACGACGAATTGCAGTACGTAAAGGACACAGAGACCCACAGACTTTTCCCATTGAAGAAAGCGAAAGAAGACACGAAGGAGAGCAACCCCTTTTCAAAGTATAAACTCTTTTGTAATTAAGGCAGTATGACGAACGTAACATATATCAACGCAGGAGCAGGAAGCGGCAAGACCTACCGGCTGACCGAAACGCTTACCAAACTAATCAAAACGGGAAAGGTAAAGCCAGAAGAGCTTATCCTCACCACCTTTACCACCAAGGCAGCCAATGAGTTTAAGGAGAAGGCAAAAGCATTCCTCTTTGAAGAAGGCATGTACGAGGCAGCCATACAGCTGGACCATGCCATGATAGGCACAGTACATAGCGTATGTCAGCGAATGGTAGGCAAGTATTGGTTCAATTTGGGACTCTCGCCCAAGATGAACGTATTGGCCGAGGAAGATACCACCTACTATATGTCTCAATCACTTGCCGAATTGCCAACCGAAGAAGAGCTGAACTTCCTCAATGACTATGCCGAGTATTTTGAACTCAGAAAATATGCGGACAATCGACAAAAGGGAATAGATTATGACTTCTGGCAAGAACACCTAAAGAACATCATAAAATATGCCACCAACTACGAACTGGATGATTTTGCCAAAAGCGAACAGAAATCACTTGACTATATCCGACAGTTTGTGAAGCCAGGATGTGACTGTACTTTTACCTATGCAGAATTGAAAGCCTTGGTTGATGAACATGAGTCATTCCTACGTAGCTGTAGACAAAGCAAGACAAACGACGAACGAATCCAAAAGCTACAACAAGCACGATTTAACCTAAACAATCCCACAATAGCGACATACAATAATATAGACACGACCATTGGAACACCTAAGGGATACGGTCCATTAGCAGCAGACTTCAAAGACAAGTTCCCCAAACTCTGGACAAGCCAGCAAATATACCAAAAGCAAGAGAAGTACATCAAATTGCTCTTCGACCTTGCAAAGCGTTGGAAGGAAAACTTTGCCCAGTTCAAGCGCGAGAAAAATCTGCTCGACTACAACGACATGGAGAAATACATGCGACTGCTGCTGCAAGACAAAGACATCATTACCGAAATATCACAATCATACCGCTACCTCTTCGTAGACGAATACCAAGACTCATCACCCATACAAGTAAAGATATTTGACACCCTCTCAGACCACATGGAACACTCATACTGGGTAGGCGACTACAAGCAAGCCATCTACGGCTTCCGCGGTTCGGACATCGCCATGATAAAAGCCATAGTAGACCGAGTGTCAAGCAAGGAAAACGGCTGCGATACGGATACCCTGGATAAGTCATGGCGTTCACTTCCAGACATCGTTGACGTGAATAATAACATCTTTGAAAAAACATTTGCAAACGTCCTTGACAAGAAGAACATCCATCTCGACAAGGTAAGAGAGAACACAAACAAAGAAGAATCACTTCGATACTTTGTAGGCAGTGAGGACAAAAGTGTGGCAGGACAAATTCTCAGACTCCTCAAGCAAGGCGCAAAACCCAATGAGATTGCCGTTTTAGCACTTATAAACGACAAGCTTACAAAATTAACAGAGGAATTGAAAGCTCTGAATATTCCATCAAGTTGTGAAAATAGCCCAGTCATAGAATCTCGTGTATATCAGTTGGTAGAATCACTCCTACGAATCGTAGGTAGTGACAAAGACACCCTGTCAAAAGCCCAAATAGCCAAACTCACCGACCAAGCCAACACCACACGCAAGATAATCGAAGACAAGATACTCCTCGATGCCGACGAGACCTCCAAGACAGAAGACTATCTGTCAGAAATACCATTGATAAGCCAACTCAAGACCATTCGTCCCCGACTACAAAAACTCTCAGTAGCCACACTCGTCGAGAGCATGATCATCGAGTTAAACCTCTACGACGAAATCAAGAAATTAGAGCAAGACCCCACACTCGCCACCTCATACCTACAGACAATCATCAACACAGCCCGTGTATACGAAGACCACAGCGTAAAGATGAACCTGCCGGCTACCATAGACGGATTCCTCGCATACATCAACGAGGAGAATCCCAACGGAAGTGGCGATCCCCAAGGCGTCCAGCTTCTCACCTACCATGCAAGCAAAGGCCTACAATGGAAATATGTCATACTGATGTCGCTCGACACGAATGTCGCCGACCTCAAAAAGTCCATAAAGAATGAAACATATGGCGTTCATGCCATACACGAAGTTGACCCGTCAGCCGAAAATCCCTATCCAGAAGTATACATACGTCTGACCCCCTGGGTATATGATAATATCGGTCAAAGGATACCACCTGTAGCGCTCCAAAGGATACCGGTTGT
>CAMEQD010000012.1:0-51693 GCA_945932615.1 uncultured Prevotellaceae bacterium | reverse complement strand
TTGCTTGCTTGCTTGCTTGCTTGCTTGCTATCAAAATAATTCAAACCACCAAATATTTTGGCAGTTATTTTCTGATTATTTTGTGGTATTGCAAGCATGTTTTTTGTAAGTATTGAGATTTTTCTGCACAAAGATACGACTTTTGATTGTTTCTTGCAAACAAATCTATAGAAATTTTCAATATTTTGCCTTTTGCCTACGTTATATACCTGTTATGCAATGGACTGACAGGATTAGGCAGGTCAAGATTATATTGATTGCGGCTGCGGTGCTCTTGAGTATCGTGTCGCTGGTGGTGAGCCATTTCCTTGTGCATGACCTCAAGAGCGAGGAGAGGGTGAAGATGCAGACTTGGGCTGAGGCGATGCGTTGCTTCGGTGCGGCGGACGAGAATACTGATCTCTCGCTGGTGCTGCGTGTTCTGAACAGCAACAATACTATCCCGGTGGTGGTCTACGACCAGGACGGGAGGGTACAGATGGAGCGTAATACTGACGGGCTCAGGGATTCTTACCACGCTATTCGTATAAACCTTAGCGACTCGGAGTGGCTTGATGTTTGCTATGATGATTCTCGCTTGCTGAGACGCTTGACTTTGTGGCCTTACATTCAGTTGGGCATAGTGATGGTGTTTGTGGTTGTCGCTATTTTTGCTTTGCTCAGCAGCAAGCGGGCTGAGCAGAACAAGGTGTGGGTGGGGCTGAGCAAGGAGACGGCGCATCAGCTCGGCACTCCTATCAGCAGTCTTATGGCGTGGGTGGAGGTGCTCAAGGAGTCGTACCCTGACGATGGTCTTATTCCGGAGATGGAGAAGGATGTGAGGCGGCTTGAGCTTATCGCTGAGAGGTTTTCTAAAATTGGCTCGCTCCCTGAGCTTAGGGTGTGTGACCTGGGTGAGGTGGTAGGGCGTGTGGCGGACTATATCGGACAGCGTACGAGCAACAGGGTGCGTATCGGTCTGGACTTGCCCGAGGGGGGCGTGGAGGCTCATCTGTGTGCTCCGCTGTTTGAGTGGGTCGTGGAAAACTTGTGTAAGAATGCTATTGATGCGATGAGTGGTGAGGGCTGCATCAATATCGTTGTCAAGAGGGAGGCGTCGTGCAATGTCGTGGAGGTGTCGGACACGGGCAAGGGGATTTTGCCTAAGTACTGGGAGACGATTTTCCTGCCGGGTTTTACGACTAAGAGCCGGGGGTGGGGCTTGGGGCTGTCTCTCGCGCGGAGGATTGTGGAGGAGTATCATCGTGGGCGCATTTTTGTGAAGGGCAGCCAGATTGGCAAGGGGACTACGTTTCGTATTGAGCTGAGATTTTGAGGTGTGGGATTCTCTTTTTCACTTAATTGACGAAAAAAGTGTGGGAAAAACTTTTGTGTTTGCTAAAAAAGTAATAACTTTGCAACCCGATGGATACTATGGACGGTTATAAGGTGGACCTCAAGGGCATGACGGTGGATACTGTGTCGTATCGCTGGCTGCTGGAGGACGGCTTCTTCTCCGCTGTCCATGGGCCTGAAATCAGGCAGGGCACGCTTGATGTTGCGCTTAGGGTGAAACGGACGCTTGAGGGCTATGATCTGGAGTTCCAGATGAATGGCTCGGTGAAGGTTGAGTGCGACAGGTGTCTGGCTTTGATGGACTTGCCTATCCATACTGAACAGGTGCTGACGGTGCGTTTGGGTGAGGAGTACGATGACGATGGCGAGGTGATAGTGATTGCTGAGTGCTGTGGGGTCATCGACCTTGCGTGGCATATGTATGAGATGGCTGCGCTACAGATTCCTATCCGACATGTTCACCCTGAGGGGGAGTGTGATGCGGCTGTGATGGCACGGCTCAGACCTGACGAGCCTAAGGTGGCTGACCCTCGGTGGGCGGCCTTGGCGCAGTTTAAGAATAAATAATAATCAAATATAAAGCGTAAAAAAAATGGCACATCCTAAAAGAAGACAGTCTAAGACTCGTACTCTCAAGAGAAGAACTCATGACAAGGCCGTAGCTCCTGCTTTGGCAGTATGTCCGAACTGCGGTGAATTTCACGTTTACCACACTGTATGCCCGTCGTGCGGCTACTATCGTGGCAAACTGGCCATCGAGAAGGAGGCATAATTAGCCCTTGGGGCAATGAGTTTCTTAAAGATACAGTCGCAAGGAGTGCCTATATTCTCCTTGTGACTGCTTTGTTTTGAAACAACGCTTATTTTTTTTCTGAACTGATGGAAAAGATTAATGCTGTGATAACTGGAATTGGGGGCTATGTGCCTGACTATATTCTGGACAACGACGAAATGTCGCAAATCGTGGATACGAGCGATGATTGGATTATGGAGCGCATCGGTGTAAAGACGCGACATATCCTCAAGCCTGAGCAGGGTAGCGGTACGAGTTTTATGATGACGCGTGCGGCGGCGCAGTTGCTGCGCAAGACGGGGGTTGAGCCGGAGTCGGTGGAGTTGGTCATCGTAGCTACGACTACTCCTGACTATCATTTCCCTTCGACGGCGTCGTTGGTGATTGGGGCTCTCGGTCTCAAGAATGCGTGGGGATATGACATGGAGGCGGCTTGTGCTGGCTTTCTGTTCGGCATGGAGGCTGCGGCAAGTTTTATCCGTTCAGGCCGCTACAAGCGTGTCATGCTCATCGGCGGCGACCATATGTCGTCTATGACTAACTATACTGACCGCAACACTTGTCCTATCTTTGGCGATGGCGCGGCGGCGGTGATGATTGAGGCTACGACGGAGGAGGTGGGTCTGATAGATGGTATTTATCATGTCGATGGTCAGGGATTGGAGAATCTTTGCATGAAGGCTGGTGGCTCGGCAAAGATGCCTACTTACGCCACCGTGGACGCTCTCGAACATACTGTCTATCAGGAGGGACGTGCGGTCTACAAGCATGCGGTGCTCGATATGGCGAGCGCGGTCAAGGATATCTGCAAACGTAATGGTCTGGATAAGGATAATGTTGACTGGGTGGTGCCTCATCAGGCTAACATCAATATAGAGTTGTCGGTGGCGAGCCGTATTGGTGTTGACCAAGACCGTGTGATGATCAACATCGACCACATGGCCAATACTTCGGGTGGTACGCTGCCTTTGGCTCTCTGGGAGTATGAGCCGCGATTGAGGAAGGGCGACAAGCTTGTCTTCACGGCTTTTGGTGCTGGCTTCTCGTGGGGAGCGAGCTATATGGTTTGGGGCTATGATGGTGCTCCGGAGGCTGCAAAGGAACCTGCTGAGTTCTACAAGGAGGGCGAGATTAGCCGCGATGAGTGGTATGCAAAACGCAAGGGTAATGTCTCATAAGGCTGGTTTTGTCAACATCGTGGGCAACCCTAATGTGGGCAAATCTACGCTTATGAACTTGCTTGTCGGGGAACGTATATCGATAGCTACTTTCAAGGCGCAGACTACTCGTCACCGTATCATGGGTATTCTCAACACGCCTGAGATGCAGATATGCTTTTCTGACACTCCTGGTGTGCTCAAGCCTAACTATAGGCTTCAGGAGCAGATGCTACAGTTCTCGATGAGCGCGCTGCAGGACGCTGACGTATTGCTGTATGTGACTGACATGGTCGAGACTCCCGACAAGAATCAGGAGTTTCTCGACAGGGTGTCGAGGATGAGTGTCCCGGTCATAGTGCTTGTCAACAAGATTGACTTGAGCAATCCTGAGGCTTTGCAGGCTAAGGTCGACGAGTGGCACGGGGTGCTCCCTAAGGCGGAGATTATGCCTATCAGCGCGTTGCACCGCTTTGGCGTCGAACAGCTTCTCAAGAGGATTGGGGAGTTGCTGCCGGAGTCGCCTGCGTATTTTGATAAGGATCAATGGACTGACAAGCCTGCGCGTTTCTTCGTCACTGAGATTATTCGCGAGAAGATTCTGCTGTATTACGACAAGGAGATTCCTTACAGCGTGGAGGTGGCTGTCGAGCAGTTCAAGGAGTCTGAGCGTTCTATTCATATCAATGCTGTCATTTATGTGGAACGCGATTCGCAGAAGGGAATCATCATCGGGCATCAGGGTGTGGCTATCAAGCGTGTGTCGAGCGAGGCGCGCAAATCTTTGGAGAAATTCTTCGGCAAGAGTATATATCTTGAGACCTTTGTCAAGGTCGACAAGGACTGGAGGCAGAGCAGCCGAGCCATGAAGCAATTCGGCTATGATTTAAAAGACTGAAAAGGTATGTCAAATTTAGTTGCGATAGTAGGACGCCCTAATGTGGGCAAGAGTACACTCTTCAACCGTCTGACTCAGACTCGTCATGCTATAGTCAGCGATGAGGCTGGCACCACACGTGACCGTCAATATGGGAAGTGCGAGTGGGGCAAGCATGAGTTTTCTGTGGTCGACACGGGGGGATGGGTGGTAAATAGTGATGATGTTTTCGAGGGCGAGATTCGCAAGCAGGTGCAGCTTGCTACGGACGAGGCTGACCTCATTCTCTTTATGGTCGATGCCCATAACGGGGTGACTGACCTCGACGAGCAGGTGGCTGGCATTCTGCGTGGCACTAAAAAACCGGTTATCCTCGTCAGCAACAAGGTCGACAACAACGAGGTTTGGCTTGCTGCCGAGTTCTATTCGCTCGGCCTTGGCAACCCTTACTGTATCAGTGCTGCCACGGGGTCTGGCACTGGAGACTTGCTTGATCTGATTATCGACAGGCTGCCTAAGAACAGCGATGAGTTGCCTGACGAGATGATTCCGCGCTTTGCGGTTGTGGGACGCCCTAATGCCGGCAAATCGAGTCTCATCAACGCTTTTATCGGCGAGGATCGCCATATCGTCACCGATATTGCTGGCACTACTCGCGACAGTATCTACACTCGCTATGATAAGTTTGGCTTTGATTTCTATATAGTCGATACTGCTGGCATACGCAAGAAGAATAAGGTCAGCGAAGACCTTGAGTTTTACAGCGTCATGCGCTCTATACGCGCCATCGAGAACTCGGACGTGTGTGTCTTGATGATTGATGCCACGCGTGGCATCGAATCGCAGGATCTCAACATCTTCCAGCTCATTCAGAAAAACAATAAGTCGCTGGTCGTGGTTGTCAACAAGTGGGATCTCGTCGAGGACAAGAGTGTCGTGGTACAGAAGACTTTCGAGCAGGCTATACGCGAACGTATGGCTCCTTTTACGGATTTCCCTATTATCTTTGCCTCGGCTCTGACTAAGCAACGTATATTCAAGGTGCTTGAGACTGCAAAAAATGTCTACGAAAACCGCACTCGACATGTCACAACTGGACGTCTGAACGAGGAGATGCTACCTCTCATCGAGGCGTACCCTCCCCCATCAATCAAGGGCAAATACATCAAAATAAAGTATTGCAGCCAGATTCCCGAGACTCACGTGCCGACGTTCGTTTTCTATGCAAATCTTCCTCAATACGTCAAGGAACCATACAAGAGATTCCTTGAAAACAAGATTCGTGAACGTTGGGATTTCAGCGGGTGTCCCATAAACATCTTCATACGCCAGAAGTAAATTGAGTTTATCAACAAGGAGACGGAAATGATATGATGATATTAGATGGTCTTGCTGCCTTTGGGCGTTATCTCACGCTAATGGGTAGGGTGGCATCGCTGCCGGAGAAGTGGCGCATGTTTTTCAAACAATATGTCAAGGAGATGTCTTCGCTCGGAGTGGACAGTATTGGCATAGTGTTGCTCATCTCGTTTTTCATCGGGGCTGTAATCTGCATACAGATCAAGCTCAACATCGCCTCGCCGTGGATGCCTCGCTTCACTACGGGCTATACCACGCGAGAGATTATGCTCCTTGAGTTCTCAAGTTCTATAATGTGTCTGATACTTGCTGGCAAAGTTGGTTCAAACATCGCCTCAGAAATAGGCACGATGCGTGTGACGCAGCAAATTGATGCTCTCGAGATAATGGGTATCAACTCGGCAAGCTTCATCATACTGCCTAAGATTCTTGGTCTGATGACGATGATTCCTTTCCTCGTAATCTTCTCTATGGCATTTGGCTTCATCGGGGCATACGCCACCAGCCTCATGGGGGTCATCACAGCTGATGACCTCACCATAGGTCTACAACATGACTTCAACCAGTGGTACGTGTGGATGAGTCTCTGTAAGAGTCTCTTCTTTGCTTTCATCATTGCATCGGTCAGCAGTTACTACGGCTATACGGTCGAGGGAGGCTCGTTTGACGTAGGCAAGGCCAGCACCAATGCCGTTGTGTCAAGCAGCATTCTGATTCTCTTTGCTGATATTTTCCTGACGCAATTGCTTAGTTAAGGTTATAAGGTTATAAGGTTGTGAGGTTATTAGGTTATAAGGTTGTGAGGTTTTTTGAGGTTTAATGGCTTTGAATATGATTGAACTTGTCAATATACATAAGTCTTTTGAGGGGCGTGAGGTGCTGAAGGGTATCGACACGACATTCAACGATGGTATGGTCAACCTCATCATCGGGCAGTCTGGCTCGGGCAAGACTGTCATGATGAAAAATATCGTAGGATTGTTTATTCCTGAGCAGGGGCAGATTCTCTACGATGGTCGCGACTTTGTCACGATGACCAACAGGGAGCGTGTCATGCTGCGTCGCGAGATGGGAATGATATTCCAGTCTGCGGCTCTTTTTGACTCTATGTCGGTCATAGAAAACGTGCTCTTCCCTCTCGATATGTTTTCGGACATGAACAGGACTGACCGACTGAAGCGAGCTAAGTTTTGCATCGACCGTGTCAATCTGAGCGGGGCTGAAGACAAGTTCCCCGGAGAAATAAGCGGAGGTATGCAAAAGCGTGTGGCTATAGCACGTGCCATCGCTCTCAACCCCAAATACCTCTTTTGCGATGAGCCTAACTCGGGGCTTGACCCCAAGACTTCATTGGTCATCGACGAACTAATCCACTCTATCACTCACGAGTACAATATGACTACCATCATCAACACGCACGACATGAACTCTGTCATGGGCATAGGCGAGCATATCGTCTACCTTTATGATGGCAGGCTCGAATGGACTGGCACGAAAGATGATGTCATGACCTCGACCAACGAACGTCTCAACTCGTTTATCTTCGCCTCTGACCTCTTCCGCAAGGTCAAGGAGGCTAACAGATGAGGGTTTTACATTTTATTTTTCAGTTCACTCGTGTGACTTTGTCAATGTCCTTAAGTTTCTTGAGGTCGCGTATGATGTCTTTGATGTTCTGGACGTCGTGTACCTCCATCATTATGTCTGCGGTGAAGATGCCGTTGTTGGTGTGGATATTGAGATTGCGTATGTTGAGGTTGTATTGCTGCGAGAGCACTCCGGTCATCTGATGGAGTACTCCGGTGCGGTCTATGCCTTCAATGTGGATTGTGGCTGGGAAGAGGAGCATCTTGTGTGTGCCCCACTCGGCTGCCAGGATATTGTTACCTCTCGCAGCTTTCAACTTCAGAGCCGTGGGGCACTGGCGTTTGTGGATGGTGACTCGCCCGTCGGTGTCTTGATAAGCAAGGATGTCGTCTCCGGGTATGGGGTGGCACTCTTCACAGATATGGTATCGTCCAAGATTTTCGTCGTTGAGCAGGAGTGGCTTCTTGTGATCAAGCTTGGTTTGGGCGAATAGGGGACTGGTGGAGGAGACTTCGGGGGTAACGGTTTCGTCTGTGGTGACTTTGTCTGACACGGGGGAGGTGTCGGACTTGAGGAAGGGGATGTATTTACGCCACTTACCGCGCTTTTGGGTGGCTGCGCGCAGCAGGGCTTCGTCGAGGGGGAGTGCCTCGGTGGCTACCATCTTGTACAGCTTCTCGCGCGTGCCATATAAATAATGTGTACAGAGGCGATCAATTATGGTCTGACTGGGCTCAATGTCGTGCTGTGTCAGATACTCGCGTAGCATCTTCTCGCCTTTGCGCTGCTGGTCGCGTTCGCGTCGGCGCAGTATGCCTTGTATCTTGCTTTTGGCCTTGGCTGTGGTGGCAAACTCGAGCCATGCGGGGCTGACTTGGGCTGACTTGCCTGTCATGATCTCTACTTGGTCTCCGCTCTCGAGCTTGTACGACATGGGTTCGAGGTGGTGATTGACTTTGGCGCCAATGCAGTGTGTGCCGAGGGTGGTGTGGACGGAGAAGGCAAAGTCGAGCACGGTGCAGCCTGCTGGCATGGTCTTGAACTCGCCCTTGGGGGTGACGACAAATATCTCGCTTGCGAAGAGGTTGAGCTTGATGGCATCGAGAAAGTCCATTGCGTTGGGCTGGGGATCGTCGAGTATTTCCTTGATGGTGGCGAGCCAGCGGTCGAGTTCGTTCTCGCTGTCTTGGCTCGACTTGCTGCCTTCTTTGTATTTCCAGTGTGCGGCAAAACCTTGCTCGGCGATGTCGTCCATGCGCTGTGAGCGTATCTGTAGTTCTATCCATCGTCCTGACTTGGACATAAGGGTGGTCTGGAGTGCTTGATAGCCGTTGGCCTTAGGGTTGGAGAGCCAGTCGCGTAGCCGCTCAGGGTGGGGTTTGTAGATGGCGGTAGCGGTGGCGTAGATGCGCCAACATTGGGCTATTTCGTTTTCTTCGATGCCGTCCCCCTCAAAGATGATTCTGGCTGCGAGTATGTCGTAGATTTCGTCAAAGGTCACTTGCTTCTTCTGCATCTTGTTCCAGATGCTATATGGGGTCTTGATGCGTGCTTTAAACTCGTATTTGAGTCCTGTGGTGTCGAGTTTTTCCTTGATGGGGGTGATAAACTCATTGAAGACTTCGTACAGGTGTTCGTTGATTGACGAGAGACGCCTCTGGATTTGTGCGTATTCCTCGGGGTGTTCGTAGCGGAACGACAGGTCTTCGAGCTCTTCCTTGATTTTGTTGAGTCCGAGTCGGTTGGCAAGGGGGGCGTAGATATACATCGTCTCGCCGGCTATCTTGTATTGCTTGCCGGGCAGTTGGCTGCCGAGGGTACGCATGTTGTGGAGACGGTCGCTGATCTTGATGAGTATGACTCGTATGTCGTCGCTCATGGTGAGGAGCAGCTTCTTGAAGGTTTCGGCTTGTGCCGATGCTTGGTTGCCAAAGATGCCTCCGCTGATTTTGGTTACGCCATCGACGATGCCTGCTATCTTGGGGCCGAAGATGTTTTCGATGTCTTCGACGGTGTAGTCTGTGTCTTCGACGACATCGTGCAGCAGGGCAGAGCAGATACTGGTGCTGCCCAGGCCTATTTCTCCGCAGGCTATCTGTGCGACGGCAAGGGGGTGGAGTATGTATGGCTCGCCTGAGAGTCTGCGCACTCCGGCGTGTGCCTGGCGTGCGAAATTGAATGCTTTTTCGATCAGGTCGACCTTCTTGCGATGTGGAGATGCGAGGTAGGTCTGCATGAGGCGCTGGAAGGCTTCCTGTATGAGCTGCTCGTCGGTCATGATGGTGTGGTTTTACTTGAGTCTAAGTTTCTGGCCAGGGCGTATGTTGCTTCCCTTGATGCCGTTGGCGCGCCGTAGTGCGGCGACGGTGGTGTGGTTGCGTTTGGCTATGGCACCGAGGGTGTCGCCTTTGCGCACGGTGACGGTGCGGCTTCCGCGACTTGATGTCCGGCTTTTTGACTTGGGGGTGTTGTCGAGGCTCTGTGCTATGAGCATCGCGTCTGCACTCACTCCCGACGCATCGGTGTAGATGCTGTCTCCTGACTCGATGAAGGCGTTGATTCCTTCGAGTGGCATGCGTAGGATACATTTGCGTCCGGCTCCGGGTATTCTGTTGGTGCGGTACTGCGGATTGAGTGCTTTCAGCTCTTCGAGCGGTATATTGCATAGCGTGCTGATTCTGTCCATATCGACATTGCGGCTAACTACAATGGTGTCGGTGCCCATGGGGAGCTTGGCGTCTGCGGGGCAGATGTTGTGGTCGCAATAGTAGTTCATGATATAGTTGGCTGCGATGAAGGCTGGTACGTAACCGCGTGTCTCGGCAGGGAGGTATGTGCTGATTTTCCAGTAATCCTTTTCGCCTCCGGCTCGCTTTATGGCTTTGCTGACATTGCCTGGACCGCAGTTGTAGGAGGCGATGACGAGGGTCCAGTCGCCAAAGATGTCATAGAGGTCTTTGAGCATGTGTGCTGCTGCATAGCTGGCCTTGACGGGGTCTCGGCGTTCGTCGATGAGGCTGTTGATCTCGAGACCGTACTGTTTGCCTGTGGTGGGCATGAACTGCCAAAGACCGCCTGCTCCCATGCGGCTCGTGGCGTTGGGGTTGAGCGCACTTTCTATGACGGGCAGGTATTTCAGTTCGAGCGGTAGCTGATATGATTCGAGGGCGTCTTCGAAGATGGGGGTGTAGAAGTTGCTCGCACCGAGCATCATGGCTACGGAGCGGCGCAGACGCCCAATGTACTGGTCGATAAATTTCTGTACGACTTGGTTGTATGGCATGTCGATGACATTGGGCAGTATGCTCAGGCGGTACTTGTATTCGTCGGGGGAAAATGTGATGATGTCATCGGTCGACGTACAGTTGGTGCCATCGTAGGTGAGGTAGGCCTTGCTACTCCAGTCTTTCATCATGCTGTCTATCTCGGCGTCGAGCATACCCTCTGGCAGTGGGATTACTTCGTCTTTGCCGAGGTTGTCGTTGTAGACGGTTATGTCGTTTTGGGCGAAGCTTGTGGATGAAATGAGTGCTGTTATGGCACAGGCTATACTGTATCTGAGTCTTTTCATGTCTGTTTGTGAGTATGGGTTAATATGTGATCAGTACGGAGACTCCTGGTGTGACTCTGTCGGGAGTGAGCGGGCTGCCTTGTGGGGTAGAGACACACGCGGGACTCCATTGCAGCGAGAGGTCGCGGCCTATGTCGAACGTGCTCAGTTCGGCATCGACATAGGCGTCGATGACGCTTAGGGCATATACGGCGGCGAAACTGAAGATGCTCAGGTCGCGGTATTTACGATAGAAGTCTTTCTTGCGCTTGAACATGCTGGCGAGCTGCTGTTCGCGCCCTTCGACCTTATAGTTGATGGGGAGCATTTCTTCGTAGCTCTTGGTAGTGGGGTCGTCGTCGGTGATGTCTTGATATGCCTGCGAGTAGTCGCGGAGCATCTGTCCGTTCCATGTCAGGGCGTAGGCGCAACCTATCACTCCGCCATAGAAGATGGGCAGTTTCCAATACTTGCGATTGTATATCTGTCCTCCTCCGGGAATGACCATGCCGAGCCACATGGCACGGATGGGGTCGGGCTTCCAGTTCTGGTATTTGCTGGGCTTGAAGCTGATGGTGTCTTTGAGCAACTTTTCGGAGACTTTAAGCATCTTGGCATCGAGGCGTAGGGTGTCGCTGCTGACGGGCACAACATCGGTGACAAGCGAATCTGCAAGCAGCGACGCTTGTATGCAAACTGGGCTGAAAAGCACAAGTATGCCTACAATCACGGATTTTACACGTATGTCTGTCACTTTGCCCTGTCAAGTAATTCGATGATGCGCTCCATGTCGCGCTCGCTCGTGAAGGGGATTACGATCTTGCCTTTCCCCTTGTCGGAGCAGGTAAGTTGTACCTTGGCCTGGAAAAAATGGGAGAGACTCTCCTTGAGTATGTTGTACTCCTCGCTTAGCTTGGCCCTGCGTGCTACGATGCGCTTGCCTTCGCCTGTCTTGACGCTGCCTCCCTCTGAGAGTTCCTTGACCATTTGCTCTACCCGACGCACACTCAGCCCTTCTGCCTCTATCTCGTTGAAGATGCGTATCTGCAGTTTGGCATCGTCGAGCGCAAGCAGGGCGCGTGCGTGTCCCATCTCGATCTTGCGGTCCTTGAGTGCCATCTGTATCGGTGCTGGCAGTTTGAGCAGACGCAGATAGTTGGATATGGTGGCGCGCTTCTTGCCGACGCGCTCGCTCAACTTGTCTTGCGTCATGTCGTAGCGTTCTATGAGATTCTGATAGGCCAGGGCTATCTCCAACGAATTGAGATCCTCACGCTGTATATTCTCAATCAGTGCCATCTCCATGACATTCTCATCGTCGACCGTGCGTATGTACGCTGGTATTGACTCCAGCCCTGCCATTTGACTCGCACGCCAGCGTCGCTCGCCGGCTATTATCATGTATGTGCCGTCGCCCTCATCGCGCAGGGTGATGGGCTGTACTATGCCGATCTCGCGAATGCTGTCTGCAAGATCGTGCAGGGCTTCATCATCAAACTCACGTCGCGGCTGGTTGGGATTTGCCTTGATTTGCGACACGGGCACCTCATTGATGCTACGGCTGCCGGCAGTGTTTACCTCTTCGGTATTGATTAAGGCGTCGAGTCCACGCCCCAGTGCACTGTATCTTTTCTTTATCGCCATTACTTTTCGTTCTTCTCAATTATCTCTTGGGCTAATTGCAGATGGTTTTTTGCTCCGGTCGAGTCTGCATCGTAATGCAGGCATGGCAGGCCATGGCTCGGAGCTTCGCTCAGACGCACGTTGCGCTGTATGACGGTCTTGAAGACCAGCTCACGGAAGTGGCGCTTCACTTCATCGTATATCTGGTTGGCAAGGCGCAGACGGCTGTCGTACATCGTCAGCAGGAATCCTTCTATCTCCAGGTGGGGATTGAGCTTGGACTTGATGATCTTGATGGTATTGAGCAGCTTGCTGATACCCTCCAATGCAAAATATTCGCACTGTACAGGGATAATGACGCTATCGGCTGCTGTCAAAGCATTGACGGTGATGAGTCCAAGCGAGGGACTGCAGTCTATCAGTATATAGTCGTAGTCCTTGACGACCGGTTTGAGCATATTCTCCATTATACGCTCGCGATTAGGTCTGTTGAGCATCTCTATCTCTGCTCCTACGAGATCGATGTGACTGGGAATGATGTCGAGGTTTTCGACATCGGTGCTGTATATTGACTCGCGCACGTCAACGCCATCTACAAGACAGTTATACACCGTGCTGTCTACTTGCGATGAGTCTACCCCCAGACCGCTCGATGCGTTTGCCTGAGGGTCTGCATCTATAAGTAGCACTTTCTTTTCTAAAGCTGCCAACGATGCTGCGAGGTTCATGCTCGTAGTGGTCTTCCCTACTCCACCTTTCTGGTTTGCTAAAGCAATAATCTTACTCATTTTGCTTCCATTCTAATCTTACACGCGTACAAAGTTACGAATAAGCGAGAACAATTCCAAGTTTTGTTGTTTAGTTTTTTTGTTATTTCGTTGTTTAGTTGGTTGTTTGGTCGTTTGGTTATTTGGTTATTTGGTTGTTTGGTTGTTTGTCCTGACAGTTAGATTCTCGTTTAACGCTCGTTTAATATCCGTTTAATGCTCGTTAAATGAATAGAAATAACCAAACAACCAAATCACAAAACAACAAAAGTATCTTTTTGTATCGTTTTTAGAAATTATACAATCAAAATGATGTAATTTTCGCTATTTTTTTAGAAGAAAGATTATTGCGATATTAAAAAAATGTCTATCTTTGCAGCATCAAAGTATTTAATTTAACTTTTTTGACTGTGAAAAGAATGCCTTTTGACTTGTTTTCGATGCAGGCGTTGCAGGTCTTGCATCGTTTTAGGGCGGTAATGTTCAGTCCTACGTCTCATGCTGATTGATGAGATTTGTATATGGATAATTAACTGAAAAATTCGTTGTTTATTATGAACAAGCCTACAATTAAAGAGGTTGAAGATTGGGTAATGACCCTGTATAATACCTGTGAGGAGACTATAACTGATGCCGAGCGCAAGGAGCAGCACAAGTATGCTACTATGGTGCAGCGTCCGGGCGACAAGAAATTTCTCGTCAAGATGCTTGACGAGTCGTCGCAGATCCGCGATGACAAGAAGCTCGCCAAGCGTATCAAGGTGCTGATTGACAGGTATGGAATTCCCAAATTTCTGAACGGTCGTGACACCTTCCTTTTCAAGGTCTATCAGGCTTTCGGTCATTATTTCTATCCGATAGCTATACCTATCATCAAGAAGCGTCTGAGAATGGACACGTCGCGTGTGATTATAGATGCTGCGCGTCCTCATCTGACAAAACATTTGGCTACCCGTTTTGAGCAGAAGATTGGTCAGAACGTCAACTTGCTCGGCGAGGTGGTGCTTGGCGACGAGGAGGCCGACAAGCGTTATTATAGTTATCTTGAAGCTCTGAAGGAGCCGGACATCAACTATATATCGGTGAAGATTTCGGGTATCTATGCCCAGACTCATGCTTTGAACTATGAGGAGTCGTTCCCTGAGTTGGTGCGCCGTATGTCGGAGCTGTATCAGGCTGCTATTGACAATCCTTACGTTGACGAGAACGGGCAGAAGAGATCCAAGTTCATCAATCTGGACATGGAGGAGTACAAGGACGCCCATCTGACGATGCGCTTGTTCAAGGAGGTGCTGTCTAAGCCTGAGTTCTTGGGCTACTCTGCGGGTATCGTAGTACAGTCATATCTGCCTGATGCGTGGGGCTTCCAGACCGAACTGATAGAGTTTGCCAAGGAGCGTTGCCTGCGTGGCGGTGCGCCTATCAAGATGCGTATCGTCAAGGGGTGCAACCTTGACATGGAGACTGTGGTGGCTTCGCTACGTGGCTGGGAGAACCCTGTGCGTCCTAACAAGACGGAGGTTGACGCCAACTATCTGCATATCATAGAGCGTGGTCTGAAGCCAGAAAATTCTCAGTACTTGCACATCGGTATGGCTTCGCACAACCTGTATACCATCTCGTATGCCTACCTGCTCACGAAGATGTACGGCACGCCCAAGGATACTTTCTGCTTTGAGATGCTCGAGGGCATGGCTGACCAGGTGTGGAGGGCGCAGTCGAAGTTGGGCAACCATGTGATATTGTATACGCCTGTGGTGAAGGACGAGCATTTCCTGAACGCGGTGTCTTACTTGGTGCGCCGTATGGACGAGAACACTGCGCCTGACAACTTCCTGACTCATTCGTTTAACCTCAAGCCAGGGACGGAGGCATGGGATTTCCTGAAGAAACAGTTTGAGGACGCGTATGCCATCAAGGATTCTATACCTCATGAGCCACATCGCAAGCAGAATCGCCTGGAGCCTTACAAGCCTGTGCCTCCTATGGACGAGATGGTCAACGAGCCAGATACTGACTTCGACCGCGAGTGCAATCAGGAGTGGCAACGTGGGATTTTCGCCAAGTGGAAGAAGTCTAAGAGCGACACTCCGTATGTCATTCCTACGCAGATAGGCGCACAGACTGTCGAGAATGCTTCGCGTGCCAAGTATTTCGACCGTTGTCAGGACGATGAGGTCGAGGTATGCGAGATGTCCAAGGCTAATGCTGAGCAGGTGGAGGAGATTGTCAAAATCGCTGCTCAGGACCCGGCGGGTTGGCGCAAGACTACAATTGAGGAGCGTCACAGGATAATGTATGATGCTGCAAACCGTTTGGGCGAGATGCGTGGCGATTTGATCGGCTGTATGTGTGCCATCACGGGCAAGACTGTAGTCGAGGGCGATGTGGAGGTAAGCGAGGGCATTGACTATGCTCGTTTCTATACTCCTTCGATGAAGAAGTTCTACGCCCTGAAGGATGTCGATATCAAGGCCAAGGGCACTATCTTGGTCATCTCACCGTGGAACTTCCCTTGCGCCATACCTTGCGGCGGAGTGGTGGCTGCTTTGGCTTCGGGCAACACATGTATCTTGAAGCCCGCTACCGTTGCTGCTCCCGTGGCATGGCTCTTTGCCAAAGCGTTCTGGGACGCTGGTGTGCCCAAGGAGGCTTTGCAGGTTGTCATCACCGAGAGCGACGCGCTGACGAAACTGACCACTGCGCCAGAGATAAACCACATCATACTCACTGGCGGTACTGAGACTGCTCAGGCTATCACCAAGGCCAATCCGACGACTCCGCTTTCTGCCGAGACGGGCGGTAAGAACGTCATGATTCTGACTGCGTCGGCAGACCGCGACCATGCCATCATGAATGCGTGTGCCTCTGCTTTCGGCAATGCTGGTCAGAAGTGCTCAGCATGTTCGCTGCTGCTCGTAGAGCGTTCGGTATACAAATCGGAGGAGTTCAGGGCCAAGCTAAAGGACTGTGCTACGAGCATCAAGGTCGGCTCAGTATGGAATGCCGGCAATATCGTCGGTCCGATGATTACGAACAAAAACGAGAAGCTGCTACAGGCTCTCAATACTCTCGAGCCCGGCGAATCATGGCTCGTTGCCCCAAGATTTGTAGACAAGAAGAAGTATATCCTTGCTCCTACAGTCAAGCTTGGCGTGAGCCCAAAGAACTTCTCGTTCCGCACGGAGCTGTTCGGCCCGATGCTTTCTGTGTGCCCGTTTGACACACTTGAGGAGGCCATCGACCTCGTAAATGGTTTGGACTACGGTCTGACTTCGGGCATTCAGTCTCTCGACGAAGCAGAGCGCGAGCTATGGAAGAACTCCATCATGGCTGGCAACCTCTATATCAACCGTGGTATCACGGGTGCCATCGTCAATCGCCAGCCTTTTGGCGGCATGAAGCTCTCTGCCTTTGGCGGCGGCATCAAGGCTGGCGGCCCGAACTATTGCTCTCAGTTCACTTACATCACGGACAAGGCTGGTTCGAAGACCGACTTCCGCAAGAGTTATGCTGAGGCATGGGAGAGAGAGTTCCGTCATGCCCGTGACTGGAACAAGTGTCACGGCGAGCAGAACGTGTTCCGCTATCTGCCTCTCAAGGGTGGTATGTGTCTGCGCCTGATGAAGGGTGATGCCAACGAGCATGCCGAGATGGTGGCATTTGCAGCAATGACGGCAGGCACCAAGTTGACCATCTCGTTTGATCCGACAGATGACCGCATGGTGGCTTTGGGCAATACCGGAGCCGTACTCAAGGCTCAGACCATGGAAGAGTTCCTACAGGATATGCCTAAGTACGAGCGTATACGCACGTGTTCGGCCGACCTACCTCGCGCGATGTACGAGCGTGCCGCAGAGTGCAATATGTACATCGCTACGGCCAAACCAGTCAAGGACGGTCGTGTAGAGCTCATACACTACATCAAGGAGCAGAGTATCTCGTTTGAGTACCACCGTTATGGCAGCGGTCAGGACCAGGCTCCGGAGATTGAAGATTGATAGCATCATGGAGCCAGCTCCCACGCGGTATCTACATATCAAACGGCAAGAAATGCATCAGAAACAAATACTCGTAACCAACGACGACGGCTATCAGGCCCAGGGCATACAGGTCCTCGCTGACAGTATGCGAAAGTTAGGAAAAGTAATAATCGTGGCACCCGACGCAGCGCGTTCGGGTGCTGCGTGTAGCATCACTCCTGCCACGGCGGTGAGGGTGTCACGCATCTCGGACGATGTCTATGCCTGCTCGGGCACCCCTGTAGACTGCGTCAAGATAGCCCTTGAGAAACTCCTGCCACGCACTCCCGACTTGGTGGTCAGCGGTATCAACCACGGCGACAATGCCTCGGTCTCCATACATTATAGCGGCACGATGGGGGCTGTGTTCGAGGCTTGTATGAAGGGTATTTCTGCCATAGGTTACAGCCTGCGTACCAACAAGAAACAATGTGATTTCTCTCCCTACGTCCAGGTCGTGGAGCAATGGGCTGAGAGGGTACTGAGTGAGCCCTTGAGAGAGGGTGTGTGTCTCAATATCAACTTCCCCGAGACACAATGCCTCAAGGGTAGTATGCTGTGTCGCATGGCCAAGGGTGCTTGGCATACCGAGTGGCTCGATGCTGGCACGGACTCTCAGGGCTGCAGGCTTTTCACCCTGACGGGCACGTTTTGCAATCTTGAGCCTGAGGCCACTGATACCGACCTCTATGCCCTCGAGCACTCCATGGCCTCAGTCACACCAGTTGATATAGACATGACTTCCAGAGAGTCGCTTTCTGAGCCAGGCCTCAACCTTTGACTGCTCTGCTGCAGGCAAACGCTTCTTGCTGCGAATGCTCACGATAAGGGCTGTGCTGTCTGCCAATACCGAATCGGTCTTGAAACATACCACGCCACGCCCTGTCGATACGGACTCGATGGTGGGGTAGAGGGTGCGCAGTTCGGGCAGGAGTACCTTGGCGTGCGATTCAGCCCCTGCATAGGCGTCGAGCTCGGCACGCTGCTGGCGGATTGTCTTTTCGTATTCCACGACTTGGTTTTGCAGGGCGAGGGTCTGCTTCTCCTCCAGGTGCAGTCTGCCTGAGAGATCCTCGGCCTTCATGTTGCTCGTACCTTGCACAATCTCCAGTGTCGTCTCCTCCAGGCCATAGTCTGCCATGCGTTCCTTCATCATGTTGATGGCGGCGGAGTCGGCCTCTTCGCCAAGCAGTACCACACGCATACTGCGGTTCTTGTAGTCAAAGGTGTGCGAGATGATATGCGCTCCCTCCACCTTGACCACATTCGTGCAGAAACGCTTGCAGCGGTTGTTGAACATTGCCTCCTTCACCATGCCAAGCGTGATAAACACGCTCGGGATAATTGTGATGATAGCTATGCCCATGATGGTGCGCTTCACTCGCTTCTCGCGTTGCTTGTCAACGAATTCTTTCTTGTGAAAGCGCATAATCAGTGTCACTCCTATAAACGTGGCTACCGATATGAAAATAGTGTTTATCAGATACAAATACAATGCCCCAAGCGCGTAAAGCCAATTCGCCGTGGCCAAGCCAAAGCCCACGGTACAGAGTGGGGGCATCAGAGCCGTGGCGATGGCGACACCGGGTATCACATTGCCCGAACGTTGGCTCAGACTACCCAGGGCGATAATGCCTGCCAAGCCGCCACACAAGGCAATCAGTACGTCGTATATCGTGGGAGAGGTACGCGCCAGGAGTTCGCTCTGCGCCTCGTTAAACGGGGTAATCAGGAAGTACAGCGTCGCCGTAGCCACACTGAAGAGCGTTGCCACGAGGTAGTTCTTGAAAGCACGCTTGAGCAGCATGAAGTCGTTTATGCCTACGCCGAGCCCCATACCGATGATAGGTCCCATCAGTGGCGATATTAGCATCGCACCGATGATGACTGCGGTACTGTTGGTATTCAGACCTAACGAAGCCACAAAAATGGCAAGCACCAGGATCCACAGCTTTGCTCCGCTAAAATCCACACCCGACACGATACTCGCGATTGTCTCGTTCTCCATCGCCTTGTCCTCACCAAGGCTCAACATTTTCTTCAGTCTGTCAAATATTTCCATACCGTTCAGTATTTGCTGGTGATAATTTCTGCTGCTTTTTCTGGAGCCGACGCATCACCGAGTTTTTTCCACAATTCGGCATAGCCTTGTATTTGAGCTTCGCGCCCTTTTCCTCCGGGCAGAATGTCCTTGAGTTGTCTGCGCACGTCCTCAACTTTCATACCCCCTGCAATCAGCTCAGGCACTACCTCGCGTCCGCAGATAAGGTTGACGAGCGACACATACTTGGTCTTTATGAGTATGCGGCGCAGGATATTCATTAGCCAACCCCATCTCATCCAGTAACATACTACTTGGGGCACACCTATCAGAGCGGTCTCCAACGTAGCGGTACCGCTCGTCACCAAAGCCGCCTCGGCACGCATCAAGAGCCTGAACGTGCTCTGGGCATCGCCGCCACTGCTTTGGGCAATGGAGATACGCTCGCGCAGGGTAGCGTCACCAATACTTTCCACAATCCCCTCATAGACCCTGCGTTCTATGCTGGGAGCGGCGGCAATTACGAAGCTATATTCATGGGGTACCACATCAAGAGCCTCAATCATGCGGGGCAGATTGCCTACGACCTCCTGCATTCTGCTCCCAGGCAGCAAGGCAATCACCCTGTCGTCCTGCTCTTTGCAGCTCGTACCCAACGACCCCAGATAGCCTCTCACCTCGTAGGCCGTAGGGTTGCCCACATAGTCCACGCGGTATCCATGCCTCTCTCCGAACCACTCCACCTCGAAAGGCAGGATACTCAGCATACGATCCACATAGCGCTTCACTTCCCTTATCCTATACTCCTTCCACGCCCAAAGCTTAGGAGCGATATAGTAGTGTACCTCGGGCGAATAGGAAGGGTCAGTCTCCACCACCTCGCCCATCTCATCGAGAGCAGGAGCGAAGTGTCTGCAATTACGCTTGAACCATTTAGCAATGCGCAGATTGAAGCCAGGGTAGTCCACCAGCACAAGCCTGTCAGGTCGGAAAGCCTCTATACTCGCCTTGCAGTCACGCTCACCTCGCAGTATCTTGCGCAGATGCCTCAGCACAGGCACGATACCCATAAAAGCCAAATCAGGCCTGTACCAATACCTGATTTCAGCCTCACCATCGAGTCTTGCAATTGAACTCATCAGATGGCGCGCATGGAGGTCGCCACTCGCCTCACCAGCAATCACAAAGTACCTCATCTACACATCATGACCATCTGGTTAAACTCATTGCGCAACTGCCTGCTCTCCCGGAAAGCCCCCGTATAGTAGCTCACTCCCATCTCGCCCTTGTTGCGAATACCGCGCATACTCTTACACATGTGAGTGCCCGTCAGTATGATGGCAAAGCCTCCCACCTTGCCCTCCAGAGCCTCGTCGAGCATATCGATGATATCGCGTGCCAGCTTTTCCTGTAGCTGCAGACGTGCAGCACAATAAGCCACCACACGCGCCACCTTGCTGATACCCAATATGCGCCCATTGGGGTCAGGCAGATAAGCAAAATAATACCTGCCGAAGAAAGGCAGCATGTGATGCTCACACATCGAGTAGTAGTCGCCAGAGTCAAACACCAGCTCCTCGTCGTGAGTATCGTTTTCGAACGTAGTGATACGCGGCTTACGCTCAGGCTTGTAGCCACGGAATATCTCCTCCCACATGCGGATAATGCGGTCTGGAGTACCAGCGAGCCCCTCACGGTCGGGATTCTCGCCCAGATAAGCGAGGATAGTCCTCAGCGCACGTTTAACATCTTGTGAGTCTGGAGAGAAAGTTTCCATACAGGGTGATTTAAGATATAATTGATAGTCTGTCTTGTGATAAGCTCATTCTGCCCGTCATCTCCCGTGTCCAACGGCTGCAGGCAGAAGACCCTTGCCCCCCTCTCCATACCACCGAGTCTCACAGCCTCGATGTCGTTTATAGCAGCCCACTCGTCGCCATGGTATAGCAACTTGATTTCGTCAATATGCCCGATACGCAAATCCTTCAGACCCGTAGCCCGACCCTTGGGCGAGCACGTAATCCAGTCAATCTCCACCCCCTCGGGCAAAGGCAGAGTGCCGTTAGTCTCCATCTGTATAAAAAAACCCGCCTCGTGAAGAGCCTCAGTCAGCTCACCGACTACCTGTAAGGCTGGCTCTCCCCCTGTGAGAACCACATGGCGCGAAGCAAAGCCCGATACCACGCCGACTATCTCGCTCACGCTCATATCGCTGGCAGCCACGTGGTCGGTATCGCAGAAGTCACACTTCAGATTGCAGCCCGCAAAGCGCACGAACACAGCCGGCACGCCCGTAAACCGCCCCTCACCCTGCAATGAATAGAATATCTCGTTGATTTTCATTCGTCCACCTCGTATGATGCCACATTGCCCTCGCTCTCCTGCACGTCCACTCTCCAGCACGTAGGTATCTGGTCGCAAATCCAGCGAGCTATATTCTCAGCCGTAGGGTTGAACGGCAGCAACTCGTTGAAATTGCCATGGTCGAGACGGTCATGAATCTCACGTTTGATATGAGTAAAATCAGCAATCATACCATCGCCGTTCAGTTCCTTCGCCTTACAATGTACTGTGATAATCCAATTATGGCCATGCAAGTTGGCACATTTGCTGGGATAAGAGAGATTGAGACGATGACAGCCAGCAATCTCCATACGCTTGGTGATGTAATACATACCTTTAAAGTTTTTTTTAATAGGGTGTTCTTCTACCTATAAATATTAGGAGTCTCCTCCACATTTTGCAGTGCAAAGTTACGGCAAAAAAACGTAACCACCAAGTTTTTTCCCCCGAAATCAAGCCTCCCCTGCCAGATTTGATCCCTCCGAGCCTCACGTGTTATACTGATTTTTCCAATCCCGTCCCCACGTCATACCAAGCCGAGAAAACGCCTTTTTACGCCCTTTTCCCCTACTTTTCCCTTAGTATTCCCTTAGCATCCTCTTATCATCCCCTACAAATCGTGGAGGATGCTAAGGGAAACCGCACGTTTTCACACCGTTTTAGGCAGAAAAGCCCCAATAGCCCCTGTAAAAATCTTTTCACAAACAAAAGGGCAAAAGACCTAATTGCTGCCTTTTGCCCTTTATCGTTACCACTCGAAGTCAGTGCCGTCCGATTCTATATGAAAGCGGGCATCGCCTCCTCCAGAGTATCCTTCATATGCTTCTTCAGTACCGTCAACGCTAATCTTATCGGAGGAACCTATCAGCAACATCTCCGTTGTACCGAGACAGTATACCTCTGATGTCGGTATGATATATGTTTTCTTCATTATAATGTATTATCAAGGTTACTTTACTATTACTTTAACGCCATTTACGATGTTCACACCCTTGCTCAAAGTCTTCAGCTCGCGTCCGTTGAGGTCATAGATCCTAGCATTGTCCTGCAGCAGGCTCTCGATGGCAGAAACTCCCGTCTCATAGTCATCTTCGTTGAAGATCATGCGCACTCCCTGCGTTTGACCCACTTGTGAACCCTTGAGATAAGCCTTGTACGGACTGAGCGTAGGTTGCTTGCCTAATGACACAATATAGAACTTCTGCACATCCCCCCTGGTCTGCATCACATAGTCGCCCACGGGTACCTTCTCGCCGAAAAGCGTGCCTTGCAGCACACCCTTGCCGTCAGGCGTACGAGTGCCTGCTCCTTCATCGAGAGTAAATGTCTGCGTGTCTGCCGTGGCTCCGTAGACGTATGCCACGCCTTCTACCAACGGCCCGTCTACCTGAGTGAGAACTACGGCATCAGCAGCATCGTTTACGTTGACGGTATATACGTTTGCACCCTCGATGCTCACAGTGGAGGTTGGCAGACATATTGTACCAAACTTGCCCGTCAGAGTGGAGCGTTGCTCTATCTCTGCGCGACGGAGTGCCATTTCCTTCTGCAACAGGCTGTTGTAGAATTGAGACAGTTCGTACTGGTTGTCTACTTCGGCAGGAGATTTCGTTCTTGCGTTATCGACGATGTCTTGTGCTTTTGTTTGATTCTCCTCTACTGCAGATATGAGTATTGGAGACACATTCATGTAGCAAGCCTTCAGGTTGTCCACGCGCTGTACAGTGGCCCTGTTGAGTTTGAACTCTGCCATCGAAAAATAAGCATTACCATTCGAATCTGTACCTCCAGTATTGGTCTGCATCACGGTGAAGCGCAGATACCTGTAGAAGAGGTTCTTTGAGCCCAACACATTTGAGGTATAGTGCTGCTGTGCCCCTGTGGCAGTCGGCAAGGGATTGGAGTCATCATCTTTGGTGACAGTGGCAATCTCGACAAAGTTCGCACCATCGTTAGAGCCGCTTACGACAATGTTTGTAGGACAGTTGCGCCCCTTAGGATTGGAATCATCGCGGCTCCAGAACTCAAACTGGAACTGGTCGACAGACGGCTTCTCGCCAAGGTCTACCTGCAGATAGTGAGGATTATTCTGTGCAGGACTGTCTTTGGCACCGTAAGATGAGTGGAAACGGTTTGGATTTGCAGTCTCTCCGTCTACAAGATTTGCGATGGAGCCTTCTTGCGATGATTGGGCATTGGTAGAGAGATAACCTGCTCCGCTGGCATTGGTCGTCTGGAGTGTAATCTGAGAGGCTTGCACCGCGTCTGTGCTCGTGAATGCATTCTCGTCTGCTTTCACCTTCTCAAGCAGAATCTGAGTCTCTGAAATCACTGGCTCCAACTTACTCGCACCGACTCCAGCATCGTCAGACAGTACGATGATTTCGCTAAGGTCGGTGATAGCATCGTTGATTTTATCAGCGGCTGCCTGCAACTGATCCTTGTCAGTTACTCCATCGTTGATAAGACCTTTACCTACATCCATCTTGGTCCTGAGATCCTTGACGACTGCGGCCTTAGTGGCTTCGGTCATTGTCTCATAGCCCTCGTTGACCATAAAGGGCAGCAGGCGCAGTGCGCTGACTCCAAACTCCGACAGGGCAAAGTACTTTTTTGGATTTGCCTGTGAGGTCTCGCCCGTGTTGGTTTCGCGTACGGAGAAACGTATATACTTGTAGTATGTGTTCTCCAGACCGAGTGTGGCAGAGATATAATGGCTCTGGCTCGCGCGCGTGGTGGGCAAGGGGTTTTCTGTATCTTCCGATGTAATCGTGGCTATGGTCGTGAACTCAGAGCCGTTGTTTGAGCCAGAAACTACGATGTGTGTAGGAGAGTTCTTTGCAAGCTCATCGGCATTTGTGCTGTATCTGTTCCAAAAGTCGAAATTGAAGAAGTCGAGCGCGTCAGCCTCGCTTACCTGAAGTTGCAGGTAGTGCTCTGTCACATTGGGAGCCCAAGCGCCAGATGCCGTGGTAAAGTAGTTCTGAGTATTGTCGTCTACGAGGTTTCCTATCCCAGCACCTTCTCCTGCGAATGGTGCATTGGTCGACAGATAGAAGTTGCCATTAGCATCGGTAGTCTGGAGCGTCAGAGGGTAAGACTTTCGCGGAGTGTCCCAACTCCTTACTACTTTTGCGAGGAGAGCATCAGCTTCGTCGACAGCCTTGTGCAGAGCGGACAACGCCGTATTGTCCTCAGTGGCCATCTCTATCATCCAATGAGAGGCTTTGGCATCGCCGGTCCAGCCTACTACTTTGTCATAAGCATCATTGTGCAAATGGGCATAACCATCGCCGCTCTTAGACTTTATTGCCCACTGCCCTTTTGCACCGGCTTGCTCGAAAAGCTGGAACACAAGAGCCTCGCTCCTTTCTTTGGTCAATGTAGCCTGGCGACTTTGACTTATGAAGTTGATGTATTTATCACCACACTTGATAAGATACTCTCCATCTACTTCCGTAGGCTTAAACTCCCACTGCGAAGCTTCGCTCTTGTTGTCGGTAGTGACAATCCCCGTCACAGTCACAGTCTCTCCATTTTCACCAGTATTGGTATAATCATTGGTTTTGGCATAGCGTGCCGGGTACATCACGTTGTGGAGATAATAAGTATTGCCTTCGCGGATTTGCGCGCAAGTCTTCTCCGTGCCCAGGGCTTTGAGCTGGCGCATTTCCTCCTTCAGCTTGTGAGCCATCTGGACATAGCGGCTCACTGCTGCTGCCTGCTTGACGACCTGTGCCATCTTGACGGTCTGTTCGAGCGAGCTCACGAAGTTCGGATAATAGTAGCCTACCACGTCCGTTCCCTGTGCGTTTACAATAGCGAGAGCAGCCGCGAGAGCATCGTCGAGCATATTGAGTTTCTGCTCGTCGCTGCCAGCCACTGCTATGCTCTTTATTTCAGTCTCTGTGCCATCGGTCGACACAGACTTGATTGTGAGCTTAGAGGCATCGATGCCTTCGGGGAGGTTGATGGTATTACCATTGCCAAAGGCTATGAGTGAGTCGTTTTTGTTATATACCATGACTCCTGCACCTCCTGCCGTACCGTCGAGCATCAGCTTGTTGTCGCTGATGTCGTAAAGCAGGCTGCTCTGGCTCGGACTTGCATCATGAGCCATGCTCTCGAAGTCGCCCATGGTGCCACAAGTGCCTATTGCGTTGCCCTGTGCCGGACGTGGATCTGTTTTGCCGCTTGCCCAGGGGTCGAAGCGATACTGTGTCTTTATTCGGTCCTCGATAAAGATGACCTGACGGTTCTCCTTCCAACCCTCAGCTTTACCCTTAGCTTTAACGTAAGCGATAGCCTCATCTATCTGAGCCTGGGTGAGGGTCTGGCGTCGATCGGTATAGTCGCCAAAGAACATGTCTTCAAACGGCACAAAGAAGCCCCATGTGCGGAAGAACTCCGTGAGATCCTCCTGGGCAGCCTCGCAGCATTTCTTGTATATATGGAGGAAGCAGCTGCCATCACCAATTTCTGTGGAGCTGCCTGTCAGTTCGAGCGGATCCTCTCGCAGCAGTTTGAACAGGGTCGGGAAGAAATCTGGTTTGTTGCCGGCTGCGTGATAGTAGAGGTAGAGCTGATAGTACATGCGGTGGGTAAGACTGATGTCACGCTTGGCAAACTGTTCGTCTTGCAGATAGTAGTCGTTGGACGAAGACACCGGCCAGCCCCTGCTCAAGCGATAGCCCGTCAGGTGGCATACCACGCCCGAGAAGAAGTTGTTGCTCGACTCCATGCACGAGGGGAGGTTGATGGTATGCTGATTGTTGTGGCCCGACTCGTGCGCACAGCACCAGTTGTCGAAGTTTGCACGCTCTGCATTGTACGAACTCTCTACTCCTCCTACTCCAGGCATACAAGTGTGCTGATAGCTGGAGTATGGATTCTTCCCAGCTGGCCCTTGCAGGGTGACAGCCTTGTTGTTGCAGCACACGCCGTAGATTCTTTCACCTCCAGTGACATGCTCTCCCTTGTACTGGTAAACCTGGTCATATATGCGCTTGGTAAAGCCCATCACTCCCCATTGCCAGTCAAGCACGGCATCGTACCACCTGATGCTCTTGAAGATATTGTAGTTGGTGGTATAATTGTATTTTTTGTATGCCGTAGTCTTCCATATCTGATTATAGGTATCTACGGGGAACATGAATATGCCATTGTTGCCTATCACCATGTAGTTGAGGTCGGTGGCAGCAACTCCCTTTGCCGTCAACATATCGTTGGCATAAACAAGCAAGTCTTTGTACTTGTCGTTGACGGCCTGCTCCTGCTCCGGGGTGTAATTGTCATACCAACCCTCCATTCCTTCGGTGTCGACAAATCCAAGCACATCGCCACCCTCGATATGTATCTTCAACGAGGGAATTGTGCTGAGGTCAACGTCGCGCTTGCTCGTGGTATACATTATGTAGAACTGCTGCAGTGAAGCTGATGACTGAACGACATTGATACCCTTCCGGAGCTCCACGCCGCTTCCGTATCTGGCAAGAGCGTTGCCGTTGGTTGATGCAAGACGCAGAGTGCAGCCCGTGGGAATGTCGCTGCCGACGAAGATGTAAAGAGGTTCTTTGGAGTCCACGGTAAAGATGCCTGTGGGATTGTTCATGTCGCCCATTTGTGTCGCCTTGAGCGTCTCATTCCAATATGCAGCCTGAGAGTAGCACTTGTAGTCGCGTATGCGGAACATCTCGGAGTACGCGGCATTGGTCTCATCACTCCACTGATTCTTGACCTTTACTGCCACTTTGCCTACTGCCGCAGGCAAGCCAAGGTCTGCGACAGCTTGCTTCAGTGCCTCGTCCGAGGCAGAGGCATAAGCGGCATTCAACTCCGAGCAGCTGAGATCCGTAAATATCTTGGTCAGCTGAGCGTTGTAGCTGTCGGCATTGTCATTGATGCCCATGGCGTTGTTGTATTTTTCACGGGCTGCTGTGACATCCGCCTCATTGATGACCACAGACTCAACCGCCCAAACGCTCGCCGTGCTGCTGGCTTCCCACCAGTTCACGACATTATAGCCTTGCGAGGCAGAGCAATGCATATAGCTGCCCGAAGAGAACATGTATGTTCCGTCGCCCTTATCGGTCAGCGTAGCTCTGACCGCGGTGCTGCCAGTAGTAAAAAACTGAGAGGTCTCTGTCTGCTTTTGGATATAGTTACCCGTATAGACGTTCTGCATGGTGACACCCTCTGCAGTGACATCAAGATACCAGATCTTTTCGTAGTCGCCCTCAGCAAACTCAGTGCTCGTGGCAACGGTCTTGTACAGAAAGTCTTCACTCATGTAGCGGCTGTAGGCTGTACACTTGATCTTGTAGTAGCCCGTGGTCAGACCGTCTGCATAAGACAAGAGTGCAGACAAGGCGCACACGATGAATAATAGAGTTTTCCTCATAAATAAATGTATAGAATTGTTATTGGTATTACGTCAATGGTGTGGGGGCAGTGCTTCTCACCACCCTGCGCCCCAAATATCGGTGCTGTTGTCTGTGTCGTCAGACGGTATTGAGACTCTGGCATCACCTTCGTCACCTGGCGTTCCTGTACCGCCTGGGCTCAGAGACGTCAGTATGCCGTCAGAGATTGCCAAGACATAGACTTCTGTACTCGGTTGTATATATTGCTGTTTCTTCATGATTTATTTGTCTGAAATGATTTTTTGTCCGTTTATGATATTTATACCTTGCTGTGGCTTCTGCCTGTGACGGCCAGACAGGTCAAAGACGAGCTTGACGGTCTGATCCTCATTCTCGACTATCTCTATGCCTGTATCTACATTGTCGCCGAAGGCGATGTCCATCACTGTTGCGCGTGCTCCCTCTGAGCTGCCGGACTCAGTGATATATGCACGAAACGCCTTGAGGTTCATGAGCTGGTTGAGCGAGTAGAATTTGCCGCCTTTGATGTAGTAGCAGTTCGGATCGACAATCTTGTCGTAACCAGAGGCTGCATCAGTACCCTCTGAGTCCACTACGCTCGTAGGGCGGAACACTCCTACCATCTTCAGACTCTCGCCCGATACCATGTCGCCCTCTGCGGCTGCTATCTCCACATTGGCGGCAGAGGCGGTGACATTCCCAGTGACCTTGCGCTTGTAGAGAGCAGGGGTATTGGCACTAAGACTGGCTACGGGGGTGAAGATCATGGCGTTTGACGTATGGCTCTCCAGCCTGTAGTACTGTATGTCGGCATTGCTGTCCACGGCGTATGGCAGGCAAATGGTGCCGAAGTTGCTGGCATCGTTTGCCATCGTGCGTGTGTAGGAGGCATTGGTAGCAGTGAACTGCCTTGGTGCTGCAAACGAGCCTCCGTCTGCAAGGCTGAGGTTCCGGCATGTACAGCTGCTGCCGTCGTCTACTATCACGTTTGTCGTAGATTCGCCGACTGTCGCCGTAGAGGGTACTATCATGAGGGTATTCTGATTGCCAGTCTTGCTGATTACAGCGTCCTTGATCTGCTCTACGCTGACGCTGGTAGTAATTGTCGCTTGGCTGAGGTCGACGGCAGAGGTTTCTGGGGTGACACTCTCCGTCACATCGTCTGTGCTTGCCACATCTCCTTCGAGGATTGGCGTCGTCTGCGTAGAGCCTGCTGATTCGACTACATTCTGCAGCGCACGGTATTCATCGCCTGTCAGCTCGGAAACTGTACATGGTACGTAGACCATGTCGTAGCCTGCTCCTGACCTGGCATCTTCGTAGAAGAAGGCTATCCTGCCGTCAGCCTGAATGCACATCGTAGAGTAGGCAGAGGCGTACGGAGCTACAATCTTGGCTCGAGTCCATCCTTTTGCGAATTCGGTAGGAGTGCTGTATGACGCCGGGTCATCAATATTCTTGACGTAGATGGCTACGTTGTCGCGGCTACTGCCTGTAGGTATGGATTGCAAGACGAGGTTGTGCAGCGTATTGTCGCTGCTGCGGACTGCTCTCAAGACCTGTATCTCGCCGTTAGTAGCATTGCCGCCAAAGCTCAATCCACCATCAACTCTGTTTGACGCGACAGCCGTCTGCCACGTACCTGCGCCTGCTGCCTGGTCGGTATAGGTGAATATGTTGAACCAACGGCAACCAGATTCGCGAGAACTGAGCACCACGCTGCCATCTGGCAACTCCTCGCACTTAGGCTCATCGCACGAACCTTTTGCTGCACAGGTGCCTCCAAGTATCTCCCACGTTTCCCCGAAGTCGTCGGAATAGACTACCCAGTTGCTGCGAGTCGTTGAACTCTCGCCCGAGAAAGTACCATTGACCCAAAGCACGCAATAGATGCGCTTGTAGTTGGAGCCCTGCTTCTTGTATTTGCGGCTCATGACTATCTTGCCCGAACCGACAAAGAAGTTTTTCGTAGAATGTCCTGCTGCGTTAATCTTATCTTTGATGGCCCTGATGACAGAGTACTTGGCTCCCCAGGTCTTGCCATTATCTTCGCTCTTTTGGAAGAAATAGTCAGGTTTGTCAGTCCAGCAAGTGGCACTGCTCGGAGCACCGACATAGCCGAGTAGCACTGCGCCAGACTCGTCGTCGGCAACAAGCGTAGCATCGCCAAAGCCGTATGGTATGTCGGAGATTCCTGCATCAGCCTCTGGCCTCTCGTCGGCATTGCGCCATCCTTGCGCCACAGTCTCCTGAGCAGTCCATGTGGCTCCGTTGTCGCTGCTGCGTCGCACGACAATGTCTACACGTCCGTTGCCTACGTCGGCGCGGCAATAGCGATAGTCGGAGGCTGCTATCAGCGTGCCGTCCTTGGTCTTGACTATGGCTGGTATGCGGTAGGGGTGTTCGGCATCTTTCGTATAGAACAGATTCTGATACTCGTTGGCAGTGTAAGTGACTGTGGCTGTGGCTCCGCCTACGGGCACATTGTCAATACTGATGGTCTGCTGGTCCGTCTGGCTGCCAAAGTCGATGCCTGCAAACTCGTAGCCTGCGAATTTGGGGTTGCCGTCGGCGATGGTGATGACTGCACCCTTGGGGGCACGTACCTTCAGGGTGGTCAGCGTGCCGGGCTCCGTCAGCGTGCCGAGGTCGAGGCGCGTAGTCGTGGTCTGCCCATTATAGGTCACGGAGATTGCTCCTACCTTGCTGTTGGTCGGGAGAATATTGCCCTCAATATTGACATTGATGGTGAGCTCGCCACCTACCTCATACATGGTCCAGCGTGAGCCTGCATCTGACGCATTATAGAAACGCCAATATCCCGTATGCTTGTTCAGGCCAAAGTTAGGCTTGTCCTTGAGCAGGATTGTGTAGCCAGGCTTGGTAGCCGCTGTCAGATGGTCCTCGCCAAGCACCCATGTGCTCCGTGACTCAACGGCATCGGCGGCTCGTACCAAAGTGGTTTCGGTGCCATTGGTTGGAGTCGCGGCTGCTGCCTGAAGGACATAATCGGGGTGAGCCTTGCTGTAGATCTTGAAGCCATTGGTATTGTCACCGACGAAACACCACAGCTGCCCCTCATTGGCAAGGTCTGCCCGGATTACCTCTGGTTCACTGCCAGGCTCTGTCGCTGTGGGAGAAAAGGTCGGCTCATTCACGTGAGTGATGCGTATCCAGTGGACATTGTCGTTGCCAGCATCATAGTCGGACTGGGTCGTAAAGAAGTTTGGCGTGAGTGTGACGCTGACCTCCTTGTCGGTGGCGCCATTCCATGTGACGTCAGCAAACGAGTATGTATAGCCTGGCACAACGCTGCATGAAAGCGGAGCATAGTCGACATAGCTTGTAGAATAGAACGTAACCGTCGAGCCGGACTTGGTCTGACCATTCCACGTATATGTGCCTTCTACTCCGGGTATGCTTTGTCTGACAATGAGCGTCTTCAGCAGATTGATGGTCCACACGGCTCCGCCGTCACCCTTGTTATAGTATTTTATCTGTTTGTTAAGGCCTCCGTGTGAATTCAGGGTAAAACTGCTCTCGCCTACTCGAGCTATCTCGTAGCCTGCACCATTGGCTGTCACGGTCCAGCGGCAAGCAGATTCTGCGTCAGTGAGCGAAACCTGAGTACCATCTCCGACAGACCCGCTGTTGGTAGTCAGGGCCAGTGATTCGCCTGCTGCACGGCTGTAGATCCTGAACGACTGAGGTGTGCCGACGAGACACCACTGGCGGTTTGTCCCGACTGTGGCTTCGTTGGCCATGTTGCTCGGAGTGGCACCAGCTGCCGTGCCGGAGATCTTCCAGCTATATCCTGCATTGCGCACGAAGTCGATGGTGACCCACTTCTCGCCATATACTGTGCTCATGGCCTGCTCTATGCTTGCCACATTGAGTTTCAAGTTGGGGTACCAGTTACTCTGTTCTGAATTATTAGAATTCTTTATTTTAGGGGCGTACGCCTTGCTTGAGCTGCAAAGCACCGTGCGATTGGTCTGGTTTGCGGTTGGTGCATTTTTATCGGCGGCAAAAAACAGATAGTACCTGCCGCCTGGAGTCAGTAGTTCGTTATTGAAATTGTAACAGATGAAGCCTGCCGCGGATGAAGCTGCAGGGTTGTTCTGCGAAACGGCTACAACGCTCTCTTGTGTCAGCGTACTGCTGTTTGACACTACCATGTATGACTGTTTGTAACCATTACCATTATGGCTCATCATGTGAATGTTGCGCAAAGGCACCTTGTCGACGCTGTTTCCGTCAACATCTGCAGATGGAATGTCTATGCCTATCCAGTATATGCCACAGCCTCCCCCTGATGTTGTACCGTCGCCGATGATTGCGCGTACATCGGGCAGGGCACGCTCCACGGGTACTTCGTAGGTGGCATCAGCAGTGCCTGCAAAGCCCTCGACCACTGAGGTGATGTAGTAGCCCGGAATACACGGTGCTTCGTATCTCTGACCTGCTTTCAAGGCCTCTGACTCTGTGCGTACGAGGGTCGGGCCTTCTTTGTATTGATACGTAATTGTCACATACTCCGACGCGTCTTCAAACTGGAAGTCAGTACTCCACGTATTGTTGCTTGCATCATATTCGCTCGTAGACTGATCCCATGCTACTGAGACATCTACATTGCCTACCATGTAACGTCCTTCATTTTGACTGACATTATCACGCCATATCGTGAAGCACTCAGCACGCTTGTTGCTGGAAGCTATTTTCAACTGAGTCGCAGAGGTGGCTGTCTGCTTGAATCCGAGGTATTTGGAATTGTCGCCCACGTTCTGAAAGGTGTATACGCCATCAGATACCTTTGTGGCTGTCCAGCGATATGAGGCTGAACCTGTGTTTTTGGTGTTTCGCGCGAGCTGCGTACCTTCTCCTGCATAGGCATAGATATTGCCCGACTTTGTCACCGAACGTATGAAATATGTCTTGCCGGCCACGACAGACCCTTCGACTGTAGGAGGAGTGTACTCCTCAAAATACCATTGGTATCCGGCATTGTTGCCATGATCAGAACCGCGGTCTATACCTGTGGCATCAGTGTTTGCACCACCATGGATGTAGTATGAATTGTTTTTGTAGTAGTAGGCACCGTCTGAGCCTTCGGTGAACTCTCCCGAATGTTTTGTAGTGCTCAGATTCTTGCCACTGCAGTTGATATAGTTTGAGGTCAGATATGCCTTGATGGCGTTGTCGGCATCGACATAAAACAGGCAGTCTGTTGTTTTCTCTGCCGAGAGCGACAGCGATGTGCCGCTTGCCTTGAGGTACTTTTGGGACAATTTGCCTTTCATGTAGTAGATCTTGCCTACCGACGGCTGTGCGCATATCATCCCTACACACCCTAAGACAAGAGCGAGGAGGAGGTAGAAACGTTTGTTCATAAAGATTGGTTTGTTTAGGTCAGATTAGTATTGGTCGCTTTTTTGCTTTTTGAAAAAGTAAGCAGCAGGACTACGGAAATGAAGTTCAGAATCCTGCTACTTACATTATTTATATATATAGGACAAAGCGAGACATCAGCCGCCTCTTCAGTCCTCCTTGCCGAGAAGTATCTTCATCATCTGCGCTGCCGAGAATGCTACCGGAGTGCCTGGACCATAGATGGCTGCTACGCCTGCCTTGTAGAGGAAGTCGTAGTCCTGAGCTGGGATAACACCGCCTGCGATGACCATGATGTCCTCGCGGCCGAGCTTCTTGAGCTCATCTATGATCTGAGGTATAAGGGTCTTGTGGCCTGCGGCGAGCGAACTTACGCCTACGATGTTGACATCGTTTTCTACCGCCTGGCGCGCACTCTCTGCTGGGGTCTGGAAGAGTGGGCCCATATCTACGTCGTAGCCGCAGTCGGCATAGCCAGTGGCACAAACCTTGGCACCTCGGTCGTGACCGTCCTGACCCATCTTGGCAATCATGATGCGTGGGCGGCGTCCGTTGATTCTCGCAAACTCTTCGGTCAGGGCACATGCTTCTCTGAAGAGTGCGTCGTCTTTTGATTCTGAAGAATACACGTTGCTGATAGTTCTGATTATTGCCTTGTAACGGCCTACGACTGCTTCGCAGGCATCACTTATCTCACCCAATGTGGCACGATGGCCTGCTGCTGTCACTGCCAGCGCGAGAAGGTTCTGCTCGCTCTTCTTGCCGTCTTGGAACTCCTGTACGCAGCGAGTTATGGCCTCAAGGTCTGCCTTGACCTGAGCCTCATCGCGGTTGGCACGCAACTCCTTGAGGGCAGCCTCTTGCTGCAGACGTACTGCGGTGTTGTCAATCTCAAGTATGTCGATGGGGTCTTCGTGATCGAGGCGATACTTGTTGACGCCTACGATGGTCTGCGAGCCGCAGTCGATGCGTGCCTGAGTGCGTGCGGCAGCCTCTTCGATACGCATCTTGGGCAGACCCGTCTCGATGGCTTTCGCCATACCGCCAAGCTTCTCAATCTCCTGAATGTGAGCCCATGCCTTTTCGTAGAGCTCCTGTGTGAGCTTCTCCACGTAGTATGAGCCTGCCCAGGGGTCGATGTGCTTGCAGACCTGAGTCTCGTTTTGGATATAGATCTGGGTGTTGCGGGCTATGCGGGCTGAGAAATCGGTAGGTAGCGCGATGGCTTCGTCGAGGGCGTTGGTGTGGAGCGACTGTGTGTGACCCAATACGGCAGCCATAGCCTCGATACAGGTACGGCCTACGTTGTTGAACGGATCCTGCTCCGTCAGCGACCAGCCTGAGGTCTGAGAGTGTGTACGCAGAGCCATTGACTTGGGGTTCTTGGCACCGAAGCTCTTCACAATCTTTGCCCAAAGCAGACGTCCTGCACGCATCTTGGCAATTTCCATGAAGTGGTTGACACCGATGGCCCAGAAGAATGACAGACGCGGTGCGAAGGCATCGACATCAATGCCTGCGTTGATACCTGCACGCAGATAGTCCATACCGTCGGCGAGGGTGTAGGCCAGCTCGATGTCTGCCGTAGCACCTGCCTCCTGCATGTGATAGCCTGAGATTGAGATTGAATTGAACTTAGGCATCTTCTGAGACGTAAACTCAAAGATGTCGGCGATAATCTTCATTGAGAATGCTGGCGGATAGATATAGGTGTTGCGCACCATGAACTCCTTGAGGATATCGTTCTGGATAGTACCGGCCATCTCTTCGAGCTTCGCGCCCTGCTCCAGACCGGCGTTGATGTAGAAGGCGAGCACGGGGAGAACACCGCCGTTCATGGTCATAGAGACGGACATCTTGTTGAGAGGAATGCCAGCAAAGAGGGTCTTCATGTTCTCAAGCGAGCAGATGCTCACACCAGCCTTGCCCACATCGCCTACGACGCGCTCGTTGTCGGGGTCGTAGCCACGGTGTGTAGGGAGGTCGAAAGCCACAGACAGACCTTTCTGACCGCTTGCCAGATTGCGGCGATAGAATGCGTTTGACTCCTCAGCCGTAGAGAAGCCTGCATATTGGCGTATAGTCCACGGACGGAACGGATACATCATGCTGTAAGGGCCACGCAGGAATGGTGGTATACCAGCAGCAAAGTCGAGGTGCTCCATGCCCTCAAGGTCTTCCTTCGTATATACTGGCTGTATGTCTATTTGCTCAGCAGTACGCCAGTTGGCTTCAATGCCATTGTCTTTCTGCCACTGCTGGCCGTCCTTTGCCTCAATACCGGCAAAGATATCTATATCGTTGAATTGTTTTCTTGCCATAAGTTTTAGATTCCAAGTTTGGCATTGTACTCCTTCAGAGTAGCCAACTGATTAGACTTCACGTTGATAAAGTTCTCTATGCCTGCCGCCTTGAGCTCGTCTGAGCAAGCAGGAGCACCAGCCACGACAAACATTGCCCTGCCGTCGAGACACTTGAATGCCGGGATAGCATACTCTGCATACTCATCGTCTGACGAACAGATGACTACGATGTCAGCACCAGCCGTCATCGCTGCCTCGACGCCCTGCTCGACAGTCTCGAAGCCAAGGTTGTCTACGACCTTGTAGCCTGCGGCAGCGAGGAAGTTGCATGAGAATTGCGCACGCGCCTGACGCATGGCCAGATTGCCGATGGTCAGCATGAATGCAACGGGTACCTTGGCAGCTTTCTCGGTAGAGAGACGCAGTGCCTCAAAGTCGCTTGCCAAGCGTGATGAATTGATGGCAGGAATCTCGCCCTTGCCCTCGCCGGCATGGCCGCAGCAGTTGGTGCAGCCGCATGACAAAGGCTCCTTGCCCTCGCTCACCTCGGTAAAGTTGGGGAACTGGTTCGTGCCAAGCAGGAATTCACGACGTTTGCCAGCATTGACATGGCGGTCAGCATTGGTCTGGTTGATGGTATTCTGCACACTGCCGCTCTTGACAGCTGCGAGGAAACCACCCTCCTCCTCGACAGCGAGGAAGAGCTTCCAGGCCTGTGTGGCCAGGGCAGCGGTAAGTTCTTCGATGAAATATGAGCCGCCGGCTACGTCGACCATGCGGTCGAAGTGACACTCGTCCTTGAGCAGGAGCTGCTGGTTGCGGGCGATGCGCTCTGCAAAATCTGTCGGAGTCTCGTAGGGGGCATCAAACGGCACAACGACCATAGACTCTACTCCGCCCAGAGCTGCACTCATGGCCTCGGTCTGAGAGCGGAGCATATTGACGTACGAGTCAAAGACGGTCTGATTGTAAGTTGTCGTGTAGGCGCAGACGTGCATCTTGGCAGCCTCCTTGCAGTCAGTGTACCTGCTCACGATTTGAGCCCAAAGCATACGTGCGGCACGCAACTTGGCTATCTCCATGAAATAAACTCCATTGATGCCAAGGTTGAACTTGATGCTCTTGGCAGCCAGACAAGCATCTACGCCAGCCTCGGTAAGGAGGTTCATGTACTCGTTGCCCCAAGCCAAGGCATAGCCCAAATCCTGATAGCTGTATGCGCCAGCATTGGTCAGTTTGAAAGCATTGACCACCACCGCGCTGAAATGAGGATATGCAGAGAGCGTCTCGACCATCTGCTTGGCAGTACCGAGCAGTGCGCTCGTATCCTTGCCCTTGGTGACAAATTTCTCCAGCGGGTCGAACGAAATCGAGCCGTGAACCTTGTCCTTGTCGAGCCCCTTCTCTGCGAAGTATGCCACAAGTATCTCTGCCAGTTCTGCACAGTGACGCTGGCAGGTGATGAAGTTCAGCTCTACGCACTCAGCATAGATGCCGTCGAGCAGCTCAGCGACATACTCCTTGCTCACATCAGCACCGGGGATTCTGAAGCCCAACGAGTCGACGCCACGGTTCAGGATATCCAAAGCCTTAGCATTGGCCTGCTTTGCGCTCTCGCACTTGATGTCCTGACGCACATACCAACTGTTGCAAGCTGCCTTGTTGCCACGCACGTAGGGGAACTCTCCAGGTAGAGCGTTCACGGTAGCGAGTTTCTCAACGTCTTCCCTCAGATAGAAGGGCTCCATGGAGAAACCCTCGTTGGTCCTCCACACCATCTTTTTCTGATAGTCCGCACCCTTGAGGTCCACCTCAATCTTGTCGCGCCATTGCTGACGGGTAGGAGCAGCGAAATCAGAGAAAAGCTTTTCTTTGCAATCTGCCATAATTTTCTTGTTTATTATATAGTTTTTTTCAATATTCACGCGCAAAAATATAAAAAATTAAATGAACGGCAAAATTAACACGCGAGTTTTTCCGTTCATACGTTTTTTTTGAGTATTTTTGTGAGGGGAATTAGTAGCCAAGCAACAAAAAAACAAACAACCAAACAACCAACAACCAACTAAACAACTAAACAACTATGGATTGGTTAGCAAACCTATTTACACAGACAGACAGCGTAGGTCATATTGTCATCATCTACGCCGTAGTCATCAGCGTAGGCCTACTACTCGGACGCATCAAGGTAGCAGGCATTTCACTCGGAGTGACGTTTGTACTCTTTGCGGGCATACTCCTGGGTCACATCTATCACTCAGTGGGCATAACCTCCTCAGTAGGAGGATTTGCAGCCCCTGGCAACATTCTCACCTTCATTCAAGACTTCGGGCTCATACTCTTCGTCTACTGCATAGGACTGCAAGTAGGCCCCGGCTTCTTCGAGAGTTTCAAGACAGGCGGAGTCAAAATGAACGCTATCGCTGTGGGCATCATCTTGCTCAACGTAGCGTGCTGCATCGGGCTCTACTTTGCCGTGTTCTACAAAGGAGGCCCCATCAGCGGTCAGAACAGCATTGACCTTGCCATGATGGTAGGCGTGCTCTGCGGAGCCATCACCAACACTCCAGGACTTGGTGCCGCCACCGAAGCCTGCAACAGCATCTTCGGCACGAGTGCGCCAGCCATTGCCAACGGCTACGCCTGCGCCTATCCCCTCGGTGTCGTTGGCATCATACTTGCCACCATCGTAATCCGCTTCCTCACACGCACTTCACTCAAAGAGGCACAAGCCGAGATCGACAACGAAAAGGCAGCCAATCCTCACGCCACACCTCACCGCATGACCCTCAACGCCAACAATCCCGCACTCGCAGGCAAGACAATCATGCAGATACGAACCTTCATAGGGCGAGACTTCGTGTGTAGCCGCGTCCTGCACAACGGACACGTCAGCATACCCAACCGCAACACCGTCATCAACCTCGGTGACAAGATGTATATGAACTGCGCACAAGACGACGCCGAAGCCATCTGCGCCTTCATTGGACCCGAAGAGCAAATCGAATGGGAAGAGCAAGACGTGCAGCTCGTCACCAAACACATACTCGTCACCCAGTCTGGCGTCAACGGCAAGACCATCGGCGAGATGCATTTCTCAAGCATGTACGGAGTCACCGTCACCCGAATACGCCGCGGCGACCTCAACCTCTATGCCGAGCAGAACCTCCGCATACAGATAGGCGACAAGATCGTAGTCAACGGCCCCGAAGACCAAGTAGACCGCGTAGCCTCAATCATGGGCAACAGCGTCAAGAAGCTTGACCACCCCAACCTCACAGGCATCTTCATCGGCATCTTCGTCGGCATCATCTTCGGAGCAATCCCCGTAGCAATCCCCGGAGTACCCACACCTGTCAAACTCGGACTCGCAGGCGGACCGCTCATCATCTCAATCCTCATCGGAGCATACGGCTGGAAGTTCAAGCTCAACGCCTACACCACCACCAGTGCCAACCTCATGCTGCGCGAGATAGGCCTTGCCCTCTTCCTTGCCAGCGTAGGCATCAAGGCAGGAGCCCAATTCCTCGAGACCGTAGTCAACGGCGACGGCATACACTACGTCTGGTGCGGATTCATCATCACCGTAGTACCCATACTCATCATGGGCTTCATCGGGCGCAAGATAGCCAAGATAAACTATTTCACACTTATGGGTCTCATCGCAGGCTCAAACACCGATCCCCCAGCATTGGCATTTGCCAATCAGACAGCAGGCAACGATGCCCCAGCCGTAGGCTACTCTACAGTCTACCCTCTGAGTATGTTCCTGCGTATCCTTACCGCACAGCTCATCATACTGCTGCTCTGCACGCTGTAAGAGATACGAATAAGTGAAACGACCATAAACCGACCGATTTGATTGTTTGTATAGCAGAGAAACCCTCCGTGGCAAAAGACATCGCCAAGGTGCTCGGAGCAACGAGCACCCGCGATGGCTACATGGAGGGCAACGGTTATCAGGTGACATGGACCTTCGGTCACCTGTGTGAACTGAAAGAGCCCCACGAATATCAGGCATCATGGAAGACATGGGCACTGGGGCAACTACCGATGATACCCCCACGCTATGGTATCAGGCTCAAGAGCGACAAAGGCGTTGAGCACCAGTTCCAGATAATCCGAGGACTGATGCAAAACGCCGATTGTATCATAAACTGCGGTGATGCCGGGCAAGAAGGAGAGCTCATACAGCGTTGGGTTATGCAAATGGCAGGAGCGACATGCCCTGTCAAACGACTATGGATTTCATCACTCACCGAAGAAGCCATACGCGAAGGCTTTGCCAAGCTAAAAGACCAGAGCGAATACCAGAGCCTCTACGAAGCAGGTCTCATGCGAGCTATCGGCGACTGGACCCTGGGCATGAACGCCACGCGCCTCTACACTCTAAAGTACAGGTCAGCCCAAGGCACAGCAGGCGCAGCAGGAGTGTTGAGCATAGGGCGCGTACAGACTCCCACACTGGCACTCATAGTAAAACGCCAGCAAGAGATAGAAAACTTCGTGCCACGCCAATCATGGGTTTTGTCAACAATGTATCGCGACATCAAGTTTGCAGGCATCTGTCACGACGAAGACGCCGAGGCAGAAGACGCTGCCCAAGTAGCCGAAGCAGCCCGTACAGGCAAGACCATCAAGCCCAAGTCTCCCATCTACAAAGCCCTTGAGTTCGCCACCGAAGCCGAAGGCAAAGCCGTACTGGACGACATCAAGGACAAGCCCCTCAGCATCACCAGCATAGACAAGAAGAAAGGCACCGAGACCCCACCGCGTCTCTACGACCTCACCTCGCTGCAAGTGGACTGCAACAAGAAGTTCGGCTTCTCCGCCGACCAGACCCTGCAGATCATACAGAGCCTCTACGAGAAGAAAGTCGCCACATACCCACGCGTAGACACCACCTATCTGCCAGACGACGTCTACCCCAAGTGCGGCCAGATCATGAACGGGCTCTACAAGACCGTATGGTCAGGCACTCCGCCATACGCAGACCTGGTACGCCCCCTCGGAGGCAAGCCACTGAAGAAAAGCAAGAAAGTCTTCGACAACACGAAGGTGACAGACCACCACGCCATAATACCCACAGGAGTCCCCCCACAGGCACTAACCGAGATGGAGCAAAAGGTCTTCGACCTGATTGCACGCACATTTATAGCCGCATTCTACGACGACTGCAAATTTGAGACCACCACAGTCATGGCACACGTCGGAGAAGTCCAGTTTCGCACCACAGGACGCGTCGTCACCGACGAAGGCTGGCGAGTAGTATTCAAAAAAGAGGAAGACAAGCACAATGCCACAGACAGCCAGTCCACAGCTCCTCCAGCCTCGCTGCCCACGTTCGTCAAAGGCGAAGAAGGGCCTCACAGTCCGCTGCTGTCAGAAAAGTGGACCACACCACCCAAGCCCTACACCGAAGCCACTCTGCTGAGAGCCATGGAGACAGCAGGCAAGATGGTCGAAGACGAAGAGCTCCGCGACGCACTCAAAGCCAACGGCATAGGCCGCCCCTCCACCCGGGCAGCCATCATCGAGACACTCTTCCGCCGTCGGTACATACGCAAGGAACGCACATCGCTATGGGCCACAGCCACCGGCGTAGAACTCATCAGCATCATACACGAAGACCTGCTCAAGAGTGCCGAACTCACAGGCATCTGGGAGTGCAAGCTACGCCAGATAGAATCCCGCCAATACGATGCACGCCAATTCCTCGACGAGCTCAAACAGATGGTCACAGACATCGTAGTGACTGTCATGCGCGACAATTCCAACCGCCACGTATCCATAACCGAAGAAGTCAGCAAGAAGAGCAAGAAGCCCTCACGCACCCAGGCCATCAAGGCAGGCATTCTCGCCATAGTGTTGGGCAGCCTGATGTCACTCACAGCGTGCAAGCCCGAACAATACGTCAAGAAAGGCGACGCCTTTTACGCCATCGGCGAATACACCAACGCTGCCGCACAATACAAGACCGCATACAGCCGCACTCCACCCAAAGAGAAAAAACAGCGCGGCGAGAGAGCATGGAAGCTGGGCGAATGCTACAGCCGCATAGGCTACGCCGCAAAAGCAGCAGGAGCATATCAGAATGCAATCCGCTACAAATACCCCGACTCGACAGCCTATCTAAAACTGGCACGCATGCAGCACAATCTGGGCAACTACAAAGAAGCCCAAAAGCACTACGCCAAATATCTGGAGTACGACCGCCACAACATCTTAGCTCAAAACGGCATAGCAGGCTGCCGCCTTGCTCCAGTATGGAAAAAAGAGCCCACACTCTACACCATCAAGAAACAGCCAGTCCTGGGCAGCCGCCGCAGTGATTACTCACCAGCCCTCTACGGCGACGAGTGGGATCAGCTCTACTTCACCAGCACACGCCAGACTGCCTCAGGCAAAGACCTAAGCGGCATCACTGGCACCAAGATGGCAGACATCTTCTACTCCAAGAAAGACGACAAAGGCAAATGGAGCCAGCCCGAAGCAGCCGAAGGCGAGCTAAACTCCGCATACGAAGACGGAGCCTGCGCCTTCAGCCCCGACGGAGCCACCATGTACTTCACACGCTGCACCTCAGACCCCGACTATCCGCGCCGGGCGCAGATTATGACCAGCAAGCGCAGCGACGCCACATGGAGCAAGCCCGAAGAGTTCGTCATAGCCGACGACACCCTCACCACCTTTGCCCACCCCGCAGTCTCGCCCGACGGCAAATGGCTCTACTTCACCTGCGACATGCCAGGGGGCATTGGAGGCATGGATATCTGGCGCATCAGCCTCGACGAAAACAGCATCGCCGCCATGGAGAACCTCGGAGAGCCCATCAACACTCCAGGCGACGAAATGTTTCCCACCTTCCGCCCCAACGGCGACCTCTACTTCTCAAGCAACGGCCACCCAGGCATGGGAGGGCTCGACATCTTCAGAGCCAGACAAAACGACCGGGGCAAATGGAAAATCGAAAACCTCCGTTCGCCCATCAACTCACAAGGCGACGACTTCGGCATGACCTTCGAAGGCCCACACAACCGCGGCTACTTCTCCACCAATCGCGGCAACGGCCGAGGTTGGGATCAAATCATGTCGTTCGAATGCCCCGAAGTCATACAGACCGTCAAAGGCTGGGTCTACGAAAAAGACGGCTACGAACTGCCCGAAGGCCTCGTATACATGGTAGGCAACGACGGCACCAACACTCGACTCACCGTACGCAGCGATGGATCGTTCGAGCAAGAGCTGAAACCAGGAGTAGACTACATCTTCATGGCCACATGCAAAGGCTATCTCAACCATACCGAAGAGCTTAGCATAGACCAGAGCGACGAGTCACGCCAGTTTACCCTTCAGTTTGCCCTGGCAAGCCTCACATCACCCGTACTAATCCGCAACGTCTTCTACGCCTTTGACAGCGCCGAGCTTACCGAAAACAGCACACAAGCCCTCGACAGCCTCGTGACGCTACTCAACGAGAACCCACACGTCACAATCGAACTGTCAGCCCATTGTGACTATCGCGGCGCCGAGGCCTACAACCAGCGACTCTCGCAGCGACGTGCCGAGAGCGTAGTCAGATACCTCATAGCCCAAGGCATAGCAAAAGACCGTCTCACCCCCGTAGGATACGGCGAGAGCAACCCCAAGACCATCACTCGCAAGCTCTCAGCCCAATACCCCTTCCTTAAGGAAGGCGACGTTCTCACCGAGCAGTTCATACTATCACTCCCCGACGCCGAGCAGCAAGAGATATGCAACGCCCTCAATCGGCGCACAGAGTTTAGAGTTTTGCGCACGACGTATAATATGTGAGTTTAAAACAACCAAACAACACCCCAAAAATGAAACCACTCCTAATCACCTCTCTGACAGTATTAGCTCTGATAGTTGGGGCAAGCGTATATATGCTTGACTACTCACTATCCTACCCTACTGAGGAACGCCTTAGTGCCGAACATTGGAAAGAACGAATGAAGGACGAATGCCCATGGATAGAACAATGGATGGACTCCATCTACGAACACGGCTGCGTCAGGGACACTTTCATCGAGATGAGCCCAGGCAGACTCTCACACGCCATCTATCTCTACGCCCCAAAAGACACACTCGCAAGCGCAGTCATAATACACGGATATAAAGTAAGAGCAGAAGGAATGCTACACATAGCATACCTCTACAACCACACCCTCGGCTACAACGTACTCCTGCCCGACCTCTACGGACACGGCCAGAGCCAAGGAGAACACATACAAATGGGCTGGGAGGACCGCTGGGACGTAATAAAATGGTCCGAAGTCGCCGACAAAATATTCTCAGACTCCACCACTCACACCAACATGGTACTCCACGGCATATCCATGGGAGCAGCCACGGTGATGGCCGTATCCGGCGAGACCACCCCAGACTATATAAAATGTTTCGTCGAAGACTGTGGATTCTCAGGAGTATGGGACGAATTTGAAGCCCAGCTCAAAGACCAATTCTACCTCCCTGCATTCCCACTCATGTACACCACCTCATGGCTATGCAAGATGAGATACGGGTGGTCCTTCGCCGAAGCCAACCAGCTAAGCCAAGTCAGCAAAAGCACCAAGCCAATGCTATTCATACACGGAGACCAAGACCTCTTTGTCCCCTACACAATGCTGCGTCCACTCTACGACGCCAAGACCACAGGACACAAAGACATCTACGTAGCCCATGGCTCCGTACACGCCATGGCATACAGAGACCACCACACAGCATACACCGAGCGAGTCAAGAACTTCCTACTCACACACTGACCTGCCCCTTGATAGCAGGCCAAGGATCATAATCCTCAAGAGAGAAGTCCTCATATTTGAAATCAAAGATATCAGAGACCTCAGGATTGAGCCGCATACGAGGCAAAGGACGCGGAGTGCGACTAAGTTGCTCGCGAACCTGCTCCAAATGGTTGAGATAGATATGCGTATCCCCAGTTGTATGGATAAACTCCCCTGGTCTGAGTCCACACACCTGAGCCATCATCATACAAAGCAAAGCGTACGAAGCAATATTGAAAGGCACGCCGAGAAAAGTATCAGCACTACGCTGATAAAGCTGCAACGACAGCCTCCCCTCAGCCACATAAAACTGAAAGAAAGCATGACACGGCGGGAGATTCATTCTGTCGAGGTCAGCTACGTTCCACGCACTCACTATGATACGCCGACAGTCAGGGTCACGCTTGATAGTATCCACCGCATTCTGTATCTGGTCGATAAAACCGCCATCATAGTCAGGCCAGCTACGCCACTGGTAGCCATAGATATGCCCGAGATCGCCAGTCTCAGGATCAGCCCACTCATTCCAGATACGCACCCCACGCTCCTGCAGCCAGCGAGCATTAGTGTTGCCCTGCAAGAACCACAGCAACTCATAGATGATACTCTTGAGGTGACACTTCTTGGTAGTGACCAAAGGAAAACCCTCCTCAAGATCGAAACGCATCTGATGGCCAAAAATACTGATAGTACCCGTACCCGTACGGTCGTTTTTCTGCACGCCCTCCCTCAGAATGCGGTCGAGTAAGTCAAGATATTGCTTCATGTCGAATGTAGTCTACAAAGGTGTACTTTTCGGTGTGCTTCTCGTCTGTGTCATGCTCTTCACGACTTACCACCCTCCATTCAGCCTCAGACACCTGAGGAAAAAACGCATCAGCACGCTCAGGCACAGCATCAATCAGCGTAAGACAAAGCCTGTCGGCCAAAGGCAACGCCTCGCGATACACACTCTCTCCGCCGATGATAAAAACATCCTCCTCAGCAGCAGAGCAACTCCTCAGGGCATCATCGAGTGAAGCAAAGACCTCAGCCCCCTCAGCCACAGAGAGCGAGCGCGACAATACCACATTGCGCCTGTTAGGCAAAGCCCCCTTAGGCAACGACTCAAAAGTCCTACGCCCCATGATGATAGTATGCCCCGTGGTCAAAGCCTTGAAACGCTTCAAATCATTAGGCAGCCAATACAGCAACCTATTGTCGCAACCTATAGCATTGTTGCGCGCAAGAGCAGCAATAATCGTAATCATATACTCCAGATAGTATAAACATACACCAAAGCCGCAGGAATCGCCAGCAGACTACTGTCGAAACGGTCAAGCATACCACCATGACCAGGCAAAATATTACCACTGTCCTTGATACCAAGCTGACGCTTGATCTGGCTCTCCACAAGGTCGCCCCACGTGCCGAACACACACACCACGAGACCGAAGCCAATCCACTGCGCCCAAGTCAGAGTAGAGTCAAAGCACGACACAACAAAAGCAGCAGCCACCGTGAGCACGCAGCCTCCCACGCTCCCTACCCACGACTTGTTGGGCGAGATGCTCGGGAAGAGACGATAAGGAATCTTCTTGCCCAAAAGACTGCCTACGCAATATGCCCCCGTGTCGCTACACCACAAAAACAGGAACACAGCCAAAGGATAAATCCACACATACACCGTGCGCAAAGGCCCCATCGGATAAGGCATAAAACTCAGCATACAAAGCAAAGCAAAAGGCAAAGCCACATACACCTGCGACATCATCGTAAACGCCCACGTCGCCAAAGCATTCTGACGATTCACATACAGACAGCTAATCGTGAGATAAACCATCGTGATGATATACGGCATAAAAGCAGCAAAAGGCAAGGCAAGCACAAAATCAGCATAGCCCAAAGCAGACGCATACGTACCCACAAACAAGCAGCAGCTCGCCAGCGTAGTGATAAACGTGTTGACCTGCACATCGTCCCTACGATTCACGATACTGCAAAACTCAATCGTAGAAAGCCCCGTGATGATGAGAAACATCAGACCAAAAGTATAAGGGCTAAACACAATAGAGCCCACAAGCACAGCCACAAACAGCAGCCCCGTCACCGTTCTAACTATCAGATTCTTCATGATTATATCCCGTTTGAAACACCAGACTCAGACTCCAGCTCCACACCCTCGTCGACATTCAGCAATTCCTCCGAACGCCCCTTCCAAGGTCTTGGACCGAAGATATTCTCCACGTCCTCAGCAAAGATTACCTCGCGCTCCTGCAAAATAGCGGCAAGACGCCCATGCCCCTCCGCCTTCTCGCGCAACAAGGCCTTAGCCCTCTCATACTGTTGCGCAATGAGATTCTGCACCTCAGCATCAATAAGTCGTGCAGTATCTTCGCTGTATGGTTTTTGTAGCTGGTAGTCTTGGTTGTTGTAGTAGCAGATATTAGGCAGTTTCTCACCCATACCCATAAACGCTATCATACTGTATGCCTGCTTCGTGACGCGCTCAAGGTCATTCATCGCTCCGCTTGATATGTGCCCCGTAAAGAGTTCCTCCGCAGCCCTGCCGCCCAGAGTCGCACACATCTCGTCGAGCATCTGCTCCTTAGTCGTGATCTGACGCTCCTCAGGCAAATACCACGCAGCCCCCAAAGCCCTGCCACGCGGCACAATAGTGACCTTGACCAGCGGATTAGCATACTGCAAATGCCAGCTCACCGTAGCATGGCCAGCCTCATGGAGAGCAATCGTACGCTTCTCTCCCTCAGTCATCACCTTCGTCTTTTTCTCCAGACCACCGATGATACGATCCACCGCAGCAAGAAAATCTTCCTTGCCCACACTCGTATGCCCATGACGAGCAGCAATCAAGGCAGCCTCGTTGCACACGTTAGCAATGTCCGCTCCGCTGAAACCCGGAGTCTGACGAGCAAGGAAATCGAGATCGAGGTCGTCAGCCTTCTTGATCGGCCTCAAGTGAACATTGAAGATAGCCTTACGCTCGCCCAGTTCAGGCAAGTCCACATGAATCTGACGGTCAAAACGTCCGGCACGCAGCAAAGCAGAATCAAGGATGTCAGCACGATTCGTAGCAGCCAAGATAATCACACCACTATTCGTGCCAAAACCGTCCATCTCCGTCAGCAGCTGGTTGAGAGTATTCTCACGCTCATCATTGCCACCCATCGAAAGGTTTTTCGAACGCGCACGCCCCACAGCATCAATCTCATCGATAAAGATGATACACGGAGCCTTGTCCTTAGCCTTAGCAAAAAGGTCACGCACACGACTCGCGCCCACCCCGACGAACATCTCTACAAAGTCAGAGCCGCTCATCGAGAAGAAAGGCACATCAGCCTCGCCCGCCACAGCCTTGGCCAGCAAGGTCTTGCCCGTGCCCGGAGGACCCACGAGCAGCGCGCCCTTAGGAATCTTACCCCCTAATTCGGTATATTTCTGCGGATTCTTCAGAAAGTCAACAATCTCCTGCACCTCCTGCTTCGCCCCCTCCTGACCAGCGACGTCCTTAAACGTCACCCTATTCTCCTCATCCTTCTCCACAAGCCGTGCACGACTCTTGCCCACATTGAAAATCCCCATAGGGCCACCGAAGCCACCGCCCCCATCACCCTTCGAGCCCGAGCCTCCACTCATACGCCGCATGATGAAGATCCACACCGCAACGAGGAAAATCATCGGAGCCATGTTGAGCAAGAAAGTCCACCACGCCCCCTCCTTGTCATGCTCATATCTCACATCAGCCTCAAATTCGCCACTCGCGCGTTTAGACTCAAGAAACTCATCAAGCTTGTCAGCACTTGGATACTCCGCCACTACCACAGCCGAGCGTCCCTTCATCTCCTGATTAGAAGCAAAGACATCACGAATATGAGCCGGAGCCACATACATCGTCACCGTGCCATTATCCTTGTTGGCCACGATGCGCTGAGCATACCCCTTGCTCACATACTGCTGAAACTGCGTGTAGCTCACGTCCTTGCGAGTCTGGCCATTACTCAGCCTCCCGTCGCCCGTCATGAAGAAATACAGCAACGCCGCAGCGATGACCACATACAGCCACGTCAGCGACGGAGTGCCTTGCTTCTTGCCCTTGTCCTTACGATTGTTAGTCTTTTTATTTTCTGCCATAAATCCAGTCGGTTTAGTTATTATCCTACCTCTCCTCGGGTATCTCGGTGAGCGTAGCGTCAGCCCACAAATGCTCTATATCGTAAAACTCACGCTCTTCGGGCAGGAAGATGTGTACAATCACCTCAGCATAATCCATGGCGACCCACACAGCCTGTCTCATACCGTCCACAGCGAGAGGACGTTGCTTTATCTCTCTCGTCTTGTCGCCCACGCTCATAGCCAAGGCATGAACCTGCGCAGGGCTTCCACCATGAGCAATCACGAAATACCGACAGATCGTATCATCTATCTCCGTCAAATCAGCCACCACGATATTGTGAGCCTTCTTGTCTTGAAGTCCATCGATGATGGCGTCCAGCAAATCATTTTTTCCTTGAATATACATTATTTAATATCATTGAGCTGACAAAGATACGAATAAGCGAGAACAAATCCAAATAAAAACTTGTTTTTGATTTGGAATTGTCGAGCGAAAGTATCTTAGAGCATAAGCTCAAAGATACGAATAAGCGAGAACAAATCCAAGTTTGTTGTTTGGTTTTATGGTTTTTTAGTTTTTGGTTGGTTCGTTTATTGTTGGTGAGATCAGGAAAAGACATAGTGATAATAATGTTTTCATATTGTGCATGTTACAATTCGTTTGTTAATATGGCAAAGGTAAGTATATAACCTGAGACACTCACATTTTTTTTTAGAGAATTGTTTCACAAGTCCATTTCCACGTCCTGCAATAAGTTCATCCAAGTATTTCTTACGTTCAAATATCATATTAGAGTACTATTTTTGATATTGGTATCATATTTTACACCGCAAAAATAATGGTTTTATCCCAAAATCCAGCACAATCAATGAAAAACTGCGTTTATCAAGCAAAAAAAACAGTAAAACGTAGCATCGTAAACTACACAAAAATGCTTTTTAGAACAAAGGGTATGACATGTAATCACGCCCTACGTTCAAGGGAGTCGTTTCAACCGTACCCCTTTATGAATTTCGTCCTATAACTTCCATTCACCACATTATGGGGTCGGTTAAAAGCGCCCCTCCCAACCCTTATTTCGTGATTCCTGATATGATCGAAAGTTTAATACGTTAAATATTCACCTTTTCGTATCTAATCAGAATCCATACGGTCACTTTTCTACCGTTTAGAGCGTATAACATTTATATTCAACTAATAATGGATTCCAGCGTTGTACTTCATTATCCACAATAACTATTCCCAAATACGTTACATTTATTGGTGCAGCAGCTTTTGCTGGTTGTAGTTCATTGTCTTCGGTAACATGTGAAGCCCAAACTCCTCCTTTTTGTCATAAAGATGTCTTCAAGAATATACATTCAAATGCCACACTCTGTGTATATGAATCTGCAATTGAAGCATACCGCACAAAATATCCATGGAGCGAGTTTGCAAAAATCGAGCCAATAAAGGAAGCTCCTACATCTGTCTCTATTTCTATCTCTAACAAGGGAGCTGCTACATCTTTCTATAATTACGATCTTGATTTCACGGGAATGGAGGACATAAAGGCGTACGTGGCATCGGGGTATAATTATAATACTGGGAGCGTGTTGCTGACAAGGGTATATGAGATTCCTGCCAACACAGGTTTTATGGTTACGGGAAATGAGGGTTCTTATTCAATTCCATGTGCAGAGGTGAAATATGCCTACGCTAATCTGTTTAGAGGTACTATGACCGAGACAGACCTGCGAGGGAGCGAGGGTGGATATTTCAACTACTATCTTGCAGACGGAGACGAGGGGCTTATGTTTTATCTCATAGATGGTTCTAAGACATTACCAGCAAATAGTGCCTACTTGCATATCCCTACAAATACCTCAGTCGAAAGCCGCACTCTGAGCCTTTCATTTGCTGATGACTCGGAGGTGACGGGTATAGAAGATGTCGTAGATGGCGGCAACGCAGAGCAGGCTCCCGTATACAACCTTAGCGGTCAACGCGTAGCCGAGCCCAGAAACGGTGTGTTTGTTAAGAACGGCAAGATAGTAATCATGAAATAGCCAACTACAAGAATATATGAAGCTCCATGCTTCAACTATGGCGAGGACGACGAGTCGTTCGGTACGGGCTCGGGGACTATGAGTCCTGGCTCTGCTGTCTGACGAATCCTGCCTTGTGCATAGACATATAGTTGCTGCCCGATTCTTTGTCGGGCAGCAATTGTGTGTACGCTATGCATGGGCATTGTCTAACGGCTGCTTCTACTCGATTGGATATTTTCCTCCTTTTTTTCGGTTTCAATGTTGATGATATAGAAATAAATCGTATCTTTGTACGTTGTTATATCTTAGAATTGGCTTACAGACAAAAATAACCAAACAACAAAAGACAATGGCAAAGCGCATACCGTACGGAATGATGAACTTCGTGGCTGTCCGCGAGGACGACTGCTACTATGTAGACAAGACGAGGTTTATAGAGAAAGTGGAGGCTGCAAACAAGTTTTTCTTCTTCATACGCCCACGCCGCTTCGGCAAGAGTCTTACCATGTCGATGCTGCACCACTACTACGACATCAACGCGGCGGACAAGTTCGAGCGGCTCTATGGCGACCTTTATATCGGTCAGCACCCTACGCCCAATCGCAACAAGTATCTTGTCATCTATCTTAACTTTGCTGTCATCAACGCAGACCTTGGGAATTACCGCAGTTCCTTGGACGCCCATTGCAACACGCACTTCAATTCCTTCTGCGACCGGTATGAGGCATTGTTGCCTGAGGGAACAGCCGAAAAACTTAACGGGAAGAGGGACTGCGTGGAGCAGCTGGACTACCTGTGCGACGTATGTTTCAAGTCTGGTCTGAAGATTTACCTCTTCATCGACGAGTACGACCATTTTACCAATCATATCCTCTCTGACGCTGCGCGCCTCGACGAATACAAGAGCGAGACGCACGGCACAGGCTATCTGCGTACTTTCTTTGACACCATCAAGTCGGGCACGTACTCATCAATTGAGCGCGTCTTCGTCACAGGTGTCAGCCCCGTGACCCTCGACGACCTCACGAGCGGATTCAATATCGGCACGAACTACACGCTCTCGTACGCCTTCAACGAGATGGTGGGCTTCACAGAGCAGGAGGTGCGCGAGATGCTGACCTACTATTCGCAGCAATACGAATTCCACCATAGCACGGACGAGCTCATCGAGATAATGAAGCCGTACTACGACAACTATTGCTTTGCCAAGGAGG
>CAMEQD010000011.1:0-58581 GCA_945932615.1 uncultured Prevotellaceae bacterium | reverse complement strand
AAGCCAGAAAAGCCGACGACTCCTACGAAGCCAGAAAAGCCGACGACTCCTACGAGGCCTGAAAAGCCGACGACTCCTACGAAGCCGACGACTCCGACCACTCCTACTAAGCCGACGACTCCGACAACTCCTACGAAGCCGACCACTCCAACTACTCCTACGAAGCCGACGACTCCAACTACTCCTACGAAGCCGACGACTCCAACAAAACCAACCACTCCGACGACTCCAACCAAGCCGACGACTCCGACGACTCCGACAAAACCAACCACTCCAACAAAGCCAACCACTCCAACAACTCCGACAAAGCCTGATAAGACGGTGGATTCTCCGTCTCAAAGTTCTGATCCAGTCTTTAGCGGCGGTAACAATCGTGTTAAGGTTGATTATCTCGGTACAGACTTATACCTTGACGCTACTCTCCGACACAAGAGCAGTCTCTCTGGTACTTCTGAGAATGCTGTGGCTGATGCCATTGAGCAGCTTTCGTCTTCTAACTATCGCACTATCGTCTCTGACATTACTAAGGTTCAGAAACTGTATCATCTCAATGGCTGGGCTACTTCTCTGCTCATTCAGGCTGCGAGTCAGGCTTTGGAGAGCGGCTACAACGAGCGCGTTGTCATGCGTATGTTCCTCCACACTCAAATGGGCTACAAGTGTACCATAGCTCGTACGGGCGACAATAAGAAGCTTGTTCTCCTTCTCGCCACCGATGCCCAGCTCTATGGTATGCCTTACATCGACATATCTGGCACCACTTTCTATGATGTCGACAAGGTTCTTGGCACCAACAGTTTCTTCTTGTGTCCGAAGCTCAACAGCAAGTCTGTCAATCGTGTCGGTATGCATATCACTCAGATTCCCACAATCGGCAACGCTACCAAGCAGAGCACTCACATCAACGAGACGGACAAGCTCAGCATTACTGCCGATGTGTCTGAGGGGCAGATGCAGCTCTACAAGCGTTATCCTCAATGCTCTTTTGATGTTTACTTCAATGCCAAGGTCAACCCTGCCTTCTCTGCTCCTATACTCGACAAGCTCCGCAGTAAGATTGCGGGCATGAGCGAGACTCAGGCTGTCTCTTATTTGCTCCAGTGGTGTCAGTTCTCGTTTGACTATGCTACGGACGAGGAGCAGTTCGGCTACGAGAAGCCTTTCTTCCCCGAGGAGATGTTCTATTATCCTCAGAATGATTGTGAGGACCGCTCGATTCTCTTCTCATATCTGGTCAGGAATCTTACGAACCTTCGGGTGGCTCTCTTGCAATATCCTAACCACATTGCTGCTGGTGTCATCTTCAGCGGTGATGTTGATGGCGAGGCTGTCATCTCGGGGGGCAAGACTTATACTATCTGCGATCCTACTTATATCGGTGCTGGCATTGGTGAGGCGCAGACGGTATTTAAGAACGTTGCTCCTACGGTGTTAAATTTTTGAGAAATGGAGTAATAAATCAAGGTGTGGCGACGTTATCTTAGCAGACAACAAATGCTAAAGCCTATGACACACCCTCTACCCCAAGACACACCACAACCTAAAGCTGAAGTATTAGAATTTCTGAAAAGTTTTGCAAGGAACTACAGACCTACTGCGTGAGCGTGTGGGATTCACTTCGCGATTTTGCGATATAGTTCTTCGTACTGCTGGGCTACCTTGAGGTAGTTGTGGTGGCGTGCGATGTATTCTACGGACTGTCGCTTGAGTTCGGGTATGCGCTCTTTGTGGGTGACGAGGTCGGCGAGTTGCTGATAGCAGCTTTCGTAGGTGGGGAGTACGTTGATTATGGGGCGTAGCTCTTGCTCGCCGAGGATTTGGTAGTTTTCTGGTTCTCCTCCGCCTACTACTACGAGGCCTTTTGACATGGCTGTGAGGGCGTTCATGGCTGGGGTGTAGCTGTAGAGCTGGTCGATGAGAACGTCGTGGTGCTCCATGATGTGTATGTAGTCTTCGTAGGGGACATTTTCTACGATGGTGAGTTCGCAGTCTTCGGGGTGGTCGCGCGTTATGTCTTGGGCGGCTCGGAGCATGATGTCGCTGCCTTTGATTTGCATGCGGTCGCGCTGGAGTCCTATCATGATTCTTACTTTCTGCCCGATGGTGTATGTGGGGGCTGGGGCTTCGTCGGTGTTGACGGGGAGGGGTATGTATGTGGTCTTGTCGGGATAGATGGCTTTGTAGCAACACCAGTATTCGTAGAGGACGGGGACGATGGCGTCGCTGTCGCGGGATATGCTGATGCTGAGGTCGGTGTTGACTCCGCGCTTTTCGCCTCGGGTGGGGTCGCCGTTTTGGTACTGCTGGCGCAGGGGCTCGACGTTGTCGTTGTGACGGGGCTCTGTGCCTATCTGGAATTCGCTGTATCTGAGGGCTGAGTGATGCTCTATGCGGTCGAGGACGTGGTAGTCTACGTCGCTGCAGCAGAGGACTATGTGTTTGTTCCAGCGGCGGAGCAGATGGTAGATGGGCAGCATGTGGTTGCCTCGTAGTTCGAGAAATCCGCAGTGGGCTAATTGTACGATGTCGTAGCCGCGCCATTTTGGCAGGAGGGTGATGATGCGAAGGGTGTAGAGCAGGAAGGAAAGTTTGCCGGGGAGGTCTCTGCGGCGTTCGAGTTGTATGTCGTGGCCTGTAAACTTGCGCCAGCCGCTGCGGTGGCTGACGAGGGTGACTTGGTGTCCTAACTGGCGTAGCCCGATGGCGAGGTTGCTCTGGAACATGGAGGGGTTGCCAAACATCAGTATCTTCATGTGTCGGTCTCCTTTTTTTTAAAGGTCTATGCGGTATGTCTTGCATGCTATGCTGCGTCCGCCTAAGCCTTCTTTCTGCATGATTAGACCTGTGTTGAGGTTGATGCCGTCGGGGGCCATGCTTGTGCCGAACTCGAAGTATCGTGGGTCGCCCAAATCGCGGTAGTGCTCGATGAGTTCAATCATGAGGTAGTCTATGGCGTTGCTTTCCTTGCCTTGGGGGGAGGCTGAGATGTATTGGGTTCTGACGGCTTGGGGGGTGACAAAGAGGATTGTGCCTGCGATGGCGTCGCCTTGGGGGGTGGTGACGGTGATGCATCGTATCTCGTTGTCGAAGCGTTTCTTGAGCAGGGTGATTTCGCTGAGGGTGTGTACGGGCTTGGCTCCGAATCTTGTGGCAAGGTTCTGTTCTAAGATGGGCCAGAATTGCTCTATGGGGGCGTCGTATGTTATGTGGTAGCCTTGGCTCCTGAGTTTGTTGCGGTGGGTCGTCCTGCGCTTTGAGATGTTGTGCTGGGGGGATTGCAGGTCGATGGCTGTCATGATGTCGCATTGCTCGGCCGATGCTCCTGTGCGCCATAGCCAGTATGTGTCTTCGTCGGACGGTATGCGGTGGTAGATGCTGGGTATCTGTTTGTAGATGAGGGTGTGCAGATTGCTGGTTTGCATGTGGTCTGTGGTGGCGTGGAGGATTTCACCTACGTCGGCGATGTGGGTGGCGGGGGTGAGTATGAGTCCTCCGTAGGTGAGTCCTTGGTGGCTGTAGAGTGTGTGGCCGCTCTCGTTGGCTGGCATGAGGGCGATGAGTTTGTCGTGCTGGTCGTAGTACATGAGCGAGTGGTCGAGGAAGCGGTCGCTGTGGTAGTCCATGAAGCGGCGCTTGAGTATGAAGGTGCCGTTTTTGGAGCTTGCTACGAATGTGTCCCAGATTTCTGCCTTGTCGGGGCTGTATCTTTCTACTCGCATATTCCTCTCCATTTCTTGTATGCGCTGAAGTCGCGGATATAGTCTGATTCGCTGAAGGGGTGGCTGGCGAGGACGAGACAGAGTGCTCCTGTGGTGAAGCTGCGTTCGTGTGCCCAGATGCCGGGGGGGACGAGCAGCCCTTGGAAGGGGCGGTTGAGCTGTACGACGTGTTCGTGCTCTCCGTCGCTGAGCTGTACTTCAAAGGCTCCGCTGGCTGCGATGATGAACTGCCAGCATTCTTTGTGGGCGTGGGCTCCGCGGTCTTTGCCCGAGGGGACGTCGTAGATGTAGAAGACACGGCTTATGCTGAAGGGTATGGCTTCGTTGCTGTAGATGTATGTGAGGCTGCCTCGGGGGTCTTCTTCTTTGGGCAGGTCGGTGAGCTTGCAATCGTGTAGGGTGTGCATTGGTTGGGGTTGTTTATTCTTGCAAACTTACATAAAATTTATCAAATATGCAATGACTTTTGCTGTTTTGTCTGAGATATGTTGTATCTTTATGCCGTAATTATGATTTTTATGTATAGATTCCGGTGTGATGGTGTGTCGTGGGTGTGCCGTATGATGTGTATGGCTGTGTGTGTGTGTGTGGCTGATGTGGCGTGGGGACAGGGGGCGAGTTTGTCGAGGTTCGTGAGGGAGAGGGTGGAGGCTGCACGGGTGGCTGGGGATAATGGTATGGGAGCGAGGGGTGCTTTGGGCGTGGAGAGGCGCATGACGGTGTTGGTGCGTACGGACGATGTGGAGGCTGTTGACCGTGTGGGGGGAAGGGTGTTGGCTTCGTGGGGCGATATCCATGCGGCTGTTGTGCCTGTGTGTAGGATTGGGGAGCTTGCTGCAATGCCTCGGGTGGTGAGGATTGAGGCTGGGGCGTGCAATATGGTGACTAACGATACTACGGCGCATATAGTGGGTGTGTGTGCCTCGCCGCGTAGTCTTCGGGAGGTGGAGGACGTGAGGAATGGGTATGGCCTGACGGGCAAGGGTGTCGTGGTGGGCGTGATGGATATAGGTTTTGACTTGACGCACCCTAATTTTTATTCGCGCGACGGTGAGAATCTGCGCATCAAGGCTGTGTGGGACCAGCTGGATCTGTCGGACGGGGGTGTGGCTCCGCCGATGTTTGCTGATGAGGATACGGCTTACTGTCTGGGGAGGGTGTACGATACGGAGGAGGCTGTCGTTGGCAAGGGGGCTTCGGCTGATATTGCTTTGTCGACTCATGGCACTCATACGTTGGGCTCGGCTGCGGGGAGCGGCTTGGGTGGGGTTTTCTCTAAGGCTTTGGACTGGGAGTATCAGTATGGGGGTATGGCGCCTGGGGCGGATATTTGTCTTGTGGCTAATATGGTGGGAAGCAACAAGAGGGTTGTGCCTGAGGAGATGTGGGATTTGTATACGACGGCTACGGATTTGCTGGGTTTCAAGTATATCTTTGACTATGCTGAGAGTGTGGGCAAACCGTGTGTGATTAATCTTTCTGAGGGTAGCCGGGAGGATATGTTTAACAATGTCCTGTATTGTGAGGTGTTGGAGCGTATGACGGGGAGGGGGAGGATATTGTGTGCTTCGGCGGGCAACGAGGGGACTACGCCTTCGTTCGTGTATAAGGCTCGGGGTGTGGCTGAGGCTGGGGCTTTCCTGGATTCTGACGATAAGAGCGCGTTGTATACGTTGGCTTCGCCTGAGCCTGTGAGTCTCCGCCTGACGTTTTATCCTCCAGGGGGCGAGAGGGTGGTGTGGGAGTATGATACTTCGGATTTTAGCTTGTATGAGGATAGTGTCCTGACAGAGTGCCTGTCGTTTGGCAAGGATAGTGTGGTGGTGATGATGGGTATGTATCGCTCGTGTTTCGATGAGGAGCAATGGGCTACCGAGTTGCTGGTGAGGGATACGAGAAATTCGTGGCTGGGCTGTGCGGCTCTGCCTGTCTCTCTGACGCTCTTGGGGGAGGACAATGTGATAGGGGCGTATGCTTCGGGGGGATATTTCGCTGCTAATGAGTTGGACGGGAATCTTGATGATTTTACGTATGACCACAATATCTTGTTTCCGGGCTCGGCTGAGGCTTCGGTGTGTGTGGGGATTACTGCCTACATGAGGAGGAGGGAGAATCTGTATGGCAATCTTGCTGGGATGGAGTCTGGCTCGGGTGGGGTGGTGTCGCAGTATAGCAGCAAGGGATCGACGATGTCTGGCCTGATCAAGCCTGATGTGGTGGCTCCGGGGATAAATGTGGTGAGTTCGTATAGCCGGCAGTGGCTGGAGAGGCAGAGGCAGGGGACGGGTTCTTTGCCTCAGAATACAAATGCGCTGAATGTTTCTGCTTGGGGTGAGCACGAATATCCGTGGGCGTTGAATAGTGGCTCGTCGATGTCGTGTCCTGTGGTGACGGGGATCGTGGCCTTGTGGTTGGAGGCTTGTCCGTGGCTGTCGCCTGATGATGTCAAGGAGGTCATTGCTCACTCTTGCCGTAGGGGTGACCCTTCGTTGCTCTATCCTAACAGTGTGTGGGGCTGGGGCGAGATTGATGCTTTGGCTGGACTGAGGTATATCAATGAGCATTTCTGCGATGTGGTCGAGGTCGTGGGCTCTCGTGGTGAGGGGCTCGCTGGAGAGAGTGTGGTGTATGACTTGTCGGGTCGCAGGGTGGACTCAAGTGTTGGGCATGGGGTCTTTGTCTGCAACGGCGGCTTTGTGTGCAAGTGAGGTGCTGCTGATGCCGTCGGTGTGGGGGAGGTAGACTACGTCGCAGCCTGCCTCGGAGAGTTGGCTTTCGTAGGTCTGCCATTGGGGGGTGCCTTGCCAGTCTGTGCCTACGAAGACGACGTCGGCGTTGAGACGTCGGACGGCTGCGAGTTTGTCCATGTCTTCCTGCAGGACGACTTGGTCTACGTAGCGTATGGCTTGAATGATGGCGACGCGGTCTGACTGGGGGATAATGGGGAGTTTGTGTTTGCGCGCGAGGCAGAGTTCGTCGGTGGTGACGCCGACGATGAGTGTGTCACACATTGACTTGGCTCGGTGCAGTATGTTGAGGTGACCGATGTGGAACATGTCAAAGACTCCGGTGGTATATCCTGTCTTGTATTTCTTCATGTGTCTTTCTGACTGTCGTAACATAGTTGGGGCATGGCTTGCCGTATGGCTTCGAAATGGCTTTGGGGCATGGGGCTGTGTCTCCATTCCGCTACGCCGCGTCTGGAGACTTCGGGGTCGAAGGAGTGGCGGGGCTTGGTGTGATGGGCGTGGTCGAGACTGAGGTATTGTTCTATGCGGCTGACTTCGGTGTCGTAGGAGTTGACGAGGTGTTCGAACTCGATGGGGAGGTATGTGGTGGCGTGTGGGTCGAAGCCGTGATATGAGACTCGCATCCATTCGATGAAGTCTCTGACGCTGTCGTGGGCCATCCATTGGACGTTGAGGCGTGTGGCGATGCTGTAGAGGTCGCGGGGGTCTCGCCATACGACAATCTGTCGTAGCTCGGGCAGGAGGGTGTGGAGGAGGGTGGTGTCGTAGCCGCAGTCGGAGAGAAACTGGTCGAGGACGAGGGTGTCCTGACCTTGGCGGTGGAGGGTGTTGAGTATGCTGTACAGCATCTTGCGGCAGATGCTGAGATAGTGCTCGTAGCTGATGTCTTTGAGCAGGTATATCTCGGAGTGTTCGTAGAATCGCTCGTGGGTCTCGTTGAATGGACGTCCTTCGATGTCTTTGATGCGGACTGAGACTATTTCGTCGAGTAGCTGGTAGAAGTAGGGGCGCAGGTGTGGGTTGCGCTGGTATAGGGGCGAGAAGTATATCTGGTTGATGTATTCCTTGACCAGATGGTCTTGCCAGAAATAGTTGTGTATCTTGCACCCGAAGGCTTCGCCAAGGTGTAGGAGTCCTCCGGTGAGACGTACGAAGTTTATCTCTCCGACGTCTTCGCTCGTGGGGGTGAGGCTGCCGATGGGGGAGACGTAGCCGAGGGTGCGGCAGTTGTCGTATTCGCGCAGGAGGTCTACTACTGCGCCTGAGCCTGAGTATCCGAATCCTTGGACGGAGACTATCTGACGGAACTTGCTTTGCTCTTCCCAGACGATGGGGCTGTGTGATGCTTTCCATCGTTCGTAGTCCTGCATGAAGCGGTTGCGCTTGTGACGGGCTACGATGCCGAAGGGGGTGAGGGAGCGTATGATGTGTCTGAGCCTATTCATCGGTCTTGATCATTTTGCGTATCTCGTAGATGGCACCGCCTGTCGTGATGGTGATAAGGGCTGTTGCGGTGAGCCAGTATGGTGTGCCTTCGAGTCTCATGGCAAGACTGAAGGCGGCGATGCCTATGAGGGCTTTGCGTGCAAAGCTTATGATGGTGTATCGCGAGGGTAGGGTGTGGTATCTGTATTTGGCACAGATGAGGGTGCAGATGAGGTCGAACAGGTTGCTTAGGGCAAGGCCTATTCCTATCCCGGTGACTCCGTAGTATTCGTAGCCTGCGATGATGGCTGGTATGAAGCAGATGTAGGAGATGGACTGCATGAGCAGGTAGATCTTGGAGTCGCCTGCTGCAAGGGGTATGATGGCGGTGGGGATATATATGGCTCGGCACAGGAGGCTGACGGCGACAATCTGTGTGGCTGTGATTATCGGGGCGAAGTCGTTGCTCAGCAGCAGTGGGACGATGACGGGGAGGGTGAAGATGAGGGTGACGGTGACGGGGAGGGTGACGGCGAGGGTTATCTCGTGCTGACGGTGGACGGTCTCGATGCGGGTCTTGAGGTTGTCAAAGATGCTGCTCAGACGTGGAAAATAGTCGGTGTCAACGGACGAGAGTATTATGGCTCCGTAGGTCATTATGGCTAGAATCTGTGAGTAGTAGCCTACGGTGTCGTAGCCTGTGGCGTGGCTGAGGTATTTTTGTACGTATAGCTTGGAGGCGTGGGCGATGATACCTGATATTACAAATGAGAGTCCTATGAGTAGCATGGTCTTGCCGCCGCTGAGGAATCTGGGTTGAAAACAGAATTCCGGACGATGTATGCGGTATGAGAATGTGGTGGTGATGATGGCCATGAAGAGGGTCATGAGGACTAAGGCCGGGACGATCCCCTGAATGCCGTAACAGTAGTAGACGGGAATGGTGGTGATGATGCCGCCTGCTACGTTGAGTACGGAGACGAGGGCTATGGTCTTTAGCTTTTGTATGCCTCGCAGGATAATCATCTCTCCGCAGGTGATGGTGCTGAGACCTATGGCTGGCGAGAGTAGCGCAAAATGTAGGGCGTGGTCCAGATCGTCAAAGAATATGTATGAAAGGGCGGGGGAGGTTGCCAGGGTGACAATGGTGCCCAGAAGGGCTAAGGACATGACCCAGGAGCGTGTGAGTGTGATGGCGCTCTTGAGTTGTGATGCGCCATCTTCCTGGCCTCGTTCGCCGTATGCGCGTGATACTTCGCGTACGCCGCTCTTGTCGAGACCGATATTGGTAGTCTCGTGTATGAGCTCGCGTACTTCGTTGTACATGCTGTTCAGACCGATGCCTGTGGGGCCGAGGAGCACGGCTGCGAGTTTGCCTCGCACGAGGTTCAAAAGTATGTTGAGGCCTTGGACTCCGGTAAACAGGCTGACGGCCTTGAGTATGTTGCGGTATGTTGCTGCTTGTTTCACGGTGTTTTGCCTTTTATCTGGTTTATTCTGACTATTCTGACGCCTTGAGGATTGCTCCACTTGCCGAGTGTCTGGCAGATGGGCTGGGGATCGAGGATGACGCGGCGGTATGGCTTGCTTGCATTCAGCAGGTGGAGCTTGCCGTCTTTGCCCCATACGGCGATTCCTGTATGTGAGGTGTCGAGTCCGCGACGTTTGGTGACGATGGCTATGATGTCTCCGTCGTGTATGTCACGTAGCTGGTTGCGTCCTTGGTTGAGCAGCGCTTTGGGTATGTAGCTGATGGTGCGCCCTGTGAGAGCCTGCTCGTGTTGGCGTATGAGACTGATGTCGTGCTGGTTGCCTCTGAGCATAGGGTAGAGCTGGGGATTGCGGCTCATGTAGTCGATGTGGAGCTTCTGCTGTGCTGTCCATGGTGTGCCTTCGCGCTTGACTTCGTGGCAGATGCCTGCATCGGTGTTGCTGTCTATCCAACTGGTGAAGTAGTGGTTGCGGCTCGTATATCCGTGGTTGACTCCTCCTGTATATCTGATGCGCTCGAGCCAGGCGCAGTATGTGTCCCAGTTGCTGTCGGGGCTGAGTGTGGTAAGCGTGAGGGCTGTCACGGTCTCAATGTAGGTCTTGCAGTCGAGCTGGCGCAGGTTGACGACGAGCTTCTCGCTTTTGTTGATTTCGAGGGTGGCTGACTTGTAGGGGGTGCCGGTAAGCTGACGGGCGAAGTATAGCATGAGGGTGTTGCTGTCTTGCTCCTGATTGGCTCCCTTGGCGAGCAGGTCTACGACCTTGAGGCTGTCTGTCTGGGTGTAGCTTATTTCTCTACTGCTGGCTGCGGACGAGACTGTAAGCCACAATGCGGTCATGACGACCACCATCTTCCCTGTAGTATATGTATGTCTGATATTCATTCTCTGTCTGCCAGAAATTGCCCATCGTGGGGGCTGTATCTCCGTCTGGTGTGATGTATTGGTATTCGTAATATCCTTGCTTGAGCAGTATGCCGGCTTCGTAGCATTGGTCTGTCTCGTTGTAGTCCATCTTGCACTTGGGGTCGGTCTCTGTGTTGCTCCAGATGCCGCTGACGTAGATGTCTTGGTTTTGTCTGGGCATATCGAGGGTGAAGTGTACTACGATATATTCTGCTTCGGTGGTGTCGTCGTGTCCTGAGGGGGCACGTGGTATGCTTATGCCGTTGTGGTCTTTCGCGCTGAGATAATTGCGCTGGGGCTTGTCTGCCCAAAGGGTGGCGTGATGAAATGGCTCGTACCAGCGTATGTTGTCGACGTTCATTCCTCCCTGATTGACGTCGAGTATCTCAAATTTGTGATATTCGTTGCCTGCTGGGAAGATGAGTGCTTCGCAATGTGTCCATTCTGCACCGCGTGTGTTGCGGATATTTGGGGGTGGGCATATTATGGTGCGGCTTGCGCGTTGGTTCTGCACGACGATGGCGTGGATTTGTGTGGCGGGGTCTGTGACGTCGATGGTGCCGTATTTTAGTTGCAGGCTGACTTGCTGGTGATTGCGGTTGAAGCCTATGTCTGTGTTTGAACTGACCTGGGTTACGAGTGTTGCTTCGGTCTCGACTATTCTGAATCGTGCTTCGATGACGGGGGCTTCGTCTTCGTCTGCGTATATGAGGACCCGGTAGTTGCCGCTTAGCAGCAGGGTAACGTCTTCGTTGGGTATGGCGAGGGTGTAGTGGGTATAGTTTTGCGTGGTGTTGAAGCTCTTGGTGTACTCCTCTACGGGCATGTTGTTGCTGCCTGAGAGAAATTCGCTTTCGAAGAGTTCTTCGTTATTGCTCCAGTCCCAATTGCATTGCTCGATGCGGTATGTGAAGCGCGTGTATTCGTGGCTCATCCAGTCCCAATGTATGTTGAGGGTGCTTCGGCTGCCTAACTTGAATACGGGGGGTAGGAGGGGATTGTCGTCTACCATGACTTGCAACGTGCGTACGTTGTCGTCGTACGCTATGCCTTGAGGGCATATCGTGCCGCTGTATGACAAGAGGCAGGTCAGCATAAGTGTGTGCAGCCTGTCTCTGCCCGCATGGCACCACGCAGTGCTCATGACTGTGACTCCTCTCCTTTGACCACGGGTAGATGCCAGTGAAATTTTACTGCAAGACAGCGTGTCACTACGACGATGATGCTCGAAATCAAGGCATTGGTCTCTGCTCCTATTCCGCATACGTGGCAGATGCCGTAGACGATGCCTCCGCTGACGCACGCCAGGGCGTATATCTCCTTGCGGAAGATGAGGGGCACCTCGTTGATTAGCACGTCGCGGATGACTCCTCCTGCTGCGCCTGTGACGCTACCCATAGTGATGGCAACCCACATTGGGAATCCCATTTGGAGGGTCTTCTCGATGCCGACGACGTTGAACAAGGCAAGGCCTATGGTGTCAAAGATAAACCATGTGTTCTCGCGCTTCACGAGGTGACGATGGAAGAACATTACGAATACGACTGCCAAAGCACACCAGATGAAGTATATGCTGTTTTGCATCCAAAAGGGGTTGAGGTTGAGCATGAGGTCACGGAATGTTCCTCCTCCTATCGCGGTGGCCATGCCTACAATCCAGGCTCCGAATATATCAAATTGCTTTGCACTTGCCAATCTTACCCCTGAGAGGGCAAAGGCGAAGGTTCCTACAAATTCCAACACTAAGAAGAAGGTCGGTATCCTCACTGTTGCTGCTAAATCACTGAACAGCTTGACGAGGTCTTGCCAAATAATTTCCATGACTGAGGTTTCCTGATAATGTGTGTCAATCTATCAAACCTATCTCTTTCCACTCTTTGCATACGCGCTTTGCATCTTCGGCTGCGGTATGTTCGTCGACGTCGTATGTGTCAAGCAGGACTTTCTGCAAGTCTTCAACGCTGAAGTCCTTGCCAATCACAGACTTCCACATCAATACTGCTGATTCGTTGAGATTGATAATCTTGGAGAAATCTATATTCTTGACGCCGTGTGCTACAATGACGTGTTCTCCGCATACTTCCCGTAGTTCAAATCCTTCGTTGATTTTCATATTTTTTGGTTATTTTGTTGTTTAGTTGTTTAGTTGTTTTGTTGGTTGTTTGTTGTTTGGTTGTTTGTTTTGTTGTTTGGTTGTTTGGTTGTCAAGGTGTACCACCTCAAAACCTCAAAACCTCATAACCTCAAAACCTCACAACCTCACAACCTCACACCGCTCCTCCGTATATCAAAAGTAGGATTCTGCGTAGGGGCAGAAGTTTTCGCCAAATTCTGATTTTTCGCTTCAGCGCAGGGTCATCAGCACTGATAGTGCGTCGAGGGCGTATATATTGCCTGACTACTCCGCAGATGTCTGCCAATCTGCATGTCTCGGTGCCTTTGATATTTCCGTCGCCCATGAGCGTGACTGTGTCGCCGTGTATCTCTATGATTCGGTGCAGTACGTAATGGCCGGGGCGTATCTCTGCGAGTACGGCATCTCCTATGTCGTATCTTGGTGCTCCTTCGAGCAGTACTTTGTCGCGCTCGTGTTCCAAAAAAGGGCGCATACTCCAGCCTCTTACTATGATTGTGGCGGTGTGACCCTCGCGGATAGCTTCCTTGACAGCAGTGAGGAGTATGTCGTTGGGTATCTCCTTGCGTTGGCGATGGTCGCAGACTCCGTTGCTGTGATGATTGTAGGCACGCAAAGGGGTGAGAAGCAGTCTGAGTAGTGATTTAACTATTTTCTTTGCTGACTGTATCATGGCATAGTATTGCTGCTTCGCTGTTGGGAAGACAACCGAGCTCCCAAACGCGACTGAGGCTTATGAGTTTCGATATGGTGTCACACACACCGCGGTATATCCGTGCGTCCCATTTCATACTGCTGCAGGCTGGGAGCATCGTTGCAAACGCTTCGATTGCTCCTAAGGGGCGAATGGTGTTCTCGGGACGTTGCTGTATGCGTATGATGGCACCTATGGGGGCTTGAATATTTCGGTAACAGGGCGTTTTGCCGCTCCACGGCGAACCGTACACTATGGGCTGACCGTCTACGATGCGTGTGATGGGGTTGTCGTCGTTCATGAGGTCGCAGCCTGGTATGCTTGTATACCACAGGTGTGTGTGTGTGCTTTTGCCTGTACCGCTTGGGGCGGTCATCATATAGCCTTTGCCGTCGCATCTTATGACGCTGGCGTGAACCAAGAGTGTGTCTAATTGTGCTGTGGCAAATGCATATGACATCATCATGCAGTTGTTGAGACCGAAATTGCGTTGTGACCATGTCCCGTCGAATACGTTGACGCGGCAATTGGTAAAGTCTGCCGTGCTCTCCATGATGGCACACAAGTGACTGCTGGCGTCGCTTACCTCAAACTGATAGCCTCCGTCGCTTTTGAGATATACACCATGGTTGCATCCTCCTACATCAAATTGTCCTATTTCCTCTCCCATTGTCTCAAACTGCATGGAGGTGTCGATCTCTACGGTGAGCACGCTCTCTTGAGTACTATCATATACGAAAGGCTTGAAGCCGGGAAGCAAATCGAGTATTTCGTCTGTCAGTTCGCCTTTTATGTCTACAACGTGGTCTGCTATTTTAAATCTCTTCATGTTCGGTCCATTCTTGTCTGGTAAATTTGAACGCTCCGGGCACGAGGGGCATAATCTCTAGCTTTTCCTTGCCCTTGGCCTTACGGATGACGCGAGCTTGCTTTTTTTCTACTTTTTTTGCGTCGTAGCCGAAAAATACTACGCAGGTGGTTTGCGGCTTGCCGAGTGCTTCTTCGATGAAAATCTGCAACTGCTGGGAATAGATGGTGCGGTCGTAAAGGAATCCTGTCTTGCTTTCGATGTAGGCAGGCTCTATCTTTTGTATCTCTGTGATGTACATGATAGAATCGTTGTAGTCACAACTCAGACCAAACATGTAGATGGTCTTCTTTTTGGGCTTGGCATCGGCACTTGTGTTCCACCCGATGAGTAGTACAAGTGTCAGAATAAGGTATTTTTTCATTTACTTTTCTTTATATCAGCATGCAAAGATACGAATTAGTGAGTGGAAAAGCAAATATTTTCGTGGTTTTATAAACAAAGCCCCACTTGGCTTTTTGTAGCCAGGTGGGGCAGCTGAGAATTGTCGTCAGATACAGTTATTCGTTCAAGTCTATGACATAGGCTACTTTACGACCACTTTGTGTCAATGCTTTTATCCACAGGGTGCGGTCTGTACTTTGGTTGGCTTCGGTTATTGCTTGCTCCCAATCCTCAGTGGTGTGCATCTGCTTGTCGTTGACCGTAAGTATGATGGTGCCTTTGGTGGCTCCGGCCTTGAGCATCTTGCCGTTGCGTATGGCTGCTATCTCAAGTCCGTATGCTATTCCCATTCGAGCCATGTCCTGGTCGCTTGCAGGTTTGAGTGAAACTCCCAATTTGTCCAAATCAACCTGCTCAAGTACTTTGGTGGAGCCTTGGCTATTGCGTAGTGTCACGGTCTTGCTCTTCTCTTTCTTGTCGCGTATCCATGTGATTGACACTTTGTCGCCGGGGCGGTGTTGTGCGAGTACTTCCTGAAGTTCGGACATCTTGCTGATGGTCTTGCCGTCTATCATGGTGAGGACGTCGCCCCTTTCAAGGCCTGCTTCCTTGGCTGCTGACGAGTCGCTCACCTTATCGACCCATACACCGCTCACTGTGCCAAGGTCCGGCAATTCATTGCCCTTGGCCTTCTCGCTGTCGAAGTAGATGCTGAGGTCTGTACCCATGACACCGAGGAGGGCGCGTTGTACACAGCCGTATTTTTTGAGGTCATCGACTACCTTGTTCATGATACTGGTCGGTATGGCAAATCCGTAGCCGCTGTAACTGCCTGTCTGCGAATAAAGCATGGAGTTGATGCCTACGAGTTCGCCACGTTCGTTGACGAGCGCTCCTCCACTGTTGCCGGCATTGATGGCTGCATCTGTCTGTATAAAGCTTTCTACACCGTTCGCACCTAAAGAGCGTGCCTTGGCACTTACGATTCCTGCTGTGACTGTGCTTGTCAGGTTGAGTGGACTGCCTACTGCGAGTACCCATTGTCCGAGCTTGAGTTCGTCACTGTTGCCGATGGGTAGGGTGGGGAGATCCTTGGCATCTATTTTGATTAGTGCGAGGTCTGTGTTCTCGTCACAGCCTATTATGCGACCCTTGAACTCGCGGTTGTCGTTGAGCTTTACCGTTATCTCGTCAGCTTGGCCGACAACGTGGTTGTTGGTGACGATATAACCGTCGCTTGAGATGATTACTCCTGAGCCTGCTCCATGTCTGTCGGGCTGTTTGTATTCGCGCTGCTGAGGCTGGCTGCCTCCACCAAAGAATTCGCCAAAGAAATCCTGAAAGGGGTCACGGACTGTCACGCGCTGTGTCTTGCCCGTCTGTGTCACTTTGATGTATACTACGGCTTGCACGCTCTTCTCGGCAGCGTCTGTGAGGTCTACGTGGCCTGCCGGAGCTGGTGCCATAACTGGAGTAGCTTGGGTTTTGAGTCCGGAATCGCATGATTTCGCGTTTAATACCACACATGTAATGCAGCTGCTGCTTGCAATCAGGCCTACAGCTATGAGTAAATTTTTAGTTGTTTGTTTCATAACTTAAATGTGTTAGTAGATGTATTAGTTGTTAAATTTGATGCAAATATAGTGCAAAAGTTTGTTCTGTGTATCACTTCTTATTAGAAATTTAACAGTTCTGTTGCCTTGCTTAACCAGCATTATAATTAAACTTTCTCTTTTTACATTAGTTAAAAGTTTGTCATGTCATTTTTTTGTTGTAACTTCGCGCCAAAGAGAACAGAGGACCGGCTTGTCGCTGGTGTGTATGCCATGTGCGTCGCACGAGAGGAAAGTCCGGGCAACACAGGACAATCCGCTGCCTAACCGACAGGAGTCAGTGATGGCTCGTAGATGCAGAAGAAAATAACCGCAAGCCTCTCTCTAATGTTGAGGAGAAAGGTTGTAAGGGTGAGAAGGTGAGGTAAGAGCTCACCAGGCGTATGGCGACATGCGTGCTGTGCATCCCGGATGTTGAAAGTTCGCGTATACCGGCGAATACAAAGAGAGGGCTGTCCGTCCGAGCCGGAGGGTAGAACGATAGAGACCAATGGCAACATTGGTAGTGGATAAATGACAAGCGTTACACAGAACCCGGCTTATAGGTCCTCTGCTCTCCTTTTTTGTAGATATAGAATAACTTCAGTATAATATGGAGCGTATACAAAACAGGTTTGAGTGGTGGTGGAAGATAGATGATAAGGATCTGCCTGCGATACAAAGGTCGGCAATAAGGCTGTTCAAACGCATATACATAGCAATAGATAATTTCATAAGCAATAACCTCGGTACATATGCTTCAGCTCTGACCTACAATACTGCACTTGCTGCTGTTCCAGTGCTAGCCATCAGTTTCGCCATAGCGCGTGGTTTCGGATTTGACGATATGATTGAGGGCAAGATACGTGAGAGTCTCAACCAGTTCAGTCCGGAGATGACAAGCACGGTGATGGCTTTTGTGGAGAGTTATCTTGAGCATACGAAGAGTGGGGTCTTCGTCGGAGTAGGTCTGCTATTGCTTTTTTATACCTTGATTAATCTTACCATGAACATCGAGACGGCGTTCAATACTATATGGCAGGTCTCGAATACTCGCAATGTCTATCGACAGATAACCGACTATGTGTCGGTATTCTTCATCTTGCCTCTGTTCATGATAATTGCGAGCGGAATCAGCGTATATCTGATTTCGCTGCAGTCAATGCTCGGTGACTACATAATCTTGGGATCCACACTCAAGGTGATTGTTGCCATAGCTCCTTTCCTCATAACTATAATGGCATTCACCTTGCTTTACAAACTGATGCCCAATACCAGAGTCAACTGGTCTGCGTGCATTGCTCCTGGCATCATAGCAGGAGTGCTGTTTCAGGGACTGGAATATTTCTATATCCACTATCAGATAAAAATCTCAGCTTACAATGCTATTTATGGGTCGTTTGCAGCAATTCCTCTGCTGCTGCTCTTCTTGCAGTTCACGTGGTATATATGCCTAATAGGTTGTCAACTATGCTATGCCAATCAGTCTGTCAGCGAATATGCTTTCGAACGCTCTACGCGTACGATGAGCCGTAGATTCCGTGATTCGATTGCGCTCTTACTTGTATCTGTCGTAGCAAAGCGATTTGCCGAGGGCAAGACTCCGTTGAGCAGAATGGCTCTGGCGAGGGTCACTCACTTGCCAGAAGAGCTTGTAGGACTCTTGCTCGGTGAGTTGGTGTCGTCTTCCATCTTGGCGGTAACTCACAATGATAAGGGGACGGAGATGCTTTACCTGCCAGCTATTGATATCCATCGCCTGACGGTGCGTACTGTAATCCAGAAATTAGAGTCTCATGGTACCGATTCGACTTCGCAGGAGTGGATTAACCTTAATCCTGATTGGCCGAGACTGCGCGACTTGCGCTACCACGATAATCAGGACGCACTAGTGGCTGAGATATAGGCTGTCCTTACCGACATACTCCAAGGTTTTCGGGCATCTGAAGATACTTTGCAAAGTATGTGGAGATAAATGGCAAAGTATGTGGAAATACTTGGCAAAGTATCTCCACATACTTCAAGGTACTACTTACGTTGTTTGGGAAGTAGTTAGTTGCTGTTGCCGTTGCTGTTTTTCTTGATGGAAATAGCCAATGCGGTAATAGATGAAATCAGACCCAGGATAGTTGCACCAGCACCGAGGAATGTATAGAACGAACTGCTCTTCACGCCCAGACTCTTGTTGGGCTCGATGTAAATCATGTCGTTCTGCTGTACGTAGAATGCCGGTGACTCAAAGACATCAACCTTGGTGAGATCGATGTTGTACATCGTGCGCTCGCCGTTCACCTCGCGGAAGAGTTTGATGTTTTGACGCTTTGACATCTCAGACAGGTCTCCGCTCTGAGCTAATACGTCGACTATAGTGTTGCGCTCACTGGTTAGGTTGACTACGTGGCATTGCTTTGCTGCTCCAATCACTGTCACGCGTGCGTTCATCAGACGTACAGTCACTTCGGGCTCAAGTATCAGGTTTTTCTCCTTGACCATGTTTTCGATAGCACGTGCAGCCTCTTCGGTGGTCATGTTGTCAACATATACCTTACCAACGGCAGGAAGTATTACATACCCTTCGTTGGTCACAGTAAACCCATACGAATTGCTCACTGTACCATTGGCATACGTAGAACCATAGTTGCCTGCGGTACCCATCGTCACATCTTGGGCAAAGACTTCAAGAAGTTCCTTGTCTGGACATGTAATCTTGACCAGAATCTGATCCGCGGGCTTCAGTCTCATCTCGTACTGTTGAGCAATCTTCTGTGCTTGTGCGTAAAGTTCATCAGCACCTTGGAAATATACGAGTTTCTTTTGGCTGACGCAGCTTGTAGTAATTAGTGATACTACCATCAGTATCACAGTCGTCATACATGATAATTTCTTCATATCTAGGTTTTTTTACATCGATGATGGTTGGTCTGTCAGAATTGCCACCATTTCTTCTTTGGCTTAAGTGTTTCTGGCTGTCCGAAGCCCTGCTCGAACATAATCTGCTCGTATGTTTTCTTTTCACTGATGAGCGTGTATATAGTACCCCAGTCTGGCAGTCCTCCGATATTGCGGTCGTCAATCCAGCAGTCGGCCTTGAGCTTGCGGCTATAGTGGTTGTTCTTGTCTCTCTCTTCCTCGGGGTAGTCCTTGTTGACGGCATAAAACTCCAATCCGTGATTCTTGCACCATTCTACAGCTTCGTCAAGCAGGCGTCCTTCGCGTACGGACCATAGAATCAACTGGTGACCATCAGCGATGAGTTGCTTCAATGTCTGTACGGCAAAGGGTTTCTCTTTGCCTATATGTGGATAGCGATGCTCCACTATTGTTCCGTCAAAATCTACTGCGATTGTCATAGCTCTTAGTTATTTGGCGTAGGCAATAGAGCGTGTCTCGCGAATTACTGTAATCTTCACTTGACCCGGATATGTCATCTCGTTTTGAATGCGTGTTGCAATCTCGCCCGAAAGTTTCTCCGTCTGCTTGTCGTCAATCTTGTCTGCGCCTACAATCACTCGCAGTTCGCGCCCTGCCTGTATGGCATAGGTCTTGGTCACGCCTGGGTATGACATGGCGATATTCTCAAGGTCTTTCAGTCGCTTGATATAAGCCTCGACAATCTCTCGGCGAGCTCCAGGACGTGCACCGCTGATAGCATCGCAAACTTGCACAATAGGGGCGATAAGACTCGTCATCTCCATCTCTTCGTGATGTGCACCGATGGCATTGCAGATGTCGGGTTTTTCCTTATACTTCTCTGCCAGCTTGGCTCCGTAGAGTGCGTGTGGCATCTCTGGCTCTTCATCGGGCACCTTGCCTATGTCGTGGAGCAATCCTGCACGTTTGGCTTTCTTGGGATTGAGACCAAGTTCTGAGGCCATCACGGCACATAGGTTTGCTGTCTCACGAGCGTGCTGCAATAGGTTCTGACCGTACGAACTGCGATACTTCATCTTGCCTACGATGCGTATCAGTTCTGGGTGCAGACCATGTATTCCAAGGTCGATGGTGGTACGCTTGCCTGTCTCGATGATTTCGTCGTTAACCTGCTTCTTGACCTTGGCAACGACTTCTTCGATGCGGGCTGGATGGATGCGACCGTCAGCTACGAGCTGGTGTAGAGCCAGACGGCAAATCTCGCGGCGTACAGGATCAAAGGCACTGATGACGATGGCTTCGGGAGTGTCGTCGACGACAATCTCTACTCCTGTGGCATTTTCCAACGCACGTATGTTGCGACCTTCACGTCCTATGACTCGTCCTTTTACCTCGTCATTGTCGATGTGGAAGACGGTGACACTGTTCTCTACCGCTGTCTCGGTGGCTACGCGCTGTATGCTCTGGATGATAATGCGCTTGGCCTCTTTGTTGGCATTGATTTTTGCCTCGTCCATAATCTCGTTGATATACGCTGCGGCATTGGTGCGGGCTTCATCCTTGAGCGATTCGATAAGCTGGTTCTTTGCCTCCTCGGCACTCAGTCCGCTCAACTCCTCCAGTTTCGAACGCTCCTGGTTGACGAGGTCTGCCTCGCGAGTGTTAAGCTGCTCTTCCCTTTGCTCGAGCATAGCTTGTTGACCCTCTACCTTCTGCCTGAGATTCTCGGTTTCTTGCTTGCGCCTGTTGAGCTCATCCTGACGCTGGTTCAGACTCATCTCGCGTTGCTTGTTGCGGTTCTCTGCCTGCTGGAGTTGCTGGTTGCGCTGGTGTACTTCCTTCTCCAATTCATTCTTCTTTGAGAGGAACTTTTCCTTTACTTCGAGCAGTTTTTTCTGCTTCAAAACCTCTGCGGCTTCGCGCATCTCTGCCTCCATTTTCTTTTGTTTTTTTGGCACTATTACCAAGTACCACACCGCCCACCATCCGCATACGATGGCTAAGGCGATAATCACTCCAATTAGTATCTCCATAAATCAGTTCTACAGTTATGATGTTTTTAGTATATATATATAATGTGTAGCTTCATTTTTTCTCAAGTAACCTCTCCATCTCTTGAATCAATGGCGAGAGACGCTCGACGAGCGGTGTGGTGTTGCTCTTTTCTATGGTGTGCTGTAGGCGTACGGCAATGTCGAGCATGCACATCATCATGTAACGCTCGGTCTGCAGACCTTTGTAGTTGCTTGTATAGAAGGCATAGCGCTCCTTCATTAATTTCTCTGCCTCACGATAGAGATGTTCGTCTTTTCTGAACACTGTCATTGGCAAATCCCATGAGCCGAAACGTATAGTGATTCGCTGTTTGTCCAAGTTGTTTTCCATTAGTCCGGTATGCTAATACGTCAAATTAGATTGTCAGGTTGGCAATGCATCGGTCTACCTGAGCTATCATCTTGTTGATGCGTTTGCGAGCGAGCTTGAGATCATCTGTGTCGGTCATGTCAATCAGACGAGCCATCTTGAGTTGGGCGTATTTCTCTTCCAACCTGTGCTTTTCTTCTTCCAGAGCCTTGCTGCGCTCTTTCTCTTGGGCCAACTTTTGCTCTGTCATAGCCAATCTCTCCAGCAGTTTTTCATACTGGAACATCATCTGGCGACATCTGGTCTCAAGCCTTGTGACCACCTGCATCAACTCCTGGTCCATATTCTGTGTTGAATCTATTTTACTGCCTTTCTGTGTGTTCTCACAGATGCTTTATTCTGCACTGTCGGCGGTTGGCTTTTCTTTCTTGGCCAGCATCACGATGGTATGTACAAATTCACTCATCCACTGTTCGCTATATCCGAGCTGTGCCTGATACCTGCGTACTGAAACAACAGCTTTGCGCACACCTTCGTCCTTCCAGTTGTTGCCTGTCATAATTTCATGCACTTGCTTGTCAACCATACCTTTGAGTGCTTTTCTCATAAAGCCAGGCAAACGGAATTTCCATTGCATGAGATTGCCCATGAGCATCATCAACACTTGATTGAACCCTTGAAACTGCAATAGATAGGGTTGTACGTCGCGCATTGTGCGGCAATGTTTCTTGACGCTTGCATCTATCTCCTTGAAGAAGCCTTCGCTGACGCCGTATATTCCCTCGATAAGTTTTTGGCAGTGCTTCTTCTCGCCCAATCCAAGTTTGTTGTTGAGGGTTGTCACGTGGTATGTCTGCTTGAACACACGCAAATCTGGCAAGGCGGCAAGGTTATTGATTCCTACCTGAGCTGCAATAGCGGCTTGATAGTAGACTCTAATGAGTAGCATGAAATCCTCAACGCCACCGACCTTATGTCCTTCTTCTGTCTTCTTTCCAAATAATTTGTCGAATATTCCCATTGGATGTATATATGTTGGAATTAACTGTCATATACTGCCGTATCTTCTTTTTCTTTGTCTTCTTCATCAACACCCCCATTCTCTGGCGGTTCTTGTTTTTGCGTTTCTGCCAGTTCTGACATCGTTAGTATGTCTGTGATTGAAATCTGCCAAAGCAAGACATTTGCCACCATAGGCATACGTCTGATTAGCATGGTGTCCATCACTGTACCGGTCTTCCTCAATACTAATCCCTTTACCACACGAGCGTTTGCTGAGCCTTCTGCGCTGTATCTGAATGCCGATATCGTAAGAGCCGAGCCGCACCGGACAATTTTGGTGACGACAAAGGCTAATATGATGCATAACGGCACGACAAATACCGCTAAGGTGAAGGCTGCTATTAAATCCACACACCTTTTGAGCGTGAGATTGAGCCAACTGTCAGTCCAAACTGTTTCGAGGATCCTTGCTACCCATGTACGAAAGCCCACGACAATCACTGCATTCAACGCACTGATTCCTCCTGCCAACGAAATGTGCACTGGAAACCAGCAGCATACTGATGTCATGACTGATGTGACTATAATCAAATCGCAGATAGCTATGATCCTGCGAGCATAGGTTTTATCGATGGATGCCATATTATTCATTATTCTGCAAAGATAAACAAATATTTTGGAATCTCAATCTGTTTGTATGAAAAATCGTCTATTAAAGTCAAATATGTTACATATTCTTTTTCAAAAAGAAGAAAGTGTCAATAAAAAAATGTATCTTTGCCGACAGTTATGTTACATTTGGATTAAAATATACTGTTTTAAACGAAAAGCCAGAGCAATGGAAGCAACAAATCAACAAACTACAACTAACAACAGGGCTTATCAAGAACAAGAGCAGGAAAGCTTGTTTTCAATACAGACTATACTCAGGCTAGTGATTTTACATTGGGAATGGATACTTCTGTCTGTGGTAGTGTGTCTTGGCGTTTGTTATTTATATCTGCGTTATACAAAGCCTGTCTATTCTGCCTCAATGAAGGTACTCGTCAAGGACGGTGGCAATAAAAACACTCGTAGCCGTATGCAGAGTGCGGCTTTTGATCAGATGGGCCTGCTTGACCTATCCGACGGTTTTGACAATGAGCTGGAAATCATTTCGAGTGCCAACATCGCTGAGCGTGTAGTCCGTAATCTGAAGCTCTATGTACGCTATTATAAGGAGGGACGGGTAGTCAAGAGTGAACTCTACAAGAACAGCCCTATCGTGGTCGATATGGACGAAGAGCGTCTCAATTTGCTTGACCATCCTCTACGGCTCATGATAACGACCAATGGCAAAGGCTACCACATAGAGGGAAAGTTTGACAAGGAGAATCCTAAAGAGGTCAACTTCCGTAAGGACGTAGCCCAGTTGCCAGCCCAGTTGTCTACTAAGTATGGCATATTGATGCTACGTCGCCAGCCAGGTGAGGAGATGGTCGAGGGGCCTCTCTACGTAAACATATATCCCCCGACGATGGTAGCGCGTCAGTGTGTCAAGCAGTTGTCTGCCAAGCCTACGAGCAAGACAACGACCATCGCAAACATTTCATTTGTCGATACTGATAAAAATCGTGTGATTGACTACCTGAATGAACTCCTTGTGTGCTACAATGTAGATGCCAACGAGGACAAAAACGAGGTCGCACGCAAGACTGAAGCCTTTATTGCCGAGCGTTTGAATATCATTCGCAACGAGCTTGATACTGCGGAAGGTGAACTCGAGGAGTATAAACGTAAGAATGAGCTCATAAATCTCACAAACGATGCTACAACAGCACTCTCCAGCATCACGAATTACCGCAAGGAACAGGTGGAGATACAGACCCAGATATCCATACTCAAATCCATTATGGACTATATGGACTCTCCTGCAAACTATCTTGCCATACTTCCTGTCAATTTAGGTCTGGACAATCAGGAGCTCAATAAGTCTATATCGCAGTACAACAATTTGATACTCCGTCGTAACCGTTATCTCAAAGGTAGCAGTGAAGATAACCCGACGGTCATTCAGGTCACCCAGCAGGCTCAGGATCTTTGGCCTCTCATACGTGAGAATATGAGTGCTATCTATCGTGATATGCAGACACAGAAACGCTCTATTGACTCTCAATTTGATATGTATAGCGGTCAGATCAACCGCACTCCTACTCAAGAACGCGCTTTGACCAATATTGGGCGACAGCAGGAGCTCAAGTCCAACCTCTACCTGACTTTACTCCAGAAGCGCGAGGAGAATTATATCCAGCTTGCTTCTGTAGCAGCTAAGGCTCGAATGATTGATGCTCCGATGATTGCTCTCAAACCGATAAGCCCCAAACCGCTTATCAGCTATGCTATCGCTTTGGTGTTAGGTCTTTGTGCTCCGATCGGTGTCTTTTATCTGCTCGCATTGTTGCGAACCCGGATAGAGGGTCGGGAAGATATCGAGAAACTGACGAAGCTTACTATATTGGCTGATATACCCAAGACCGACCGGGTATCAGAAGGCAATCGTGCTGTCGTGGTCAAAGAGAATATTAACGACTCGATGGAGGAGTCTTTCCGTGCTCTGCGTACCAACTTGCCTTTCGTACTGAAGAAGAACGAAAAGGTGATTATCTCTACCTCATGTATCCCCGGAGAGGGAAAGACGTTCGTCGCTTCAAACCTTGCCATGTCTATTGCCTTGATGGGCAAGAAGGTAATCATTGTCGGACTTGACATACGAAAGCCTCGATTGGTTCAACTTTTCGGACTTGTACCCGACAGGCGTGGCATAACCAACTTCCTGGCACTTGATGATCCCGACTATGCTCTGCTTGAACAGCAGATTACCCACAGTGGCATACATAGCAACCTCGATGTCATGCCTGCTGGAATTATCCCACCAAATCCGTCGGAATTGCTTAGCGGCAATCAACTGAAGCTGGCTATTGAGCACCTCTCGACCATCTATGATTATGTAATTCTGGATACTCCACCATTGGCACTCGTCACCGATACTCTCAACATCGCTCGGGTGGCAGATATGACAATTATCGTGACCAGAGCGGACTACTCGCTTAAGGAGAACTTTGCCATGGTCAATGATCTCTCCGAGAGTGGTAGATTGCCAAAGTGCAGCATAGTTCTCAACGGCGTGGACTACTCCAAGCGTAAGTATGGGCATTACGGGCATTATGGACATTACGGGCGCTACTCTCGTTATGGAAATTATGCTCCTTATGGGGATGCTTTAGAGAGTCAAACTTATACTGAGAAATGATTACGTTGAAACGTAAAATACTGACCGCAACGATATGTATCACTTCCCTTCTGGCACAAGCCCAGCAAGGGAAGTGGGCGTTGTATCCCTCTTATAGCCAGCCTGTTCAGGTTAAGGTCTTCGGAAACTTGTTGTACAGTATTACGACGTCAGGCGCAATAGACAACAGCACGGGGAGGCAGACGATGGTTGGCAACCTTGTCAGATACGACCTCGATGATGCGAGCCTGCGTACATACGATTCACTCAATTCGTTGTCTTCGACAGGTATACGTATCATTGACCATAATGAAAAAAGTGAAAACACGATACTCGTATACAGAGATAATGTCATAGACCTTCTTGCTGAGGACGGGAGCGTCATGAGTGTACCTGACTTAAAGACTGCCGATATAACAATCAACAGTATCTACAACTACAATCATATAGCGTATCTGTGTACCAATATTGGCATAGTAGAGCTCGACTGTATCAACGGTGTATTAGCTAATACCTACAAGAGTCCGTACAATGTCCAGTCAATGTGTATATTCAATGACAGATATTATATAGCGTGCACTGAAGGACTTTATGTTGTAAAGTTGTCTGACAATCTTTATGATAAGTCGTCGTGGCAACAGTATAGATCTTATGCGACAGATTTTATCACCTCGTTCTGTGGCAATCTGTTAGCCCGCATTGGAAACAGTTTTATAACGATAGATACGTCTACTGGTTATGAACGATGGTTTGACTCCAAGATCAGAGGGCAATATGTGGGTTCTACTTCTGACTTCGCATATTTTCTTGTCGTTGGCAGTACAAATTCCACATTGACAGTCCTTCATTCGGATCTCTCTACGATTACCGCTCTAAGCGACCTTCCTCCTATCACATCAATAAGTTTGTCCGGTCAGACATTTTGGACTGCTTCGCCTGCTTCTGGTGTCATCCCCTATACTCTCGATATTGCAACCAGGTCTTTTGAGCCACAGGCTTCTGAACCCTTGTTTGTTGTCAACTCACCGAGAAGGGATACGTTTTGGCGTATAAATTTTGACGAACACGGTCGCCTTCTTGCTGCTGGAGGTATAAATACGCAGACTGCAGATTATTATCCAGAGACTGTCATGATGTACACTGGGGGCGTATGGAGGTGTTCTGACGAACAGGACATACGCAGTCGTTACCCAAATTTGTCTCACTACAATACAGATACGTTTGTCTCAGATCCATCTTTGTCTGATCATTTCTTTGCTGGGGTATATCGCAACGGACTGCAGGAATATCGCCTGAACCAAAACGGCGAGCTTGAACTGGTGGATTTTTTCAATTATTCCAACAGTCCAATCCGTGTCATCACTGCGGTTGAGAATATACATGACAAACAGAATTACTGCACTTGCACCTCTCTCGTGTATGATGGCAATGAGAATCTGTGGATGGCTAATCAACAGACGGATACAATAGTCCGGATCCGACGTCCCAACGGGCAGTGGCTATCCCTTTATTATGAACAAATCAAAAGAGCGTCAAATATTTACCAAATACTGCCATCGACGAATGGAATCAGCTTCCTCGTCAGCAACCAGGGTACACCTCGGGGCTTCTTTGGTTTTGATACGGCTGGTACTCTCAATTATGTAGGTGATGACACTTCGTTGCTTCGTTCGTCCATTACCAATCAGGATGGCACGGCCTATTCTCCGACATTCTATTATTGTATGACCGAGGATGCGCAGGGGATGTTGTGGTGCGGAACCAGTGACGGACTGTTCGTCGTAGAAGATCCAAGTACATGGTTTGACAGTGATTTCCGTTTCACCCAAATCAAACGTAATCGCGATGACGGAAGTGGTCTTGCTGACTATCTCTTGTCGGGCATAGACGTCACATGCATTACGGTTGATGCTGCCAACCGCAAATGGATAGGCACCAAAAGTGACGGTGTGTATCTGTTCAGCCCTGACGGTCAGGAGACCATCTATCACTTTACCGCAGATACGACACCACTCCTTTCTGACCAAATTAATGACATAGCTATAGACCCACATGATGGAAATGTCTTCATAGCCACAGACCGTGGTTTATGTTCCTACATGGAAGAAGTGGCGAAAGCTCAGGATAAACTTGATGAGGATCTTGTCAATGTGTTCCCCAATCCAGTGCGTCCCAGTACAAACAGTGTGGTCACCATTGATCACCTTGAGCATCAGTCTGATGTCAAAATACTCTCTGCGTCTGGTCAGTGCGTCTATGCAACCCAATCTCAGGGTGGAGTAGTGAGGTGGAATCTTACGGATAGTTCTGGTACAACGGTCAGCAGCGGCGTATATCATGTAGTTATAAATAGCTCTCAAGGTAAGCCCGTTATCATCAAACGCTTGGTGGTTGTCAGATGATTGCCCCTCCCCCGTGAGCTCTATAAAATATTTCCAACATTTCCTATCTTGTCATGCTATAATTAGTGAAAAATGATAAATTTTGTATTTATAGTATTTTAAAATTTGCAAATTATAGGATAAATATATTATCTTTGTGACACAATGTACAATTATTTACTGACATGGTATCTATGAACAAAATGTTGAATTCGCTGACTAATTGGTATTTCTCGCGCCGCGCTCTCCCATATTGGTATATCCTTGCATTGGATTGTATGATGGTATTGATGTCGGGCTATATCGGTTTTTTCTATGCCCTTGAGGGTACGGCATTTGTAGATAATATCAGTGCCGTTACGGCAGCTATGACTGTAGTGATAGTGGTGTTTGCCGTGTTCTTTCATAGCTTGCATACTTATCGTGGTATTGTGCGCTATACTTCGATTGTTGATCTGCAACGTATTTTTGTGGCAAACCTTTTCTCGACCATTACTGTTTCCCTCATCTATTGGTCCTTAAAGGGCATTGGCTATGACTGTCTGCCGTTTCTCTCCTCGGTCCATGAAGAGTTTGTCGTGGCAAGCCTGCTTTGTGGTGTGTCGACTCTTTTTATATGGCTCGTTCGCGTCACTGTCAAGGTGCTTTATGAGAGTTTCCGTAGTGAATTTTCTATTCCTGTAGCTATTTATGGTACTTTGGCTGGAGGTATCGCCTTGGCTAATAGTATTGCTTATAGCAAGGATAAACGATATTCGCTGAAGTTCTTTATTTCTGATTCGAGCCAGACAAAGGGTGGTTATCTTATGGGTAAAAAGGTTTTTCCCAACACGCCTGAGATTATCGATGTGCTTGCACAATATAAAGTCCGTACTATCTTGGTCTCTCCGCTCAAACGTGAGGTGTTCGTAGAAAATCAGGCTATGGTGGACTCTCTGACTAATGCTGGCATTAGGATTATGATGTTGCCTAATGAGGAGCCTTGGGATCAGAATTCACCTATTAATTTTAACCATTTGCAAGAGGTTGATATTGAGGACCTACTTCCTCGGGAGCAGATTAGTGTGGATATGGACGCCATAGGAGCACAATTGCGAGACAAACGTATACTTATCACAGGTGCAGCCGGTTCTATCGGTAGCGAGATGGTGAGACAGATTGGTAAGTTCCATCCTTCGTTGATGATATTGGTAGATCAGGCAGAGACTCCTATGCATGATATCAGACTTATGATGGAGCGGGATTACAAGTATATTCCCTGCAAAACCATTGTGACAAGTATTACCAACAAGGTGCACATGGAGAAGATTTTCAGCAGCAATCGCCCTCAGTATGTGTTTCACGCTGCTGCTTACAAGCATGTTCCTATGATGGAGGATAACCCTGCAATAGCGGTACAGAATAATATTTATGGTACTCGTGTCATTGCTGATCTCGCAGTGAAATATGGTACAATAAAATTTGTGATGATTTCTACCGACAAGGCTGTTAATCCTACTAATGTCATGGGTTGCTCTAAACGTATTTGTGAGATTTACTGCCAGAGTTTGAATCAGAAGTTGTGGGAGGAGAGTCAGAAAACCCAGCGTCGTACGACCCAGTTCATCACGACCCGTTTCGGTAATGTGCTTGGCTCTAACGGTAGTGTAATCCCGATTTTTCGCGAGCAGATCAAACATGGAGGCCCTGTTACGGTAACTCACCCGGATATCATCCGCTATTTTATGCTTATCCCTGAGGCATGCCGTTTAGTATTGGAGGCTGGTACTATGGGGCACGGTGGTGAGATTTTTGTCTTTGATATGGGGAAGCCTGTTAAGATTGTGGATTTGGCAAAGCGTATGATACAGCTTTCTGGGGCTGATGGGGTGAAGGTTCAGTTTACTGGTCTGCGTGATGGGGAAAAACTCTATGAGGAGGTCCTCAATGATGCAGAGCAGACAAAGCCGACTATGCATCCTAAAATCTTGGTAGCGGCTGTCAGAGAGTATGACTACGAAACGGCTGCTCGAAACGAGGAGGAATTGCTTCAACTCTCTTACTCACATGATGATATGGCTATCGTAGCCAAGATGAAGGAGATTGTTCCAGAGTTTAAGTCACGGGTTTCAAAATATGAGGTTCTTGATAATTAGACGTGTCGTGTGTTAGATTATGTTTTATCCATTGTTGTTTAGACAGAACCTTGTCACTCTTGTATGGGGTACAGAGGATTGGACTGTGTCGTCGGTACCGGATCACATCTCTGTAATCCAAAATGGAGTGTGGGCTGGTTTGCCTCTCTCTCAGGTAATAGAGTGTCATCCTCAAGCTATTCTGGGCAAGTCTACTGCTATCCGGTATTCTAACAGGCTTCCCCTGTTGGCCAAGATTATCGATGCCCGTCAGGATCTCTCGATTCAGGTGCATCCTGATGATGCTATGGCAGCTTTGCATCATAACAAGTCGGGGAAGAGCGAAATGTGGTATATCCTTGAGGCTGAAGATGGTGCGCATCTGTATGCTGGCTTCAGTGAAAGGATTTCTCCTGATGAGTATGAACGTCATGTGGCTGACGGGTCTATAACTGAGGTTCTTGCATCTCATACGGTGCGCAAGGGTGATGTCTTTTATCTTCCTGCAGGACGTGTGCATGCTATATGTGGAGGCATACGCCTGGTGGAGATACAGCAGTCGAGCGATGTGACATATCGTATATACGATTATGATCGTCCTGGATTGGACGGACGTCCGCGACAGTTGCATACTGCTCTTGCTCGCGAGGCTATAGACTTTAATGTCTATCCTAACTATAAGACTGAGTCGAGACTCTCGTGTTATACTGCTTCGCAGATATTGGATACTACACATTTTTCGGTCAATATAGTAGATGCTCCAGTGGCGGAACGTCGTAATATGCTCAAGTATGACTCGTTTGTTATACTTGTCAACATACAGAACACTTGTCGATTGCGTATCGTTTCTACATCTGAAGAGCTTGTGCTCCCATCTGGGGCAACTTGCCTCATTCCGGCCGCGATTGCTGATTACGAGATTATTCCTTCTTCGTTTGACAACGAGGGCTGTATCCAGCCTACTCGTGTGCTGGAGGCTTTTATAAATAATTATAAGACGGTTGGTCAGAAGCTTTCTGACTTCCTGCATCTCACCTGATAGTTTGTCTGCATGTGCTATGATATACACGCATCGATTCCGCTTTTGTGACATTGTCTCCTTCTTCATTGCTGTCTTGCAGCTCATAGCGTGCCAAAAGATGGATCTTGCTGATGTGTCTTCTTCTGACGGAGAGAGCTCAGATGTGAGTATTCATATCCGGAGGTCTTCATTCGTTGATGCGGAATGTCCAATTGATATATATGCTTTTGCTGCTGATGGTTCTTTGCTTGCAAACCGGGTGCAGGAGTCAGCTGACGCTACAGTGAATATGCTTCTCCCGCGTGGTGCGATGACTCATGTTGCTGCGGTTTGTGCGCCAGAGGTATCGTATTCTATTGAGGAACCTTTGACTTCGTCTGCATGTGTCTCAATCTCCGATCCGCATCTTGATGCTCCGATTTCTGATTTCCTGAGAGGGCTTGCCAGAGGGTATGTATCCACGCAGCCTCTATGTATGGCTTGTGCTGATGTGACACCATCGACTTCCAGTTCCGCGTTGCATCTTTTGGTACAGCCCCGTATGGCTTCTTTCATATTTAACGTAGAGGGTATACCTTCATGTTGCAAAGCTTCTTATATCACTTTATCCGCGTTGTCTCAGGCTATAACTTTTGATGGTAATCTTACGGGCTCTCAGAAGTCTATAATCCCTCTCACCCGTCTGTCTGATTCTGATACTTGGACTTCTGGCATCATATACTTGTTTCCTTCCGTTGGTACTCATACGAATATTACTATGACTTACGACGATGAGCATGGGGAGCAATTTGCTCAAGCTGCATATCCTGTATCGCTGCGTGCTGGTATGAGTTATACTGTAAATGCTGTACTTTCCAATAGCGTGCTTAATCTGTCGGACGCAGATATACCTGCTACTCCTGGTGATGATGGCGTATATGAGATTTCTTCTCTGCCCGAACCTCCTTTCATTTGGCAAGGACATGTGGTCGTAGGAGTGACGGAGTCTGACACTGACTTGGTTTCGTTACTCCTCGTATCGCTTAGTGATTTCTCCAATGTCTCGTCGGCTCTGCATTCTGCCAAGTCTCAGATGGCTGCCGATATCGCAGATGATTATTCAGAATATGATGTCGCAGGTTGGCGTATTCCTTCTCCAGATGAGGCCAGATGCTTGCGCGATGCATATCTCTCTGCTGACAGTCCTTTTGTCTCTCTGCTCTCGGAGGCTGGTGCAGATCCTATAGTGGAGACTGACGACAAGGGAAAGAACGTACGTTACCTTTGTACCGATGCCACGCAAACCTATAGTTTCAGGTCGGGCAGCAGTTACAGTTCAATCAAGGCTGCAGGGGCGAGTGTGAGTGATTATCATCTGAGGCTCGTGACTTCTGTCAGAGTTCGTGTCGTTGAAAACAAATAAATAAATAAATCATACGTATATGAAAACATTAAAAGTTAGCTTGCTTATCTTCTGTGTGATGACGGTTTTCTCTTGTTCTCAAGATGGTGAATCAATTTCTCCGAATCCTCCGTCAGATGTTCTTACTGACGTGTCTGTGACTTTCTCGGGCTTTGAGATAATGGTTACTCCCGATTCTCGTGATTATTCTGATACTCGTGCCACAGCAGATGAAGCAAGTGTGACTCGTATTGCCCTGAAGATCTTTGACTCGCAAGGTGAAACCGTCTTTTCAACCAATAGAATCAAGGGGGTTGATGATAACTTTGACGCCATTGACTGCCAGCTCCCAAAGGGTAGTTATACGTTTGTGGCGGTGGCTCACAGGGCAAGTAGTGCCGAATCTCCTAATGCCGATATACAATCTGCTACTTCTGCTTCCATATCAGAAAAGTATTTACCAAAGATGCTTTTTTCAAAGGTTGTGAGTGTAACGATATTGGGCGAGGCTACTCAATCTGTCGCTATTGACTTTGGAAGTCGTATAACATCTTCTCTTGTGGTGAAACCTAAGGATGCTAATCTTGATAATGTGAAGCGCGTGGAGATTGTCGTCAATCCGACAGGGACTGCTGCGACTGACTCTCATGCCTTCAATCCTACCACGGGTTTTGCTGCGTCTGCTCTTTCGTATACAATAAAATACAAGCTTAGCGATTTTGGACTGTCTTCATTTGCGGGACAAATGTTTAATGTTCAAATGCTTCTTACTGCGGAGAGCCAGAATTCTGATGTTGTTATCAGTATGTATGACAGCAGTGATGCTCTCCTTCATAGTTGTACTGTCAGTGCTGTTCCTTTTAAGTCTCATAGCACTACTACAATCGAAGGATACTTCTTTGGAACTAATGTATCAAATTCGTTCAATTTTGATTTGTCTGAGGAGACGAATACCGTTATTCCAATGTATTGATATTACTTGTCCCACTTACTTAAATACAGATATATTATGAGAGAATTCCAAGATTTAAAGATAGCCGTAGCTGGTACGGGCTATGTCGGACTTAGCATAGCTACTCTTCTATCTCAGCATCATCAGGTAACTGCGGTGGATGTGGTTCCTGAGAAAGTTGATAAGATCAACAATCGTATATCACCTATCCAAGACGAATATATCCAGCGTTACTTTGCTGAGAAGAGTCTTGACCTGACTGCTACTCTCGATGGCGCGCTGGCTTACAGGGATGCTGACTTCGTGGTGATAGCCGCACCTACTAATTATGATCCTGTCAAGAATTTCTTTGATACTCATCATATCGAGGATGTTATAGATCTCGTCTTGTCTGTCAACCCTGATGCCACTATGGTCATCAAGAGTACTATACCGGTGGGGTACTGCCAAAAACTTTACCAAAGGTATGGCAAGATTAATCTCCTCTTCTCTCCGGAGTTCTTGCGTGAATCCAAGGCTCTCGAAGACAATCTCTATCCATCAAGAATCATAGTGGGCTATCCTAAGCTAATGAATCTTGATGCGGCTCATGTTGAGCAAATGCTTAGTCATGCAAAGGTCTTTGCACAGCTTCTGCAGGAAGGTGCCATCAAGCAAGACATACCTACGCTTTTTATGGGGGCGACGGAGGCTGAGGCTGTCAAACTCTTTGCGAATACTTATCTGGCCTTGCGTGTCAGCTATTTCAATGAGTTAGATACCTATGCCGAGGTTAAGAATCTTGACTCTGCTGCTATCATTCAGGGTATTGGTCTTGATCCTCGAATCGGCACACATTACAACAATCCCTCGTTCGGCTATGGTGGATACTGTCTGCCCAAGGATACCAAGCAACTTTTGGCTAACTACCAAGATGTCCCTCAAAATATGATGAGTGCTATAGTAGAGAGTAACCGTACGCGAAAGGATTATATTGCAGACGCTGTCTTGAGAAAGGCTGGGTGGTATGACTACAGTACTCAAAACCAGTATGCTGGTCAGAAGGAACCGGTCGTCATTGGTGTGTACCGGTTGACGATGAAATCGAATTCTGATAATTTTCGGCAAAGTGCAATCCAAGGTATCATGAAGCGTATCAAGGCTAAAGGAGCCACGGTTATCATATATGAGCCTACACTCCCTGAGGGTACGACATTCTTTGGCTCGCTTGTCGTTAATGACATAGATTCGTTTAAATCACAAAGCAATGCTATCATTGCAAATCGCTACGATGCAGTCCTTGACGATGTTGCTGATAAGGTCTATACCAGAGATATCTTCCGAAGAGACTAATTGTCATCGTGTATGGTTATGAAAAACAAGGATAAGTGGTTGGAAAAATATGAGGCTTTAAGAGAACATGTACTCGAGCACGGACATTTCTGTGAGAAGCATAGTCAGTTGAACAATTGGGCGAAGTATCAGCGTAAGCGTATCAAGGCTGGTACGATGCCTGAGGAGCAGTTGAAGCTTTTTTTGGAGTTGTGCGCAATGCGTTCTAACGAACACACTGGTGGTCGCAGAAAGAAGATGCAAGACGAAGAGTCGGAGGTCAGAGATTCGATAAATGCTGATTAATTTCGTGATTTGCGAATTAATTCGTATCTTTGTAGTTTGAAATGCGTTTTACTAATACGGATGATTACTGCATCGATAGTTACATATAATAATAATCTGCTTGATCTTGAGGCTGTGTTGCATAGCGTGCTGGTCTCGCCCGTCAGGAAATTGTGGGTGGTGGATCACAGTGATGAGTATTGCCTGTTGGAGGGTGAGCTCAACGAGTATATGCGTAGGGGACAGGACTTCTTAAAGCACAAGGAGCGAGGTTTTGAATTGAAATATATCCGCCATGAGAATAATGGTTATGGAGGAGGGCATAATGTCGCCCTCATTGAGGCCATGGCAGAGGGTAGCCAGTACCACTTGGTGGTCAATCCTGATGTGTGGTTTGGCCCAGAGGTGATTCCTACGCTGTGGAAGATGATGGAGGGGGATGCGGAGATTGCACAGATTATGCCCAAGGTGCATTATCTGAATGGCTCGGTTCAGTATTTGGCTAAGCTGCTGCCTTCGCCTATGGATTTGTTTGGCAGGTTTTTTCTGCCGGAACGTCTGATAAGGCGTAGGAACAATAGGTTTGAACTGAGAGATTCTGGCTATTGCTGTGTCATGAATGTACCATTTCTCTCGGGTTGCTTTATGATGTTGAGACTCAGTGCGGTCAAGGAGATTGGCCTGTTTGACGAGAGGTTTTTCATGTATATGGAGGATGTGGACTATTCGCGCAGGTTGCATAGGAAGTATAAGACTTTGTTTGTACCTGCGGTCAGTATCTATCATAGGTATAGCAGGCTAAGCTATCATAGTCTCAAGTTGCTGATGGTGCATATATTCAGCGCTATTAAATATTTCAACAAGTATGGGTGGCTTTATGATGCCGAACGCAGGTCGATGAACAAGACTCTTCTGAAACAAATAAAGGAGATGCCGGCGATGGATAAGGGGGGGATATGTGAGGATTTTGTGAAGAAATGATGATGAAAAGATGTGTTGTAGCTGTTGCTGTGTCGTTTGTTTGTGCTTTCAGTGTAGAGGCGCAAACTGATCGACTCGTAGAAAATGTTCAGTATGGTGGTAGTATGACTGGTACGGCTGGAGGGGGAAGTGTGCCTTTTTGGTTTACCAGCAATAGGTTTGGATTGGGTGCTCTCAAGTCTAATTCTGTCTTGGCTAGTGCCTATCTGAAGCGTGATGCAGAGGCAGATTCGTTGCGTTATTGGAAGGTGGGATACGGGATAGATTTGGCAGCTGGGTACGGTCTGCAGAGCTACTTCAACATACAACAGGCGTATGTAGATGCTGGTTGGAGAATGATAAATCTTTCTATCGGGCAAAAACAGAGAACAAGCGAACTGAAGAATCCTCTTTTGTCTACCGGAGGCTTGACTTTGGGACAGAATGCACGACCTTTACCTCAGGTCAGACTGGAATTGCCGGATTTCTGGACTGTGCCTGGAACCAAGGGATTCTTGTCTTTGAAGGCGCACATTGCATACGGCCTGTATATGGATAACGGGTGGCAGAGGAGCTTTACTGAGGGGACTAAAGCTGTCTATACACGCAATAGCTGGTTTCACTCCAAGGCTCTTTTTGTGCGCATCGGCAATGAGAAGAGGTTCCCGCTGATATTTACTGGTGGTCTAGAAATGGCATGCCAGTTTGGCGGTCAGGGATACAACATCCGTGGGTATTTAGGAGAGGATTTTGCACAGGGTGTACCTTTAGCTGGCAATTTATGGACTGCATTCGTGCCTGGTAAGGGCGGTGATATAAGTGATGAGGCTTATACTAATGCTGCAGGCAATCATATAGGTTCATGGCATTTGAGACTCGATTGGAAACAGAGGTCGTGGAATGTCGGAATTTACGCAGAGCATCTTTTTGAGGACGAGAGTCAGATGTTCATGCAGTACGGATTCTGGAAGGATATGCTTATAGGTGCGGAGGCTAATCTTCCCAAAAACCGTTTCGTGAGTACCGTGCTCTACGAGTATAACAATACTATGGATCAGTCTGGTCCCGTATATCACGACCATACGGTTGAGAATCCTATACAGATTAGTGCAAGGGATAATTATTACAATAACAGTAATTATGGAGCGTGGCAGCATGCAGGGTTTGTGATGGGTAATCCTACGTTGATTTCTCCGTTATATAACAATGGGAGCATTTCAGTTCGTCACAACCGTATTCAGGCGCATCATGTGGGTATCAAGGGAGATCCGGCAGAGAACATCAGCTGGAGAATCCTGTATACGCATGAGAAGAGTCTCGGCACTTATCCTTCCCCTTTGCCTGACCCGGTATATGGTGATTTCTTGCTAATTGAGGCTTCGTATCGCTTCAAGTGCATACCTGAGCTGGGGCTTACGTTAGCCTATGGTCACAATGGGGGTGGATTGATAGGTAAAGGCGATGGTGCTCTGCTTACTGTTAGCTGGGACGGTTGGATGAGGAAACTTAATTGATGTTTAGTATCGCTATGAAGGGTTTAAAATATTCGATATTCGCTCTTGTCGTCGTGGTGGCTTCTATGACCTCCTGTGATAGCAAGAGAGATGCCAGTGACTTATATGGAATGTGGCAGCTAACTCAGTGGCGTAATGCTGACGGGCAGGTCGTTGCTACTAAGGAGGACATGATTTATTATAGTTTTCAGTTGCAGATGGCAAGGTTTACACGTTCGACTTCGCCTCGTGTGGAAATTAGGGCTCTTTGCGAAAGGACAGAGGGTATGATTAGGATATATGATCCTTTTGTATATCTAGGCAACGAGCATGACTCTGTTGTCTCAATGGATACTCTCAGATATGTAGGAGTACCGCGCAATGGTGAAATGAAGGTGGTCTCACTCTCTTCGGGCTCCTTGGTCTTGGCGTCGGAGGCGGCCGACACATTGGCATTTCGTAAGTATTGAGGTTGTTAACAATATTTGAACGTAATCTTGCGTTATCAGTGTATAGACTATATAAGCCCTGACAGATGTATATATATATACTGATTGCGTTCGCCATCGCTGCGCTTTGTACGTTGGTCTTGTTGCCGTGGATAATGCACCTTTGCTATAAGAACGGAGTGTATGACTCTCCTAATGTACGCAAGGTGCATCAGAGTGGTATCCCGCGTCTCGGTGGTGTTGTGTTCGTACCCTCGGCTGCAATTGCCTTGAATGTGAGCATGATGCTGTGTATAGATGATTTTAGCATAGCTTCAAGCGTAAAGCTTAGTTCGATGCTTTTAGGGATGGGTATGCTCGTTGTATACTTACTGGGATTCCTGGATGACTTATTTGGACTGGGGGCAGGGTTGAAGTTCGCTGTCCAGTTTGTATCTGCTCTGACTTTCCCACTGGTAGGATTGTATTTCAATAATCTGTACGGACTGTTTGGCATAGAAGTAATTGATGGTTGGGGAGCCTATTGTCTGACCGTTTTTCTGGTGATGTCCGTAGTAAACGCCATGAATACGATAGATGGTATAGACGGGTTGGCTTCGGGGATAAGTATTGTGGCGCTACTTGTGTATTGCTATTTCTTTTATGTCATAGGCAATTATGTGTTTTGTCTGTTCTCCGGGGCAATGATAGGGACTCTTGTGGTATTTGTATGCTTCAACATGTTTGGCAGTCCTGAGAAGGGAACTAAAACGTTTATGGGCGATAGTGGCAGTCTGATGTTGGGCTTTGTGCTATCCTATATGGGGGTAAAGCTGAGTATGGACAATGTCTTGTGCGCTCCTCCTCGTCAGGGTATTCTTATTCCTCTGAGCGTATTGATGTTGCCTGCATTTGACTTGGCGCGTGTGGCTACGTCGAGAATGCTGAGAGGGGTTCATCCGTTTCATCCAGACAAAACGCATATCCATCATTTGCTTTTGCAGAATGCATTCTCGCAGAGACAGGCTTTGGCGATACTCCTGATAGCTGATGTGCTGCTTGTGGCGTTGAATATGTTATTGTGGGAGTGTTCGCTACAGATTACGCTGATTCTGCTGATAGATGTGTTGCTATATGCAGTTGGGGTACTTGTGCTTCAGACTTGTGCAGACCCCGAACGTATGCTCAAGCCGATGCCTCCTGTCGAAAGGCGCGAACAACCCATGGACGTGCCGGTCGGACGTGTCGGTTTTGGCGCACCTCGTAATTTTGATTATGAAAATATCAGATTCTCGATTATTGTGGCTACCTACAATAGTGAAAAGACTCTGGCAGACACTTTTGATAGCCTTTTGAGACAGTCGTATCAGAATTATGAGGTGATACTATGTGATGGAGCTTCTACAGACAATACTATGCGCATTGTTGACAGTTATCGTGCTCGCTTTGGTGACAGACTACGAGCTGTGAGTGAGCCAGACAAGGGACTGTATGATGCAATGAACAAGGGGATTGACCGTGCAACAGGTGACATCGTCGGTATCTTGAATTCTGATGATTTCTATACTTCTGACGATGTCCTGGAGAGGATTGTTAATGCTTTCGTATGCAATCCTTTGTTAGAGGCTGTGTATGGTGATGTACACTATGTAAATCCTGGCGACTTGAAACGTACGGTGCGATACTATTCGAGTCGTTTGTTCAAACCTCGTTATATGCGTATGGGATTCATGCCGGCACATCCGTCGTTTTACTGCCTGAGGAGTCTGTATTCGACATACGGCAAGTTCCGACTGGAATACAAGGTGGCGGCTGATTTTGATCAGTTGTTCAGATTGCTTTTTATAAATCGCATTCGTACGCAGTATATCCCGATGGATTTTGTGACGATGCGCACAGGGGGTGTAAGTACATCAGGACTTAAGAGCCATGTGCAGATTCTCAAGGACCATGTGCGTACTTTCCGTTCTCAAGGTGTAGAGGTGAGTTATGCTCTATTTGCTTTCAGATATGTGTGTAAGTGTGGCGAACTGGTCTGGGGACGTTTGACGGGAAATAGATAGCGTTATACGGTGCGATATTTTTTGCTGAAAGCCTTAAGCAGTGACGCAGCTATCCGCGTGAGATAGAATTTCAAATTGTTGTGAGGTATGTCAGATAAGTACATACGTGTGTATTGCCATGCGAGTCTGAGCGCGTTGCTGATTTGAGAATAGTTGCTGATAGGTCTGCGTGAGGCTGAGTTGTTTCGTTGGCGTACATAGTATATCGCGTGAGGAGGAGCGAGAAGAATACTATGCATGCGTTTCGTCAGGGTGGTGATGAACAGTGAATCTTCTCCGAGAGCGAAATTCGGGTTGAACCTCAAGTTGCCTATCAGTTTTCTTGGAATGGCCTTGCCACCCACAGCGGAGAGGAGACGTCGTCCGCTATATAGTGTCAGGGGATTTTTTTTGATTTGCTCACTCGCTGTATCATATGCCTTGGTTAAGGCAGTCTGGATTTCCTGGCGAGTCTGGTCGTCGAACAGACTCAGTTTGGCAGCGACTATACTGTTAGGGGTGGCACAAGATACAAGACTTTCGATGTATGTCGGACTAATGTAATCGTCATCATCGAGGAAAAGTATATATTCGCCTTGAGCCTCGTCAAGACCTATGTTGCGTGCGTTCGAGACCCCACCTTGGTCGGTTTGTAGCAGATGTATATTGTGTGAGGGTAGGGAAATGCTATCGATAAAGTCTGAAAGCCTGTCACGATAGGGTTGGTCGCAGCCATTGATAATGACAATGATTTCGTAATTTTCTGGTGGGTAACTCTGGTGTAAGACAGAGTGCATGCACTCGTAGATATAATCCTGAGGCTTGTATGTGGGAATAATTACAGAAGCTTTGAGCATAAGTTTGTCATTTGAGGAACGAGTAGTCAGGTGTCAAATCCTTTGCAGATGCCGTACATTGTAATGAGGGGTCAGTAATGAGAGAGTCCAAAAGCAGAATAAATTCCTCAGTAGTTTCAAATACGGGATTATAATTATAATATTGCCGACAATAGGAGAGTGCTGGATGTCGGTATATGAGTATGCGCTTGAGATTGGCAAAACACTCGTAGCTGATGCCGCTGACCTGTCCGCTGAAATCTTCTGGGTATGAAAGGAGTATTGCATCAGCATCAGTAAAGTACTGCTTGTACTCCTCGAAGTCTATGACTGGGGGAAGGTATTTGATATTAGGTTGTATGATGGTGGGAATACCCTGACATGGCTTGATGAGAATCTCTATGTCATGCGTGTTGATGTATTCGTGAAGTTTGGGATTCTGAAGTACTTGCTCAACGAATTTTAGGTTGAGTTTAGCTGAAGGATGAATGATGCGGAAAGGATGCTCAGGTTCTATGGTAGGTTGTGTGGTGAATGGCTTAATACAGCCATGAGACACAATCTTGTAGCGTGTAATGCCAGACTCTTGTAGTATGTCCGCCATGTGTTTGCTCATTACGAGGATGGTGTTGTCGCGGGCTATGCGTCTACACAGGCAGCGTTTGATGCGGCTGTCACGGACTGTAGCTGTACGATGCATGAATATAAACATGTTGCGGGCAATCTTGACGAGTGAGAGTGATATCTCATCGCAATAGCCTACGATGACATTGTCATACGCTTTGGTGTTTACCTTGATTCGTATGAGCAGAAGAGTTATGACAAATACGATACGATTGATGAATGGGTGATCGTTCCGATAGCGCAATATATGGGGAATGATAAAATCGTACATCTGGATAGGGTATGGCAGTCGTTCGTACATGAATTTGTGCAGGACGAGACGGACATCAGCACCAGTATTGCGCAAGGCATCGATTTGGATATGGTTGAAGTTCAGATGACCGACTTGCAAGTCGTAGTCTATATAAAGAATCTTTTTCATTGCTGAGGTTGAGTGAGAGAGTTATGTGAATGGTTGGTAGCCATCGACAGTATAGTGTAGGTCATGATTACGATGGCCTATCTCTTTTGCCGGTATCCCCCCTACTATGGTGTATGATGGCACGTCTTTTGTGACTACAGCTCCAGCGCAGACCACTGCTCCTTGATGTATATTCACTCCACTTAGTATGATAGCACCAGCTCCTATCCAAACATGGTCGCCAATGATGATAGGACTATAAGTGTAGCGGAAATCCGGACTTTGATGGTCGTGAGTAGCGGTAAAGAACTGTACTCCATGTGAAATAGAGACATTGTCGCCGAGTATGATGCGCCCACGAGCATCAAGAGTAGCTCCTCGATTGATATGACAATGCTCGCCCATCTGTACCAGATTTGCATTCATGATGTACGTATCCTTCATGACGAAACTGCCAGATCCTATCCGCATGCCAATGGCATTGAGTATCCTACGCCGTATGCTCCAAAAGGGAATATGTGGCAGACAGCTGTTTACAGTAAATTCAAGTATAAGAGCGCGAATAATGGTATATATCCAGGTATGGACGAAGAAGGTGCGTAAGTACTGACGTGCAAAAAAACATATTGCAGGCAGATTGAAACGACCCTCAGTAGCGATGCGGTAGTTGTAGCGTATATTTTGGTAGAGATTGGACGATGTTCCTTCCTTCTGATAGGCCTGGATAACTGTGTCGATACGCTTGAAACGCTTGCCAGCGAGATACATACGGTGAATCATGTGCCAGTCGAGGGCATAACCGAATTCGGACTTCAGTTCTGGCTGGTACATGAACTGACGTTGAACATCGCTGCGCACGAAACTGCTCCCGTGGCGATATATAGGAATGTAGCGCATGAGAGATGTGTCACTCATAGATTTAATCAGGCGTTGTGCTCCAAGCTCGTATTCGATGCTATCACCATAGATGATGTCTGCATCAGAGGTATCTGCGGTGCTGAAAATACGTTCTAAAGTATCAGGAGAGATGAAGTAGTCTCCGCTATTGAGTACGTTGATCCAATCACCAGTGGCGTAGGATATGCCCTTATTGAGCGCGTCATAGATGCCACCATCAGGTTCGGAACACCAATATGCGATTTGACCCGAGTATTGTCGGATAATGTCGGCTGTACCATCCGTGCTGCCTCCATCAATGACGATGAGTTCCTTCTCGCTCCATGTCTGGCATAGAAAGCTGTCTATGGTCTGGCGGATATGAGATACATCGTTGTATACGACAGTTATAACGCTTATCTTTTCCATTTGAGTCGTGTGTGAATCTAAAGTCTTTAGTTGTAACTAATCTTCGTAGTTCCGTACCTTTTGACAGCATTTCTCATAGCTGTCAGCCCCGAAGAGGTGGTTTTGGTATTTATAAATGTCACTATAATTATATATAGTGCTTTTTACAATGCTGTAGACCAAGATAAAAAGACAGAACAATATACGGTTGTTGCCATGAAGGAAGACCTTCGGCATGTAATACCACACTATCCAGTAACCGCAGATAACGAGAAGTCCGAGACGGGTGCTAACCACAGTAAACTCGCTCAAGAACAATACGCATGAGAGATAGAGCAGAAGCATGTTGATATAAATATGATTTTTAGGCGCAGCCTGGAGCAGTTCTTTGTAGTATGCAAATGTAAGCATAGTGGTCAAGAGGCGCTCTATGAGACCAATTGATATAGTCTTGGCTTCGTCAAACTTGCTATATTGTTCTGCCATGATTTCAAATCGGGTGTCACTGCCACCAAAGAGGATGCTTAATATGGGAGTGAGCAGTTTAATCTTAAATACAAAGACAACAAGAGCTGCGAGTATGACAGACAGGAATACCCAGCGGTTAGTCTTAATATTGAGGATATAATATAGTGGAATGAACAAGATGCTGGTAAGGTGAAATGTCGTGGCAACAATACAGAGCAGAAAGTAAGGTATAGGCCGCCTCTCCTCTATATAAGGCAAAGCATTGAGAAAGATGAGAATACTTATGGCATTGCGCATGAGATTGATGAGGATGACATAGCCCTCGAAGGTGAGAAACAACATCAGAAAGAAAGGAATGTTGAGACGTTTGAGATGTGCAAAGCGGAAAAGCAAAGTGAGGCAGATAGTTGTCTGTATGAACTGGAATACTGGGTATGAATTTGTGAACTGTTTGACAAGCAGGTTGAACAACATGTAGCCTGGTTCAAAAAAGTGCTCGGTACCACCTTCGAAAGGGTTGAGACGCAGATATGTCTGGTCGCAGTCCAGAAAGAGTGTACTATATGCTTGCCAGTCATGCCAAATATATCCTCTAAAGCCGAAGAAGAAAAGAAACATCACATAGCAGCCGATCGTTATGTTACGCTTTTGCCGTGCGTCAACATACTGGTACACGATAGCAAGCACGGCAAGAACAATGATGAGAATAGCGTAAGGGATAAAGTTAGGCATGTCGTATCAGGAGTTGTGTGTGGGCTCGATATATTTCCAGTCACGTTTGAGTCGGGCTATTATCTCGTTTTGCTCCATGGTCAAAGGAACGCTTGTACCGTAGGTCTTGAGAGAGTCATAATGGTAGGCGTTAAAGATGTCGTCTATTTGTGTCGGAGAGAGCCTTTGGTCAGGAGGATAGAGAGCCAGTTCATGTCGCAAGATGTCGTCTTTCTCAAAGACCTTACCTATGATGCGAGCAGGTTGTCCGGCCACCACACTATACGGAGGAGTCGGATGAGTGACGACGGAGCACGCAGCAACGATACAGCCACGACCTATGTCTGCTTTAGATAGAATGGTGACATTCGCACCTATCCATACATCCTCACCGACAGTGAGGTGACAGCTGTCGTCATTGATATGCGAAGTGCCGAGTAGGAATTGAGGTACACCGACAGTCTTACGGTGGTTGCCAGGTATGATGGTGCAGCCAGAGCCAACGACAGAGTATTGCCTGATGTAGATCTTCTCATGCGGAGAGTTGATAAAGCGTGCATTACTCCTGATTTTTACATTGTGATCGATATATACATTCTCGGGAGAGTCAAAGTACACAGGATATTCGATAAAGGTATTCTCGCCAGTACTCCCGAGCGTGGCAAGGCGGGGGAAATGCCGCCTGACGAAAAGAGTCCGCTCGTGCCAGGCAAAATATACCCAACTATGTCTTATGGCTTGCAGTATCACCTTGACGAACCTGTATCGCTTGATTAAGGAAAGTATATCCATGATAGAGTGGAATGAAGCTATTTTGACCATATACCAGAAGCCCTATGGTTGATGACGAGAAAGCATTGGTATGTGTATACGATACCCATTATCAGATACGATACAGCCATGACTGCAATTATTCCGACAGGACCGAGCCAAGTACCAAAGGCTAATACAGTTGTCAGATAGATGGCAGCCACGATTATAGAAGTCAGGATATGTATGCGCAAGATGCTGAGTCCATTCAACAAGTGAGCACTGGCGTTGGCAAAATTAAACATCGAGACGTAGGCCAACACGCAGGCAGAGAGGCCGAATGGCACCGCAACGCTCGTACCTACCCACAGTCTGAAGAAGTATGGACTGACGAGAAGCATCAGCACCCCTGCCAGTGTAATCCAACCCCACGATTTGAGCGAACGACGGTACGTCAGCCTTATCCAATTGAAGTCTCGCTTGACAAACGCCTCAGTATAGGCATTCCACAGAGGGGCAAGAACAATCGTGTAGCCGATGATGAGCAGGTTGAAATATTTGTATGCGACATTGTATGAGGTCACCTGCTCTGGTCCGAAGAAGTGTGATATGAAAATGTTCGTTGAGCTGAAAACTACGAGACAACTGGTTATCTGTATGACAAAAAAACCCAATCCCTTGCCCGTAATACTGATTGCAGCCTGACTGTTGATACAATCCAGCCCTGGCATAAGTTGTGGATAGCGTCTGAGCAGCGGAATGGCAGACAGAGCATATATGACGATAGGAATGGCAATGAACACTATTACAATATTCGTAAGGTCTGGAGAAGTCGTTTTTGTCAAGACGAATATGGCAAGCAGAGTGACGAGATTGCTGACGCAGAGAATGAAGTCGTTGACGGCATACTTCTGCATGGCGACATATACGAGTCCGACATTTTTGACCACAAACTGAACAAGAGTCAGTGAGACAGCGATTGTCATCACCGCAGAAAGTTGTTCAGAAGAAAGTACCTTGGTGTTGAGTACACATTGGAAATCAATGTTGCGAATTAAAGGCAAGACAACTACGCCAATGACTACGGCAAGCAGACAGAGGTACAGAATCGCCGTTGAAAAGTAAGTCCTCGCCATGTCCATGTCGCCCACAGCAATCGAGCGTGATACATGGTTGCGCATGCCGTTGCCCAAACCGATGTCCATGAAAGCGATCCAATAGATTATTGATGATATCGCCATCCAAATACCATATACCTCAGCATTGAGATAGTTGACCGTCATAGGAACGATAGCGAGCGAGCATAGCATAGATACCGACTTGAGTATTGCCGAAGCTATACTGTTCACCACCACATTTGTCGTGCGGCGGTCTTTAGAGAAAGACTTGCAGATGAAACCGTATATGCTGCGGCTGTTTATCTCCATGTCCTATAGTCTAAGCGTTTTGTTTTCGGAAAATGACATATAAAGCTCCACCGAACGCCCCTAATAAGGTACAAGCCATGAGCGTAAGAAGCCTTGACGTGCTGGACGGACGGTGAGGCATCTTGGCACTCTGCAAGATTGTAAAGGCAGGAGTGCTCTCCTGAATCTTAGCCCGAGCCTGATCACGCAACTTGAGCACAGCAGAATAAGTCGTGTACAAGTCGCTCATACGATTCTCAAGAGCTTCCTGCTCCGTAGAAACCGAGGTGAGTACGCTGTTGGTATGGCTGTCGCAATAGTCAGAAAACTCCCGGCGAGCTTTCTCATAGTCATCAAGAGTGATGGCCGCCATCTTGTCATAATAGTCATAATCTATGCGAGCCTTCTTGGTACGATATGAAGTGACATACTGCTGTATGCGATGCTGGAGGGTGTCAGCCATGATAGCCGCCACCATAGGATCCTGATCTGTGACGGAGAGACATATTGTACCAGTCTTTTTGTTGACGTTGCAAGTGATGAGAGCAGAAATCGCCTCGCATCGCATGGCATCAATCTGCGTGATACGGAAAGGATCCTTATCTCCTGGATTGCCTCCCTGAGGCGCAACTTCAGGCTTGCGTAAGGCTTCTGCCAGCCATACCATAGGGTAAGACCAAAACGGGATTTTGGTGTCGAAGACGAGGTGATGCGTATATGTGCGTGTGGAGTTGTCATCCTTGAGCCGTACAGGCACGTCGAACAGAGACAACAGGAAGTCCTGTGATTCGATGATATCAGGATAAAGCTCGGGATAGATAGCATCAGAAGTAGTCTTGTTGCTGAGGTCTATGCCGAATGACGAGGCCATGTTGGCAAGACCGCCGCTCAAGCTGAGACCGCTGCCCGAGGACGCCTCCGGAGCGAGCACAACAGTAGCAGTGTATTCCTTAGGTTTTGAGAAGGCTACAATGAGCCCGATGACGGCACCTGCCACGCCACACACGCACAGAATCTTGTAGTTCCTCGCAAGTTCGGAACAGAGCGCGACGATATCAATCTCGTGAGTTTTCTTGTTGTCTTCCATAATGCATGACTGGCGTGTTACTTCTTGATAATATTGAGTACAGACACTATGATTGCACCGAGTGAAGCTACACCACTTGTGATACCTACGATTTCAGCCGTAGACATCTTCTTCTTTGCGGACTTCTGCGGCACAACAATCTCCATGCCAGGCTGTATGCTGTTGACAGAATTGGCATGTAGGCGCACAACTGAACCATTGGCATTGATACCATAGACACGGCTTCGCGAAGCATTGTGCGAGAAACCGCCTGCACGATTGATATACCAGTAGAGGTTCTTACCCTTGGTGTACGACATGGATACCGGATACATCACCTCACCGCTAAGCTTGATGATATTCGTCTGCTCGGGAATCTCAAGCACGTCGCCCTCGCGCAGGGTGATGTCATACTCCGACCCTGGATTCTCCATAGCTTTCTTGAGGTCAATGGCCACAGGGAAAGTATTGGCCGTATTGCGTTTCATGGCGAGGAGCGAGTCTGCGATATCCATATTCATTTCCTTGCCCTCCTTGATGGCATTCTCATAGAGCGAGATCTGAGCCAGATTGTTGGCGCGGTCACGGCTCTCAATCTCCTCCTTAGTCATCAGACGAGTGAGATGAGCCCCCTCGATATACGCCTGAGGAGTCACTCCCTGACAAGCCTTGATAAGGTCAGACAGACGATAGTTGGGCGTAAGCATCGAATAGTCACCCTGGAAGTTAACCTCACCCAGTACCCTGACGTTCTTCTGCTCCTGATATGACGGGCTCTTGCGTATGATAACAATATCATAAGGCATCAGCGAGAAGACAGTATCCGATGTGATATTGAAGGTTTCATCGAGCGAGAAAGAATAAGTCTGAGCTGTGACATTGTTTCTCGTGCTACCGTTGATATCACGGATGCGGCGGAACACATCAACCTTGGCCAGCGAGGCAGCGTTGGTCATGCCACCAGCTTGGAGTATAATGTCGCGCAGCGAAGCGTTCTCGGCATAAGGGTATACTCCTGGGAAAACAACCTCACCGATGACTTGTACTGTCTGGTCGCCCAGCATCTCAGTCTTGCTCGGGATAAAGAGTATATCACCATTCTTCATAGCCACATCAGCCGTAGAGCCCTGCAAAATACCATTGAGGTCCACACCGACCATCTCAAGCGTATTGTCATCCTTGCGACGGTGTATGATAGCATTCTTTGTATAGGCGTCCTCTCTAAGACCGTCCGCAGCGAGCAAGAGCTCCTTGACAGTCTGAATCTCACCGCCGAGCTGGTAAGTCCCCGCGTGCTTGACTGCCCCCCTGAGTTCAATCATGTTGTTGTAATGTTTGCGCACACTGTCTACCTCAATCTGATCCTCGTCCATGAGAGTGAAAGCTCCCATCTTGAACTCGTCGATATTGTACACACTATACTCTTCGCCCGCTTTGCGCGTGAGCCGTATCATCTTGGTATAAGCATCGCCCGTAAATCCTCCGGTGTATCTCAATAACTGTCGTACCGTCTCGTCCTTTTTCATCTCGTACCACATAGGTCGTTTAACCTTGCCCGTAACGTTGACCAAACAGTCATAAGCTCCCACGAGAATGACATCGTTATCCTGCAAGCGGACATCGCTCCGCGAATTACCATTGACAAGGTAGTCATAGACATCAATTGAAGAAATCTGACGCCCCGAGCGGTATACCTTAATATCTCGCAAAGTACCAATCGAACTGATGCCACCAGCGGCATAAAGCGCGTTAAATGCAGTACATAGACCGCTGATAGAGTAAGTGCCCGGCACGTTGACCTCGCCCAACACCTGTACCTGAATAGTGCGAGTCTCGCCCACGCTGAGGTTGAAATGACAGTCAGCATAGCGTGAACCAAGCTTGTCCTTCAGTAAGCTCTTGGCCTGCGCCACCGTCAGTCCCGTGAGTGAGATGGGACCTATACCCTCGACCACTATGGTGCCGTCAGGCGATATCGTAGCATCGATAGACTGCTGGCTTGCTCCCCATATATCAATGTAGACCTGATCCCCAGGTCCCAGATGATAGTTGGACGGAGTCGCCATGTTGCCCGAAGGCTCAAACGAGAGATTCTCATTGTTGAAGATATTGCGGCCAAACACTTGACGCTCAGTACCCTCCATCTGCTCTACCCAATAATAGAGCGAATCCTCCTCGCTTTGTCGGAACATACCCTCCTCGTTGACAAGATAATCATCCTGACGCATTTTCTCCCACTCCTGCCCCTTCATCTGATAGGTCTTCTCGTTTTTCTTGTCCTTATTTGACTTTACCACTTTGCCTGTCTTGGGGTCTTTCTCCTCCATGTTGTGGTTGCTCCTCTGACGTTTTGGGGAACCATCATCAGTCAGCATAGAGTTCTTGTTGTCGCGCTGGATCTTTTCCACCTTCTTGCGCACACGCTGCAACTGAGTAGTAGTAACACCGCGCTTGATCAAGTTCACGACAATCTGCTTCTCGCTCGTACCCTTTGCATATTCCTTTTGAATATATTCGATGACCTTTTCGTCCGACATTCCCCCCTGGGCATACGCACACAAGCCAAAGACGAATATGGAGAGAAATAGCAGTATGGTTTTCTTCATAGTCAAGTAGAGAGTATTTAGGTTATACTAACATATATAACGCCTCAAAGCGCACATTTGTTGTCAAAGGTACGAATAAGTGAGCGAAAAACCAAATTTATTTGAGTTTTTCCGAACGGTAGTACCTTCGAGCGCAGCTCAGAGGTACGAATAAGTGAGCGAAAAACCAAATTTGTTGTTTAGTTTTTTAGTTGTTTAGTTATTTAGTTGGTTCTAACGACTATCAAAAAGTGACAGAACAAACAACAAAACAACTAAAAGACCCAAACGACAAAACAACAAAAACTTGTTATTTAGTTTGTTGTTTTGTTAATGGGTTCGATGACCGTCAGAACCAACTAAACCACCACCTACAAAAAATACTGCCACAATGTTGTTTATGTAAAAAAAAGTTAGTACCTTTGCACCCGACACTATTGGGGCTGACATGGATTTGACAGCAGGATGGTATGTCATGTAAGCACGCAGAGAGTTGGAGGCCGCTCTCTATAATCTCAGACTTTCAAAAATTTAATTGGCGAAAACAACTACGCTCTCGCTGCCTAATCGAAGTACAGTAGATTACTGGCCTAATCTCGGCACAAGGTGCTGAGACGAGACATCGCTCAGGAGCTCTCGTCCCGAAGCGTCTGACAAAGCGGTGCAGGAAAATCGGGAATAGTCAGGGGTGACGTCTCTAACCCCAGATGAAATTCCATAGAGACTAAGGCATCGGTTGGTGGTCCAGGTCTTGCCGTTGCACTAAAACCAAAGGCTGGAATAAGCGTGTAGAAAGCATGGGATGCTCCTGTTTGGACGAGGGTTCAATTCCCTCCAGCTCCACAACCATTTCAAATAACTCACTGATTTATAAAGATATACTACGTCAACTGATGACGGTATGACGCAAAATATCGGGCAAAGCAAACGGCAGGAACTTGAGTCCTGCCGTTTCTCTTTCTCGTAGATGTCGTTTGTTACAGTCTTGCCTTGATGGCCTGGGTCTCTTTCTCGTAGCCTGGCTTGCCGAGGAGGGCAAACATATTCTTCTTGTACGCCTCGACTCCAGGTTGGTCGAACGGATTTACTCCGAGAATCAGGCCGCTGATGCCGCAACCGCGCTCAAACATATAAATGAGCTGGCCGATGTGGTACTCATCAAGCTTGTCAATGCTTATCTTGATGTTGGGCACTCCGCCATCTACGTGGGCAAGCTGGGTGCCGAGCTCTGCCATTTTGTTGACCTCGTCCACACGCTTGCCTGCAAGGAAGTTGAGGCCGTCAAGGTTTTCTTCGTCTGAGGGGAAGAGGAGGGTGCGGTTGGGCTGGGCTACACTTACTACAGTCTCAAAAATGGTGCGCTCACCGTCCTGTATCCATTGCCCCATGGAGTGAAGATCTGTGGTGAGGTCTACAGAGGCTGGGAAGATACCCTTGCCGTCCTTGCCCTCGCTCTCGCCATAGAGCTGCTTCCACCACTCTCCAAGGTTGTGCAACTTGGGCTGGTAGTTGGCGAGAATCTCTATCTTTTTGCCGCTCTGATAGAGTGCGTTGCGCACGGCTGCATATTGTGCTGCGGGATTCTGTGCAAATGGGACATCAATGCCGCATTGTGCCTCCATATCCTGTGCACCCTTGACGAGAGCTGCAATGTCAAAGCCTGCTACGGCTATGGGGAGAAGTCCTACGGGGGTGAGCACAGAGAAACGGCCTCCGACGTTGTCGGGGATAATAAATGAGGTATAGCCCTCTTTGTCGGCGGTGGTACGCGCTGCACCCTTCTTGGCATCGGTGATGGCCACGATTACCTTGCGTGCCGTATCCTTGCCACGCTGCTGCTCACACATGCGCTTGAGCAAACGGAAAGTGAGTGCAGTCTCAGTCGTAGTGCCTGACTTTGAAATATTGATGACGCCGAAATTTACACCCTTGAGATAGTCGATAAGCTCAGAGAGGTAGTCCTCGCCGATATTGTTTCCAGCAAAGAGTATGCGTGGTGCGTCGCTCTTCTGAAGCCAGCCGAAACTGTTTGAGAGGGCGTCGATAACCATTCGTGCACCGAGATAGCTGCCTCCGATGCCTGCTACTACTACGGCTTCGCAGTTTTCCTGGAGAGTCTTGGCGCAGGTGTTGATTTCGGATATAAACTCTGGAGTAATGCTACTCGGCAAGTGCAACCAGCCGAGGAAGTCGTTGCCTTTGCATGTACCCTCTTCGAGAGCTTTCTGCGCCTCTGCCACTTGAGGCTCGAAGGCTGCAATCTTGTCTGCACCCACGAGTGCCTTTGATAAATCAATTGTTGTCATTTTTATTTTTGTTGTTTAGTTGTTTTGAACCTATCTAAATGCTTCGCACAGCAGTTTTACTTCGATATTAGGGGCTATGCCTTCGTACAGAATGTTGTAGACAGCATCGAGTATGGGCATATTGACGTGCAGGTGGCGGTTTATGTCTTTCATGCACTTTGTGCCGAAATATCCCTCGGCAATCATCTCCATCTCAATTTGGGCAGACTTGACGCTGTAACCTTTGCCTATCATCGTGCCAAAGACGCGGTTGCGTGAGAAGTTGGAGTAGCCGGTGACGAGGAGGTCTCCGCAATAGACACTGTCTATGATGCTACGCTCCATGGGGAAGACCGTCTGTATGAAACGCTGCATCTCTTGGGCGGCGTTGGTCATGAGTACAGCCTGGAAGTTGTCTCCGTATTTCAGTCCGTGGCAGATGCCGCTGGCTATGGCGTAGACGTTTTTCAGCACGCTGGCATACTCTATGCCTACGACATCGAGGCTGGTCTTGGTCTTGACGTATTCGTCGCTGCCGAGACGGTCTGCAAAGGCCTTGGCCTTGACCGTGTCGGCACAGCCTATGGTGAGGTAGGTCAGGCGATTGAGAGCTACCTCTTCGGCGTGGCTGGGACCTCCGATGACGGCGAGATTCTCATCGGGGACATTGTATATCTGATGAAAATACTCGGAGCATATCAGATTCTCGTCGGGGACGATACCTTTGATGGCGGTGACGAGAAACTTGTCGGAGAGCCTCACCTTAAGTTTTTTGAGGTGACCTTTGAGATAGGGTGAGGGGGTGACGAAGACCAAAGTCTGACAGCTGCGTACAACTTCGTTGATGTCTGACGAGAAACTGATGCGGTCTACGTCGAAATGCACGCTGGTGAGGTATGCAGGGTTGTGACCGAGACGGCGAAAATCCTCGATGCGGTCATCACGGCGCAGATACCACCAGATATGGTTGTTCTTTTCGAGCAGCATCTTTGCTATGGCCGTGGCCCAGCTGCCGCCCCCCATTACTGCGATGTTTCCTATCATGTCGTTTTGTTAGTCTATATCCAGGTGGAAATCTCTTCCTGACTTGGTTTCTCCAGATCTCCAAGATACTGTTTGTACTTCTTGAGTATCTCGATAATCTGCTGTTGTATCTTGGCTGGCGCTACGCCTTGAAGCGTGGATACGAGGTTGTAGCCTGCTTTGCGCAGCAGGGGTATGTACTGTGCGGGTACTCCCTTGGCGAGGAAGGCTTCATCGCGGTCGCGAGGTGCCTTGACCTCGGGCTTCATCTGAGGGAAGAGCATGACTTCGCCGATGGCAAACTTGCCCGTGAGGAGCATGACGAGGCGGTCTATGCCGATGCCGATGCCGAAGGTAGGAGGCATGCCATACTGCAGAGCGCGAAGGAAATCCTGATCGATAATCATCGCCTCGTCGTCGCCCTTTTCGCTCAGACGCATCTGCTCTTTGAACCGCTCTTCCTGGTCGATGGGGTCGTTGAGCTCAGAATACGCATTGGCCAGCTCCTTACCGTTGACCATGAGCTCGAAACGCTCTGTGAGCCCTGGCTTGGAGCGATGCATCTTGGTCAGAGGCGACATCTCGACGGGGTAGTCCATGATGAATGTGGGCTGAATGAAATCGCCCTCGCAAGTCTCGCCGAATATCTCATCGATGAGCTTGCCCTTGCCCATGGTGTCGTCGACTTCGATGCCGAGCTGACGAGCGGTCTGGCGAATCTCATCTTCGCTCATGGGATAGAGGTCGTAGCCAGTCTTTTCCTTGATAGCGTCCAATATAGGCAGACGGCGGAATGGTGCGCGGAATGAGATGACCTTGCCGTCGATCTCGACCTCGGGCTTGCCGTTGACGGCTGTACATATCTGCTCAAGCATCTTCTCTGTAAACTCCATACCCCAGTTGAGATCCTTGTAGCTGACGTAGAGCTCCATGCAGGTAAACTCAGGGTTGTGGGTCTTGTCCATGCCTTCGTTGCGGAAGTTTTTGCCCATCTCGTATACGCCCTCGAAGCCGCCTACGATGAGTCGCTTGAGATAGAGCTCAGTGGCGATACGCATATACATGTCCTGATTGAGAGCATTGAAGTGGGTCATGAACGGACGTGCGCTGGCTCCTCCAGCTATGTTTTGCAGTATGGGGGTATCAACCTCAGTATAGCCCGCATTGTCGAGTATGCTACGCATAGTGCGTATGATTGTGGCACGCTTGAGGAAGGTCTCCTTGACGCCGCTGTTGACCACGAGGTCTACGTAGCGTTGGCGATAGCGAAGTTCTGGGTCATCAAAAGAGTCGTAGACGTTGCCCTCGGCGTCGGTCTTGACGATGGGGAGCGGACGGAGGCTCTTGCTCAGTACGGTGAGCGAGCTGGCATGTACGGAAATCTCGCCTGTCTTGGTGCGGAACACATAGCCTTTCACTCCTATGAAGTCGCCCAAATCAAGGCATTTCTTGAAAACAGTGTTGTAGAGCTCCTTGTCTTCGCCGGGGCAAATAGCATCACGCTGCACGTATACCTGAATACGACCCTTTGAGTCCTGCAACTCAGCAAAGCCCGCCTTGCCCATGATGCGTCGGCTCATCATTCTGCCTGCGATGCTTACCACGGGGCTGTTGTCGGCGGTGGCTGTCTCACGCACATCGTTGCCCTGCTCGTCTTTGCCTATGACTGGCAAATCGGTGAAGTTTGCAATGATGTCTGTACTCCATGCCGTGACGGGATACTCTGCCGCAGGATATGGCTCAATTCCCATATCTTTAAGTTGCTGCAAATTATTTCTGCGAACTATCTCCTGTTCGCTCAGTTCCAAAATATTCATTTACTTGCCTAATGTTAATATTCTCGCGTGCAAAGTTACGAATAAGTGAATACAATTCCAAATAAAACTTGTTTTGATTTGGAATTGTTGAGCAAAAGGACCACGAAACTTGTTTCGCTTGGCTTGTCCAAGAACTTCGACCGGAGCAAAGCGTAGGTCAAAGTTACGAATAAGTGAGAGAAAAAGCAAATGAAAGGAACAAAAAAATGGGGGAGGGGGGTGTGGCTTCGAGTTTTGACTTTTGTCCTTTTATCCATTGTCAAACATCAGACGGCAAAAATCATCAACAATACAGAAAATTTCTGGAGTTTCCTTGAACAATACATCGCGAATATCTTCTTCCCATGTGGCTACAGGCATTCCATATATAATATCACATATCACACCTCCCAGCGTCCACCTTTCCCGTCAAAAGTCAACGAAACATGGGCAGGAAGTCAACCCTTTCAGTATGGATTGGGGGATTGTCATCCCACACAAAACGCCAATCCGCAGACACTGCCATCACTGGGGTGTCTGCGGATTGTTTATATTGTGCAAAAAGAATGCGCCCTGGGGCTTAAATCCTCACCTTCACGCTCTTGTTGCCGAACTTCACTACCACGATGGTGCCGCTCTGCAGGCCGGTGCTGATGGTTGCTGTGCCGTTGGTAGCAGTTGAACGGGCAACCTCGGTGCCACTGATGGTGTAAACCACCACGTCAGTGCCCTTTGCCACACCGCTCACGCTGAGGACACCGCCATTGCCCTGAACAAGCACTGGAGCAGCCGGGACGCTGATAACGCCAGCATCCTCGTTAACATCGCCGTTCTCCACCCAAACAAGTGCCACATTCACGGTGTCGGAGTTCTCGCAATTTGCCTTGGTGGCAAAGACCTCGATATTGTATGTAGCACTGAGTTCTATTTCGGCATCGTAGTGCTTCTTAAAGTCATTGCTAGTAATATCAGTAACAAACTCTGCCCCCTCCGTCTCGCAAGAGAAGGACAACTTTCCTTCAGCATAAGTCACCACAGGTGTAGCGCATTTCTCCACTTCGGGCTGTTCGGGCTCCTCTCCAGAAAGACCTACAATCTTTCCAAAACTGCTCCAAGGTGCAGTTGCCTTATAACTGTCAATGGAAGCATCAGGAACATGAAGGGTGGCATATTCTGGATAAGAATCATTAAATGCGTCGCTCTCTGTAGAAGGCACCTTCTCGGCATAGCAATAGACATCAAGGAGTTCGGGGCAAGAACCGAAAGCCTCATCCCATATTCTCGTCACACTATTGGGGATAGTAACCGAGGTCAAACCAGAGCAATAAGAGAAAGCAGAAGACCCTATGCTCGTCACATTATTGGGGATAGTAACCGAGGTCAAACCAGAGCAACCATAGAAAGCAGTTATACCTATGCTCGTAACACTATTGGGGATAGTAACCGAGGTCAAACCATAGCAAAGTTCGAAAGCACCACTCCCTATGCTCGTAACACTATTGGGGATAGTAACCGAGGTCAAACCATAGCAATAATAGAAAGCATAAGACCCTATGCTCGTCACATTATTGCCGATAGTAACCGAGGTCAAACAATAGCAACCAGAGAAAGCAGCATACCCTATGCTCGTAACACTATTGGGGATAGTAACCGAGGTCAAACCAGAGCAACGATAGAAAGCATCATTCCCTATGCTCGTCACACTATGAGAGATACCATTAAACTCCACAGATTCCGGGATAACAACTTCACCAGAATACTTGCCACTGCTCTTCGCTATAACAGTAGCCTGCTTTGCCTTGGAAAGAAGGTCATAGTTTATCCCATCAATCTCAACCTGTGCAGCCAGCACAGGCAGGGACAGGAGCACCGCCAGGGACAGGAACAGCGCACGCAAGGAATTGGGTAAATAATGTTTCATAAAATATTGTTTATAGATTAGTAATTTCAATAACACCTTTTTCGTTAAAGTCCTTCCACACACCACCCCAGTGGCAACGGAATTCTGTGGTAAAGGTAAGAATATTTCCCGAGATAGCAAAACAAAACTGGACTTTGTTGCATAAAAATCACATATCTCACCGCCACATCGAGGGCAGCACTTACTTAAGCGGTGGGGCTCGCCTGTATGTCCTACGGTGCGAATGAACTCGCTTATGGTGAAGGTGATGCGCCTGACTAACACGGTGTCTCCGATGAGGAGTCTGTCGGTGTACTCCTCTGGAACGTCGATACGCATTTCGGAGGGAAAACTTGGTCTGCTGTATTTCATGGCACAGAAATAGGGCATATCAAAATCTGATATGCCCTAAGATTATCGTTTGGGGTTGGTATGTTTTGATTGCCGAACATTGATAATGGATAAAAGTACAAAAGTCAAAACTCGAAGCCACACACCCCCCCTGTGTGTCTTTTCTCGCGCGTATATATAAAGGACTAAAAAAATACCTTATTAATTATTATTTATATATAATGTATGGGCCAAGGGGGGAGTCACTATGTTAGTTTTGTCTTTTGTCCTTTTATCCATTGTGAAGACGCGCTGGAGCATCATCAGTCGAAGTCTTCTTCGTCGATGCCGAGCTCGTGGGTAACAAATTTTACCACTCGCGGGGGGAGGAGCTTTCGGGTGGGTGAGTGTGTGCTGGGAGAAAACCCAACGAAACCCACGTATTCCCACGGAAACCTGCTTATCCCCTATTATTCCCACGAAAAACCACGCAAAGCCTATGTTGGTGGGGTGGGGTGTCGTACCTTTGCATTGCGATTGCGGTTCGGGCCTTGGTCTTTGGCTTGTTTCCCTTAGGTCGCCCTTAGATGTCCCTTACAGGGCTGCACGAAATGGTGGTGTTGGCTTGGGGGATTGTGGGTGATGGTCGTGTGATGGTGTGTGTGTGATAGAGTTTGTGTAACCGAAAAAATCTTGTGTGTTATGGGTAAGCGTGAGACTTGGAAATTTATCATTCAGACTGTGATTGCGATTTTGTCGGCGATTGCGACTTCGTGTGGAGTAGCGAGTTGTGTGTCGGGGTTGTAGGTGGGTGGCAGCTGGCGAGGGTGGAACTCTAAACAAGGCTGCCTACTATGTGAAGATGTAATGTGTGATAGGGAGGGGGTGACAATGGATAAAAGGACAAAAGTCAAAACTCGAAGCCACACCCCCCCTCTCCTTTTTTTTTGTTCCTTTCATTTGCTTTTCCGCTCACTTAACCTTGAGCTTGACTCTGACAGGCACTCTGCGTAGCTCCCAAACAACAAAAAATATCGGCATCCTTGCGTAATAAACACTTTTTGTATTTACTCTGCTTTGGGGACTTTGTCTGCCTATTTCTGCCAGCATGGATGGGGATGAGGAGCAGTTTCTTGATGCTCCCTCCAGATTTCTTCAGCCAAATATTTGTCACTGCGACAATGCAAATCTGCGACTCCCTCTTCAATCATATCAGCTGTTTCTGAATTATAATATCCTAAAATCCGCAACTATCATCCAATACACGATTAAGGGTAGATTT
>CAMEQD010000010.1:0-63715 GCA_945932615.1 uncultured Prevotellaceae bacterium | reverse complement strand
CCAAGGCTCAGGTATGCCGCTATGCCGATACGGTCAAAGTCAACGAACATATCGCTACGACCAGGATTCACAAGGTTTATGTCGTCTATCGCGGTGTGGAAATGGTGGAGTGCGAGGAGGTTAATTTGTAAGGTTTTGAGGTCGCTTCGCTTGTGAGGTTATTAGGTTATAAGGTTTCTTTGTTGGTTGTTATTTTTATTGGTTGTTTGTTTGGCTTGTCATCTTGTCTCGGATAGTCGTTAGAAACAACTAAAAAAGCCAAATAACAAAACCACCAATTAACAAATTAACAAAACACGATGTGCGAATTAATCAAACAGAGCCCATGAATTGATAAAACGCGTCTTTCGTTGTTTTCACGATGCAAAGATACAACATCGCAAGGGGCTATGCGGAGTGCTACCCCTAGACAAGTGACCGAACGGCCTCAAAGTCTTAGGATCAGGTTGTAGTTTCTTCCTGTGTTTATTGATTCACGTCGGGCTGAGTATAGTGACTTGGCTGAGAGTGTGTCTGTGCCGTCGACGTGTATATTCTCGCGTGTTACTCCACTCTCTTCGAGTATCCAGCAGTTTGCTTCGTAGAGGTCAATGTGCCATTTGTGTGACTTGGGGTCTGATGTATTGACGTATCGTCGGGCTATGCGTTGCATGGGGAAGCCTGCCTGTGCAAACCTATCGTAGACTTCATCGCCGACTTCAAATGATGTGAGGGAGATGCCTGGACCGATGATGGCGCGGAGATGTGGCTTGGGTGCGGCGGTGGACGTGGGGTACATCGCTGTGATGGTGTTGCGGACGATGTATTGTACGGTGCCTTTCCAGCCGGCATGGATTGCTGCTATGAGTCCTGCGTTTTCGTCGTAGAGTAGGACTGGTATGCAGTCTGCTGTCTTTACGGCCAGAGCGAGCCCTCTGCGGTCTGTCCAGACAGCATCGGTGTTGGGGTGTCTCTCGGGTGCGTCGGTGTACTCTACGTGGGCTGTGTGGGTCTGGCGTGGCAGGGCAAGCGGATAGCATGACGCTTCTGTGCTGACGCACGCGGTGGGGAGAATGACTGTGTCTTCGGCTTCGTTGGTGGGTTTCTCGTCGCGCCCTGTGGTAAAGGCAAGGATTGATGTTGGGGTAGGGTAGACTATCATGGCTTCACTCCACTACGTCTTTGACTGCCCCGGTGCTTTGGAAGAAGGTGACTTGGGTGGTGGTCTTCTTGTCAAACAGGGTGTTGGACAGGATTTCTGTGCGTCCGAACTGTGCCATTGGGACGGAGAGCGTGGCGTATTTCTGTTGGGGGGTGAATATGTCGATGTTGGTCAGCACGGGTACGTTGTAGTGGACTCCTTGCTGCATCTTCTCTTTCTTGGCATCGGCTCGCTCGTCGTGTACGGCTTGGGGGAGTGTCTCGGTGCATTTGATGCTCACGTATACGGGCTCTCCGGCGAGGTCGTCGGCTGCGAGTGGCCCTAACTTGCTTGAGAAGCGGAAGAGGATATCCTTGTCGTGCTGGGCTTCGGGTATGTATTCGAGGGTGAAGACGTGGGTGGATTTCCGGATAGTGCCGCAAAACATTCCTGTATATGCTTCTTCCTGTTCGTCGAGTTTGCTGATCATGAGCTTCAGCTGCTCTCCGTCTTTGGGGGTGTTGTCTGCCTCGCCTCGTATAAGTGCGTTGCGCGATTCGCGTATGTCGTAGATCTCTTGTGCTACGAGTTCGGCGAGTTTGGAGGGTGATGTGACTTGGAGCATTTCTCTGTTCATGAGTTTGCGTGGGTCGCGTCGCTCTGGTGCTGACTTGCCTTGTGGGGGAGCTGGGAGCTGGGTCTCGGTGATGTCTGCGTTGATGCCGAGTATGATGCCTTCGCGGCTCAGGCTGACGAGGGGCGCCACGGTGCGTCCTCGCAGGGCGATGCTATACGCTTTTGCGCGGTCGGGGACTCCGTATGGGTGCAGCTGGATGTCTGTGATGCTCCAACGCTCCGAAGCTTCTGACGGGGCGTCGTTGATACGCATATATTTGAAGGCGTACTGATTTAGTTCTCCCGGACTTTGTATCTCCCGCTCGGCTGTGACTACGATGCGCAGGGCTGTCTGGGGTAGGTAGTAGCACACTCCTTCCACCGTAGAGCCTGGGACGAAGGGGCTGACTTGAGTCTGTGCGAACGCCTTGTCGGGTGTTGTGGCTGTCATGGCAAGTAGGGCACATAAGTAAGCAAATGTGTGTTTCATAGTGCATTTTTTGATATTTACGTGGCAAATATACAAAAATATTTCGTAACTTTGGCGCGAATAATCTAACATTTTCGATAAGTAATCTAACTGGTTCTCATGAATACGATAAAGGTCTTGGACCGCGAATTTTATCCAAGCATATCCGAAGTGCAAATAAAGGAGGCTGTGTGTCGTGTCGCAGCGAAGATTAATGCTGACTACGCTGGGCGTGAACCGGTCTTTCTCGCCGTGCTCAACGGTTCGTTTATGTTTGCTGCTGATCTCATGCGCGAGATATCGTTGCCTTGCCAGATTTCGTTTGTCAAACTGGCCTCGTATGAGGGTACTGAGTCTACGGGTACCGTGCGCGAGGTCATCGGGCTGGGCATGGACATTACAGACAGGGACATCATTATCGTGGAGGACATCGTGGAGAGCGGCATTACGATGGCTCACATGATGGAGACTCTGCGTGCGCAGAATCCTCGTAGCATCAACGTGTGCTCTTTCTTTGTCAAACCCGAATGTCTGCAGGTGAAGATCGATATTCGCTATGCTGCTATGGAGATTCCCAATGACTTTATTCTGGGTTATGGACTCGACTATAATGGATATGGGCGCAATCTGAAGCAGATATATACGCTTTGCAGGTGAGGTTTTGAGGTTTTGAGGTCGCTTCGCTGGTAAGGTTATAAGGTTTTGAGGTATTGCCTTGAATCTTACGTAGTGTTTGGTTATTTAGTTGGTTCTAAAGACTATGATGACTGTTAACCAAAAACAAACAACCAAACAACAAACACCCAACCAAACAACCAAACAACAAAAAAACTAAACAACAAAACAACAAAAATATATGACTAACATTATTATTTTCGGTGCACCGGGCTCAGGCAAGGGCACTTACAGCGATGAGATTGTCAAGAGATATGGCATGGGGCATATCAGTACTGGTGATGTGCTACGCGCGGAGATAAAGGCTGGCACAGAACTTGGCAAGACTGCTAAGCAGTATATTGACAATGGCCAGCTATTGCCTGACAGTCTTATGATAGACATCTTGGCTAACACGTACGACTCTCTGCCTAAGGGGAAAGGGGTGATTTTCGATGGCTTCCCTCGCACTATAGCTCAGGCTGAGGCTCTCAAGTCTATGCTTGCTGAGCGTGGTGACGAGATGGGGGTGATGATAGAGCTCATCGTTGACGAAGAGACTCTTCTCGCTCGCCTGTTGAACCGTGCTATCGAGCAGGGGCGCGCTGATGACAACGAGGAGACTATCAAGAAGCGTTTCGCTGTGTATCATGAGCAGACGGAGCCTCTTTCTGCATGGTTTGAGGGTGAGGGCATACGCCACACGTTCACGTGGAAAGGCGACAAGGCTCAGATGCTGAGTGAGATTTTTGCTTTCCTTGACAAGCGTTGACGGCCGATGGCAGAATCAAATTTCGTCGATTACGTCAAGATTGTATGCCGCTCTGGCAAGGGGGGGCGTGGTTCCATGCATATGCATCGTGCCAAGTATGCGCCCAATGGGGGGCCTGATGGGGGCGATGGGGGCAGGGGTGGACATGTCATACTGCGTGGCAACCACAATTACTGGACTCTCTTACACTTGCGTTATGACCGCCATATCTTTGCTACTCATGGTGGCAATGGTGGTAAGTGTGGCTCAACGGGGGCAAACGGTGAGGATCGTTATATAGATGTTCCCTGCGGTACTGTCGTGTACAATGCTGAGACGGGCGAGTATATCTGCGATGTGACGGAGGACGGACAGGAGGTGATGTTACTCAAAGGCGGTCGTGGCGGTCGTGGCAATATGCATTTTGCTACGGCTACTAATCAGGCTCCACGCTATGCCCAGCCTGGTGAGCCCATGCAGGAGCTTACCGTGATTATGGAGCTCAAGCTTCTCGCCGATGTGGGGCTTGTGGGTTTTCCTAATGCTGGCAAGAGTACGTTGCTCTCTACTTTGTCGAGTGCCAGACCTAAGATTGCGGGCTACCCTTTTACTACTATGGAGCCTTCGCTTGGCATAGTGCCGTATCGCAACGGCCAGTCGTTTGTCATGGCTGACATTCCTGGCATAATCGAGGGTGCGAGTGAGGGCAAGGGGCTTGGGTTGAGGTTTCTGCGTCACATCGAGCGCAACTCTCTCTTGCTATTTATGGTGCCTGGTGATAGCGACGACATCAGGAGAGAGTATGAGATTCTGCTCAATGAGCTACGCACGTTTAACCCTGACATGATGGATAAACAGCGTGTACTGGCGGTTACCAAAAGTGATTTGCTCGATGACGAGTTGCAGCAGATGCTGTCGGAGGACTTGCCTGATGATCTCCCTGTGGTCTTCATCAGCGCTGTGGCTCAACGGGGGCTCACGGAGCTCAAGGACTTGCTGTGGGAATCTCTCAACAACGAGAGCAACAAGCTTGCGGCTATCACGCATCAGGAGAGCATCGTGCATCGCAGCAAGACTCCTCTTGCTCTGTATTCTGAGCTGCAAGCTGAAGGTGAAGATGATGATATTGAGATTCTCGACGAGGGCGAGTACGAAATCGAAGACTGTGACGAAGAGGATTGGGACTAATTCTGCTCTTTTCCTTTTACTATAAAAATATCCTCCGCTGTGCTGAATCTCAGGCGGAGGATAGCTTTTTTATGATAATGTGATGCCCTGGGATTGCTGTCTTATCAGAATTCCAATCCTACGTTCATGGCGAAGTGCATAGAATCCTTGTCGGGGGCAATATTGTTCAGGTCTATGCCATATTCCAAGCCGAGCAGGAGTTTCTTGAACGTAAAGTTGCAGCCGGCTTGCCAAGTGCCTTGTACTCTGCTTGTATCCCTGAAGTCAAATAGGGATGTACTGGTCTCTCTCTCTTGGGCAAGACAGTTTATACCTATAGCAAGTCCTGCATAGGGTGCTATCTTCCAGTTGTCACCGACTGAGAATCGATATGTCACATTGACTGGTATTGCCAGACGGATGTAATCATATTTCTCAGCGCGATATGAGTTATATCCATACACAAGCTGGCCTCCGACTTCTATATAGAGCGGTAGGGTGCTTTTGAGATTGATGCCTCGTGCGTAGCCGACTCTGAATCCATGCATGTCAGGGAAATTGTCTACCAAATACCCGTTGTAGCCAAAATTGACATGGTTGTACCCCTTGTTTTGGGCACCGGCAGTAAGCGTACATGCGAATACGGCCAATAAGAAGAATAGCTTTTTCATACGTAGTCTTTTTGTTTGTTTGGTGATACAATGTTGTTTGTATTATTTGGGCAAACTAACTCTATGCGACAAAGGTATAACATGTATTCATGTAATTGGGGTATTTGCATATAAAAAAACTTAAACAGAATCGGAATGTAATGTTTGTCTGCCAAAAGGTAGCCTTTGTTATGGTTTCCTGACTCCTAATTGCTGCTGAATAGTTTTGTCAGTTGTGCGGCTACGGCGTCTGCTGATGAGAGTTGTGTTATGGATTCGTGAAAATGGGGGGAGGGGGTGATGTGTGTCACGTCTCTGAGGTGCTTTGCCAGTTGCTGTGCATCTCCTATGGGCGAAATCAGTACGCCGCCTGCGATGCGTTCGCATTGGGGTATGGTTGTGGTGCCTACGACGGGTATTCCTGTGGAGAGTGCTTCCATTACGACCAGAGGCTGTACTTCGCTGCGTGATGCCAGGACCAGGGCGTCGCTTTGGTATAGGAGTTCGCGGACTTGCTGGCGGTTGAGGTCTCCGTGTAGTACTATGCTGCTGTCCAACGGTTGGCGGTAGTGGTGTCGGAATTGTTGTGCAAACTCGTGGGTGTCTGTGTCGCGACCTGCGATGTGTAGCTCGATGGGTGGAAGGTCTTCGCTGTGTTGGAGTATGGACCATGCTTGGGCGAGTGTGTCGTAGCCTTTGCGGTAGAATTGCTGCTGGTTGGCTATGGCGAGACAGCAGTATCTGTAGGGGCGCATGGCGCGTGGGGAGCGGTCGCGGTAGGCGTAGAAGGTGGTGTCGGTGATATTGGATATGGGGTGGGTGGTGTAGTCGGTTCCGAAGTAGGTGGCGGTGTCTTGTATGAGTTCTTGAGCTACGGGTATGACACAGGCTGCTTGTAGGTAGCATTGGCGGATAAGATGGCGGGCCCAGATGTGGCGTGTCCAGCTTTTGCCGAAGTCGATTTCGTAGCTCCCGCTGGAGAAGTGTTCGGTGACGTAGTATGGTATGCCTGTGCGTCGGGAGATTTGCATGGCGGCTATGCCAGCCCATTTGGCGGCCTGGGCGTGGAGAATGTCGGGGGTGCCGTATCGCTCTACGTAGTGGTCGTACATCTGATTGATCAGACGGCAGTATGTGGCTTGGTTGTGGTGTACGGCTTTGGGTATGCCTCTGAAATAGCGTTTCTGTATGTGGACTGACTGTGGATCAAAGTCGTGGGATTTTGATCTTTGCCCTCGTAGCCATGTGCCTGGACCGTCGAGGGTGAGGGATAGCTGCTGGACGTAGAGGAGGCTGACGTGGTGTCCTGCTCTTTGTAGGGCTGCGGCTTGTTCGACTGCGAAGTAGCCTCCGTATGGGGGGAGAAATGATACGATTTCCAGGATATGCATGTGATTAGGTGTTGAATAGTTCTGTCCACATCTGCATGATGTGTGTGCGGCAGTATTGTAGGGCGTGTTGCTGGGCGTGTTGGCCCATGGCGGTGCGGAGGGTGATGTCGTTGATGATGGTGGATACGGCGTGGACAAATGCTTGGTCGTCGTGGTATGGGGTGCAGTATCCTGTGATGCCGTCTGCTATCAGATCGGAGGGACCGCTGGGGCAGTCTACGCTCACTACGGGGAGGGCGCATTGCATGGCTTCCAGAATGCTGAGAGGGAAGCCTTCAGTCTTGGAACTGAGCAGCAGTATGCCTCCGCGTGCGTATTCGGTGGCTATATCGGTGGTGTGTGGGTGTAGGGTGACGTTGTGGAGGGTGGGGGTGACTGATATCTGATGTCGTATCTGTGTTTCCAACTCGCCCTGGCCGTAGAGATCTAAGCTCCAGTCGGGGTGTAGACGTGTTATTTCTGCCCATAGTCTGAAGAGGCGGTCGATGTCTTTTTCGGGACACAGACGGCCTACGAAGAGGCAGCGCTTGCGTGTGTAGTCGGGTGTGGAGATGGGAGTGATGGTGGTGAAGTTGGGTATGACGCGTACGTCCTTGCAGCGGTGTTGGCGTAGATATTCTTGTCGGTCTGCCTTGGTGAGACATACAATGGTGCTGACATGGCGCTCCATGCGTGGGTATAGCCAAAGGTGGTTGTTGGACCACCTTACGCCGTGCGACTCGAAGATGGTGCGGGCTGTTGTGTGTCCGTATCCGATGAGGAAGGCTCCTATGGCGCGGTAGTGTATGATGATGTCTGGTCTGATGAGGCTGAGGAACTTGTTGTATTTGTCCAGGACTTTGGCGAGGGTGAATGGGAGGGCGAGACGGCTTTTGGGCTTGGCTATGTCGAGTGTGTACCGTATTACTCTGTCATCGAGGGGGTATGAGGGGATGTCGTGTCCTTGCCATACGGTGAGGAGGTGGAGGTCTGCTCCTTGCTCGGCGAGGGCATTCATCTTGTCTGTGACGATGCGCTCCAGACCTCCTGGTGTGGAGATTCCTTCGATGACGTAGAGTATTCTCATGGTATGCTGATGTAGTAGCCTAATTTGTAGAAGGCGAAGATGTTCATATTGGGCTTTTGACTGAGTAGGTTGCGGCGGAGCAGCGGTCTGGTGATGAGGAATGCTGTGCGGACTATCCACGCGAGGTGCATGCGGGTGAGTTGGGAGCTGAGGCGTGTGATGCGGGTCTCGCCTATGAGGCTGTCTCCGAGGCGTTTTAGGGTGTGGAGGCTGGTTTCTACTTTTCGCAGGTACTTGTCGTTGGGCTCAAAACCGAGGTGCATGAGGGGGTTGTCTATGTGGAGGACTTTATAGCCTCGCCTGCCGAGCTCTATGCCTAAGAGTGTGTCTTCGTAGCCGTATTCTGTACAGCGTGGATCAAAGGGGACGTCGAGGAGGGCCTGACGTCTTGCCATTATGTTGAAGGTGCAGAAACTGCGGTAGGGATTGTGGTTTCGGCTCTGGGGGGTGCGCCACGTCTCGCATGATTTCTCGTAGCGATAGCGTAGGGTGGACTGGGGAGTGGGAAGTGTGGTGGGGTTGACTAAGTCTCCGGAGATGATGTCGTAGCCTGAGCGGATTTCGGAGAGGTATTTGCTGATGAAATCGTTTCTCACTACCTTGGCATCGCTGTCTGTCAGCAGACACCACTCGCCTTTGGCCTGGGCTATCATCTGATTTAGTATTAGTGCTCTGCCTACGTTCTCGCGGTTGATGATGTGTCGACAATGGGGGAGCTCGGTGATGCGATGGTTTGAGATGATGCTGACTTGGTCTCGGCTGCCGTCTTCGGCGAGGATTATCTCATACTCTATGCCTGACGCCTGAAGTTGTGTGTGGAGGTCGGCTACGAGTGTGTAGCACTTGTAGTTGCAGGTGGGTATGAGTACGGATAGAGAGGGCATGGTGTAGGTTTGTATGGTATTATCGTGGGTAAAGATACTAAAATATATTGGTTCACGCGAGCTTCTGACGTAAATATCTGCTGCGGGCGTGTGAGAAATAGATAATCATTCCTGATATCTGTGCAAATGCGCTTAGGGCAAATGCTGCTTCGTAACCGTATCGTTGGGCTAAATGTCCTCCGAGTACGATGCCGAGTCCCATGCCGATGTCCCACGATGTGAGGAGGGTGGCGTTGGCTGTGCCTCGTTGTGAGGGCGTGGCGAGATTGACAAACATGTTGTTGAAGGCTGGGAACATGTGACCGTTGCCGATGCCTACTATGACGGCACAGGCGTAGCATGACCACTCGTTGCGAAACAGGGCAAACAGGCTGTACCCGAGCACGGAGAATGCTACACCAAAATTGGCGTTCTCGACGATTCTGCCTTTGCGGAGGGATTTGCTTCCTACGAGTCGCGAGCAGATGAGGCCTGCGGCGAGTATCAGGAAGAAATTGCCGCTGATGGTGGCGTCGCTGATGTGTTCTTTGCAGAAGATGGCGAGGTAAGTAGCTATGACTCCGTATGCTAAGGCGAAACATGCCATACAGATGCCGAGGTAAAGTCCGCCGGGCAGGAAGAAGCGGTCGAGGCTGATGGGAGGCTTGTTGGCAGAGGTGTGGCGTGGACTCAGATGTATGCTGTACGAGAGGATAACGCCGATGAGCGCGGTGATGAGGGCTATGGCGAAGATGAGTTCAAAGCTGTGGTGTATGCCGTAGATGTAGAGTCCGACCATGGGGGCGATGGCGGTGGCGAGGTTGTTGCTCAGGCCGTAGAGGCCTATGCCTTCGGCGCGACGTGTGCTGTGGGTGACGTCGATGGCTACGGTAGCGTTGCTGACACAGGTTGTGGCAAAGGGTACGCCGTGTAGGGTGCGTATGATGGCAAACATGGCTAGTGAGAATGTGGCGAAATACCCTGCATACAGTACGCTGAATGCTACCCAACTGGCGAGCAGGACAGTCTTGCGTGGCAAGGTGTCGACGATATAGCCTGCTACGGAGCGGCTCATGAGCGCCATGATGGTATAGCCGCTGAGGACTATACCTATGACGTGTTTGCCGGCTCCGTAGCTCTCGCTCAGATAGAGTGGGAGTAGTGGGGTGACTATCATGAACGAGAAGAATATCAGGAAATTGCATGTCCATGATTTTATGTAGTCGGGAGTCCAGAGTGGTTGCATGATTGCTATGCGTTGTGTATCGTGAGTTGTGGGAAGGGGAAACTGATGCCTTTGGCGTTGAATGTCTTGTAGATTGTCTCTTGTGTGTCGAAATATACGGCCCAATAGTCTGTGCTCTTGACCCAAAGGCGTATGGTGATGTCTACGCTGCTGGCCGAGAGGTTGCCAAGGGCTATGAATGGCTTGGGATCGTGCAGTATGCGCTCGTCGGCTGCGAATATTTCAAGGAGGGTGGAGCGGACTTGGTCTATGTCTGCCCCGTATTCGATACCGATGCTAAGGTCTACGCGGCGCTGGGGCTGCTTGCTGTAATTGACGATGTTGCCGCTCGACATTGCTCCGTTGGGGAGATAGACTTGCTTGTTGTCGGCGGTGAGGATGATGGTGTGGAATATCTGTATTTCATTGACTGTGCCGGCTTGACCTTGGGCTTCGATATAGTCGCCTACTTTGAACGGACGGAAGACGAGAATGACGATGCCTCCTGCGAAGTTCTGCAGATTACCGCTGAGTGCCATGCCTACGGCTACGCCTGCCGATGCCAGAAGGGCTGCAAAGCTGGTTGTATTGACGCCTAATGCACTCACTACGGTGATGGCAAGCAGCAGCATCATGAGGATATTGACAAATGAGTTGAGGAAACTGCGTATGCTTGGGTCTATCTTTCGACGCTCCATCATGCTGTTCATGACTTTGTTGACGAGCGAGATGATGGCTTTGCCTACTATCCATATCACGATTGCGATAAGGATGCTCTTGCCTGCCTGTACGCCGAGTTTGATACCTTGACTAATCAAATCGTGCAGATATTCGCTGTTGCCATTTACTATTTGTCCTACGACTTCTTGGGTCTTTTGTGTTGAATCGATTATTTCGAGGTGCATTTTTTGTTGTTTTGTTGTTTTGTTGGCTTCGCCTTCGTTTCCTACGCTCGGCAGAGTAAGCAAGCTTTCTCTGCTCTCGCTTATCGGAAACGTTGTTTGGTTGGGTGGCTTGTTGCTGGGTTGTTTGATTGTTTTGTTGTTTGATTGTTTTTGGCTAACGTTCTTTGTAGTCGTCAGAACCAACTAAACAACCAAATAACCAAACAACCAAAACAAACCAAACAACCTCAAAAAGCGTTCCCCTGTAATGTCAAGGGAACGCCTTATCGGTTGTATGTCTGGTTGTCAGGGTCATGTTAAGAAGATGTTGTTACCTTGACGACCTTATATATTTGTCACAACTCACAGACTCCAGTCTTCCTGTGTCTTGCGGATATATGTCTGGTAGCGGCGTTTGGCTGCTGCCTTACATGCATCGTAGAGTTCCTGAGCTTCTTGTGGTGCTGCTTTCTTGAGCGAGAGGAATCGTACCTCGCCTTCGAGGAAGTCCTGGAACTTGTCCCAATCGGGCTCTTTTGAGTCAAGCTGGAATGGATTCTTGCCTTCCTCTGCAAGGGCTGGATTGTTGCGCCACAAGTGCCAGTAACCGCATTCTACGGCCTTGGCCTCCTCTGCCTGGCTCTTGCCCATGCCGCCCTTGGCCTTGAGACCGTGGTTGATACATGGAGCGTAGGCAATGACCAAAGATGGACCGTGCCATGCTTCTGCCTCGCGGAATGCTTTCAGACATTGGCTCTGGTCTGCTCCCATGGCTACCTGGGCTACGTAGACGTTGCCGTAAGTGGCTTGCATGAGACCGAGATCCTTCTTGCCCACGCGCTTGCCGTTGGCGGCAAATTGGGCGATGGCTCCGATTGGGGTGGCTTTTGATGCCTGACCGCCAGTATTGGAGTACACTTCGGTATCTATCACAAAGATGTTGACATCTTCGCCTGAACCGATGACATGGTCGAGACCGCCGTAACCGATGTCGTATGAGGCTCCGTCACCACCGATAATCCATTGGCTACGCTTGATGAGATAGTGGTCGAGTTCCTTGAGCTGTTTGCATGTCGGGCATCCTGCTTCGGCACCGGCTGCTATCATTGGCTTGAGCACAGCTGCTGCGGCCTTTGATGCGTCTGCATCGTTCTGTCCTTCGATCCATGCCTGTGCTGCCTCCTTGAATTCCGCAGGAGTCTTGTCGGACGCAATGGATTCTTGGAGAAGGGTGGTGATGCGTGCCTTCATCTTCTTGTTGGCGAGCACCATACCAAGACCAAATTCGCAGAAATCCTCAAACAGAGAGTTGGCCCATGCTGGTCCCTGTCCCTTGGCGTTGGTCGTGTATGGGGTAGAAGGTATTGAGCCAGAGTATATTGACGAACAGCCTGTGGCGTTTGCTACCATCTCGCGATCACCGAAGAGTTGGGAGATGAGCTTGACGTATGGGGTCTCGCCGCAACCAGAGCAGGCTCCTGAGAATTCGAAGAGCGGCTGTGCGAAGCCTACGTTCTTTGGACTTTGCTTTATGTCGACCAAATCCTGCTTGTTGCTGACCTTGCTGACACAGTATTCCCAGTTGGCTGCTTCCTTGGCTGCCTGTTCTGACGAGTCGTCGTATGGTACCATGGTGAGAGCCTTGCCGCCTTTCTTTGGATTGCCTGGACAAACGTCGGCACAGTTGCCACAGCCGAGACAGTCCTTGACTCCAACCTGCTGAACGAAGTGCATGCCTTTCATGCTCTTTGGGGCAAGCATAGGTATGGTCTGACCCTCGAAGCCTGCCTTCTCTTCGTCGGTGAGGGCAAATGGTCGGATACAAGAGTGAGGACAAACGAAAGCACACTTGTTGCATTGTATACAGTTGTCGGGGTTCCATTGGGGTACGAAGGCGGCTACGCCACGTTTCTCGTAGGCTGCTGTGCCTTGGTTCCATTGACCGTCCTCTATGCCCTTGTATGCGCTCACGGGGAGTAAATCTCCGTTTTGTGCGTTGATGGGGCGAACGATATTGGAGATGAATGCTGGCTCGTCGCGTACGATGACCTCATCGTCAGGCAGGTTCTTCCACTCGGGGTCTACGGCAAGTGTCTTGTACTCGCCGCCTCGGTCTACGGCTGCATAGTTCATGTCTACGACGTCCTGACCTTTCTTGCCGTACGATTTTACGATGGCCTTCTTCATCTGCTCTACAGCGAGCTCGACGGGGATTACCTCGGTGATGCGGAAGAATGCACTTTGGAGAATAGTGTTGGTACGATTGCCGAGACCAATCTCCTGTGCTATCTTGGTGGCGTTGATGTAGTAAACGGTGATGTTGTTGGCAGCAAAGTACCTCTTGACGCTGTTAGGCAGGAAGCTGACAAGTTCCTCACCTTCGAAGATAGTGTTGAGCAGGAACTGGCCGTTGGGGCGAAGACCGCGCAGGACATCATACATGCGCAGATATGCCTGTACGTGACATGCTACGAAGTTTGGTGTCTTGATCTGGTATGTAGAGCGAATAGGAGTGTCACCAAAGCGCAGGTGTGAGCAGGTGAAGCCTCCTGACTTCTTTGAGTCGTAAGAGAAGTATGCCTGGCAGTACTTGTCGGTATTGTCGCCGATAATCTTGACTGAGTTCTTGTTGGCACCGACAGTACCGTCTGCACCCAGACCGAAGAATTTTGCCTCAAAGATGCCTTCGCCGCCGAGGGCCATCTCCTCCTTCATAGGCAGGGACGTGTATGTGAGATCGTCTACGATGCCAATGGTGAAGTGATCCTTGGGCTCGTTGAGTTCGAGGTTCTCGTATACGCCCAAGATCATGGTCGGGGTGACGTCAGCACTACCCAGGCCATAGCGGCCTCCTACGATGAGAGGAGTGCGACCGCTGCCGTAGAAAGCATCTTTGACATCGAGCAGAAGTGGCTCGCCGTTTGCGCCTGGCTCCTTGGTACGGTCGAGTACGGCAATGCGCTTTACGCTTTGGGGTACAGACTTGAGGAAATGCTTGACAGAGAAGGGACGGTATAGGTGTACAGACACAAGACCATATTTCTTGCCGTGAGCGTTGGCGTAGTCAATAGCTTCGCGCGCGGCTTCTGTGCCTGAACCCATCATGATGATCAGCTCCTGGGCGTCCTCGGCTCCATAGTAGCTGAACAGGTCGTACTTGCGCCCTGTACGCTCGGAAATGGCAGCCATATACTTCTCGACGATGGCTGGTACTGCATCGTAGAAACGGTTGCAGCTCTCACGATGTGCAAAGAATGTCTCTGGATTCTCTGCCATACCCTTGGCTACGGGGTGTTCTGGGCTGAGTGCCCGCGAACGGAACTCGGAGAGAGCCTTCGTGTCGACGAGGTCGCGTACGTCGTCGTCTTCGATAAGCTCTACCTTCTGATACTCGTGTGAGGTGCGGAATCCGTCGAAGAAGTTGATAAATGGAACTCGTGCTTCCAAGGCCGATAGATGAGCCACAGCACTGAGATCCATGACCTCCTGTACGCTACCCTCGGCAAGCATGGCAAAGCCAGTCTGACGACATGCCATGACATCGCTGTGATCACCGAAGATACAGAGTGAGTGTGTAGCCACCGTACGTGCGCTGACGTGGAATACAGATGGGAGTAACTCGCCCGCAATCTTGTACATATTAGGAATCATCAGCAACAGACCTTGCGATGCTGTGAATGTGCTGGTTAGCGCGCCTGCCTGCAACGAGCCGTGCACGGCTCCTGCAGCTCCAGCCTCGGACTGCATCTCTTGCACCAATACTGTGTCACCAAACAGATTCTTGCGACCCTGAGCCGCCCATTCGTCAACGTGCTCTGCCATCGGAGATGACGGAGTAATAGGATAAATGGCTGCTACCTCTGAAAACATGTATGCCACATGTCCGGCACAAGTGTTGCCGTCCCATGTCACAAATTTCTTTTCTTTTGCCATTGTTGTGTTTATTTTTTTGTTGTTTTGCTGTTTTGTCGTTTTTAATAAAGCAATCCATAAAGCCAAATTGGAATCTCCAGTCCGCTACCACTTGTTATGTCTGTGCGTACGTAGATCACGTCTGTAGCTTTGCGTCTCACATTGCCTTCCAGTATGCGGAAGCGCATGTGGTTGTCAACGAGGAACGTGCACGAGCGATCGCCTGTCTTTACATCGTGTCTCCCCCAAAGTGAATTCTGGAAGAACGTCTCCATCATTTCCTCTTGTTTCACCTTGCCTGGGGTGACGGCATACATCAGATTGGTATTGTGCATCATGATGCGTGCAGGCTTCTTGGGGAACATCTCGTCCTTGCGGTAGACGGTGTTGAGCAGGCGGGCATCGCTGAGATATTTGATGTAGTTCATCACCGTGGCACGGCTCGTCTGAATATCCGCAGCAAGCTGGCTGACATTGGGAGCTTCTTTATCTCCCGTGGCAAGGAGATAGAAAAGTCTCTTTATCTTGTCGAGATATTTCAGTTCTATCTGCTTGAGCAGCAAGACATCGACCTCAATCATCATGTTCATGACCTTGAGCAGATTCTCGCTGAAATTTGTCTTTTCCAAAAAGAAAGGATAGTATCCGTGATGCAGATATGCCTGAAAATGCTTCATGACATCATCGACCTTATCCGTTACCTCCTTGGCGATGCGCTCATGGCGATTCTCTATCTCGCGTAGCGTATAAGGTCTGACCTTCAATCCTGTAGCCATGTTGAGATACTCTCTGAAGGAGAATCCACGCAAGTTGTAGCTCTTGCAGATACCGTTGAGCTCAGGGTTCTCGTCTTTCAGACGCATGACGCTACTGCCCGTGAAAACAATCTTGAGCATCGGAAACGTGTTGTAGCACTCGTGCAGGGATTTGCTCCAATCGGGCTGCTTGAAGACCTGATCAATGAGCAGCACCTGGCCTCCGCTACGGTAGAACTGCCCCGCAAACTCCACAAGGCTATGCCCCTGAAAGTAGAAGCTGTTCATGTTGATATACAAACATCTACGGTCATCAGGATTGAAATGCTCCTTGGCATATTGCAGCAGAAACGTTGTCTTGCCCACTCCGCGGCTTCCTTTGATGCCTATCAATCTGTCGTGCCAGTTGATTTCGTCCATCAATGCACGTCTCACTGGGGCGTCAGTATGCTCCAGCAGGTATCTGTGAGTTCTAAAAAGGGAGTCTAACATAAGCTATTTTGCAACGCCTGCTTGACATTCTTAGCGTTTTTCAGCGCAAAGATATCAAAAAAAGGGCAAATTGCAAAGCAAAGATAGCAAAAAGTTTATTTCTTTCCTGTTTCACCCTCGTTGCCTCCCTTTTTGGGGAAGGGATCTATGGGTCTCATGTGTCGCATTATCCACGACTGGCGTCTCAGCATATATGGCGAAGGCTCCTTAGAGCTGAAACGCAGCGGATTTGGCAGAGTGGCAGCTATCAGAGCGCAATTCGAGCGTGTGAGCCTCGATGCAGGGCGTCCGAAATGTTGCCACGCTACGGCATCAACCCCGTATATGCCATCGCCCATCTCGATGGAGTTGAGATAAACCTCCATGATGCGGTGCTTGCCCCAGAATACTTCTATCAACACCGTAAAATATGCCTCTAGGCCCTTCCTCGCCCACGAGTGTGCCGGCCATAAAAAGACATTTTTTGCCGTCTGCTGAGATATGGTACTACCCCCGAAACGCTTGTCGCCATCCATGCGCATCTTCACGACCTTTCTAAGTGCGACAAAGTCAAAGCCCCAATGCTCCAGAAACCTTTGATCCTCGCTTGCCATGACAGCAATCGGCATATACAAGGAGACGCTGTCATCGAGTTCGACCCAATGATGCTTGAGACGTATGTGCTCACCGCGACTCACCTGCTGTGCACACCGTATCAGCATCAGCGGAGTCACATAGACCGGTACATAACGATAAAGAATGACCACGGATATCGAACTGACGAAGAAGCATATAAGAGTCCAAACGACAAACTTTCTTATCTTACCCAAAATATTCATACCGCAAAATTACATCTTTTCAGGCAAAAAAAGACCGCATAAAAAGCCATTTTATAAAAAAGACACAAAAAAAATCATTTTTATTCGTAACTTTGTAAGCAAAACTAAAAATAACTACCTTAATATGGCAAAAGAACTGGACTTCCTCACAAAGCGAAGTGAGGACTATTCAAAGTGGTACAACGAATTGGTCGTCAAGGCAGACCTCGCAGAGCAGAGCGACGTGCGTGGGTGTATGGTCATCAAACCTTACGGTTATGCTATATGGGAGAAGATGCAGCGTATCCTCGACGACAAGTTTAAGGAGACGGGAGTGCAAAACGCATATTTCCCCTTGCTGATTCCAAAGTCATTCCTAAGTCGCGAGGCAGAGCATGTGGAGGGCTTTGCCAAGGAATGTGCCGTAGTCACCCACTATCGTCTCAAGACGAATGAAACTCATGACGGAGTTGTGGTAGATCCGGCAGCACGTCTTGAAGAAGAGCTCATCATACGCCCCACTTCCGAGACAATCATTTGGAACACCTTTAAAAATTGGGTACACTCGTACCGCGACCTCCCTCTGCTGGTCAACCAATGGTGCAATGTTATGAGGTGGGAAATGCGCACGCGTCTCTTCCTGCGTACGGCAGAGTTCCTGTGGCAGGAAGGACACACAGCCCACGCCACCCGTGAGGAAGCAGAGGCTCGCGCACGGCAGATGCTCGAGGTCTACGCAGACTTTGCCGAAAACTATATGGCTGTCCCCGTAGTGCAGGGAGTCAAGAGCGAGACGGAACGTTTCGCTGGTGCCCTCGACACTTATACCATCGAAGCGATGATGCAGGACGGCAAGGCACTCCAGTCGGGCACATCACACTTCCTCGGACAGAACTTCGGCAAAGCCTTTGATGTCACCTTCCTCAACAAGGAAAACAAACCTGAATACGCCTGGGCTACCAGCTGGGGTGTCAGCACACGACTCATGGGCGCACTCATCATGACGCACTCAGATGACAACGGATTAGTGCTCCCACCTGCGCTTGCCCCCATACAAGTCGTCATCATACCTATAGGCAAGAACGACCAGATGCCAGCCCTCGATGCCAGAGCAGAGACAATTGTACAGAAGCTCCGCTCCATGGGCATCAGCGTCAAATATGACAATGCCGACAACAAGCGACCCGGCTTCAAGTTTGCCGACTACGAACTCAAAGGCGTGCCCGTACGTCTCGTACTCGGAGCGCGCGACCTTGAGAAGGGAGAAGTCGAGATTATGCGTCGCGACACACTGGAGAAACAGAACCTCCCCATCGATGGTATCGAGGAACGCATCAAGGAGCTCCTCGACGAGATACAATCCAACATATTCAGAAAAGCGAAGGATTACCGGGACAGCCATATCTACGAATGCGAGGACTACGACGAATTCAAGCAACGCGTCAAGGACGGAGGCTTCTTCCTCTGCCCCTGGGACGGCACGGCCGAGACAGAGGCAAAGATTAAGGAAGACACGCAGGCCACGATACGCTGCGTGCCCTTCGGCGTCGAGCAGACCCCAGGTACAGATATGGTATCAGGCAAGCCCTCAGTAGCACGAGTACTCATTGCGAGGTCATATTAGAAATCTCTGGATAGCCACACTCTTTGCGGCGGAGGAGATCCCCTTCGCCCTTATCACATTTGTGGCGATGCTGATATTCCTGCACGAGGGACTATCGGCCACTGAAGTCACGCTCCAGAGCAGCATACTATTCATGCCCTGGGTACTCAAGTCGTGGATGCGCAGCTACGTGAAGAGAGCCGGCAACTATCGCCGATGGATACAAGTGGCCGAGGTGCTCATCACACTCTCGCTGGGTGCTCTGGCATTTGCCTTGCCCCACGGAAAGTGGTGGACCCTCGCATCGCTCATGGCCATAAGCCTGCTCTGTGCGTGGCACGAGCTGCTGGCACGCATGTATTACGAGCGTATGCTGCGCCCCGAGGACCAACGACGCTACAACTCCCTCAAGACCACGGCATCGCAGATGGCAGTAGTGCTCACCTACGGGCTCGTCATCATAGCCGTAGGCATACTCCAGATATACTTCCGCGAGCGGAGATTCACCTACTCGTGGTCGCTCGGAATGTACATCACCTCGGGGATATTCATGCTATTCATGCTCCTGCACCTACTCATACTGCGACGACCAGTAAATGACCGCGAGCACCCCACCAATACCGTGGGAGGGTCAATCAAGGCAGAACTGCACGTCATCGAGCGCATACGCCAACGTCCCCTGTGGCGGCGACACGTACTCGCTCTGCAGCTGATGCTCATCCCGCAAGGACTGCTATTCTTCACGCGCACCATATTCCTCATGGACAGCCCCCGCAACGGAGGTCTCGGGTGTACCCTGCAAGAAGTAGGCTTCGCTCAGGGCACAGTAGGAGTCATAGCCTTCCTTTCGGGCATGGGGGCAAGCCGTTGGCTCATGAACAATATCCCACAAGACAAGCTCAGAACACTCTTTGCCGTAAGTCTTGGACTCTCACCATTCGTCTACCTCTTCATGACATTCTACCCTCCGCAGAGCCTCATGCCGCTGAGCATCGCCACGTTTCAGGCACAGCTATTCTTTGGGTTCGGACTCGGAGCATGCCGCGCTGACATACGCTACATCTCGGGCGAACGATACCGCAATACCGTTAACATACTCTATGTCCCCCTCATCAGCATGTGTATGCTCATACCAATGGCAATCAGCGGTTGGATGATAGAGCATCTCGACTACCAGACATTTTTCACAATCAACGCAGCCACATCAATCTTAGCATGGACCCTCATACCGACAATTCCCCACACCGCCAGTCAGCAAGACCCCTAAAGTGGGTTCCCACCCTATATTTTGCTGAAGCACTCCCATATATGGCAGTCATGACACTATCAGTCGTCATGTATACCAACATGGGGCTGAGCAACACCGAGCTCGCCCTGTATACCTCATGGCTCTATCTGCCCTGGGTCATCAAACCACTATGGAGTCCGCTCATAGACGCTATCAGAAATGAACGATGGTGGATACTCGCCACCCAGATACTTATTGGAGCATCGCTCGCAGGCGTAGCCCTCACACTCCACACGTCAGTCTGGCTCAAACTAAGTCTTGCCTTTTTTTGGATAATGGCCTTCGCCAGCGCCACACACGACATCGCCGCCGACGGGCTCTATATCCTACGCCTCGACGAAAGAGAACAAGCACTCTACGTGGGGTGGCGCAGCACTTTTTACCGCATAGGCAGCATTTTCTGTCAGGGAGGGCTCGTCATACTCGCAGGAGTGCTCGAAGGAAGATGCGGCATCCCCATAGCATGGAGCCTGACAGTAGGGCTGCTCGCAGCCATAATGGTCATGTTAGTCATGTGGCATGCCCATGCCCTGCCTCACGTACATAAAGCCTCGCCTCCCCAGCTTAACCTCCTAAGCACCTTTGCCGCCACTCTGCGTGCCATGTCGCGCAAGCCACGCCTTGTCCCCTCGCTGCTCTTCATGCTACTCTTCCGCCTCCCCGAAGCCCAGTTGGCCAAGATGGCTACCCCCTTCCTCCTACGCTCCAAAGAGCAAGGCGGGCTCGCATTGGATACAGCCTCGGTAGGATTTGCATACGGTACCCTCGGAGTGATAGGTCTCCTGGGCGGAGGCATCATTGCAGGCTGGCTCGTGAGTCGCCACGGACTAAAGAAGTGGTGGTGGCCCATGATAGCAGCCATCTCTCTGCCCGACGCAGTCTACATCTATCTCAGCCTTGTGCAGCCAGACAACATACTACTCATAGACACCTGCGTATTCGTAGAACAGTTTGGCTACGGATTTGGATTTACAGCATACATGCTATACCTCGTCTACTTTGCCAAAGGAGAAATGAGCACATCAGTCTTCAGTTTCTGTACAGCCCTGCAAGCTCTCGGCATGATGATGCCAGGAATGGTGGCAGGACAAATAGCAGACCAATACGGCTTCACCAACTTTTTCATTTGGGTAATGATCTGCACACTCGTCACATTCTCCGTATCAGCAATGGTAAAGGTAAAGGACATCAAGCAATAAGGGAAAATGAAGCTAATCCTCGACATAGGCAATACCAGAATCAAGGCCGCCATCAGCGATAGTCGAAACCTCACCCCCGTAGAGGACTGGCAAGAATACTTGCCACGAGTCACACGCGCCGTGATAAGCAACGTCTCCGGCCCACACCCCGAACTATACGAAGCTCTGCGAGACATACCCCTCACCGAGCTCAGCTGGGATAGCCCCAGACTCGACAGATGGCTCCACGACATACCCCACGGCATGGGATCAGACCGCGTGGCAGCAGACATCGGAGCAATATGCCAATGCCCCGATACACCCCTACTGATAATCGACGCAGGAACCTGCGTCACATACGACCTAATCAGCCCCAAAGGAGTCATCATCGGAGGATCCATTACCCCAGGAGTCAGTCTGCGCCTCAAATCCATGCACGACCACACAGCCGCCCTGCCCCTGCTCGACACAGAAGGCGAAGCCCCAGTACACGGACACGACACAGCGACAGCGATGCGTGGCGGAGCAATCAACGGCCTGCGCTGGGAGATGGAAGGCTACATACGCCACACCCTCGGTCTCTATCCAAAGCTACACGTCTTCATGACAGGAGGAGATGCCAGACACGTAGCCCACGACCTACGCGACATCATCACAATCGACCCCCTTCTCGTGATGAAAGGACTCGACCAAATCTAAGCTCCCGCCGCGTGCAGGCCAACGCCCAGTCACTCCTCCTCATCATCAAAATCAAAATCGCCGAAGAACTCAGGCACACCACTTTGGAACTCGTCCAAGCAGCGTCTATCCTTCTTAGTCGGACGCCCAGTCCCCCGCGCACGGTCAACGAAGCCAGAGATGCGAGCCATCTCAAGCAACTCGTATTGCTCAGGAGCCGTGACATTCTCAAGCACCTCAGGCACGAGTTTTGCGCCAATGCGATGCTCAATAGGCTGCAACACCTTGAAAGAATACGTTATAGGCGGTTTGCGCACCTCAATCACATCGCCAGCCTTTATCATACGCGAAGGTTTCAGACTACAACCCTTCATGCAGACCTGCCCCCTCTTGCACGCTTCGGCAGCGACAGAGCGAGTCTTATAGATACGAGCAGCCCAGAGCCATTTGTCTATACGAGCCTCGCGAGCAGAAGTGAGAATAGGCTTATTTTCCATTATAGTGATTCATAGCAAACTGCAAGCCACTCAAAGCAAAAGACTTGACAGCATCAACACAAACAGGCAGTTTCTCAGCAATAATCTTCTCATCATCAAGGCCGAACCTACCCAAAACGAAATCCACCTGAGCACCACGAGGGAAATCATTGCCAATACCGAACTTCAGCCGAGCATATTTCTCTGTCCCCAAAATCTGTGCGATATGCTTCAGACCATTATGTCCGGCAGCACTACCACTGGGCTTCATACGAATAGTGCCCACGGGCAGAGACAAATCGTCAACGACGACAAGCACATTGTCGAGACCAATCTTCTCCTCATTCATCCAATACCGTACAGCATTGCCACTAAGATTCATAAACGTACTTGGCTTGAGCAAGACAAGCTCAGCATTTTTCACCCTGACCTTAGACACGAAGCCATAACGTCGGTCAGCCCACACACCACCCTGCGCATCACACAGCGCGTTGACAATACGGAAACCGATGTTATGTCGAGTACCCACATATTCGTCACCAATATTGCCCAGCCCAACAATCAAGAATTTAGCCATATCCTTATGCAAGGACTCACGTCCACCGAATAAAAGAGAAAAAAGATTAAGAATGCCCATATCGGGAGAATTAGAAATAAAAACGGACTGCATACGGAAAGTCCGCAAGCAGTCCGCTTGTCTCTTCGTCTTGTGCTTGTCGCAAGGAATGAAGACTACTTGCCAGACTTGGCAGCAGCAGCTGCACTCATTGCGCTACGTGTCATCTTGACCTGACATACCACAACGCTTGGGCTTGTAACCAGCTCAAGACCCTCGAAGCTAAGCTCACCAACCTTGATAGTCTTACCCAGACCGAGACTAGTGACATCAATGTTAAGCTTCTCAGGAATAGCAGTATATACAGCCTTGACCTTCAAGCTGCGTACGCTCGCAGCAAGCTTACCACCGGCCTTGACACCCTCAGCCAGACCATTGAGCTTGATAGGCACAGACATGACGATAGGCTTAGTCTCAGTAATCTCATAGAAATCGATGTGAGTCAACTGATCTGTGACAGGATGGAACTGCAGCTCCTTCATGATAGCCTTGCACTCTTTGCCATCAATGTTGAGATTGACAGAATAGATGTCAGGAGAATAAACCAAGTTGCGAACCTCGCTGGCCTCAACCGAGAAGCTCAGAGCCATAGGAAGGCCATTCTCGCCACGAGCCTCACCATAGAGGTTGCATGGGATAGCACCAGTCTTACGAATCTCACGAGAGGCTTTCTTGCCAGTAGCAGTACGCACCGTACCCTTTACATCAATACTTTTCATACAGAAAGAAATTTTGTTTGTGTTACTATAAATTAAGTTAGTGCCTAATTTTGCCATCACACAGGCTTCAAATAAGCGGGTGCAAAGGTACGAAAAATAATGTGAATAACACAAGCATAAACAAACTTTTTTGCAGCAAACACACCAAAAAACATCTTTTTCAGCCACACACGCCCCCCGTAACACATAAAAACAGTAACTTTGTAGACAATACAGCCATAAAGAAATAAAGAACCTGATTAAAGGTATGATAAACAGAAAACTCATAAGGCTCAAGACCGTACAGATAGTCTACTCCCACTACCTCAACGGAAGCAGTCACGAAGTAAAAGACGGAGAGAGCCAACTCATGCAAAGCATGGGAGCAGCCTACGAGCTCTACAACACACTATTGCTCCTCATGGTCGAGATTTCACGCCTGGCCCTACGCCAATACGAAGCCCAAAGTGCACGTTCGCAGCGATTGGGACAAGCCGCCCCGAGTCGAAAATTTGTAGACAACCGCTTCATGCTCCAGCTCGAGGGCAACCGTCAGCTCGCCCACAACCGCCAGAGCCAGCGAATAGATTGGAGCAACGAAGAAGAATTTGTACGTTCCCTGCTGAACCAGATCACGGACACCGACTTCTTCAAAGACTACATGGCAAGCGGCAAAAACACATACGACGAAGACCGCGAGCTCTGGCGACAGATCTTCCGCAACGTCATCGTCGACAACGAAGCCATCGACGATATACTCGAAGACTTCAACCTATATTGGAACGACGACCGCTTCATCATCGACTCGTTCGTTATCAAGACCATCAACCGTTTCAGCGAGCAGAGCGGCGACGACCAGCCCCTCGTCCCCGAATACGACTCAGACGAAGAAGTAGAGTTTGCCAGAAAGCTCATCACCCAAGCCCTGGGCAATGACAAATATTATCAAAGCCTCATAGCACAAAACACCCGCAACTGGGATATAGAGCGCGTCCCACTGATGGACCGCGTGATAATGCAAGTAGCACTCGCCGAGATAACCTCATTCCCCACCATACCCACCGCAGTTTCCATCAACGAATACATAGACATAGCCAAGGCATACTCCACCCCCAACTCAGGCAAGTACGTCAACGCCACCCTCGACAACATCTCCAAGACACTCATAGCAGAGCGCAAGCTTGTGAAGAGTTGAGATGTTTAGTTAGCTGGTTATTTAGTTGTTTGGTTATTTAGTTGTTTGGTTGGATCTAAGTCCAACGAGCTGAAATATCTAAACAATGTCCACAAATAACCATAATAAATAAGCGGCAAAACGGAGAAAGCAAACAACCAAACAACAAACACCCAACCAAACAACAAAACAACAAAAAAAATGAATACAATGCTACAAGCCGCCGCAGGCGCCAACAACTACAGTTTCCTCATCATGATGGTAGTAATTTTTGCCATCATGTGGTTATTCATGATACGTCCACAGCAGAAGAAGCAGAAAGAACTGCAAAACTTCCGCAACCAGATAACCGTCGGCACAGAAATCATCACCGCAGGCGGCATATACGGCAAGGTGACAAGCATCGACGAGACCAACAATATCCTCATAGTCGAAGTCTCAAAAGGAGTAACCATCAGAGTAGACCGCAACAGCGTATTCAAGAGTGCGCAGGACAACCAGAAATAAAACCGCCCACCGACGAGTAGCCCTCCTGAGCCTGCTCCGCGACAAAGGACGGGACATAATCACCTTTGCAGTATGCGTAATGGTGAGTGGAGGATTTTGGCTCCTGCAGAAACTCGACGACGCCTTCGAGACCGACATAGTCGTCCCCCTCGAACTCACAGGAGTGCCCAGAGGAGTCGTAATCACAGACTCCCTGCCCAGCGAGATGCACTTCACCATACGCGACAGAGGCACCAACCTCTTTCACTACCTACGCAATTCCAGCAGATATGCCAAGCCTATCACGCTCGACTTCTCACTCTACGATGACGGCAACGGCAGCGGCCGAGCCAATATCCCCCTACAAGAAGTACAACGCAGTTTCCAGCAGCAGCTACTCTCCACCACACGCATACAGCGAGTACGCCCCGACACCCTCGAATTCTACTACAACCGCGGCATAGCACGCAAGTTGCCAGTAAAATTTACAGGCAGCATCACCACCGACACACGATGCTATCTGCAATACATACGCTTCACCCCCGACAGCGTATTGGTCTACGCCCCCGATGCCATGCGCGACACCATGAACTACGCCTACATCAAGCCCGTGACCCTCACAGAGATAGACAAGACCCGCAGCGACATCAAAGTAGGATTCATGCACATACCCGGCGTCATGTACAAGCCCGCGACCATAAGCATGTCCGCCCACGTAGACTACTACATCGAGCGCACCGTGCGCGTCCCCGTCACAGGCACCAACTTCCCCGCAGGCGTCACATTGCGCACATTCCCCGCCGAAGTCAGCGTCACATATCGTATAGGCTCAGCAGTATCAGACCTCGTCAGGCCATCAAATTTCGTCCTGGCCGTGACCTACGAAGAACTGCTCCGCAACAACCGCGGCAAGTATCTGCTACGCCTCAAGTCCATTCCCCCGGGAGTGAGCAACGTACGCATCATACCCCACGAAGTAGACTACCTACTTGAGACCACCGACAACGACACATCAGACGACGAATGATCAAGATAGCAATCACGGGAGGCATAGGGAGCGGCAAGAGCTACATCGCACACCAGATGACAGAGCTCCTCTCAATCCCAGTCTACGACTCAGACACCGAAGCCAAGCGGCTCAACGAAGAGTCGCCACAGATACGACAAGGGCTCATCAGCCTGTGTGGCAAAGACATCTATGATGCCGACGGCCGTCTGCGCAAAGACCGACTCGCCGCCTTCCTCTTTGAGACAGAGCAAAACGCACAACGCGTAAACGCCCTCATACACCCCGTAGTCGTAGAAGACTTCCTACGCTGGGCTGCCAGACAGGAAGCCCCCATAGTAGCCATAGAGACCGCCCTGCTCGCAGAAAGCGGTTTAGACCGCATAGTTGACAAAGTAATAAGAGTAGACGCCCCAATCGAGACACGCATACAGCGAGCCATGCGCCGCGACGGAGCCACGCGCCAACAGATAGAAGCCCGAATACGAAGACAGAAAGAATACCCCAATCCGGATATAATCATCAATAACCTTTGAGGTTATTGATAAGGTTATGAGGTCGCTTCGCTTGTAAGGTTATAAGGTTATAAGGTTTTATACCTTTGACCTCAGAACCGAACAGAAAGACTTAATCCTATAACCACGTAAAAACCTTAAACACTCAAAAACTAAAAAATAACCTCAAAACCTCCCAAGCGAAGCGACCTAAAAACCTTATAACCAAAAAAATAACCTTATAACCTTATAAAAAAAATGTTACAACGAGTACTTGCAATTTCCGGGAAGCCCGGACTTTACCTCCTTATTTCACGAGGCAGCCGCAGTTTAATCGTCGAGACCCTCGATGCCCAAAAGAAGCGTATGCCAGCCTTCGCAACGGACAAAGTCATCTCATTGGCAGACATCGCCATGTATACCGACGCCGAGGAAGTCCCCCTACGTCAAGTCTTCAAGACCATCTACGACCGCGAGAACGGACAGAAAGTCAGCCTCGACACCAAGAAAGCAACACGCGAAGAACTCTCAGCCTTCATGGAGACCGCCCTGCCTAACTACGACCGCGAGCGCGTATACCCCAACGACATGAAGAAGCTCATACAGTGGTACAACATACTCATAGAGAACGGCATCACCGACTTTGAGCAGCCCCAGGCAGCAGCAGAGACAGCCCAGTAACCCCCTCCTGTGACAGACAGTTACTACACCATAGCAGACACAGCAGAAGGAACCTACTCCGAACTACGGAGTAAGTTCCTCGCTTTCGCCATACCCATACAGACAGCCGAAGAAGCCTTAGAAAGAGTCGCACAATACCAGAAAGAATACTACGACGCACGCCACGTCTGCTGGGCATACCGACTCGGTCCCGACGGAGCAGAATATCGCAGCAACGACAACGGCGAGCCCAGCGGCACCGCAGGCAAACCCATCTTAGGGCAAATCATCTCGCAAAATCTCAGCGACACCCTCGTCATCGTCGTACGCTACTTCGGCGGCGTCAAGCTCGGCACCAGCGGTCTCATCGTAGCATACCGCACCGCAGCCCTCGAAGCCCTCACCGCAGCCACACGCAAAGAGCGACTTGTAGAGCAGCATCTCAGCCTAAATTTCAGCTACAACCACATGAACCTCGTCATGCGCATGGTCAAAGAGCTCCAACCCCGCATACTCGCCCAGACCTACAACGACGACGGCACCATCGCCATGACCATCGCCATACGTCAGAGCCTCGCAGAGCGAGTCGCCACATATTTCATAGTCAACGGACGCAGCGTAGTGACAACGACCCCTCAGAGCTAAGCCCCACCTCCACCTTACCGCCCCCCTTGAGAGAGCCGAACAAAATCTCACGCATCAGCAGCGGAGTAAGCTCGCGCGTAATCACCCTGTCCATCTCGCGAGCACCATACGTAGGATTAAAGCCCCTCGAAAGCATATACTCGCGCCCCTCAGGACACACAACCATCTTCACCCCCTTCTTAGCCAACCTCTCGCCAAGTAGACGCAACTTCTTGTCGAGAATCAGCCCGGCCATCTCCCTGTCCATATCGTTAAACACCACCGTCGCAGTCAGGCGGTTAAGGAACTCTGGCTTAAACAACCTCTTGAGCTGGTGATGCATAGCCTCACCCCTGCTCACTCCACCACCGAAGCCCACCGAAGCCTGCGAAGCAAACTGCGCCCCAGCATTGCTCGTCATGATGAGGATAACGCCACGGAAATCCACCTTATTGCCACGATTATCCGTCAGACACCCATAGTCCATCACCTGCAGCAAGATATTGTAAATATCCGAATGCGCCTTCTCAATCTCATCGAGCAAAAGCACACAATTCGGGCTCCTCCTCACAGCGTCCGTCAGCAATCCCCCCTCATCAAAGCCCACATACCCCGCAGGCGAGCCAATCATCTTAGACACCGTATGTTTCTCCGTATACTCACTCATGTCAAAACGCACCAGCTCCATACCCATCTCCCGAGCCAGCGTGCGACACAACTCCGTCTTGCCCACACCCGTAGGCCCCACAAAGAGCAACGACGCAATCGGCTTCTCAGGGTCCGACAGCCCCGCCTTAGACATCATGACCGAGCTCACCACCGACTCCACAGCCTCATTCTGACCATAGATATCAGCCTTGATACGCCCGTCCAGATCCATCAGCCCCTGAGCCACATCACCAGTAATCGCCTTAGCATCAATCCCACACACATCACTCAAGATGATGCGCACCACGTCCTCACCCACCCGTTGATAACGAGCCCCCATAGGCTTGCCAGCCTTGTTAAGCAAAAGATTAGCCCCCCTATAGACCCCAGCCTCATCAAGAATACTAATAGCCTTGCCCGGCAAGAAACGATCATGAATATGAGCCGCACTCATCTCCACAGCCACCCTCACAGCCTCAGGCGTAAACCTCACCCCGTGAAACGCCTCATACTCACGCAACACCCCCGACGACAAGATACTAATCGTCTCCTCGACAGAAGGCTCCTTGACATCAACCTTCTCGATGCGGCTCACAATCGCCTTGTTAGGCACCACAAACTTATTCCACTCACGATACGTCGTACAACCCAAAATACGAAGATCATTACCCTCCAGATAAGGCTTAATCAAATCCGCAGCCGTCATGCCAGCCATACCCCCACCATTAGACACCATGACATTCTGGAAATCATCAAAATAAAGAATACAACGCCCCCGCGCCGCAGCCCCGTCGAGCACCGACTTCATACGCCTCTCAAACTCCCCATGAAAGCTCGAGCCAGCCAACATCGCCCCCATATCCACCTCATAAACCCTATAGTCCCACAACGTACGCGGCACCCTGCCATGATCCCCGATAAGCCTCACCAGCCCACGCACCATAGCCGACTTACCCACACCAGCCTCGCCCACAAAAATCACGTGATGCCTGTCCCTGCGACACAGGCAACGCACCGTACGCAACAATTCCCCGTCACGCCCCACCAAATCCCCACAACCGGCATAGCGAGCCGTAAGATCCGACACATACTCCTCCCACGGTTCACGCTCAGCCTCCTCCTCCTCACCCCCCACAGACGACCCTCCCTCCTCAGCCCCCACAGGCAAGCCCCCAGCCACCCTGACCTCGATACCCTTGCCCTGCAAAGCCTCCATACCAGGAAGCACATTCATCAAGCCCGAATCCTTAAGCAGCCTCCCCAGCAAGTCAGCCCCCTGCCCCCCAAGCGGCTTCCCCCCCATGATAGCCGTAGCAAAGATACGCGGCACATGCACCCCCTCACGCTCCGACTCCCCGTCATAGCACTCCCTCAGACGCTCCACCACAGCCTCAGCGTCCCCACCCAAATACTTCGCCACAAAGCCATGAACCCCCACATCGTCGAGCTCCATAAACAAAGCGATGATATCAGGCGGGGCGATACGCTCCAGCTTCAAAGCCCCAAGCACATCGCACACCCTACGCATCTCAGGCGAAAGCTCCAGACGAAACTCCTCATATGGCGACACACGCTCCTGCACCAGATTATGCGCCAGCACCTCAGGAGCCATCATAATCGCACGCCTGTTATAGCGATTGACATACTTGACAAACTCCGGCTGCTTGCAAATCTCAAGCAAAAGCAACTCCGGCGTCACAAAGCGGAAACGCCTCTCCTGCGCCTGCCCCAAGACCTTGGCAAAAGCGTCCAAAGCCCTTGGAGAAAACCTCGACGGATCAATATTGAAAAATTCCTGAATCATCAGACCACCACTCAAAACTTATGAATCACCAGACCACTACGCAACTTAGGCTCAAACCACGTAGCCTTCGGAGGCATAATCCTGCCAGCATCAGCAATATCCATAATCTGCCTCATCGACACAGGATACAAAGCCAACGCCGCACGCATCTCCCCACTGTCCACCCTACGCTTCAGTTCCTCCAAGCCACGCAGTCCCCCCACGAAGTCAATACGATTCGACCTGCGCAAATCCCCCAACTCCAAGATATCCTGCAAGATCAGCCTCGACGAGATATCCACATCAAGCACCCCCACAGGATCCGAATCATCATACGTCCCACGTCGCGCCATCAAGCTGTACCACAGCCCATCGAGATAAAGCGAAAACTCATGCGCCACCCCCGGGCGATACACCTCGCTCCCACGCTCCACCACCTCGAAATTCACCCTCAGCCTCTCCAGGAACTCCTCCGACGACAACCTATTCAGATCCCTCAGCACCCTATTATAGTCAAGCACCGTCAGCTGGCTCTGCTGGAAACACACCGCCATAAAGAAGTTATACTCCTCGTCCCCCCTATGATTAGGATTCGCCGCAGCCCTCTCAGCCCCCACCAACGCCGCAGCAGCACTACGATGATGCCCGTCAGCGATATACAACGCAGGCATCGCATCAAACTCCTCCGTTATGGCACGAATATCATCATCGTCCGCCACACACCACAACCTGTGCCTGAACCCGTCCACAGGAGCCACGAAATCATACTCAGGCGCCAAAGCAGCATACCTGCGAATAATCCCATCAAGCCTCACATTGTCAGGAAAAGCAAAAAACACAGGCTCCACATTAGCACTGTTCACACGCACATGCCTCATGCGGTCCTCCTCCTTATCGCTACGCGTCAGCTCGTGCCTCTTGATGACCCCCGAACGATAATCATCCTGATGCGCACACACCACCAACCCATACTGAGTCACCTCGCGCCCCCCATTAGCAGGCAGGCACGACGTCTGCGCATAGATATAATACATCTCCTTCTCGTCCTCCCTCAGCCAGCCTTCACTCTGAAACAAGTCAAACTGCCTCCGAGCCTCAGCATAGACCCTCTCGTCATACTCACTCGTGCCCGGCTCGAAATTAATCTCAGGCTTGATGATATGATACAGACTCATAGCATTGCCAGCAGCCTCCGCCCGAGCCTCCTCACTGTCAAGCACATCATACGGACGACACTCGACCATCTCCACCAGATGCTTAGGAGGGCGCAAGCCCCTAAAAGGTTTGATACGTGCCATAGACCAATCAGTTAAAGAACAAACAGAAAATCAATTAAGCTTAAACCTCGTCACCCCATCGCGCAAGAAAGCCACGATCTGTCGCGCCGCAGCAATACCGGCATTCACATTAGCCTCAGCCGTCTGCGCCCCCATCTTCTTAGGCGTAGCAAAATACCTCCCCGCACACTTCGACGCAAACTCCCCGTCCAAGTCAGGCTTGATATCCGTCACATACTTAATGTCCTCACGCACCTCCATCAGCGACAGAAGGCTCTCCTCGTCCACCACCTCCTTACGGGCAGTATTCACCAAGATGCCCCCCTTCTTCATCTTGCCCACCAGCTCAGCATTGATACTCCCCCTCGTCTCCGCCGTAGCCGGGATATGCAAGCTCACCACGTCACACAGCTCAAACAGCTCCTCCTGACACTTCGCAGCCCTCACCCCAGCAGCCTCAATCGCCTCAGCCGGGCAGAAAGCATCATAAGCCATCACCTCCATACCAAAGCCAGCAGCAATACGAGCCACATTACGCCCCACATTGCCAAAAGCCAAAATACCCAACTTCTTACCCTTCAGCTCCGTCCCCGAAGTCCCATTGTAGAAATTGCGCACCGCCATCACCAGCAAGCCAAACACCAGTTCAGCCACCGAATTAGCATTCTGCCCCGGAGTGTTCATCGCACACACACCAGCTTTCGTACACGCCTCCAAGTCGAGATTATCAAACCCCGCACCAGCGCGCACCACAATCTTCAGACGCTTAGCCGCAGCCACCACCTCAGCGTCCACCTTGTCCGAGCGAATGATCAAAGCATCAGCATCAGCCACAGCCTCCAACAGCTGTCCCTTCTCCGTATATTTCTCAAGCAAAGCCAGCTCATATCCAGCCTCGTCAGCGACACACTTAATACCGTCCACAGCAACCTTGCTAAACGGCTTTTCAGTAGCTATAAGTAGTTTCATTTTTTTTAAGGTTATAAGGTTATTTTTTAGGTTATAAGGTTATAAGGTTTTGAGGTTATTTTATAAGGGTTTGAGTTTATTTTGTGAAGTCAAAGGTTTGGCCTTTCTGTTCGGTTCTAAGTTCAAAGGTTTAAAACCTTAAAACCTTAAAACCTTACCAGCGAAGCGACCTTATAACCTCACTAAAAACCTTACCAGCGAAGCGACCTTAAAACCTCATTTCAAACTCCCTCATTGTAGCAATCAGCGCATTCACATCCTCCATATCCACAGCATTGTACAGACTTGCACGGAAGCCACCCACACTACGGTGACCCTTGATGCCCACCATACCACGCTCCGTAGCAAAAGCCAGGAACTCAGCCTCCAGCTCCTCATAGCCCTCAGCCATCACCCAGCACACATTCATGCGGCTGCGATCCTCAGCGTCAGACACCGTAGCGCGGAACAACTTGTTGCGGTCAATCTCAGCATACAGCGCATCAGACTTCTCAATGGCACGACGCTCCATCTCAGCCACGCCACCATTCCTCTTGATCCACCTCAGCGTCTGCAACGCACAGTAGATAGGCACCGTAGGCGGAGTATTAAACATCGACCCACCCTTGATATGCGTACGATAGTCCAACATCGTAGGAATCTGTCGCGACACCTTGCCCAAAGCCTCGTCCTTGACCACCACAAACGTCACGCCAGCCATAGACAAATTCTTCTGCGCACCACCATAAATCATCGTATACTTGCTCACGTCCACAGGGCGAGAGAAAATATCCGACGACATATCCGCAATCAGCGGAATAGGGCTGTCAAAATCCTTACGAATCTCAGTACCATAGATAGTATTGTTCGTCGTGATATGGAAATAGTCAGCATCCTCAGGTATAGAGAACCCCTTCGGGATATACGTATAATTCTTGTCGCTGCTGCAAGCCACCTCCACACACTCGCCAAACAGCTTAGCCTCAGCCATAGCCTTCTTGGCCCACACACCCGTGTTGATATACGCAGCCTTACGCTCAAGGAAGTTGTAAGGAATCATGCAAAACTCAAGGCTTGCGCCGCCCCCCAGGAACAATACGCTGTAACCCTCAGGAATGCCCAGCAACTCCTTAAACAGAGCCACCGCCTCGTCCAGCACAGGCTGGAAATTCTTAGCGCGATGGCTCATCTCCATCAGCGACAGACCGCAACCCTCAAACTCCACGCAAGCCTCACTCACCGCCTTCATCACCTCAGCAGGCAACTTAGAAGGACCCGCATTAAAATTATACTTCTTCATATCGTAAATTTTTATATATTCAAAAACAACGCAGCAAAATTATAAAAATAAAATATAAAAAACGAATAAATGGAGTGGAAATTTGTTGTTTGGTTGTTTAATAACCCTAAAGTCCAAAACGTTTTTCGTTTAATCGTTAATATGCAAAATTCGAAGCCACCCTCCCCCTTCTCTCGCGCGTATACAAAAGAGTAAATTAGTCGTTTTGTTGGTTGTATTGTTGGCAGTTTTTGAGCACCAATAGATCCAACTAAATAACCAAACAACAAAACAACAAAATAACTCCACGGGAGGCACTATGTTAATTTTGCATATTAACGATTAAACGAAAGTCACTTCCTCTCTCTCACTCTGCATGCAAAAATAATACATATATATAAATATATAATGCCGCGCGAAACCCTCCGAAACCACTTTCTCCCAACGAAACCAACCCAAGCCCAAAATGGGCTTTTGCGATGCTGTATCCTTGCATCGTAAAAACACGAAAACGAGTTTTATCATTTCTCGGGTCCTGTTTAATTAATTCGCGCTTCGTGTTTTGTTAATTTGCTGTTTGGTTATTTTGTAGTTTAGTTGTTTAGTTGGTTCTAAAGACTATCAACATGTGACAGGACAAACAGCAAAGCCCAAACAACAAAACAACGTTTCCGATAAGCGAGAGCAGAGAAAGCTCGCTTGCTCTGCCGAGCGTAGGAAACGAAGGTGAAGCTTGCTATCGCTTTATCGATGCTTTGAAACTGGTGAGACGTGCGACTAATCTTTTTGACAACAAGACTTTGGCTATTCATCCTTATTCTACTATCTTTGGCAATTTCTCTGCGCAAGAGAGGGCTGCGATGGACGTGTTGCCAACGACGATTCGTGTAAGTGTGGGGGCTGGAGGATACGGAGGATATTATCAAGGACTTTAGGCAGGCTTTGCTGCAATTAGAGGAGGCGGTGAGGTCGTGGTGATTTGTGTCGCTGTGGTGATCAATATACCATGAGCCCTGCTGCCGCACAGAGGCAGATGATGAGTATGGGGTTGAGCTTGTAGACTTGCTGGCCTACGAAGGCGAAGGCAAAGAGCCCTATGCTTATCCAGAAACGCCAGGGGGTGTCGGGGGTGCTGAAGTTCTCGGCGCTGCAGAGCACGAGGGCGGCGGCGACGAGCAGTCCTACGACTGCGGGGCGCAGTCCTTGGAAAACGTTCTCGACGATGGGGTGGGTCTTGTAGCGCATGAGAAAGGCGCTGATGATTATCATCAGTACGAAGCTGGGGAGTATGACGGCAAAGGTGGCGAGGGCTGAGCCTATGATGCCTGCCCATTGGGGGTAGCCGGCGTTGACGATGGCGGTGTAGCCTACGTAGGTGGCGGAGTTGATGCCGATGGGTCCGGGGGTCATCTGTGAGATGGCGACGATGTCGGTAAATTCGCCTGTGGTGAGCCACTGGTATTTGGTGACGACTTCGCCTTGTATCATCGAGAGCATGGCGTAGCCGCCTCCGAAGCCGAGGAGGCCTATCTGGAAGAAGGTGAGAAAGAGTTGGAGGAAGATGATCATGGGGGTCTATTTTATTAACTGCCCGTAGGTGTAGCCTCCGATGCCGGCTACGAGTATGATGTAGACTGGCGAGATGCCTGCGAGCCAGATGAGCAGGGCTGAGACGATGGGGATCCAGATGTTGTAGCGTGTGATGCGGGCGGTCTGTGCCATCTTGAAGACTGGGGCTGCGATGAGGGCTACGACTGCGGGACGTATGCCCCAGAAGGCTTTTTCGACGTAGGGATTTTCCTTGAATCGCTGGAAGAAGATGGCTATGCCGAGTATGATGACAAACGAGGGTAGGGCGGTGCCTATGGCGCAGGCCAGGGCTCCTGTGATGCCGCGCAGCTTGTAGCCGATGAAGATGCTGATGTTTATGGCAAAGACTCCGGGGCAAGATTGGGCTACGGCGATAAGGTCCATGAGTTCGTCGTCGTCTATCCATCGGTTGTCTTCTACCACGGTGCGGCGGATAAGCGGTATCATTGCGTATCCGCCGCCTATGGTGAAGAGTCCGATTCTTGAGAATGTCAGAAAGTATTTTAGCATCGCTAAAGGGGGGGGGATTACATCCTTTCTTCTACCCAACGGCGTGCGTTGACAAAGGCTTCAAACCATGGGGTGACCTGGTCTGCGTGGCGTCGCTCCTCGGGGTAGTAGCCGCATTGCCAGGGGAAGATGGTGCGCTCGGGGTGTGGCATTATGGCGAGGTGGCGTCCGTCGGCTGAGCAGATGGCGGCGACGTCGTAGTCTGAGCCGTTGGGGTTGCCGGGGTAGGAGCTGTGGGCAAACTTGGCGCAGATGTTGTACTGGCTCTCGTCGAGTGGCAGGTGGAACTTGCCTTCGCCGTGGGCTACCCATGTGCCGATGGTGAGACCTGAGAGGCTGCCAAACATGACGCTGTTGTTTTGCGGTATCTCAAGCCCTACGAAGGCGCTTTCGAACTTGTGGGAGTCGTTGTGCAGCATTCGGGCGTATGAGCGGGCGTCGCTGACGGCGTGGTCGTTGTTGATGAGACCGAGCTCTATCATGAGCTGGCAGCCGTTGCAGACGCCAAACGAGAGGGTGTCTTTGCGTGCATAGAAGCGGTCGAGGGCTTCCTTTGCCTTGGGGTTGTAGAGGAAGGCTCCTGCCCAGCCTTTGGCGCTGCCGAGGACGTCTGAGTTGGAGAAGCCTCCGCAGAAGGCGATGAGGTTGACGTCGTCGAGCGTCTCGCGGCCTGTGATGAGGTCGGTCATGGTGACGTCCCTGACGTCGAAGCCTGCAAGGTAGAAGGCGTAGGCCATCTCTCGCTCTGAGTTGGTGCCTTTCTCGCGTATGACGGCTGCGCGCGGGCGGCGGACTTCTGCGCTGTGCTCGTGGCTGACGCCGTAGGTGCTGAGCTTGCCTGTGAAGGTGCCGAAGGTGGGCTCGACGGGGATGTGGGCGTAGTTGTCGTAGCGCTCCTTGGCTTTGCCGTGGAAACTTTGCTTGGTGTCCATGCGGTATGATGCTTCGTACCAGATGTCGCGCATACGGTCGATGTCGAGGGCGAACTCTTGTGTGTCTTTCTTGATGTGGAGGCTGCGCCCTGTCGTGGGCTGGCCTATCTTGAGGTAGCCTACTCCGGCGTCTTCGAGTATCTTCCGGACTTGTGAGGCTTTGTCGTCGGCTACTTGGATGACGACTCCGGGGTTCTCGGCAAAGAGGGCATTGACGAGGTGTGTGTTGCTCAGCTTGCTGAGGTCTATGTCGAGACCGCCGCTTGTGTTGGCGAAAGTCATCTCAAGGAGCGTGGTGATGAGACCGCCTGCGCTGATGTCGTGGCCTGCGAGTATGAGGCCTTGGCTGACGAGCTGCTGCAGGGCGAGGAAGGCGTCGCGGAAGTATTCGGGGTCGCGGACTGTGGGGACGTCGCTGCCTACTTTGCCTTGGCTCTGGGCGAAGGCTGAGCCTCCGAGCTGGAGCTGGTCGAATGAGAGGTCGATGTGGTAGAGGCGGCTGGCCTTGCCAGTTTGTATGACGGGGGATACGATCTTCTTGATGTCGCTGACTTCTCCGCCTGCGCTGACGATAACGGTTCCAGGCGAGATTACTTTCTGTCCGTCGGGGTATTTCTGTGTCATGGAGAGTGAGTCCTTGCCCGTGGGGACGTTGATGTGGAGTGAGCAGCAGAAGTCGCTGAGGGCTTTTACTGCGGTGTAGAGGCGTGCGTCTTCGCCTTCTTGCGAGCGGCAGGGCCACATCCAGTTTGCTGAGAGGCTGACGCTGTCGAGGGCGCTGGCTCCGCGGTCTTCGCCTACGACGAGGGGTGCCCAGACGAGGTTGGTGAGCGACTCTGCTACGGAGAGTACGCTGCCTGCGGCGGGATCAGCGAGGGCTGCTTGTGGGGCGTGGCCCAGGGCTGTGACTATGCCTTTTTCGCCTCGGTAGTCGAGGCTTACGGCTCCGCAGTCGCTCAGGGGGAGCTGGAGCTGGCCTTGGCATTGCTGGCGTGCTACACGGCCGCTGACGCAGCGGTCTACTTTGTTGGTGAGCCAGTCTTTGCAGGCTACGGCTTCGAGTCGCAGCACGCGTGAGAGGGTTTCGTCGAGCCATTGCTGGTCGACGTATTCGGGATAGGTGGCAACGCTGTATTTGCGCTCTACGGTCTTGTCGACCATGATGGTCTTGGGCGATGAGCCGAACATTTGCTCTACGGCGAGGTCAAAGGGACGGATGCCGTCGGCTTGCTCGAAGGTGAAGCGGCCTTGACCTGTGGTCTCGCCTACGGTGTACATGGGGGCTCGCTCGCGGTCTGCTATCTTTTGTACGTGTTCGATGGCTTTCTCGTCGATGAGCAGTCCCATGCGTTCTTGCGATTCATTGGCTATGATTTCTTTGGCCGAGAGTGTCTTGTCGCCTATGGGGAGCTTGTCCATGTGGATAATGCCGCCACACTCCTCGACGAGCTCGCTGAGACAGTTGACGTGGCCAGCTGAGCCGTGGTCGTGGATGGAGACGATGGGGTTGGTGTCTTCCTCGCAGAGGGCGCGGACTACGTTGTAGGCGCGTTTCTGCATCTCGGGGTTGGCTCGCTGCACGGCGTTGAGCTCGATGCCGCTGCTGTAGCGGCCAGTCTCGACTGATGATACTGAGCCGCCGCCGAGGCCTATGCGGTAGTTGTCGCCGCCCATGACTACGACTTTGTTGCCGGGCTGGGGTTGCCCTTTGAGACAGTCGCGGCGTGTGCCGTAGCCTACTCCGCCTGCGAGCATGATGACTTTGTCGTAGGCGTAGGTGGCGTCGGTGTCGCTTTCTTTGTGTTCGAAGGTGAGTACTGAGCCTGCGATGAGGGGCTGGCCAAACTTGTTGCCGAAATCGCTGGCGCCGTTGGAGGCTTTGGTCAGGATCTGTTCGGGGGTCTGGTAGAGCCAGGGACGGGCTGGGAGGTAGTGCTCCTGGGGGTATGAGGTCATGTAGACGGCGGTGCCTGCTATGGGCATCGAGCCTACGCCTCCGCCCATACGGTCGCGTATCTCGCCGCCGGTACCGGTGCTGGCTCCGTTGAAGGGCTCGACGGTGGTGGGGAAGTTGTGTGTCTCGGCTTTGAGCGAGATGACGCTTTCTACTTCCTTGGTGCGGAAATAGTCTGGCTTGGAGTGGTCGCCAGGGGTGAAGAGCTCTACGAGGGGACCGCGGCTGAAGGCTACGTTGTCTTTGTAAGCTGAGATGATGTTGTTGGGGTTCTCTTGGGTGGTCTTCTTGATCATTTGGAAGAGGCTTGACTCTTTCTCTTCGCCGTCGATGATGAAAGTGCCTCCGAATATCTTGTGGCGGCAGTGTTCTGAGTTGATTTGTGCAAAACCGAATACTTCGGAGTCTGTGAGTGGACGGCCGAGCTGGCTCTCTACTTTGTGTAGGTATGCTATCTCTTCGGTGCTGAGGGCGAGTCCTTCTTGCTCGTTGTAGGCTTCGAGGTCTGTAATCTGTAGTATGGGCTTGGGCTCGATGTCGATAGTGAAGATGGTCTGGTCGAGACCGTCTTTGTACATACGCTGGAGCATGGGGTCGTAGTCTGCGTCGGGGCTTTCTACGGGGTAGTACTCTTCGATACGTGTAATGCCGTCGATGGCCATGTTCTGGGTTATCTCGACGGCATTTGTGCTCCATGGTGTGACCATCTCTCGACGTGGCCCTACGTATATGCCTTTGAGGGTGTCGCCTTCCAACTTTTGTGCCTGGCCGTATAGCCAGCAGAGTTTCTGTGTGTCTTCGTCACTGAGCGAATGTTTGCTCTCGGTAGCGATGATGCTTCCGTTCTCGGTTTTGAAAAATGAAATTGCCATATATACGTATATATCTTGTTTTTCGCGTACAAAGTTACAAATAAGCAAGGGTAAAAGCAAATTTTTTGTCGTTTAGTTGTTGGGTTGGTTTGTTATTTAGTTGTTTGGTTGGTTGTACTGTCATCTGGCTGGCTTCGCCTTCGTTTGACTTCGTCTTCCTCCTCTTCGCTCAGGAAAGTCCGGGCAAGCTTGGCTCTCCGTTCGCTCGTTCGTCGTTTCCAAATACTCATTAGACCCAACCAAACGACCAAACAACAAAAAGACTAAACAACAAAAAAAACTACAAAGCCTTTCCTGCCTCCGAAACTAAGGCAAAAAGACTTTGTAGTCTCTAATGTGTTATTTGGTTATTTAGTTGTTTAGTTGCTTGGTTTTATGGTTGCTTGGTTGAATCCTAACGAAAACAACCTTATAACCTCAAAACCTCAAAACCTTATAACCTCAAAAATCACGCCTCCCATCCGAGTGCGCTGGCTCCGAGCACGGCTGCGCTAGCTCCGTCGAGTTCTGAGAGTAGTATCTTGGCTTTGCCTCTGTAGACGAAGAGCACGTTTTCGTCGTAGGCGTTGCGTATGTGAGACATGAGGAGCTCGCCTGCACGTGTGGGACCTCCAAAGAAGATGAAGGCTTCGGGGCTGCAGAATGTGGCGAAGTTGGCGCAGGCTTCACCGAGGCGGCGTCCTGTATCGGCAAGGATTTCGAGGGCGAGCTCATCGCCGTCTTGCGCTGAGAGGTGTACGTCTTTGGCTTCGAGCTTTGAACTGAGCTTCTCGCGGAGCACACTGGGCTTGCGTGAGTTGGCGAGCTTTTCGAGTGCGCTGCGTGCTATGCCTGTGCCTGAGCAGTAACACTCCAGGCAGCCTTTGCGACCACAGCCGCAGTCGCGTCCGTTTTTCTCTACGATGACGTGACCCAGCTCGCCAGCAAAGCCGTCGCTGCCGTAGATGAGCTGGCCGTTGACTACGATGCCTGAACCTACGCCTGTGCCGAGGGTGATTTCGATGAAGTTCTTCATGCCTCGTGCGGCTCCGTAGGTCATCTCGCCTATGGCGGCTGCGTTGGCATCGTTGGTCATGACAACGGGTATGCCGAGGCTCTCTTGAAACATCTTGACTAAGGGTATGTTGCCGCGCCACTCAAGGTTTGGGGCGTCTTCGATACAGCCGCTGTAATAGTTGGCGTTGGGGGCTCCGATTCCCATAGCTTTTATTTTGGTGATGCCGCCGACTTCCTCGATGAGGGGCATGATGGCTGCGGTGCAGTTCTTGACATAGGCGTCGGCGGTGCCGTGACCTGCGGTGGGGACTGATACTGTGCTGACGATTTTGGCGTCTTTGTCTACGATGCCAAATACTGAGTTGGTGCCTCCGAGGTCGAGGCCAATTACATAGGGCTTGTCTTTCATATCTGTGTTTGTTTTAGGTTTTATATCGTTTTTTCGTCTTCGCTTTGGGCAAAGTTAACATTTTTATCTGCAATATTCAATGCTTTTAGGCGTATTTTGCGTTTTTTTTGTTGAAAAATGATGTTTTTTCGCTAACTTTGCGGACATAAAATTATGTGGATTCAACCTGTTGATACTATAGAGCTTGTCATCAAGGGGCTTTTGGTAGGCCTGATAGCAAGTGCTCCGATGGGACCCGTGGGTATTCTGACGGTGCAGCGCACTCTCAACAAGGGGCGTTGGTTCGGTATGGTGACGGGGGTGGGGGCTGCGGTATCGGATCTGATTTATGCTGCGGTCTCGCTCATCGGCATCAGTTTCGTCATGGAGTTTATCGAAAGGCCTGGCAATATGCTTTGGCTGAGACTCTTTGGCAGTCTGCTCTTGCTTTCTTTCGGGGTTTATACGTATATGACTGACCCTACCAAAAACATGCATGTGAGCGGTACGAATCGTGGCACGCTGATGCACAATGCGGTGACGGGATTTCTCGTGACGTTTTCCAACCCGCTGATTGTGTTGCTCTTCATGGCTCTCATGACGAGGTTCAACTTTGTCGCGCCTGACCATTACTGGGAGCAGGGGCTCGGGTATATCGCTATCTTTGCTGGGGCTCTGTTGTGGTGGTTCGGTCTGACGTTGGTGATTGACAAGGTGAGGGGGCGATTCCGTATCAGTACCATTCGTACCATTAATCGGGTAATCGGGCTGGTGGTCATAGTGGCTTCGCTTTTGGGACTGGGGGTGACGTGCTACATGGCGTTGAGTGGTGAATGCTTTGATTTTTAGATGTAAGTTATGTTTGTTGCTAAGAAATTGAGAAAACAGAATCTGGTGGCATACGTGATGTATATGTACCAGGTGGAGGACGTTATCAGGTCGTATGACTTTGATATCGAGACCTTGGCTGAGTCATACTTGCCCCGCTTCGACTACGATGACGAGGAGCTGGAGCAGGCTCTGGACTGGTATGATGGTCTCGTCAGAATGATGAAGGAGGAGGGCTGCGTGGAGCGCGGACACGTTCAGGTGGTCAAGAATACGATTTTCCTGCTCGCTGACCGCCATAGGGAGCTGCTCGCAGACGAAAAGATGCCGTTCTACAGTGCTGCTTACTATAAGGCTCTGCCCTTCATCGTAGAACTGAGGCAAAGGGGCAACGGCAAGATGAAGTCTGAGCTTGAGGTCTGCCTCGATGCGCTATATGGCTACACCTTGCTCAAGATGCAGGAAAAACCTGTCAATCCCGAGACTGCAGCGGCAATCTCTGCAATCAGCAATTTCCTCAATATGCTTGCGGAGAGTAGGTTTTGAGGTCGCTTCGTTTGTAAGGTTTTAAGGTTGGCTTCGCCTTCGTTTTCTACGCTCGGCAGAGCAAGCGAGCTTTCTCTGCTCTCGCTTATCGGAAACGTTATAAGGTTTTATACCTTTAACCTCGGAGTCGAGCAGAGAACAAGAACCTCACAACCTTATAACCTCAAAACCTCAAAAAAACCTCAAAACCTCACAACCTCAAAAATAACCTCAAAACCTTATAACCTTACAAAAAATGACCCCAGAAATATCAAGACGGCGTACCTTCGCCATTATTTCACACCCTGATGCTGGTAAGACCACATTGACCGAGAAGCTGTTGCTCTTCGGCGGTCAGATACAGGTGGCAGGTGCTGTGAAGAGCAATAAGATTAAGAAAACGGCCACGAGTGACTGGATGGAGATTGAGAAGCAGCGTGGTATCTCTGTGACTACGTCCGTGATGGAGTTTGACTATGAAGGGTATAAAGTGAATATCCTCGACACTCCTGGTCACCAGGACTTCGCTGAAGACACATTCCGTACGCTTACTGCCGTAGACTCGGCTATCATCGTGGTGGATAGTGCCAAGGGCGTTGAGGCACAGACGCGCAAATTGATGAATGTGTGCCGTATGCGCAAGACTCCGGTGATAATCTTTGTCAACAAGATGGACCGCGAGGGGCGTGACCCCTTTGACTTGCTCGACGAGCTTGAGGAAGAGCTGCAGATTCACGTGCGCCCCTTGTCGTGGCCTATCAATCAGGGACAGAGGTTCAAGGGCGTGTACAATATCTACGAGCAGAATCTCAATCTGTTTCAGTCTGACAAGCAGAAAGTGACTGAAAAGGTCAGTATCGACATCAGCAGCAGCGAGCTCGACGATGCAGTCGGTGAGCATGACGCTGACAAACTGCGTGAAGACCTTGAGATGATAGAGGGCGTTTACCCTACGCTTGACGAGGTCGTAGGCGATGGCGGCCTGTATCTGAGAGGCGATACTGCGCCGGTATTCTTTGGCTCGGCTCTCAACAATTTCGGAGTACAGGAATTGCTTGACTGCTTTGTCAAGATAGCACCTTGTCCGCGCCCTGTGATGGCTGAGGAGCGCGAGGTGAAGCCTGAGGAGCCAAAGTTTACGGGTTTCGTTTTCAAAATTACTGCCAACATCGACCCTAACCACCGCTCGTGTATCGCGTTTTGTAAGGTATGCTCAGGTAGGTTCGTGCGCAATGCTCCCTATCTGCATGTGCGCAACGGCAAGACTCTGCGCTTCTCGTCGCCCACACAGTTTATGGCGCAGCGCAAGGAGACGATCGACGAGGCGTGGCCTGGAGATATCGTGGGTCTGCCTGACAACGGGGTGTTCAAGATTGGCGATACGCTGACTGAGGGCGAATGTCTGCATTTCCGTGGCTTGCCTTCATTCTCGCCCGAGATGTTTAAGTATATCGAGAACGCCGACCCGATGAAGACTAAGCAACTCGAAAAGGGCATTTCTCAGCTGATGGACGAGGGTGTAGCCCAACTCTTCGTAAACCAGTTCAACGGACGCAAAATTATCGGCACCGTGGGTCAGCTGCAGTTTGAAGTGATTCAGTACCGTTTAGAGAACGAGTACAACGCCAAGTGCCGTTGGGAACCTGTGTCGCTCCACAAGGCTTGTTGGGTGAGCTGCGAGCCTGGCTACGAGTCTGAACTTGAGAATTTCAAGAAACGCAAATATCAGTATATGGCAAAGGATCGTGAAGGGCGCGATGTGTTTCTCGCAGACAGCGGCTATGTGCTGAGTATGGCGCAGCAGGATTTCGAACATCTTAAGTTCCACTTTACAAGCGAATTTTGAATATGAACTGCGAGATTGACATCAAGAATGCCGTCGAGACCTTGAGACGCGGCGGAGTGATACTTTACCCTACGGATACGGTGTGGGGTATAGGCTGTGATGCTACATGCGAAGAGGCTGTGCGCCGTATCTACGAAATTAAGCGACGCAGCGAGTCTAAGGCTATGATATGTCTGGTTGACAAGCCTGACCGCATACAGAGGTATTTCCGAAGTGTGCCCGATGTGGCGTGGGATTTGCTCGACACGGCCACTTCACCCCTGACGCTCATACTCGATGGTGCCGAGGGCGTAGCACCAAACCTAATAGCTGACGACGGCAGCCTGGGCGTCAGAGTGACACGCGACCAGTTCTCACACGACATCTGCTATCGCCTTCAGAAACCGTTGGTGAGCACGAGTGCCAATATCAGCGGAATGCCCGCAGCGAGGACATTCAAGGAGATACCGCAGGAGATTATCGACGCGGTGGACTATGTATGTTCGTTCAGACGGGGCGACAACGTGGCACGGCAACCGAGCCGTATCGTTAGGCTCGGCCTCGACTGTCAAGTGAAAGTGTTGAGATAAGACACGGCGGGTCTAACATATCCAAAACGAGAGAGATGAAAGGGCGTGATATCATAGCCGCCATGCTGTGGTGGCGACACAGACATTTGGATCGTTTGGCAGACGATAGGTTTCTGCTGGTCATCGCATTTGTGGTAGGTCTCGGCGCAGCCGCTGCAGGTATTGTCTTGAAGTGGATAATCCACGAGATACAATTCCTGCTCACATACAATTTCAGCGATGTGGGCGCAAACTGGCTGTACCTCGTATTTCCTGCTGTCGGAATCCTGCTGACGCTTCTCTTCATCAAATATGTTGTCAAGGACGACATCGGCCATGGCGTGACAAAGATTCTGTTTGCCATCGCTCGCAAACAGAGCAAGATTAAGCTTCACAACACGTGGACGAGCGTAGTAGCTTCGGCCATCACCATCGGCTTTGGCGGTAGTGTCGGAGCCGAGGCCCCCATCGTGTTGACAGGCAGTGCCATCGGAAGTAATCTCGGCCGTATGTTTCGCCTTACTGACAAGCAGATGATGCTGCTCGTAGGCTGCGGTGCCGCAGGTGCTGTGTCTGGCATATTCAAAGCCCCCATAGCAGGTCTCGTCTTCGTCCTCGAAGTGCTGATGATAGACCTCACCATGTCCTCCCTCCTCCCATTGCTAATCAGCTGCGTTACCGCTGCCGCCGTGACCTTCGCCGTCTCGGGCACAGGCTCCACCTTCCAGTTCAGCCAGACTGAGGTGCTCTCTGTGAGCCGTACCCCAGCCTGTCTCCTGTTGGGCATAGTATGCGGACTTGTAGCCTTGTACTTCACACGTACGATGAATTGGCTCGAAAGGAAATTCCGTACCCTCGGTGGAAAGAGCCGCATGGGTATCAGCGGACAGATACAGAAATATCTTCTCGGCTCCTCAATACTCGCTGTGACTATTTTCCTCTTCCCTTCGCTCTACGGCGAGGGCTACGACCTGATAGAACTGTTGCTCAACGGACGTTCTGCCGCAGATTGGGATTCAGCCATGAACGGCTCTCTCTTTGCCGGGCAAAGCAGTCTCCTGCTCGTATATCTCATCATGGTCATACTGGCAAAAGTTTTTGCATCGACTGCGACCAACGGCGGCGGCGGCTGTGGCGGTATCTTCGCTCCCTCGCTCTTCCTCGGCTGTATCGCAGGCTTCGTCTTCGCACGAGTCTGGAACACCTATCTGCCCATTGACCTGTATCTTCCCGAGAACGTCTTTGCCCTCCTCGGCATGTGCGGACTCATGAGCGGAGTGATGCACGCCCCGCTTACGGGCATCTTCCTCATCGCAGAGTTGACCAGCGGATACAATCATTTCTTGGCTCTGATGATGGTTTCCGTCTGTGCATATCTCACCATCAAGCTCTTCGAGCCCCACAGCATCTATGCTATGCGCTTAGCACAGCGTGGCGAGCTCCTGACCCACCATACTGACCGCTCCATACTCACTCTCATGAGCATGGACTCCGTCATACAGCATTACGACAAGTATCTCTATGCCGACATGACCCTCGGAGACGTAGCCAATCAAGTTGCTACGAGCAAGAACCACGTCTTCCCCGTAGTCAACCGCCAGCTTCAGCTCATCGGCGTCGTATACCTCGATGACATACGCCACGTAGTCTTCAGACCCGAGCTTTTCCTGCAATTCCGTGTGCATCAACTCATGGCGCAACCCGCAGCCATTCTCCACGTCGACGACAGTATGGACAGCATCGTCAAAACTTTCGACAAGACAAAGGCGTGGACCCTCCCCGTAGTCGATTCCGACGACGTCTTCGTCGGCTTCATACGCAAGAGCACAATCCTGAGTGTATACCGCAAGCTCCTCGCTGACTACTCCAACGACTGACCTTTCATGCTTCAGTCAGCATCTTACTCCTCAATGAGTTCATACTCGCTGCCGAACCACTCATTGAGAGTCTGCTCCACCTTGTCGTCAATATCGGGAGTGATGCATTCCTTCACCTTTTTATAGACATACAGCATGGCGGCTCCCTCGTCAAGGACGCCCAACACCTTGAATACGGCACTCGGGACAAGGCTCACTGGCGATACCGTGTAGAGTGTAGCCGCATAGACCAATATGCGGTCGAGAGTGGAAGTCCTCTCGTCAGTCATCACATAGTAAAACTGTAACAACGGCTTGGCTGCCACACGCCCCACCTTGGTGGCATACGGTCTGAGCCACTCCATAACCTCGTCAGCCTTACGCTTCCAGTCCACATCTCCAATCTTCTCCATCAGAGCCTTGATGTCCTTTCCCAGAATGCAATAGGCAAGAATAGTGATACAAATAATCGTCGTCATAATCATAAAATCTTTTGGTTTCTATAAGTATAGAGGGGAAGAAACCGGGATTTATATCAGCAGCAAGGTTCAAACACTTGTCGTCCTATTTTTCAAATGTTGAATTTTTATCCTTTGGGAGATACACTATTCTAAGTCCGAGTCCTCCCGTTTTGATTTCTGCGTGATTGTACTCATGGTAATCTAATCTACAGTTTTCATCGTCACTGTCATAACTTCCTCCAGCTGCTATGAACAAAGGATCAGAACCACTCGTTGTCCATTCAGATACATTGCCAGTCATATCGTATATTCCACACAAGTTTGGCTTTTTCTGTTTGACAGGATGGGTGGCGTTATCAGAGTTTGCTTTATACCAACATACACTATCCAATGTTTCACCGCCATTATAAGGTTTCCCTGCATTTCTGTTGCCCATGTATGCAGCATACAGCCACTGCGGATATGTCTGGATATAGAAATCAACTCCCGAGATGGAATCAAGTCTGTAGACGAAGTCAAGACATTCTAATAGATTTACATTTTCTACAGGACAAAGTAAGGTGTCAGTGTGGACAGATGGATTCTCACCCATTACCGCCATCCACAGTTCTTGAGTAACCTCAGTCTCGCCAATATAGAAGTCATTTAACTCAATGGTTTTCCTTAGCCTCTTACAGTTAATTTTGCCGCCCTTAATACCAATCATCTTTATCTCAACACCATTCACGGTAAATGTGGTATCTGCAGGATTTCTTCTGCTGTCATCTGGAAAAATCACGGTCTCTTCAAAAGGTGGATTGAACAAGTCATATAAAATGCCTTTCAGAATCCCCCCACCCAAAATAGATACCGAGATTATAGCTACAACTACAATCGTCCAAATAGTAACTTTTAATTTACGTTTCATAGTCACAATTCAAATTAAAGTTCTGTCAGGCTTTTCTTATAAAAAGAATCACCTAACGGTTCATAACTGTTTCCTTTCGAATCTTCCATATGGAGAATTTCCCTATCATTGTCTCTTGATAATAAAGAATTGTTATCTGATTAAAATCTATCACCCTTCATGAATATGTTTGTATACGTAAGAATAAGAATATGTCAGACACTTACCAATGTCACTTCGCCTAATTTGTAAACCAACAGATTAATTCGCTCAAATAGGGCAGAAATCATTGAAAATAATTTTGAGGATCAAACATGGGCTATTAGTCTGCTTTAGTGCTCTTCCATTTGTTATATTCGCTTCTGGCCTTTTCGTATGCACTTCTTGCATTATTAAATTGGCTGTCCTCGAAGCTGTGTGGTTCTCCCATTCTGGATTTACTCTTGATGATAGCCTCGTTATGTCGCATGTTTGACTCTGCGTGCCTCATGTCCGCTTCCGCTTTGCTGATGCGAGAATTTATTTCACTTTGAGAGTATGCATGTAGCATGTCATTCTCAGGACGAAGATTTATATTATCGGTGGCGTCATGTGTCTCTACGTATTGCTGCTCAAAGTGTTCCAAACAGTCACTAAATGATGGAGGTACTCCGTTATGTTTCTCCATATAGTCATGGGCAAAAGAAACTCCATCCTCTATTGCCTTGACACGTGCCATACCATCAGGGTGAGTTTCACACTCCACGGTTCCTACTAAAGATGCAGTCATTTTACCTTCGTCCATACCATTAAGTCCAGCACGGACACCAGCCATATAATCGCAGCAGAGTTCTTCCTGATGGGAGTCAAATCCTGTGTTCAAGCCTTGTAATGCCCGGTGTGCTCCCTCGTGAGTCATTACCAAATCAAAACCCTCTTTGTCCGTAATACCCATACTGTGCATCTGTTCACGGTTAAAGACGAGTATATCATCATTCTCTGTAAAGGACAGTCCTGTCATTACGCCAGTAGTCCAATCCTCATGCACGCTCATCGGAGCGTTCATGTTAAAGAAATCACTCGCCTCCTGTACAGACTGGATAACCACTTCATCAGAGAGAGAATCACCCCATGCCTGATGGAAATTATCGAGCCAACTATCTGACAGATGGGTAGAAATTAAATCAAACGTATCCATGAAATCCATCATATCTTAATTTTGTTTCCTATGTTTTAATAGAGTGCGATTTCCCCAAATACCAATCGGTATATAGTCGGATTTTTTGCGATACACTTTATTATTGTTCATACTCCTTAATCGTTATATAGCCATCACGAAGCAATTGCTTCTTCTGATCTGTATTTAAATAAGCAGAGCGAAGTTCTCCTCCCTCATCTCTATCATCGGTAATGATAAGAGATGTTCCATCGTAAAATAACACACTAAATTTTCTATAAAGTTTTCCATCTCTAATCTCCAAACGACCCTCAGCGAATCTTAACCGTTTGAATTTTTTATACACATTATCAAACCATCGTTCACTATCTGCGATATAACTATCGTCAGGTAAGTCAGTCAAAAACGAGAAAAAATCAGATAATAATCCCATACATTTCAACTATAAGTTACGTCTTCATTAGATTACTGTAAAGTAGATATTAGGAAATATGGTGATAAAACGTCACATTAGTTCACTTCTATGCCGTTTTCCCGTAATAATTGTATAGCTTCAGTTGGGAGTTCTTTATTCTCTGCACTATAATCTGTCGCTATGATAATAGCCGCCCTATACCCAGCATTTTTAAGTATGTGCTGAGCTTTAGCTGAGAGTTTACCCCATAAATCACTATCGATATAACGACATGTACAAAATAAGCCTGGCAAATGCACTCGACTTTCTTCTTCATCATACTGCATACTTGTTATAAATTTTAAATTAATTCCATTTATCTAAAAATCTTTCTACACAATTTTGCTGCGCCTATAAATGGCAACGTCATGCCAACAGCAATACCAATACTAAAAACAACTCCTACAACTCCAGCAGCAACAACAAGATTGTCAAGACCATCTTTTTTTGTCTGAGTGGTCATTTGTAGGGGCTTTGTTGTCGTATTTTGTCGTTCATTGACGTTAGTATTCACTAACTCAGCATTATCTGTAGAATTATATCCCACTTTGATTGCTTTTTCATCGCTAACGAATTTCTTCATTGCTTTATCTAACAATTGCAAATCAGCATCTTCTTTCCCTGATGTTGGTATTGACTCGAAAAGTTCGTTGAGATAATTTGTAACCTCCACATCCGAAGGCCTTTCAAATTCCTGATTTGCAATCAATCCTTCTTCACTAAATTCAAACAGGACAGCCTCTCCTCCTTTTGATATTGGTTTAGTAAGCCAAAGTTCAAAATCTTCAATATTTGAACAAGAATTTTTTAGATCCTCAAATTTTGAGGACTTTGTAGCATGTTTAAGACAAGTGATTTTTGTCCCATTTAGAGCTAAATAGAGATAGTAAAGGATAATCTCCTCATTATTATTTTTAGAGGTTTCTAAACGCATCTTTAATGCTGTAGGGAAAAATCCATTGTCTCTATTAAGAATTATGATACCTTCGACAGATGATTTAGTTTTATCCTCTTCGAACTCATCAACTAACTGATTTATGAGCTGGAAAGCTTCATTTATGCTTATTATGTTCATTGAGCAATTTATTTGATTTAAGTTTCGTGAGTTCCTAACTCGCCATTATATATCTACGTTGTTCATACGTATTTATAAAAGCATTGCTATAGCGCAAATAGTTCAAGTATGGTACTACTTGTCTTTTTAAAGATTGCAATTCATGGTAATCATAGTATAGTTGGCCAAACTGAAGAGTTCACCGAATATCTCTTTTGATAGACACTCTATAGATACTCTTCCCTTTGAGAATTACGCAAAAAATACTATGATTTTTTTGTACCTTATCTATAGGTCTTAACTATCCCCTACCAGAAACTTAGATGTTGTATTTTTGTACAATCCAATAACCTTTCTCCCTTATTTCTTTCTTTATTTTTTTATCAAATACGAATAAATCTAATGGTTTCGGTTCTGTCTTACATCTGATGACATGATATTCGTCCTGTTGCCTATAGTGATATTCTGGATATAGCATTTCATTCTTGTCTAATCTTAACAAGCCTACACCTGGGTTTGCTTTAATCCCATTTGTTTCTTGAATTTTGGCAAACTCATCCTTTATTTCGGATATATACAGGTTTGAGTTTATGCCACCTATTGGCGAACTAATCAATCCAGATGTCATAAAATCTAATATTCCCATAATTATGACTTTATACGATTTATTAAAAATTCGAGTTCTTTCTCACATTTAGGACAAGTCCCAATACACTCCCCCTCGTAACTACAGTCTGTTGGAGTATATAATATATTGTTTTTTGCGGCTGCCTGTTGTCTTATTCGTTTCAGGAAATCACAAATCTTTCTGCCGGATTTGGGAATGCGGGATAACTCAGATGGAGGTGAATAATTGAATTCATCTATCCTATCGAACCCCATCTTTCTTATCTGCTCTTCAGAACGTTTAATATCCGATTCGGTATTATATCCTCTTATAAATGGAATGCGAATAACAACTTTGTTTCTGTATTCTTCACAAGACAATATGTTGAGATTCCGAATAACGGCATAATTACCTACTCCAGTATAGGCTGAGTATATCCGCCTATTCATGTCTTTGATATCAACGACAAATTCATCAATAGATGGCAGTAGTTTTATGAGATTACCAACTGGAGCATTTAAGGAAGTTTCTATGTTTATCCTCCATTTCCGTTCCTTGCATATTTCAAAAAATCTGTTGATAAATTCAGGATATAAAAGAGGCTCCCCACCACCAAATGTAATGCCACCATGAGTTTCCGCAAAATACAAATCATCAACCTTGACATAATCAAAAAGTTGTTCTGGAGTCATGTATTGCCAGATTCCATCCTCTCTCTTGCATTTGGGGTTAATGCACATTTTGCGTGATAACAAACATTGATGAAATGCCACCAACGTGGTTATCCCATCCCCGTCGGAACCGGTACGATGCCTATTAATACCAATAAGGGGTACTGTCAATTCTGAGAATAGGACATCTTCAGCTATTCCCGGTATAAGTGTTTGGGGATCAATCAAACCCGGTGTAGATTCTTCAATCATCTCTCTATATAACAAATCTTCTATATCTTCTGGGATATAAATATCTTCCCCAACAGATATTTGATTAATAGTCTCTTCACTGCACATAATATCTTCTTCCAATCTATTTGATTACTTAATGATTTTGTATTTATTGTAATTGTCATTTTTTTCTATAAATCCGAATATGTTAGAAAGTAGCCCCATGATTCCAAGTGTTCTTCTTTACTTCTTTTTGCCACCCATCTTGACCAATCCCCAAAGGAGAAGGATGACTACAATAGCGATTACAACATAAAAAGTATCAGTCTCTTCGATACTTGAAAAAATTGAAAGTAAATTCATATTGTTATTTTTTATTGGTTAATTTAACCCAATCCTTATATTCACAATAATATCTTAATGCAAGGTCAATGGTGTCGCGTTCCATGTCGCACATTTTTTTTATTTCGTCTTCTGTGTAATTCAAACTTGTCATACACATACGACAGAAACGTTGTGCCCAGCATGACGAACATAAATGATTTTTTCTCTCTGTAAATTGTTGCTGTAGAGAGAATGTCTTATTCTCATCTATGCCTTCACTAACATTACCAATATTCAATACTCCACAAAACTTTTCACAAGCGTATAAGTCTCCATCTACGTTGATAAATGTAGAAAAGAGTCCTTGAAAACAAGTCTGGATGTTTAGTTCCGACTTCAGCTTCAAATAGTTTCTATTATCAACCATGTCGATAAGGTTTTGAAAACATCCATACAAGATACCTCTGTTTCCTCGCTTAAAATCTTCAAAAGCCTGTCTGTAAAAACGGTTTTTCACTTCCCATGTATCATAAGTTCGTGTTTCATCATCGAAATCAGGAATTATGTGTGAGATGTGTATAGGATAGTGTCCCTCTGTAGCAGGCTCTTCATCCCAGACCTCCGCTAATTTCAGTACATCATTCCAAGAATAAACCGTGGAGAGGAATCTCACATTCTCCTTGTAGAAATCTGGATATTTAGCTTTGAAAAGACGCAGATTCTTGACTATTGCATCGTATGAACCGCTTCCTGATACGGTCTGGCGATGGGCATCATGCATGTATTTGTTTCCGTCAATCGTTACATTGACCAAAATATTTGGCATATTCCCCAACCAGTCAATTGTGTTTTCTGTCAACAATAGCCCATTCGTTGAAAATGAGAAACTCACTTTGTCTTTGAAGACGGGGAGCAATTCTTCTATCATCCATTCTATTTTCTTTCTAGCGAGTAGAGCCTCCCCACCATAAAAGCAAACAGTAATCTCTTCTGCACTCTTATCATAGTGTCCAAGAATATATTCTTTTGTCTTCTGCAAGGTTTCATACGAGATTTCCTTTGCATTATGCGCTCTTCTATCCCTATAGTTGCCAGAATAGCAACAATATGTACACCTGAGATTACATTGTTGGGTCATCTCAATAGTGAACATAGTTATTTTACTGGCATCTATTGAAGTGGGTGCTTTGAAATGCACAACAGGATTGACTTCGTTATCCTTTTCAGGAGTCCATAGGCCAATCCTGTTGTTCATGACATCATACCACAGCTCTTTGCCTGATGATGTGGAAAATTTGTGCATATGTTTTAATTAGAATACTTCCATGTCTTTCCTGTAGGGTATATACATTTAGAGCGACAAATTCAAATCCACCAGTTTTATGCATTATGTCATATCAAAAATCGGGTTGAACCTCTGTTGAGACATCATGCAAGATACGACGTATTCTTACAGAATACTTTGCATTTATGCATGGAACCCGAAATTTGCATTGTTAGTAACAGAACCAGTCAAAGTTTTACAGAGTGGCCAGCAATCTGCCAGACCGAGTTCTTGTTCATCCTCGGGAGTGTCTGGAGAGATAGTTGTGTCATTATAATGAGACGTGTCATCATTGATGGACGTTGCGGAAGAACTTCCAAGTAAACCGCTGTTCTCTATTTCATTAATAATAGAGTCCGTTTTGTCCATAATGTGCTGTGCTTTATCTTCCATCATTTCGTTGTAGGCAGCTACAGGATCTTCAGATTCGTAGAGAACGTGAAAGAGTTCCCTGTCAGAATAAGAATGACATCCGCCTTCTGAAATATGTCGAGCAAGATAATCGCTGAAACCCGCATTGCGAAGCTCGTCGTATGACGGGAGTGGGTGCTCAGCGTCGAAACCGGAACTAAACTGATTATGACTTGCACCTAATGTCCCTGTGGAATCCTCTATTGTTCCACCTCCTAAATCCTCTGTTGGTGACAGCAATGTATCATCTAAATCAAAATTCATTTCATCCATAAGAAACCTTTTATTAGCTTAACATTCTTCGCCGAAAGACGTATCTTCCGAAATGGAGTCAGACCAATAATCAAATAGATCATCCATCGGCATTACTTCTGTAACGACACCACCATCCGAAAAGTCCACATGAACCAAACTGTTGGTGTCATCGTTCATATTTAGAGAGTCATCTAATGTTTCAAAACTATCATTGCCATACGCAGAAGCGAAATCATCGTATGATAAATTCTCTGTTATTGACCACAAATGACCATCTTCGTAATATGGGACATATCCTAATTGATCAACTTCCCATATATCAGTAAATTCATTATGGAAAGGAAATTCCTGAAGGGTGAAGTCAGTTGCAAAATTTGATACCTCCATGCATTGGGTTTCTGCGTTATATTGATATGGAGCCGGTTCGTCTGTTGCCATCATGAAATAGTTGGAGTCTCTCCATGAATGAGCAAACTTTTCAAAATCATACTCCATGATAGACCCATTTCCTGGGTCTGTCAGTACAACTGTAGAATTTTCAGGGTTTTCCGGGTCAATGTTGACACTTGTAACGATTAGAGCATGGTCAGCATTAGTCAGATTCCGATAGAATTCATATTCTTCAGTACCAGGCTCTGCCCACAGCTCGTGGGCATCCACACCAACAATTACTCTATGCCCTTCTTTTAACTCATTGATGAGGTCATAGACCGAGTCGCAATGTTGGGAATGTGTACCAACATTACATGTTTCAAGCAAATTGCCAACATCGCTGGGCTTGGTACCAGTTCCGTGGTACCAGCCCTGCTCTGTTGCGTATGCTGTCAATTCCTCTTTAGGAATCTGAATTCCGTAATCACGCAATATCATTTCCTGACAACGTATCGCACATATTGGATCGTGTCCTTGAAAGATATTGCTGTCGAAATTCGTTTGGGTTACTTTAGGTCCAAAAGTAAGCATGTTAAATCCAGGAGAGTTCTATTGGTCAGTGTATAAGAATTACCTTCTTATTACTTTATAACCATATCCTGAACAAGAAGAACACTGATATCTATAACCATTATACAGATACCAGCCTTTCCCTGAACAGGAAGAGCACTTAACTCTTGTGTATTGACTTGCTACAGCGGCAGACCTGGAAACATTATAATTTCCATTCGCGTTTCGAGATGCGTTCTGAGTCGCACCCCTTGTGATTGTTTTTGTACTCTTTGATGAGTTTCTTGACAAAACTTTTACGGCCTGCTTGCTAACAGTCTTACCTACCTTAGACCATTGCGCATGAACAGGCTGAACAAGTGAGCAACCTATAAACAAGGTCACTAATGCTAATTTTAACTTAATACTCATAACATGTTATTTTTTAGGGGTTAGTAACGTCTAAGAAACATGAACGGTCGTCATTTGACAGTATTTTTTCATTGATTTCAGAAGGAAGTTCTTCAATATGCCCAAAGAACTTAACCTTAGTATTTGTGACACCGTTATCATATTTATAAACGAAAACGACTTTATAATAAAATAAGTTGTCTGTTATATGAAGTTCCTTCTTTTGCGGAGTCTCTGTTACATCTTTTAGTTTAAAATTATACAGATTTGAAAATAGAACAGATGGAATAATCTCATCCTGCTTCACTGATTTAAATGAATCTAAATCAGAAAGCTTAATTGTCAATTCTTTTTCCATTCCCAATCTCTTGCGGACATTAGCTGGAACATTGGTTAACGTTCCAATATCAAGTCGTTTGCTGAATTTTTGATACTTTCCATTACTTTTCTTGTAATAAGAGTCTATGACAACAGTTGTAAGGAGCTTATTTACAACCTTTATCGTTAATGAACATGCGTCAGGGTCTTTATAGCCTTTACTACTTGCTTGTTGCAAGAGTGATGACACATCTGTGATTAATTTGTAAAAATCATATTCTGCGTATTTATAAGCAGAAGTGATTTCATCTATTACCTCAGCAATAATTGACAATAATCTTTTCATTATACACTGTTTTATATTATTATACCTAATATTTATTCGTAACATTTAACAGGTATATACCCATCCTCATCAAGAACCTTGAGTATTTCGGGATTTAATTCACCGCGATTTATTTCAATACCCTCGTCAGAAGTATCTTCATATTCTTCAATTTCATCGTCATTCAATAATGCAACAAAACGTTTATACAATCGCTTACCTTTCATTATTAAAATACCAGCGGCTCTTTTAACTCGTCGAATTCCATTCCAAACCCGATTAAACCACTCTATTGCTTTGTCTAAATACCTTGAAATTAATTCTGCTATACCATATCCAAGAAGACCTCCAAGCAGAGCAGCGCCAGCAGTAAATAAAATGTCCCACATAGTTAGAATTCATTTGATTGTATTGGATTCTTTTTAACAATAACCTCATCGTGAGAATTGAGTTCTTGTAATAAACCAGCAGGAACATCATGCTCGTCAACCTCGTATTCTTCAGTATGAGGAGTTTCCTTTTTAAAGTATTTTTCGTTAACCTTGTACCATAAGATGTAGCATACTTTACCTGCTCTCCTTACTGCAACGATTAAAGAACTAACTAATGCCACTACTCCTACTAAAAAATAGTAGAAGAACTTCAGCATAAATTTCCAAATTTGCGAAAAAATGTAGGCAGCTAAAGCCAAAATAGCTGCACCAATAATAAAAATGCCCATATTATTTATATTTTATTGATTTAATTCTTTTTTGATTTTCTCAGGTACTGCAGATGTAGAAACCTCAGATGTCTTAGAAAGATTCGTATCCTGTAAATCATTAAGGTATTTAGTGACAACATTTACTACGACTTCTTTGGTAATTGAAGCATATCTACCAGAAGTCAATTGCGTACAAAACATCAATGTTAGTTTTCTAACGTCACCACCTGTGATGTTGATAGATTTCTCTTTGGATAGTTCTGAGGTAAGTTCTGCCAGATCTCTATATGATATTTCTTTTGGCACATTCTTGCCAAGATGAAGTTTCCAAATCTCAGTCAATTCTTCAACGCCAGGAGCAGGAACCTCAATATTCCACAGAATTCGTCTTACAAATGCACGATCATAACTTTTGAAAAAATTCGTTGTAAAAATCACTATGGCTGAACTGCGATCAAGAATATTTAGAAGATGCGATTTAATTAAGTTTGTCGTCTCAGAATTGGAACCGCCGGCTTTTCGAGCACTCAACAAGCCATCAGCTTCATCAAATAGTATAACACAGTTTTCTGCCACTGCTGTTTCAAACAATGCAGAAATATTCTTTTCAGTATTACCCTGAAGACTGTCCATAAGGGAAGAATAAGAAGCTTGGATTAACTTCATATCTAAAGCAGACGCAATTGCTTCTGCGGCAATACTCTTCCCTGTTCCTGGTATGCCCCAAAGATTAATACCTATGCACCCTTTCCCTTTCATGAAACGGTATAATTCCCAATCATTTATTATCTTCTCTTTATTTTTGCAGAAAGAAACTATGTCTGATAGTTGTTCTTTCAGCGAGTTAGAGAAAACAATTTGGTCAATCGTCCATTCTGGATCAATTGGCAAAAAAGAAGCAACAGAGTTACTTCTATTAGTACTGTTTTCTTGTTTTTGATTTTCAATGAATGAATACCCCATATTAATAATACGTTTTAATTAAACAATTCTTGTCTAAAATTTTCTTAGCAACATCCTCAGGACAAAAACTAAGTAGATATCTCGTAGATTGAATTTCTTGCTTCCAAAACTTCCCGTCTTTGTAACTGCTATAAATAACAGCAGCTATTGTATCTTCTGAAACCTGTTCAAGAACCAGAACAGCCTTTTTTCTATTATACGATGTTAGATATAATATATCTGCTTTACTTATACAATCTGCGATATATTTAGAATATGATTTTTTTCGCAACTCTTGACCAACAAGGCTAAGATTGAACAACCTCCTATTATGGCCACCATTCCAATTATCCAGTTATTAATATTTCCCATATCTAATAAATTAATATATCAGTATTATTTAATTCTTCTATAAGTTTATTTATTCTATTATATCTACAAATAATGTAGTCGCCTATCCTATTTTTAAAAATTGACTTAACATTATAACTGTTCTTAATTTTTCGTGCGTTTATTTTATAATCAAAACCACTATTTTTAATTATAAAACATTGATTTTCTACGTCGTAGACATGTATATCAAACGTATGATATGCCTGATGTCTTATATACATAGATGAGGAATTGATGTCAAACCTATCGGCATTTCTTTCAATGAAAAGCATAAATTTTCTTGCATATTCCGACAAATCCAAATAATCGGTTTCTTCTTTTTGATAGTCTAATGAATCAATATCTTGCAGCCGCTTTACAGAATCTGCAATAATCTTTATGTTTTGCTTTTCTATGTATTCCTTTAATTCGGATAAAGTTGAAATTTGATTGTCCGTTATACCGATAAGAGTGTTAGCATGTGAAAGCAATTCAACTTCAAGTGCCTGACATTTCTTCTTGTCTAAAATTACAGATAAACTTTTGATATAGTCTATTCTTCTCTCAATATCATATAAAGTATCAGTTATAGATTCTTGTATAGATTCAACCTCGGATAAGTATAATTTACGTATGTCGTTTGGGAAACGTAAAGTTTCTTTATTTGCAATATAAGTAGGTGTCAAGGGAACTATGTGATACATACTCCAAAAATACTTATCTGCTATAAAACCGATTAAACATTCTAAATATGGGACAAACTCTTCTATGGTTGTATTTTCAAAATCTTCAGTTAATTCCGTCTGATCTTTATGGTAATCATAAGAGAAAATCCTTTGGGAATAATCTATGTCATTTCCATATGGGATATCTATTCTATATGGTGCTTCTGCATCTTTACCCATACCCCATAATTTCACTTTGAAATGAAGCCATGGGTCAAAATATGGTGTAAAGACAACTACAGGAACATCTTTCAGCTTGACTTTCAGAAGTTCAATGTCATCTAAATCGACTACATTAGGAACAGAAATGCCCCTATTCATGGATCTGCGATTCCAGGCTCCTCCATAATACACGATGGGATGTGTTGTTTGCGCATTCCACTTATTGTTCATCTCTGCTTCCAGACGCAAGTCAATATCATCATAGAATTCTCTATTGAACCATTCGCAATTTGAAGGTGTGAGAATACAATGCAAATTGACAGATTGGGTTGTGCCATTGAATAGAGTACCGAAGGATTCGCCTTTCATGACAAAAGGCAATATATTTAGTGGCCAATTCTGAATCGCAAAACTATGGGCAAAGTTGTCCAACAAGGCATCGTAGTTGTTGTTAATATCTTCAACACGTTCTTTGTGAACCTCTGCTTCCAATTCTAATGCAAGTTTTGCAGATTCTGCCTGAAGTTTGCGCATACGCTCAAAGTCATGCTCTGCTGCTGCCCTCTGAAATTCACGTTGTTTCTCTTGAATCTCTTCGTTCTTTTTACTGTTGGCATAGTTATTGAAGAATTGCATCCCAATACTTGCCACCATCATTGCAATAGGATCCATACTATGCTTCAATTAATTTATGGGTTATACATTGCAATTCCTCTGAGGCTTCTTTTGCCGAAACTGATAGACGCTTTATTTCATCTTGCGATAGCAAGTGGGATGGGCAATCTGTTGTACTGAGCAGCCCGCTCATAGTGTTATATTCATTAAGTATAAATGAGCACAACTGCTTATTCTCCTCTTTTAACAATTTCTCCAATACCCGAGGATTGTTTTTCAAATAAGTTGGAAGTGTAGGTGTTCTTCCTTGCGTCATAAGCATATAACTGTCCCTTGCACAACCTGAAACGACCGTTGAAATCAAGGCTATCTGTTCTTGAATTGCCTTTTTCCCTTCCTCTGTAAATTTCTGAGGTTGTTTGGAATCTATATACTCTATAGGACATGGAATGGTAAATAGAGGACGAATCATAGGCTTCGAGTCTGATTGAGCCTCCCACATTGATGCTGTGTAATGGAATGCGCCTCCTTGGAAATAAGGTGAGATAACCAATGTTGGTATATTGCTCATAATTGCATGAAGGTTTAATATCGCAGAATTATGTGCAACATCCTTGTCGCACCATCTTCTGTACTCAATATTGCCTAATTGGTCACGACTTCGATCCAACTCATTAAAAATGTCATCGTAACTTAATGCTGCCTGTTTTGTTCGAAGCAATACAACGTTAAGAGGACAATTACTGTCGTAGCCCAACGTCTTGTAATTTCGGGCAGCTTCAAGCATTATTGGAATTGCTTGCGGTTTAATAGGAAGACAACGCATAAAATACGCCTTTAACTCTTCCGTTCGATGTTGCAAAACTGTTTGGTCAAATTTCTCTTCAGCACGATAACGGCGTGCAACAGCCATTTTAGCTCGCATGTCAGCAACTTTCTGTGCTTCAAGTTCGTCTTGAAACTCTTCACGTGCTTTGCGTAACTCCAACTGGTGCTGTTGCGCTATGTCGGCTTGTTTGTCCTGCTCCTTTCGTCTGTCATAACCAAAAACAGACTGGAGCGTTGAACTTATCAACATATAAGGACTGAAACATCCTGTCATTGAACTCATATTGATTATTCGTTTATTTCTGGTATATCATTATCAAGAACATTATGCTCTTGTGTAAAATCATGATTGATGCCATCTGATACATCACCAAGGCATTCTTCATGGTGAATGCCGACTGTATCTTCATGAGATGGTAAAGTTGAACTGTCATCGTATTCCGTTGGGTCATGGCATGTCGTGTCAGCAGCACAAGCAGCTACCTCTAAGTCTTCCCAAACATTATCAATGTTCATACTATCATCAAACTGTGGAATCTCAAAGTCGAAAGAGGTTAGATTGTCTGGCAATATAAGCTCAAAAGGCTCGCAGTTTGACAAAGCATCTTCTATTGATAGGTTATTAACTGCAATGTCTTGCATCGCTTCATCATTCTCTATCACAGATGAAACCCTCTGCATCTCGTCATCCGTCAAGTTCTCGTCCATATAGGCGGCAAATTCTTCGATGCTCACGGGGAAGTCGGAACTGTCGAGGGTGAAGTTGAAATCATCGTGTATCATAGCAGTCCCTCCTTTCCATGTATGCGGATGTACTGGGCTTTCGCCAGTTTATGCTTGTTGTAGTAGTTCTCCATTGTCATGCCAAGGTTTTTTGCCGTTTCCTCGTTTGTGAGTAGCTCTAAGTAGCGGAGGCGGATTATTTCACTGTATCGCTTGTTGGGCATACGGTTCAGTATGCTAAGAGCATCTTCACGATTGAGATTGTTGAAGTCTATCTCTATGGAGCCGAATTTTTCCTCAGCCCTACCACCATCTTCATCTTTTTCTTGATTGCTGTGGAAACTCAGAGGTTCGCATATAGGCATCTTGCCTTTAGAGTCATACTTCTTGTAGCAGTAATACAGACACGCTGTCTTGAGCCAACTAGTCAGTGTACTCTCGCCTTTGAAATTTTCCATCTGGCATTTGCCTGTGGTTTTGCTTGGTGCGAGAACTACGATGTATATCTCGTCTATGAACTCTTTGCAGGTCGTGCAATCTGTATAGTAGTTGTCGTAGATGGACTTGAAGAGGGGGTAGCATCGCTGGTAGAAGTACTCGCGAGTGACCAAATTGTCTCTCTTTATCAAGGCTTTGGCTATTTGCAAGTCTTCATAATATATTCTTTTTACTTCCATGTTGGGTTGTCAGTCATCAATAATGTCTATGAATGCGCTGGGGATATAGGCTGTGCATACTGTCAGCAGCCCGTTGATGATGATTCCTACGCGCTGGTGGTTTTTGTATCGGGCGACTTTTCCTGTCACTCCTTTGAATTCTCCGTCAGTGATGCGTACTGTCTGGCCTTCCTTGAATTTGTCAAGCTCGCCTGGGGCGACGATGATGTCGTCTGCATCGACTGCGCAGATGATTTTGAGACTTTCTAATTGTTGGTCTGGGACTATGAGTGGGGTTTTGACGATGTGTGCTCCTTCGTGGGCGTGACGATAGTAAAAACGGAGGTAGGGGAGGTTGGCGTTGTCGTAGACGAATTTCTTTATTTCTTCCTCGGTGCCGCGTGCGAACAGAATATTGGGGAGTCGGGATTCTGTGATTGTCTTCCGCTTGCCTTCTGTCTGTTTGATGGTCTTGATGGTGGGGTAGTATGTCTCTACTTTGTTTTTAATAAGGTATTCGTTGGCTTTGTCTTCTCTGCCGTAAGTGCAGCGCAATGCGTACCAATGGGGTGTCCTGGCTGCTCTGCGTGATTCTTGAAGTTCTTTGGGCAATGGCGCATTGCTGGTGGACACCCCTGTATGTGAGCTTGCTGCCGCAATGGCATTAGCTTCGGGGAGGACGCTGGAAGTAATTCCTGCGTTGGGAGGGGACTGTGGCTCGCCTCCATTGCATTTTACATCTGATGTGGAGCTGTATTTATCCATATCGTGATGGTACCTTGCCAAAAACTTGACCCAGAGTACACAACATAAAAAAAGCGTGGAAACGTCTGTTGTCTGTCCCACGCATCGAGGCTCTTGCATAACCTATTGTAGTCGAACAGACAACGTCAGAGCCCACGCCGATATGAATAACCGCTTCCATTGGGAGACCTGTATAAACAACGTATCGCACCTGAAAAGGGTACAATTCATGCTTACAAGGTCTCCATAGGAGTGATCTAATCACACCCGGAGCATCTACCGTTGCTTTGTTCAAGACTACAATATCGAGAGTTGCAAGATTTCGATGCGTCATGAACAGAGCGTTAGTAAACGCCTTCATTATGTCTGGACTATCTTTTTCCCACCCAGTGCCCGCTTTGTGTTGCTTTGTCATTGTATGACTCTGCCATACTCTGCTCGGCGTAGGCTGCCTTGCCTGTCATCATGACAGAACACGTCTGACTTCGATGACTACAAACAGGGCGCAATAGTCCACTGCGAAAGTACAAAGAAAATATCAATAATTTGCAATTTTGTGGTGGAAAAGTTTGCATAAATCTTAAATTTGACCTAATTTAACTCAGATTTTATGTAAATCTCGTGCATTTCGTGTGTGAGAATGCGTTGTTATAGGTATAAAAAGCGAATGAAAGGTAAGAATTTTGCAAAAGAGTGGGGTTTTGAAGTATGTCCAGATACTTTGCCAAACATGTGGAGATACTTTGCCATTTATCTCCACATACTTGGCTAAGTATCTTCAGATGGCAAAACTCTTCGAAATCGTGCCTGAGTCTTTCACTTGTGTCTTGTCAGCTCGCTGCGCTTCTCGCGTGAGTAGCTGCGGTATTCGTCGAGCTCGAT
>CAMEQD010000009.1:0-65080 GCA_945932615.1 uncultured Prevotellaceae bacterium | reverse complement strand
GCCGCTTCTATCGCCCGATTTCGGAGCTTGACAATCAGGGCGGCTATGCTGACATATTCCTGCGTCCGCTCCATGAGATATTCTCCGACATGGAACATTCCTACATCATCGAGTTGAAATACCTCAAGAGTCAGGCTTCGGAGGCTGAGGTGCGGGCGGCGGTGGAGCAGGCTAAGGCTCAGGTTTGTCGCTATGCCGAAACGGTCAATGTCAACGAGCATATTGCTACGACCAAGCTCCACAAGGTCTATGTGGTATATCGCGGCGTGGAGATGGTGGCGTGCGAGGAGGTTAATAATTGAATGGACTATGACGGTACCTTCGCTTTTCAGAGAGTATATATGGCTCGTGAATACTATCAATCGGGCTGGTAGGATTTCGCTGGCGGAAATCCAAAGGAGGTGGCTTGAGACGGAGTTGAGTGGGGGTGTGGCTCTTGCTCGTTCGACTTTCAATCGTCATAAGGACGCTATTGAGGATATTTTCGGCATAATCATTGAGTGTGACCGTAGAGGTGGATACTTGTATTACATCGGGAATGAGAATGTGTTGCGCGAGGACACGGTTCAGAATTGGATTGTGTCTACGCTTTCGGTCAACGAGCTCATTTCGGACAGTAAGTCCTTGCATGGTCGCATTATGCTTCAGCAGATTCCGTGCGACAGCTATCTTCAGGTCTTTATTGAGGCTATGAAGAAAAAGGTGCGCGTGGTGGTCAGATACCGTCGCTACGAGTCTGACAATATCACGGAGTCTGACTTCGAACCGTATTGTCTGAAGCTTTTCAACCAACGCTGGTATGTGCTTGCTCATTTCCATCGTGATGCGACTCCTGAGAGGGAGGAGCGCGACTACTATGGTGTTTTTTCTTTCGATCGCATTGTGGAGGTGTCGCTTACGGATGTGAGGTTTGAGGTGCGTGAGGATTTTGATGCTCAGGGGTTTTTCAGCGAATGCTTTGGTGTGGTCGTGGGCGATGGCACGCCGGCACAGCGCATTCGGCTGCGTGTCTATGGCAGACGACGTTTCTATGTCAGGGATTTGCCTCTCCACTCGAGTCAGAGGTCTGTGGCCAGGGGTGAGGACTGGGAGGATTATGAATTGTTTCTTCGTCCTACTTATGATTTCTGCAGCCATCTTCTCGGCTTGGGTTCTCAGGTCAAGGTGTTGGAGCCTCAGAGTCTTGCTGACAAACTGTGTGACATGATGGCTGATTCTCTCAGAGTTTATGGCTTTAATGTGGACTTAGGGGGTGAAAAAGAACGTTTTCGTTAAGCGAGAGCAGAGGAAGCTTGCTTGCTCTGCCGAGCGCAGAAAAGGTCGGATGAAATCCAAGAAAAAATGTAGTTTTTTGAATTTTTTATTGTGCTTGTCCCATGATTTGGGATTACTGTCGACTATCTTTGCATCGACGAATTAAGTTTAACTCTTATTGATACGGAAAAATTATGAAGGCAAAGAAGTTGTTTTTTAAGGAGTGTCGTTTGGCCGGACGCCAATATCACGATGTGGATGAGGTTTGGGATAGGCTGAAGGTGGGGACGATTCTCCGTTTGGAACGTGATTATGAGAATCGTTATGATGCTAATGCTGTGGCTGTAATGTATGACGAGAGGGGGACGGCGTCTGGCGAATCGTCCCAAGAGGAGTTTCTCTTGGGGTATATTCCTTCGGCTGAGAATGGTGTGATTTCACAGTTCCTCGAAATGGGCTGGAATGAGGTCTTTGAGTGTCGTATCTCAAAAATCAATCCTGATGCGCACTACGAGAATCAGATTCGCCTGACTATCAGAATCAAGGGGAAATCACAATTGTGATATTCCCCAGAGGATTATGAGGTGTAGGGGATAAAAGGCATACATCACGTATTTAGCCCATTTGCCTTGGATAAAGCCTCGCTTGCCATTGTACATCGATAATGGTATGAGGGCAAGGATGTTAAAGCGGTGGAACTTGTTGTATGCAAAGGTGGCGAAGGTAGCAATGGACTGATTGAGTATGTTGCCTCGCAGGACATGGAGTAGTACTATGTAGACTACGCCAGTGGCACCGTAGTCTGTGTGGAGTAGTTGGATTGCTATAAGTTCTAGTATTATTGTTAGTGTCTGAACGAGGGGAAAATGGGAGTGTTGGGAATAATATTGCGAAATCTTGTCAGTCTGGAACATTAGTATTACTCCAAAAAGGAGGGTGAAGAGGACGTTTTGCGATGAATGGTAGAGAAGGTCTCCATGTACAAGATTCCATGGTATGATGGAGATTATGGCGAACAGCAGGAGGTTTTGGGCATACTTCCTGCGGTTGCTGGTGTGGTGGTAGCCTTCGACTATGAGGAAGGCGAAGATGGGAAAGGCTAAACGTCCTACTATGTTACGACATAGAAAGTAGTCTGTCACGGGATAATTGCCTATGACGCAGTAGGGCTGGTGGAAGGCTTTGTCGCCTGACATGAAGATGATTGCCGTATGGTCTATCAGCATTGCTGTCATGGCTATAATCTTGAGCCAGCTACCTGAAAGGATTTTGTATTTTGGCGTTTTGGTAATCATCGGTCTGAAACTAATCTTCTAGCTTGGCGATGCGGCGGATCTTGCGAGGTATGTCGGTGTTGTCTTGGAAGCCGCGGAAGTTCTCGCTGCCGACTCCGATGGACATGACGGGGGCGAACTCTGCGGTGTGCTGGCCTGTGAACCAGCCGTCGGTGTTGTGGTCGGCGGTGATGACGATGAGGGTCTCGTCTTTGTGCCTGAGGTAGAAGTCGTAGGCGATGCGAATGGAGCGGTCGAGTTCGAGGACTTCTTGTATGGCTGCTTCGGGGCGCTTGTTGTGCATGGCGTGGTCGATGGTGCCTGCTTCTATCATGATGAAGAATTTGTCGGGGGAGACGCGCTGCATGTGTTGCAGACTGGCTTGGGTGATGTAGGGGAGGGTGAGGCTGTAGGAGACGCTGTCTACGGCAAAGGCGATGTCGTCGTTGTCGTGGCGTGGGTCGTTGAGTAGTATGATCTTGTCGGCGTCTTTTTTCTGCTCCCATTCTTGCGGACCGTTGACGATGGTGTAGCCGCTCTGGCTGAGGAGGGTGCGTACGTCGGGCTTGCCTTGGGGGGCGGCTCCGCGTAGGCGGCCGCCTGCGAAGAAGTCGTAGCCGCTGTGTGCCATCTGTTCGGTGATGGGATAGAACATGCTGCGGTGGGGAACGTGGGCATAGAAGGCTCCGGGGGTGGCATCGTCGGGGGCGACGGAGGTGGCGATGGCAATGCCGTAGCCTCGACGTTGGAGCTGGGCGGCGATGCTGGTGAGTTGTGTGGAGTCGGGGGCAAGACCGAGCATGGAGTTGTTGGTCTTGTGGCCGGTGGCGAGGGCGGTGCCGGCGGCTGCGGAGTCGGTGATGGGCTGGTCGGCGGAGTAGGTGGTGGCATAGCCTATGGAGGGAAATTGCAGCATGAGCAGGGGCGCGGGGTTGGAGAGGACTGTGTGGTTGTAGGCTTGGGCCATCTGTACGGGTTTCAGCCCCATGCCGTCGCCGATGAAGTAGAAGATGTATTTGGGGGCTTTGCCTGCGTTGATGCTCAGGGATATGAGGCTGAGGAGGATTGTGGAAAGGAGGGATTTTAACATGGTTATAAGGTTTTGAGGTTTTTAGGTTATAAGGTTTTTAGGTTATAAGGTTTTTAGGTTATTTTGTGAGGTTGTAAGGTTTTTAGGTTTAAGGTTTGTTTATTGGTTGTTTGATGGTTATTTAATTGCTAAAGGTCTATAACCTTATAACCTTATAACCTTAAAACCTTACCAGCGAAGCGACCTCACCAGCGAAGCGACCTTAAAACCTCACTTATAACAACACACGAGGTGACGCAATGCGTCACCTCGTGCGAATATCTCATGCGTTTCAGAACATCTGGTCGGGATATTGGCCTGCTGCGTGGAGGGCTGCAAGTTTCTCGACTGTGCCTGGACGGTCTTCGGGGTATGTGACTCCAAACCACTTTGAGGTGGTGGGGAGTACTTCGCATGTGGCTTTGCCTTGCTTGATGAGGGTGTCGACCATGAGGGGTATGAAGAACTCGCTCTTGAGGTTGGTCTGGTTCTTGGGGTCGGAGAGGAACACCTTGAAGTATTCTTCGCTGTACTGGAAGTAGTCGGGTGTGAAGCCCCAGAAGTTCATTGAGCAGGGGGTGTTGTCGGGGATTGTGACCCATTGGTCGTTTTCGTCGAGGTATTGTACTTCGCCGTTGTGACGCTCTATCTTGGTGCGCTCTACGACGTCGGTGAGCATGTGGGTCTCGTCGTTGGTGGCGCAGATGCCGCGGCTGACGGTGCCGCTGTCTGAGAGGGTGTTGCTGACGCTGAATCCTACCATGGCGTAGCGTCCTGTGCTGCCTTCGGGGAGCTCGGAGAGGAACTTGCCGAGGACCATGAAGGCGTCGCGGTCGTAGAAGTCGTCGCAGTTGAGGACAGCGAAGGGCTCTTTGATGATGTCCTTACCCATGAGGACGGCGTGGTTCGTGCCCCAGGGCTTTTCGCGGCCTTCTGGGACGGTGAAGCCTTCTGGCAGGGCGTCGAGAGCCTGGAAACAGAGCTCGCAGGGGACGTGGCCTTCGTACTTGGAGAGTATCTGCTCGCGGAATTGCTGCTCGAAGTCGCGGCGGATTACCCATACTATCTTGCCGAAGCCGGCCTTGATGGCGTCGTAGATGCTGTAGTCCATAATGCTCTGTCCCTGAGGACCGAGGGTGTCGAGCTGTTTGAGACCGCCGTAACGGCTACCCATGCCTGCTGCAAGTAGGAATAGTGTTGGTTTCATGATTTTGTTTGTTTTGGTTAAATATTGTTTTGTTTGTCTTTTGGCGTCTTGTGCGTACGGTGTGCGCCGTTCGCGTCAACAAAGTTATAAAAAATGTTTGAAAAACGGTGGCTTTACTTAAAAATATTGCTCGTCGGCTTATGTTTTTCTTAGAATGGATAGCCTATGGCGAGGTGGTAGCCGAGGGACTTTCCGAATGAGGGCATGTTGTAGTAGCCTGTGCGGCCTGTGTCGTAGGGGGCGTGGATGCCGACTCCGAGGTCGAAGCGTATGACGAGGACGTCGAGGTCGTAGCGCAGGCCTACGCCTGTACCGAGGGCGAGCTGGTCGCCGAGGGTGCGCCATGAGAGGGTGCCGCCGGGACGGGTGGGGTCCTGACGCATGAGCCAGGTGTTGCCTGTGTCGATGAAGGTGGCTCCGTAGAGGTTGCCGATGATGGGGAAGCGGTATTCGAGATTGAATTCAAACTTGGCGTCGCCGACTTGGTTGAGGTAGGAGTAGCTGCTGTTTTCGGGGTGGTAGGAGCCGGGGCCTATGGTGCGTACGCCAAAGGCGCGTATGGAATTGGCTCCGCCTACGCTGAAGAGGTCGGCGTAGGGGGCGGATTTGCTGCCGTAGTTCCACAGTATGCCGAGGAAGGCGCGCATGACGAAGCGTTGGCGCTGGCTGAGACGGAAGTTGTGGGCGTATTCGAGGGTGTATTTCTGGAATTGTAGGGCTTGCTTGGTGAAGGCGGTGACGCGCTGGGTGTGGCGCGACTCGTCGCCGCCGGTCCAGGTGAAGGTGTATTCCATGCTGGGGACGAGCTTGTCTTTGAGACTGGTCCAGAGGGCGGGGTTTTGGTTGGCGATGGAGTCAAAGGTGGTGGTGGTGCTGAGCAGACGTGAGAATTCGAGGTGGATGGGGGTGAACTCGTGGAGTATGTTGCGGCCTTTCTGGAAGGTCCACTTGGCGCGTACGCCGACGCTGGCGCTGCTGTAGTAGAGGGCGCGGTTCATCCACTTGAAGTCGGCTTTGAAACTGGTCGTGGAGATGGTGTGGCGGTTGAGTCTTTTGCCGATGCCGAAAAACATGAAGCGTGGATAGCTGAGGTCGATGTTGCCTCCGAGCGTCCAGGAGTTGATGACGGACTTGTCGCCGCGGATGTTGGCTCCGGTCTGCCATTCGTATGAGCCGTAGATGCTGGCGCTGAGGGTCTCTGCGCCGCGGAATGCGTTTTTCTTGTGGACGGTGTATGACAGTCCGGGACCGAGCAGTCCGTTGGTCTTGTTGGTGATTTTGGCTTCGAATTCGCTCGTGTATGGCTTGTCGAGGGTGGTGGTCAGGTGTATGTCGAGGGTGTCGGTGTCGTGGCGTGGGACGAAGTCTAACTGTAGTGTGGAGAAGATGCCCATGGCTGCAATCTGGTCTTGCATGGTGGTGTGTGCTTCTTCGCTGTACAGACTGCCTTTGCGCATGTGCAGATAGCGTATGAGGGCTCGCAGACGTAGGGGCGGCCGCTTTGCCTTGCCGCCGCTCCAGCGCATGGTGATATTGCGTAGTGTGAGTGAGTCTGTGAGCTCGTGATTACCGTATTTGTAGACGGTGATGTTGGTGCGCCCGATGTGGTAGGGGCGTTGGGCAAAGTCTGGCATCGCGGGCGTGGGGAGGACTTGTAGCTGGGCTGTAAGGGGGTGCTGCAGGGTGTCGGCCTTGTAGGTGATGTAGTCGTTGCGAAAGAAGTAGTAGCCGTTGTTGCGGAGGAGCTTGCCGATGCGTACGCGTTCGTCGTTGAGGCTGCTGAGACTGAAGGGGGCTCCTTCGTGAAGGTGTCGCTGTGGCATGGTGTGGCGTATGATGGAGTCGGCTGCACCAGTGAAGCCTTGATAGCTGATTGTGCCGAAGCGGAAGAGCTCGCCTGGGAGTATCTGGTAGGAGACTTTCTGCTTGCGGGGGTGCTTGGTCTCTTCGATGCGGTAGTCTGCCTTGGCATGGAAGTAGCCGAAGTTGTGGAGGGTGTTCAGTGCCACTTGGGTGCGTATGCGGGGGTTTACGTTGCTCATGAGCACGGGTGAGGTGCCGAAGGTGTTGAGCATCCAGCGTCCGAAGAGGGTGTGCGAGTCGGTGTATTGATTCCATATCCAGAGGCCTGGGGTGATGGGTTGTACCCATTGGCTTGATCCCATGATGGAGCCGTTGGGGGCGTATGCGAGCACTCCTTGTATCTCGCGCTTGGCAGCGGAGTAGACCGTTGCTTCCTGACGCTGCACGGCGAGGAGGCTGTCTCGCTCTTGGGGCGTGAGGGTGGCTGGGGTGGGGGTGATGCTCGTGGGGACTTTGCCTGTGAAGACGTCTTCGACGGCGTCGTAGGCGTTGGCTACGGCCGTGATGACTCCTTCGTCTTTGGAGCGTTTCTTCTTCTTCTCTCCCCAGCGGTGACCGTAGGCTATTTCTTTTATTCCCGTATAGAGGTATTCTCCCTCGGGGATGCTCTTGGTCTGTGAGCATGAGGCGAATATCGCGGTGAGGGCTATGGTGATGAGGACGGTAATGCTTTGTTTGTAGTTGTGGTACATGCTCATGGGGTCTCTGATACTGTTAGTCTGTGGCTTGCTCTTGCTGCTGTCGTTTGCGCTCTTCGGATTTCTTGGTGCGGAAGATGAAGAGGTCGCCGAGGCGTTCTGTCTTGCGGCGCAGGACGAGGGCTGCGCCCATCTCCATGACTTCGCTTTCGAGGAGTGTCTCCTGGTCCTTGTTGTAGAAGGCGCGTACGTAGCGGGTGCCCGAATTGTCGAGGCGGTATTCTACGGAGACGTTGTTGATGATGCTCATGCCTGTGTTCTGGGCATTGGTGCCGGAGCTGACTTTGCCTCCTATGACTACGCTGATGCGGTTGCCCCAGAAGTGCTTGGCGAAGGAGAAGTTGTAGTCTGTCTGCATTCCGCCTTGTGCGTTGAGGGTGTTGTCGATGCCAAAGCCGATATCGATGGTCTTGAGTGCTTTGCCTGCAATGCTGTTGATCTGGCTTTGCAGGAACGAGTTGAGGGCATTCGTGGCGTTGAGACCTCCTTCTGACGACTCTGCGTTGGGAGAGAGGTACATGCCTGTGGTGAGCATCGCTACGGCGGCTCGACCCCGGTCTTCGGCTGACATCGAGGCGAGTTCGTTCTGTACTGTCATGTCGTTGGGGGCTTCGAGGGTAAACTCGAGTCCCAGGTCTTCGAGACGCTGGCTGATCTTGAGTCCGACGTCGAAGGTGACCTTGCGCGAGACTTTGTTGTGGGTCACGGAGGCTTTCTTCTGCTCGTGTGCGCTGATGTCGAGGCGTGGATTGAGTACATCGCCGGTAAATTCGACATAGCTGCCTTGGTCTATGGTGAAGTCTTTGAGCGACATGACTATCATGCTGTAGTCCATCTTGCCCGAGAGTATGGTGTAGCGGCCGAAGAGCCTGAGCCCCTGAAGCATGTCGTAGGTCATGGTGAGGTTGCCGCCGCCTTCTATGCGTACGTTGTCGCTGCCGTCTTCGCTGAGGAAGATGTTAAAGGTCGTGGCTTCGTCGATGCCGATGCTGACATTCATGCGGACTTTCTGCTCGGGGTAGACGGACTTCTCGACTTGTACCGTGTCTGAAAAGTCGCAGAATGTGACCATCGTGCTTAGCTGGTCGTCAAGGGTGAGCGGAGAGTCTTTGAGTATGTAGGTCATGTTGGTCTTGCCGCTGACGTTGAGACGTCCGTCGATGAGGAGGTTGTTGAGCGAACCTCTGACTCGTCCGTCGATGTCTACGTAGACTTTGCCAAAGGCTTCGCTTCCTTTGCGTCGCGGGGCGTTGATGAGGTTGAAGTCTTTGGTCTGCATCTTGATGTCGAGCCTGACGTCGTCGAGGCGTGCAAAATCGATGGTGCCGTCGAGGGTGAAGGGGTTGTCTCCGTTGGCATAGGCTTGAATGCGGTCAAAGTCGAGCAGGCTGTTTCTGATGCTTATCTTGTCGTCGGGAATGCGCAGGTCTATGTTGTATATGTCGGAGATAATATGTGTGCCTTGGGTGCTTATCGTGCCTGTGACCAAGGGCTTGTCGACGGGACCGTGCACATCAATCTCGCCGTTGACGAAACCTTCGAGCCGGGCCATGTTGTTGGGAATGAAACCGCTTACGAGGTTGAGGGGGGCTTGCAGGAGTTGTGCGGTGGCTTCGATTTGTCCTTGCTTGTCTTGGGTCCAGTATTTGCCTTGCAGCAGGGCTATCTCTCGATCGTCCTGGCGAAGTATCATGTCGACGAGGTGGCTGCCGTCGCTGTTGGGGAAATATGCCAGGACTGTGCCTAATCGCCCGAGTCTGACTCCTTCGTAGGTTAGGTCGTCGGCGACCAAATCTGAGGAGATGGTCGTCATGTTGTCGTCTTTCACGATGTGTACGTCGCCGTGCAGCATACCTGTGAGGTGTGGCATGAAGGGCATTACCGACGATAGTTCGTCAAGGTTGAGATTGTTGACTGAGAAGGTCAGGTCTTGCTGTGCGTGGCTCTCTTTCGGACTGTAGATCTTGAGCCCGGTGCCGTCGTCTGCCACAAGGTCGAGGTCGGCTGTGACGTGATAGTTGCGGTCGATGGTGATGTGGTTGTCTGCATTGACGGTGAAGCGGCGGAATGCTACAATGGGGTTGAGTGGGGTGATATGCAGTGTAAACGTGCTGTCTGAACTTTGTACGTCAACGCCGAGGTCTACGCCTTTCTGCTGCGTTCCGTCAAAGAATTGTAATCCGAGGTCAAAGCCGCGTGGGTTGAACTTGGCTCTGAGAATGGACTCAAAGTTGACGATGCGGTTCTTGGGACCGTTTTTCACGCGGGCTACCAGTCCCAGACGGTCAGACTCTGTGCTGATGTCGAGCTGTATGGTGTCGAGCACTACGGCACCGGTGTTGAGGGTCCTGACCAGGCCTTCTGCCGTCACTCCTGTCGTGGAATCGCAGTGGGCCTCCAGGCTGAGGTCGTCATATCTGAACCCGGTGAGTGACCTCAGCATATTCCCGATGGGATTGGTCGCTCCACAATGTAGACTCATGTCGATCTCGGGTAGGAGTGGTCTGAGGTATACGAACCCGAAGTCGTGCTGTTCGACCTGGCGTGTGATCTCGCTGCCGATGAGCTCAAATTTGTGGGCGAGCGAGTCGAGTCCGTGGTGGGTGGCGAAGTGAAATTTCAAGTCGCCGTCATTGGCATAGGCTCTGATGGTGTCGGGCGAAAGGCGCACTCCGAAATTGAGGTCTAAGGGGCGGAAGACTGTGTCTCGGGCATACAGCTCGATGGCGTTGATGCTGGCGTCGAAATGATGTGTCTTCGCCAGATCCGTGTGTCCGCTGAGATTGAAGACCATCGAGGCCGAGAGCGGCTTGGAAACCAAGCCCAGGGCATGGAGGTCTATGCGGCTCATGTCGAGGTCAAAGTTGATGTCTGAGACGGACTTGCCTACGTGTGCTGTTACACAGGCGTGGGCGTTGAGCACATCGTTGATGCTGTTGATGTCGATAAAGCCTCGTCCCTTGTCTAAGCGTGTGTCGAGGCGGAAGTCTGCGATTTCCTGACCATTGTATGAAAGTCTGTCGACGCGGGCGCGCACGTCGGCCTTCGTCGTGGGACTGGAGATGTCTGTGCCGCGTCCTCGCGCTCTGACTGTCATCGAGAGTCCTGAGATGTCTACGGCGGGGACGACTTCCTTGATATCAAACTTTGAGGAACTCAATGCTGCCCGATAGCTCATTGTCGCCATGTCGAGTGAGGCTTGTGCCCTGACGGTGCCGCGCCCCTGGCGCAGACGGGCGTCAAGGTCGTACTTCTGTCCTTCAATATCGGCATCGGCGCAGAGTATGGAGTGGGGGAGACGCAAGCCTTTCAGCCCTGCATAGCGTAGCAGCCAGGCCAAGTCGCCGGTCTTCATGTCGAGGTGGACGGCGGCCTTGATGCTGTCGGTCTTGGAAATGTCGGCGAGGTGTCCGTATGATGAGATGCTCAGAGCTCCGGGGATCTCAGCACGCAGAGTGTCGAGCTGCAGATGGTCGATATTTCCCGAACAGATGAGGCGCAGTTTAAGCGGTTTTTCGGGATATGCCTCAGCAAGTCCACGTGGCAGGAAGTCTGCGGCCACAAGTGCGATGTCTCTCTTGCTGAGGTGCGCCTTGGCATCGATGGTCATCGATGCGGCGGTGCCTGTGGTGAAGGCGTCGAAGTCCATCGCTACCGAGCCTCCGACGTGACTCGAAGCCACGCTGCCACTGCTCTTGCCTGAATATGTGTCAAGTGCAAACTGGCGGATTCGCACGCGCACGGAGTCGAGACGCGCATCGTGGAGCGATAGTCTCGTGCGTGGCAGGACTACTCCGAGAGTCTCTCCGTCGGGCTGCATCATCTTCATGGTCAGGGTGTCGATGCCTAAAGCAAAACCTTTCATGCCATACGCGCTCTTGCCAAGATCTATGTTGGCCTGACGGAGTCTGGCATCGGAGATGGCTGTGTGGAGCACGATACTGTCGCGTACGGAGCGATACGTAATCTCTGTGTTTCTGACATCAGCCTTCCTCACTCCTATGACCCAGTTGAGCGGAGAACTCCCCGTAGTGTCGGTCACGGTGGTGTCGCGCATACAGACTGCAAGCTTGCAGGCTTCGAGTGAAACGCTTGTGATGTCTGCTCTACTCCGACCAAAATCGACATCGTTGCTCGTGAGCGACAGCTTGCCGAGTCTGCCTTTGACGCATAGTTCGTCGATGAGGCCGAGTGTGTTGACCGAGCCTTCTTCGATGCTGACTTCCTCTATGCGTGCCCGCTCTGAGAGTATGTGTGTGAGGTCAAGGTCTACGACGATACGCCGTGAGTGCAGTATGGTGTCGCCCTCCTGCGTTGCCGTGAGGTCGTGCAGGCTGAGATCGAGCAGGGGGGTGAGGCGCACCTTGTCGAGAGTGATGTTTAGCCCCGTCAGGCTGCTTGCTTCTCTCGCAGCCCAGCGCACCGCCCAGTTCTGTATCGGCGGCACATATAGCAGGGCGACGAGCAGCAAGGGGAGCAGCATGATGCCCCCGATGACGAAGCTTAGAAACTTGATGAATTTCTTCAAAATGCTTTCCAGAGATTAGTGTCAGGTACTGGAGCAACCACGTTTATGGGCTTCATGCTGACTGGATGTGTGAGGGAAAGAGAGCGTGCGTGCAGCGAAATGCTGCCATCTGGATTGCTGCGCGGTGCTCCGTATTTAAGGTCGCCTCTGATAGGACAGCCTATCTTAGACAGCTGACATCGTATCTGGTGGTGACGCCCTGTGTGTAGCGTCACCTCCAGAAGAAAATATTTGTCTGACGAGGAAATTAGACGATAGTCCAGGATAGCTTTTTTTGAGCCTGGCACTTCGCGGTCATACGCTCGTGCTGTGTTGGTCTGCCCGTTGCGGGTCAGCCAGTGTGTCAGGGTGCCGCTCTCCTGAGGCGGACGGTTGCCCACGATGGCCCAGTAGGTCTTTCTGACGTTCTCATGGCTGGCAAACATCTTGTTCAGGCGTGACAAGGCTTTGCTCGTCTTGGCAAAGAGCACCGCCCCCGTGACAGGACGGTCCAGACGGTGTACCACACCGAGAAATACATTGCCGGGCTTGTCATACTTCGCCTTGAGCCACTCCCTGACGATGTCGCACAAGGGCTTGTCGCCAGTCTTGTCGCCTTGGACTATCTCGCCTGGGGCCTTGTTGACGATGATGATATGGTTATCCTCGTAGAGTACCTTCATAGACTACATGTTCATGCCGCCATCGACCTGGATGACCTGACCGCTGACGTACGAACTCATGTCGCTTGCCAGGAATGTCGCTACGTTGGCGATATCCTCGACCTGACCTCCGCGACGCAGTGGAATCTTCTTCTTCCACTCCTCGCGCACTTCGTCTGGCAGGGCAGCGGTCATGGCCGTCTCGATAAATCCTGGAGCGATGGCATTGGCGCGAATGCCCTTGGGACCCATCTCCTGAGCCACACTCTTGGCCAAGGCTATCATGCCGGCTTTTGATGCTGCATAGTTGGCTTGCCCGGCATTGCCGTGTACGCCTACCACGCTTGCCATATTGATGATAGAACCGCCGCGCTGACGCATCATGACAGGTACACAGGCGTGTATGAAGTTGAACGCGCTCTTGAGGTTGACGTTGATGACAGCGTCCCACTGTGCCTCGGTCATGCGCAGCATCAGTCCGTCTTTGGTGATGCCGGCGTTGTTGACGAGAATATCTATGCTGCCAAAGTCTTCTTTGATTTTCTTGACCGTCTCCTCTGTCTGGGCAAAGTCTGCGGCGTTGCCCGGGTATGCCATACACTTTACTCCCACAGCTTCAATCTCTTGGCGCGTGGCTTCGAGCCCTGCTGCCATCTCGTCGTTAAGGACAAGGTCGGTGAAGGCAATGTTAGCACCTTCCTGAGCGAACTTCAAAGCCAAAGCCTTGCCAATACCACGTGCCGCACCTGTGATGATAGCGGTCTTTCCTTCAAGTAATTTCATGTTGAAAAATATTTTAATGTTTTCTATTTGAATAGTCCTGACAAATCATTTGCTTAGTGCGCGGTGTATTATCCTCTGTACCACGGCGCGACTCATTCCCTTAGGCATACCGTCTGCCAGACGTCCGTAGATATAAGGCACTTCGAGCCCCTTCACCGCATAGCGTATAATGTCGACCATCAGCCCAATCTCTTCCACATCGAAACGTCCGCACTTCACTCCGTCTGTGATAATCTGCGTGAGCAGGAGTTTCTCCTTGCGGTCGAAGCGTTTGCGTATGAGGCTCACCTTCCAGATGTCGCGAAAGAATTCTGCCCTCATATTGCCGTTGCGCTGCACCACCGTCTTGATGGCGTTGAGATGTGCATAAATCATAGCCACAAGTTTATCCTCATAGTCCATCTCCTTTGCTGCGACTTCTGCCATCTGTTGTGACATCAATTCCAACTCGTCCTCTACGACGGCGGCATAGACCTCTTCCTTGCTCTTGAAGTACGTATATAGAGTACGTCTGCCCTTGCCCGAGGCCAAGGCAATATCGTTCATCGTAGTCTCTTCTATGCCGTTCTTGGCAAACAGGGAACGGGCTACATCAATGAGTTTGTTTCTCGTCTTTTCGACAGGCATAATTCTGTAAGGTTATAAGGTTTTTAGGTTATAAGGTTTTTAGGTTCTTTTTTAGGTTATAGTTTTTAGGTTACAAGGTTTTGGTTGTGCGTTTTAGGTTTTAGGCTGTGGGGTTAGTTTCAGATGGTTCAAATAGTTTTCCTCAAACCCTCAAACCCTCAAACCCTCAGAACCTCAAACCCTCAGAACCTCAGAACCTCAAAACCTCAAATATATATTATGTATATTTCTGCGCAAAGTTACTAAAAATGTGCAGAACTCACAAATGTTTACCATTTTTTCGCACTTTTTTTAAGAAAAGTTTGGCGGTTTCGCAAAAAAGCTATACCTTTGCAGCGCAAATGAGAAACAACGGTGTTTGCTCGGATGCAAAAATGCAATATCGCGGGGTGGAGCAGTTGGTAGCTCGCCAGGCTCATAACCTGGAGGTCGCCCGTTCGAGTCGGACCCCCGCAACAGAGTGGTGGTGGAATCCCGGTTAAAGTTTCGGCTTTGCCGGGATTCTTTTTTGTCGTTTACAAGGGGCGTACCGCCCCGAGACAGACATATACGGTGATGAAGAAGATACTCTACATACACGGATTTGCTTCAGCTGGTAGCACGGGGAGTGCCACCCAGTTGCGCAATCACTACTACCCCCTCGGCGTGGAAGTGCTTAGCCCCGACGTACCCGTCTCCCCTCTGGAGGCAATGGCATACCTCAAGCAGTTCGTGGCAGACAATGCTCCAGATGTCATTGTGGCAACCTCGATGGGAGCCCTGTATGCCGAACAGCTTAGAGGCATTTCCCGCATTCTCGTCAACCCCAGCTTCGACATGGCACGTCTGCTCACTTTTCGAGGCATGGGACGTCAGGAGTTCCGCAACAAGCGTCAGGACGGAGCCAAAGACTTCAAGGTAGACAAGGTGATGATCGACGGGTTTCGCGAGGTACAGAGACATAGTTTCGAAGGCATCACCCCCGAAGAACGCAACATAGTTTACGGACTTTTCGGCAAGCACGACAAGAATGTCAACTGTCAGCCTCAGTTCAAGAAACACTATGGCACCGCCAACTTCCGAATCTTCGACGGAGAACACTATCTCAATGGGAAAATACTTGACAACGAAGTCATACCGATTATTGATGAGGTTTTGAGGTTTTAAGGTTATGAGGTTTAAAGGTTTTAAGGTTATGAGGTTTTAATTTCCAAGAAAAACGACTTGTAAACGCTGAAACCAGTACACCCAACCAAACAACAAAGCCCCAACCAAATAACCAAACCACAAAATAACAAAATAACAAAACAACAAAAATATGTTCGAATCACTGTCAGAGCGTCTGGACCGCTCATGGAAAATACTCAAGGGAGAGGGAAAGATAACGGAAATCAATGTGGCAGAAACCCTGAAAGATGTACGCAGGGCACTGCTCGATGCCGATGTCAACTATAAGGTGGCCAAGACGTTTACAGACACAGTCAAGCAGAAAGCTCTTGGTCAGAACGTTCTTACCTCCGTCAAGCCCCAGCAGCTCATGGTCAAGATTGTCCACGACGAGCTGGCAGAGCTTATGGGGGGAGAGACTGCAGAGCTCAACCTGCCTGGGCGCATAGGAGAGCCTTCGGTCATACTCATGGCCGGTCTGAACGGATCGGGTAAGACGACCATGTCTGGCAAACTCGCCAAGATGCTCAAGGAGAAACGCTCGAAGAAACCTCTTCTGGCTGCCTGCGACACATTCCGCCCGGCAGCCATGGAGCAGCTCCGTGTGCTTGCCGAGAGCATCGGGGTGCCTGTCTACATGGAGGAGGGAGCCACTGACCCCGTCAGCGTAGCGCGCAACGCCATACAGTATGCTCGCGCCAATGCTATGGACGTCGTAATCGTCGACACCGCAGGACGTCTTGCCATCGACGAGGAGCTCATGCAACAGATTTCAGACATCAAGGCTGCCGTCAATCCTCACGAGACTCTCTTCGTGGTCGACGCTATGACTGGACAAGATGCTGTCAACACAGCACGCGAGTTTAACGAACGCCTCGACTATACAGGCGTGATACTCACCAAGCTCGACGGTGATACCCGAGGTGGTGCTGCTCTGTCTATCCGTACCGTGGTCAACAAGCCAATCAAGTTTGTCGGCACGGGCGAAAAGATGGAAGCTATCGACCCCTTCCACCCCGAGCGAATGGCTGACCGTATCCTCGGTATGGGCGACATCGTATCGCTCGTAGAGCGCGCTCAGGAGCAGTTTGACGAAGCCGAGGCAAGAAAACTCGAAGCAAAGATCAGGAAGAATAAGTTCGATTTTCAGGACTTCTACAATCAGATACAGCAAATCAAGCGTATGGGCAACCTCAAAGACCTCGCCAGCATGATACCCGGTGTAGGCAAGGCTCTCAAGGACGTAGACATTGACGACAATGCTTTCAAGGGCATCGAGGCTATCATTCTCTCGATGACTCCATACGAGCGTGAGCACCCCGAATGTCTCAACACTTCACGCCGCCGCCGCATACAGAAAGGTGCTGGAGTGAAAATCGAAGATGTCAACCGACTCATCAAGCAGTTCGACCAGACTCGCAAGATGATGAAACTCATGACCGACAAGAGTAAGATGGCCCAGATGGCAAGTATGATGGGCAAGATGCGCTAACATGAAAAAGTTTACACAGACATGACAATAATAGACGGAAAAGCAACGGCAGCCGCTATCAAGGCGGAGATAAAGCAGGAGGTAGACAAGATTGTTGCCCAGGGAGGCAAACGTCCTCATCTCGCAGCTGTACTCGTCGGTCATGACGGCGGCAGCGAGACCTACGTAAAAAACAAGGTTCTCGCCTGCGAGGCTTGTGGCTTCAAGAGCACCCTGCTGCGCTTCGAAGACAGCATCACCGAGGCAGAATTGCTACAGACGGTGGAGCGCCTCAATGCCGATGCTGACATCGACGGTTTCATAGTCCAGCTCCCCTTGCCGCATCACATCAGCGAGCAGCGCATCACCGAAGCCATAGATTACCGCAAGGACGTAGATGGTTTTCACCCTGTCAACGTGGGTCGTATGGCCATAGGTCTGCCGGCTTTCATCAGTGCCACCCCTCTGGGCATACTCACTCTGCTCCAGCGTTATAATATTGAGACCAAGGGTAAGAAAGTAGCTATACTCGGACGCTCTAACATCGTGGGCAAACCCATGGCACAACTCATGATGCAAAAGCAGTACGGCGACTCGACCGTGACAGTTTTGCACTCACATTCGCTCAACCTCCAAGAGGAGTGCCGTCAGGCAGACATTCTCATTGCTGCAATGGGGCAGCCTGCTTTTGTCACAGCCGATATGGTCAAGCCCGGAGCTGTGGTCATCGACGTTGGTACTACACGTGTGCCCGACCCCTCGCGCAAGACGGGTTTCCGACTTCAGGGTGATGTGGACTTCGAGTCTGTCTCCCCGCTGTGCTCTGCCATCACACCTGTCCCTGGGGGAGTAGGTCCCATGACCATCTGTATGCTGATGCTCAACACCCTCAAGGCAGGCAAGAAAGAAGTGTATGTGTAGTTTTTGTTGTTTAAAGACCCAACCAAACAACAACCATCATATCTCCATCAGTCGTCTTTCGAACTCTTTCTTGTCGAGATCGGAGGCGGCGAAGGTACGGCTACGGTAGTTGTAGATTGTAGGGTTGGAATAGTCTAATAGCTGGGCTATTTCGGATACTTCCTTGATGCCCAGACGCATTAGGGCGAAGATGCGTAGCTCTGGGGTGAGTCTGCCTTCTATGGGGGGGGCGATTCTGTGCTCGGGGCGTAGTAGAGCGTTGAATTTTTCTACAAAATTGGGGTGGGTCTTGAGGAAGACTTCATCAAAGTCGGCTTGGAACCGTAGCTTCTCGTCTTCGAAATATCCTCCGCTCTTGAGCATTTTACCGATTTCATTAAGCTGGCCTGTCTTGACAAGTCGTGTCAGCATACGACGTAGGCGTTCCATGCTTTCGATGTAGGTATGGCACCGACTGAGGTAGTAGGTGAGGTATTTCTCTTTGATGTCGTCCATTTCGCGCAGGTTATGGTTGTGATCTTCGAGCAGCAGGTTGGTCTGGGCTAACTGCTGGTTGGTCTGGGCTAATTGGGCGCGGGCAGTGTTGAGGCGTTTTGACTCGAAATAGTAGTAGACTGCGGTGCCAGTCGATACGAGGGCGAGGAGGAGGAATGCGAGTATGGCGAGATTGCGCGACATCTGGCGGCTTGACTCTACGGCTTGGTGTGCGTGGTTGATGATGGGGTAGATCTGAGATGTGGCTACACTGCGTAGCGTAGCGTTGCAGTATGAGGCGTCTTCCATGGCGCAGACGAGATAGTTGTAGGCTCGCTCGATGTTGCCGAGCTGCTTCATCTCTACGGCGAGTTCCTGCAGTGCTGCGTATTCGGTCACTCCGCGCTGCAGATCATAAAGTGCTGTTTCGGCAAGGTAGTATATGACGCTGTCGTTCTGCATGAGCCCGCGTTTCACGCTGCTCAGACTGTAGAGGAGGTAGGCTTTCTGCTTGTCTCCTGCCTTGTCTGCGATGCTGTGCAGGAGTGAGTCTGCTTCGTGTAGCTTCCATTGCGAGATGTAGCTGTCTGCCTGACATACGGCACGGCGTATGGGGTCGGTCTCGAGCATCAGTATGGAGTCACGATAGATTTCGGTCTGTTTGTCGTACTCGACGTTTATGGGCGGGAGGGGCTTGGCATAGTCTGCAAGCCACCCGTAGATGGCGCGGCGCGTGTGCATGTAGTGGAGGAGTCCGTCGCTGCTGACAATATGGCCTCGTATGCTGTCAAGGAGCTGGTTGGCGTGGCTGTACATGCCGATGAGCGACAATGCGTAGGCTTGCTTGAGGAGTGCGTATTCCTTCATGCGCTGGTCGTCGCTGGCTTGTGCCTGTCTGTACAGAAGGTGTGAGTAGTGCAGGCATGAGTCGCTTTGGAAATTGCTGTATGCGTTGCATAGCTCGTAGTAAATGTGTGTGAGTTCTTTTCCTTTGCTATGAGTGCTTGCTTTTTGCAGGCTGTCTATGTAGCTGAGTTTCTTTTCTTTGATTATTGACTTTTGCAAGATAGTTTTGTCCAGTTCCTTTAGAACGTCTCTGACTGTGGCTCTGACTGTGACTGGAATATAGATGCTGCAAATCAGTACCAAGGTGTATAAAAAACTCTGTTTCATATAGTTTTGATGTGTTTTCGTAGTGCAAATATAATAAATTCCTTTAACATATAAAAGGTTTTTAGAGGAAATATTTTCTAAAAAGCTTAACTTTTGCTTTTTATATTTATTGTACATTGTGCGGTGCTTAATATATTGTATTTCAAGATTAAAAGTTTATATTGCATTTATATTGAAATTATCTCTATATGTGGGCGAACGAAAAACTGCCTATATTTGCGTTACCTAAACGTTAAAAAACTATACCTAAACAAATGATTAGAAAAGCTTTTTTGCTGCTTGCTATGCTGCTGTCAACGACTGTGGCCGTGGCTTTGTCTGGGGCGAGGGCGGACAATGTCGTGGTGCATCCTTCGTTTTGGTGGGAGGGAATGAACAATAAAAGACTACAGGTGCTTCTCTATGGTGAGAATATCAGAGATTGTGAGCCTGTGCTTGTGGGTGCGGAGGGGGTGACGGTTGACCACTGTGTGAGGCTGACCAATCCAAATTATCTCATCTTGTATCTGAATACTGCCGGAGCGAGGGCTCAACATTTTGAAATTCGCTTGCAGAGGGGTAAAAGGGTATTGTCTGTGATACCTTATAATATAAGGAGACGAAATGGGAGAAAGGTAAATTCGTTTGATTGTGGAGATGTCTTGTATCTGCTCATGCCTGACCGTTTTGCGACGGGAACGACGGACGTGCAAAAGTCCAGAATGTATGAGGGTATGAGGGAGTGTGTGTGGAACCAGCAGGATATGTCGCGTCATGGTGGCGACATCGAGGGTATGATACAGCATCTTGACTATCTGCAGGAGCTGGGTGTTACTGCTATCTGGCATACGCCTACTCTCGAAAATGATATGCCTGAGCAGAGCTATCACGGCTATGCCATCACTGATTATTATCGTACTGACCCTCGCTTTGGTACGAACGAGGATTATTGCCGCTTCGTCGCCGAGGCGCATGAGCGTGGGTTGAAGGTGGTAAAGGATATTGTGTTCAACCATTGTGGCAGTGAGAATTTCCTCTTTCGTGACCGTCCGGCTGATGACTGGTTTACTTTCGGCAGCAAATACACCGCTACTACTTACAAGACGGCTCAGCCTGGCGACCCTCATACGAGCCGCAAGGATTTTGACTTGACCGTTGACGGTTGGTTCACGCAGGCCATGCCTGATTTCAATGGTCGTAATCCTTTGGTGGCTGACTATCTTATTCAGGCCAGTATCTGGTGGATAGAGTATGCTGGCATTGATGGTATACGTCAGGATACGTATCCTTATAATGATTTTGATTTCATGAGACGTTGGTGTATGGAGATTGAGGCGCAGTATCCTGGGTTCAATATCGTGGGTGAGACGTGGATCAACAATCCTGTGGCAGTGTCGTATTGGCAGAAGGACAGCAGACTGGCGGCTCCGAAAAATTCGGAGTTGAGGACTGTGATGGATTTCCCGATGATGTATATGCTCAACAGCTGTGTTGATGAGGAGACGGATACTTGGGACAATGGCTTTGCTCGTCTGTGTGATCTCGTCGGACAGGATCGGGTGTATGCCGACCCTAACAGTGTCTTGACGTTCTTGGCAAACCACGATACTAACCGCTTCCAGCCCACGGCTGAGAAGGCTCGTGATGTGACGCGCTATAAGCAGGCTTTGGCTCTGTTGCTAACTTTGCGTGGCATACCGCAACTTTATTATGGTGATGAGATTGGTATGTATGCCAACAAGAGCGTCAACGATGGTGCCTTGAGGCAGAATTTCCCTGGTGGGTGGCCTGATGATGAGAACAATGCTTTCACTCGTGAGGGGCGCACGCCGATGCAGGCGGAATATCATGACTATACGCAGCGTTTGCTTACATGGCGCAAGCAGTGTAGGACTGTGTGCTATGGTTCGCTCACTCATTATACTGTGCGTGGGGGAGTGTATGTGTATGCGAGAGTTCTGGACGGCAATGTGGTGACGGTGCTTGCCAATGGTACGGGCAGGCCTGCTGATGTAGATACTTCGATATACACGGAGGTGCTTCCTAAGTCTGAGGCTTATGAGGTGGTCTCTGGCGAGCGTGTTGAGGTTGGGGCAACGGTCAGCCTTGCTCCCAAACAGGTGATGATACTTGATTTTACTAAATAAAGGATAAGGGATATGAAACAGAGGTTTGTTACGGTATGGTGTATGCTGGCGATGGCTGTCGGCATCGGTGCGCAGTCTGTAAAAAGTCCTGACGGCAAGGTGGAACTTTCGTTCGCTCTCGACTCTAACGGGCGTCCATTGTATAGCCTGAAGATGGACGGCCACACTATCGTGGCGGATAGTTATCTCGGATTGCAGCTCAAGGAGGAGAATCCTGACAAGGCTACAGATTTTGAGTACAAGGAGTTTGCCAAGAGTGATGAGGTGGTGCGTAAGGCTGACTTGCAGACTGGGTTTACGATTGGAAGGGTCGAGACTGCTTCCTTTGATGAGACTTGGAAGCCAGTGTGGGGCGAGGAGAGCGAGATTCGCAACTGTTACAACGAAATGCTCGTCACGCTCGACCAGAGAATGAATGACCGACAGATGGCCATACGTTTCAGAGTATTCGATGATGGCTTGGGGTTGCGTTATGAGTTCCCCAACCAGAAAAATCTCACGTATTTCGTCATAAAGGAGGAGAGGACTGAGTTTGCTATGACTGGAGATCATAAGGCGTGGTGGATAGCAGGCGATTATGATACTCAGGAATATGAGTGGCAGACTACGCGCCTGAGTGAGATTGAGGGGCGTATGAAGATGGCGATTGCTCCCAACAGCAGTCAGACTCCTGCGGGGCCTACTACTGTGCAGACGGCTCTGCAGATGCTCGATGATGAGGGCTATTTTATCAATTTGCATGAAGCGGCTTGCATAGACTATGCCACCATGCATCTCACGCTTGAGACGCAAGAGGGCAGGGGACTGGTCTTCGTGAGCCATCTCACTCCTGATGCTCAAGGCAATAAGGGACATATGCAGACTCCGTGCAACAGCCCTTGGCGTACGGTAATCGTAGGGCGTACGGGGGCTGATATTCTGGCGAGCCGTATCACTCTCAATCTCAACGAGCCTTGTAGGATTGAGGATACAAGCTGGATTAAACCGATAAAATATGTCGGTGTGTGGTGGGAAATGATTCAGGGGGCGTCCACTTGGGCGTATACTGATGATGTGTATAGCGTGCAGTTGGGCAAGACTGACTATAAGAGTCTCAAGTGTAATGGCAGGCATGCTGCCAATACGCAGCATGTCAAAGACTATATTGACTTCGCGAGCGAACATGGTTTTGATGCCGTTCTGGTCGAGGGGTGGAACGAAGGTTGGGAGGACTGGTTTGGCAAACAGAAGGACTATGTCTTTGATTTTGTTTCTCCATATCCAGATTTTGATGTAGAGGAAATCAGCCGTTATGCCCAGCAGAAGGGGGTGAAGATGATTATGCACCATGAGACCAGTTCGAGTACCATCAACTATGAACGCCATCTCGATGAGGCGTATCGCTTTATGAACCGCTGGGGGTATACCAGTGTCAAGAGTGGCTATGTCGGCGACATCGTTCCTTACGGTGAGCATCACTACAGCCAGCCTCTCAACAATCATTATCTGTATTGTGTCAAGAAAGCGGCTCAATACAAGCTTATGGTCAACGCTCACGAGGCTACCCGCCCTACGGGGATATGCCGTACGTATCCTAACCTCATAGGCAACGAGAGTGCGCGGGGTACTGAGTACGAGAGTTTCGGGGGAAACCCTGTCAATCATACTACGATACTGCCATTTACGCGTCTCATCGGTGGCCCGATGGACTATACTCCCGGTATTTTCGAGATGGATTGCAGCAAGATGAATCCCGATAATACCAGCCGTGTGCGTAGCACTTTGTGCCGTCAGCTGGGCTTGTATGTCGTGCTTTACAGCCCTTTGCAAATGGCTGCTGATGTCATCGAGAACTACAAGCGGAATATGGCACCATTCCAGTTCATCAAAGATGTCCCGGTTGATTGGCAGAGGTCAGTGTACCTTGAAGCCGCTCCGGGCGAGTATGTGACGATTGCCCGTAAAGACAGGCATTCGGAGGATTGGTATATCGGTTGTAGTGTGGGTGATGAGGAGCACCTGAGTACTCTCAGGCTCGATTTCCTTACGCCGGGTGCGAAATATCAGGCTACAATATATCAAGATGCTGAAGGAACGGACTGGCAGAACAATCCCAGTGCATACAATATTACCCACAAGACTGTCACGAATAAGTCTGTTCTCAAAATCAGATGCGGCAAGGGAGGGGGATTTGCTGTTTCGTTGAAGAGATTATAAAGTAAATATTTAAACAAACCTAAACAATCTAAATCAATTCGCATGAAAAAAGTGAATTTGAAGATGCAGAGATTATGTGCCATGGTCGTGGCGTTAGTCTTTTGCGTCAGCGCCTTTGCACAAAGTGTGGTCAAAGGCATCGTGTTGGATGACCTGGGTGAGCCGCTTATGGGCGTGCGCATCACTCTCAATGGGGGGCAGGCCATCGGTGTGACTGATATGGATGGAAAATTCCAGGTCAAGTGTAAGGAGGGCGAGCAGCTTGTGTTTACGTACATGGGATTTGCTGCCCAGCAGGTCAAGGCTTCTGCCAACATGAGAATCGTCATGAAGGAGGATGCCAAGCTTCTTCAGGAGGCTGTGGTCATCGGTTACGGTTCGGTTCGCAAGAATGACATGACAGGTAGTGTCGTGGCATTCCGCCCTGACGAGAAGAACCATGGCATCATAACCTCGCCCCAGGAGATGCTTCAGGGCAAGGTGGCAGGCGTGGTGGTCAATACAGCCAGTGGTGAGCCTGGAGCCGGTGCGCAGATTCGAGTACGTGGTGGTTCATCGCTCAATGCAAGCAACGACCCTCTCGTCGTCATTGATGGTATGATCATGGACAACAATGCCAACAAGGGTATGTCCAATCCGCTTTCGTTGGTCAATCCTAACGACATAGAGTCGTTTACGATTCTCAAGGACGCGAGTGCAACGGCTATCTATGGTAGCCGAGGCAGCAATGGTGTCATCCTCATCATTACCAAGAAGGGTAAGGTAGGACAAGGTGTCAAGGTCAGCTACAACGGTTCGGTGTCTGTCGCTACCAAGATGAAGACTTTGGACATGATGAATGCCGAGCAGTATGTCAAATTTGTCGAGGACTACTATGGTAAGGACAGCAAGGCTTGGCGTCTCCTGGGTTGGCGTCAGCACGATGCTGAGGGTAATCCCGTTGAGTCTGCAGGCACTTACGATACCGACTGGCAGAACGAGATCTACCGTACTGCTGTGAGCCATGATCACAATGTCACTCTGCAGGGTGGTATTCAGGCTAAGGACAAGAAGGTCTTCTCTATGCCGTACCGCATCAGCCTTGGCTATACTGGTCAGCAGGGTATTCTGCTCAACAGCAGTTTCAGCCGTACTACAGCCAGCGCGAGCCTTACCCCGACGTTCCTCAATGATCATTTGAGCATCAATATGAACGGCAAGTTCTCTAACTCTCTCAGCAATCCTGGCAATGGTGAGGCTATCGGAGCTGCTACGACGATGGATCCCACCCAGCCTATCAAGGACGAGAGTGACCCTCGTTTCAAGAACTATGGTGGGTATTTCCAATGGGTACAGGCCGCTGAGTATAACAATCCGCTCTGGGGCTATACTCACCAGAACGGTCCGAAAAACCCTGTAGAGCTTGTCAACAACTACAATTTGCGCAAAGATGCGTGGGTGTTCCTCGGCAATGCTGACATTACTTACAAGGTACATGGTCTGGAAGACCTCTCCCTTCATCTCAATCTTGCTGGCGAGGCTACTCGTGGTACTGAGAATACAGCCCAAAGCCCTTACAGCATGTCAGGCTACTATTATGGCAGCTACGGCTGGAGCCAGGAAGACAAGACCAATATGCAGCTCTCTGCTTTTGCCAATTACAACAAGGATTTCAACAAGAACCATCATCTCGATGTAGTGGCAGGTTATGAGTGGAGCAAGTTCCGCTATGAAGGAGCCGAGAAGTATTGGGGCTTCTATCCTGAGGGTGACAGAAACTACGTAGCAGGAGGCGACAATCTTCGTGATGTTTTCGGCTATCCTGAGGACGGAAAGCCATGGGGTAACCAGCTCTACATGGTGTCATGGTATGGTCGTGCCAACTATTCGCTGCTCAACCGCTACCTCTTTACAGCATCGGTTCGTGCTGATGGAAGCAGTCGTTTCGCCAAGGGAAACCAATGGGGTATATTCCCAAGTGCAGCATTCGCATGGCGTATCAATGACGAGTCTTTCCTCAAGAATGTCAAGTGTCTGAGCGAGATGAAGCTACGCCTGAGCTGGGGTAAGACAGGTCAGCAGGACTTCCCTGGTATCTATCATTACTATGCTCCAACTTACACGAACAACAACAACAATTCTTACCTCTATCCTATAGGAGGTGCGAGCAACGGTTGGCTTACAAAGCCTGAGGCCTACAATTCTGACCTCCGTTGGGAGACTACCACTACATACAATGTCGGCTTCGACCTCGGATTCCTTGAGCAGCGTTTCACTCTGAGTGCTGATGCCTATATCCGCAAGACTTCTGATCTTTTTAACTACAATAGCGTCCCAACGGGTTCAAACTTCAACAACCGCGTATATTCCAATGTAGGCGCAATGACCAACAAGGGTGTGGAGTTCAGCTTCATGGCCCGCCCCATCGTGTCTAAGGACTGGTATTGGGAGATTAGCGGCAACTTTGGCTACAATCATAACTGTATCGACGAGCTTTACGGAGGCAAGGACGTAATCGACGGTGGTGTATGGCATGCAGACGAGCCCATCTCCATGCATAAGGTAGGTCTGCCTATGAACAGCTTCTTTGTCTATCAGCAGGTATACGATGAGAATGGCAAGCCTCTGCAGGGAGTCTATGTTGATCGCAACGGTGATGGCGAAATCACTGCCAGCGACCGCTATTTCTACAAGAGTACCACAGCCCCCTGGACTGCAGGACTCAGCACACGTCTGCAATACAAGAACTGGGATTTTGGCATGAACTTCCGTGGCTCATTTGGAGGCTATGTCTACAATGAGATTGAGTCCGGCAAGGTCAATGTCAGTCAGGCTTACGTGCAGAAGGGCGAGGGGTGGCTCGAGAACATCACTCCCGAACTTGCCGACATGGGGTGGTCTTCTTACATCTATGGAGCTTCTGACTATTTCGTGCAAAATGCATCATACGTCAAGTGTGACAACATCACGTTGGGCTACAGTTTCAAGGACCTCTTCAAGGCCAAGAAGTATCAGGGTCTGAGCGGACGTCTTGCCTTCAGCGTGAGCAACGCGTTCTACATCACAAAGTACAAGGGCTTGGATCCTGAGCAGACCAGCGGAGCCGAGAGCAGCCTCTACCCACGCCCACGTACATATATGGTAAATCTGAATCTCAACTTCTAATCCCAGAAACACAATGAAATTCAATAAATATTTGTCAATCTTTGCTGCCGGAGTCATTGCAGCCGGCACAATGACATCATGTATGGCGGATTTGGACAGCGAAATCATCGACCCGGATGTGGTCGAGCTTGATGCCAACAAGATGTTTACAAAATGCTATGCATCGCTCATCATGGAGGGCAACGACGGCACAGCAGATTTTGAAATCGATGATGCAGGTAAGAGCACGCTCCTGCGTAATCTCTACAACTGCGAGTGTCTCAGTACAGACGAGGCAATCTGTTGGTGGACTGATGGCGGTCTGGTCAACGCAGGTTATAATCAGAGCTCAGCCGAGGATCAGATGCTACGCTTCCTCTTCTACCGCCTGATGTCAAACATTACATACTGCAACCACTATCTTGAGACTGAAGAATGTCTTGCCCTCGGGGCACAGAAAGAGGCTGAGGTGCGCTGGATTCGCGCCTTCAACTACTATGTTCTCGCCAACGAGTTTGGCAGAGTCCCGTTCCTGACCAAGATTTCGTCAGATGCAGCACCTTGCCAGGATCAACAGTTTATGTACAACTGGCTCGTGGGCGAATTGCGCTCACTTGAGGCTGACCTTGCTGAGGCAAAACCAAAAACATCATCTGACCCCATGTATGGCCGTGTCGACAAAGCAGCAGCATGGATGATGCTAAGCCGTCTCTACCTGAATGCCAATGTCTGGAAGGGTAACTGGGACGATGCCACGGGCAAGACGAACGGTCTGCTTGATTCTGTCAAGGTACTCTCTGACAAAGTCATCGGAGCAGGCTACACTCTCTATACCACAGACAATGATGTCATGGTCGAGGGTACTCCCTGTCATTATACCGCATACGACAAGCTGTTCATGGCAGACAACGGAGAGAACGGCGCTTCAAAAGAGGCTGTCCTCCCATTGCTTCAGGACGGACTCACCACACAGGGTTGGGGCGGTTCGCTCTTCTTCGTAGCAGCACATTGGAACACCGAGATGCGCACCGTGTGCGACCTCAGCGCAGGTACAACGGGTGTAGACTGGTCTGGTATGAGAGTACGTCGTCAGCTTCTGGAGAAGTTTACCTCCAACCCTGAGGCTTGGGAAGGACTTACGGCCAAGGAGATTCGTGCCGTGGCAGGTGATGACCGTGCCCTCTTCTGGGGTAAGGGACAGTATGTCTCCATAGGTGACAACAAGAAGTTCGAACAGGGCTTCGCTACCGTAAAGTGGACAAATCGTCGTAGCGACGGTGGCAAGACAGCCGATACGTATTGCGTCGATACCGATTTCTTCCTGCTGCGCGCCGCAGAAGCCTATCTCAATTATGCCGAAGCCGAACTGCGTCTCACAGGGGCGTGCACGGGCAAAGCCAAGACATACATGGATGCCATACGTGACCGTGCCCATGCCGCCAAGCCTCAGACCTACACCCTCGACAATGTTTTGGACGAGCGTTCACGCGAGTTCTATTGCGAAGGATACCGTCGCACAGACCTGATACGTTTCGGCCAGTACGGAGGAAATCAGGCCACATACGTATGGGACGGCAAAAACGGGACCACACCAGGCACCAATTTCGAGTCGTACCGCAACGTATATCCAATTCCAACAAGCGAACTTATGGCCAACCCCAACTTAGGCAAGAACGAGGGGTATGACAAGTAAACCACAACAAAAAATACAACGATGAAAAACAAAAATATTTTCAGATATATGACACTGGCCATAGGGCTTGTTGGACTGTTCTCATCCTGTACGGACGACCGCGACAGCAACCCGACCCTCATCGAGCCAGCAGCAGGCACATTTAAACTCTTCCAGCCCGAGTATGCCAATTCAATCATAGACCTCAACAACGCTGACGCTGACTATGGCATCACACTCACATGGAATCAGCCCAAATACACCAGCAACGGAGCGTACATAGGCTTCAACGCAGGAGCCGGTTCGAGCTACAAGGTGATGATTTCGCCAAGCGGAACTTTCACCCAAGCTTATGAGCCAGAAAAGCTCGACATGAAGACAGGCGTGTATTCAGGTGAGGCTTTTGACTACGTTGTAGCAGACGAGGTCTACGGCACAACCAAGACCAACGTTCTTGCCAAGACCATCAACATGTGTCTGAACCGCTGGAACCAGCTCAGTCCGGCAAGCACCGAAGTCTGGAACGAAGGGCAGGACATCGCCCCCTTGCAGATTACGGTCAAGGTGCTCTCACGCATCATCGACGGAGGAGGCAATCTTCTCTGCAGTACAGAGTCAAATACCATCACTCTCAATGTCAAGCCATACTGGCAACTGCCCTACGAAGCCCCGTCGCCAGATCCGATATATATGCCAGGCAAAGCCAATGGCTGGAATCACAGCTTCGCACCGATACTTACATGGGACAGCGACGCCGAAGCTCTCGTAGGCTGGGCTTATATGGACGGAGAGTTCAAGTTCACCGCAGCCGACAACTGGACCGACGGGGAGTGGAACTGCAGCCACTTCAAGCAGGAGCTCTGTTCAAGTGACATCGTCATCAACGACGGCACAGGCAACATAGGCTTTACAGGTCAGGCTGGTATGTACAAACTCTACGTCAACTATGACAAGGGAGCTATCACAGCAGAGCCATACACATGGCGTCTCGTAGGCAAATTCAACGAATGGGATCCAAATGATGACACACAGGTACTTTCCTACGACACTGACGAACATTGTCTCATCATCAGAAATGCGTCAGTAACAGAAGACGGCTGGAAGTTTACCAGCAACGGCAACTGGGATCTCAACTACGGAGCCGCTGGTGGTACAAACCTCAGCGAGCTTACTCCAAATGGTGACAATATCACAGTCGTAGGTACCACTATCCGTCTCTATCTGGAAAACACAAAGACCGCAGGCGACAAGCCACACGCAACGGTCGAATAAATCCTTTAGGTTACTATACCACATATATAGATTACCCTCAAAAAAAACAAAAAATCATGTACAAGAAGATAATATTCACACTCACACTCGTTGCAGGACTCTGTTCCTGCAACGGTGACTACACCAGCGATTGGGTACTTCCCGAGCAGAATACCCAGCAGGAGGTGAAGACCGCAGCCTTGGCGTTCACCCCCAATACCGAGGTGATAGACCTTGCCGCTGTCGAGGGCGAAACAGTCAAGCTCGGAGACTTTGACCTCACAGGCATAAGCTCATTGAGCGACGTCAAGTTCACCGCCACCAACGGAGACAAGACCGCAGTCATCAACCTCAACTCCGACTGCGAAGCCTCAGTCAGCGAACTCAAAGGAGCAGTAGTGGCACTATATGACAGAGAAGTGACCCCACGTACCATCGAAGGCAAGGTGACAGCCAAAGCTGTCGCAGATACTACGGATACGCAAAACTCAGGACTCGTTGTCCTCCTGGAGACCACGACAGCAGTATCATTCCAGGTACAGCTCGCCCCAGTTCCGGCATTCTACTTCGTAGTCGGAGCCATCAACGGCTGGTCTTCAGACCCCACTACACCACTATTCCCCGACGAGGACGGCAACTACAGCATCACCGCATTCTTCGGAGGTGACCACAACCTCAAGTTCTGGAATATCGATGACCTCGGCAATTGGGGCAACGCCTACGGGTGTGCAGTAGATGGCAGTACAGATGCCAGTGGAGCACTCGTCGTCAACGCAGGCGCCATCAAGGCACCACAGGCAGACATGGTCTACACCTTCAGCGTCAATCTCAAGGACAATACATACGCTTGGGCTGAAGCCTCAGAGCAATTCCCTGCCGAGTATACAAGCATCGGACTCATAGGCGACTTCAACGGCTGGGGAGGCGACGAAAACCTCACACAAGTATCCAATGCAGGCAACTCACACATCTGGTACATCAGAGGCCTGAAGATAGAGAGCGATGGCAAAGTCAAGTTCCGCGCCAACGGCTCATGGGATATCAACTGGGGTGGCACAGAACTGCCAGCAGGCACAGGATACCAAAATGGTCCAGACATCATGCTGTCAGCCGCAACCTACAACGTCTACTTCAACGACATTACAGGCCAGTACATTTTTATCGAACAATAGCACTCACCGTTAATCTCCCCCTACCCACACCCAGACTCTCAGGTGAGGGTAGGGGAGAATACCAAAACTATTCCCAATGAAAACACACAAAGTCACAATCTTGCTCGCCACCCTCATATCAACCATATTCCCCACGACACTGCGCTCACAAGGCTGGCCCTCCGAGTACGAAGGCGTCATGCTCCAAGGCTTTTATTGGAATAGTTACACACACACACGCTGGACAAGACTCACCCAGCAAGCCACCTCACTCTCAGAGTCCTTTGACCTTATATGGTTACCCAACTCAGGACATTCGGGCAATCACGACAACATGGGCTATTTCCCACTTTATTTTTGGAATCAAAACTCATCATTCGGCAGCGAAGAAGAGCTTCGCACCATGATTGAGACATTCCGCCAAAACGGCATTGGCACAATTGCCGATGTCGTCATCAACCACCACAATACCGAAGGCTGGTTTGGCTTCCCCTCCGAAACCTACGCAGGTCAGACCTACCAGTTCCATACCACCGACATCTGCCGCAACGACGAAGGAGGCGATGCCCTCACAGCAGCCAACGCCATGGGCATCCAACTCTCAGACAACGACGACACAGGCGAAGACCAGCAAGGCTGCCGTGACCTCGACCACAACTCTGCCAACGTGCAGCGCATCGTCAAAGCCTATCAGCAATACCTGCTTGACGACCTCGGCTACGCGGGCTTCCGCTACGACATGGTCAAAGGCTTCGACGCCCGATTCATCAAAGAATACAATACAGCAGCCCACCCACAGTACTCCGTAGGAGAATACTGGGACGGGAGCGACAACATAAAGAAATGGATAGACCGCACCGCTGCCGACGACATCCCCACCAGTGCAGCCTTCGACTTCCAGTTCCGCTACCGAGTACGCGATGCCTTCAACGGCAATGACTGCCGCAATCTCGCAGCCGAAAACTCCGACCAGCCCCTCGCATATCAAGACGATTACAAACGTTGGGCCGTCACCTTCGTCGAGAATCACGACACCCAATACCGCAGCAAGGAAGAGCCCCTTGACCCCCTCAAGCGCGACACACTCGCAGCCAATGCCTATCTCCTCGCCATGCCAGGCACCCCATGCGTTTTCCTCCCACACTGGATAGACTGCAAGCCAGATATCCGACGTCAGATAGCAGCCCGTCGCGTAGCAGGCATACACTCCCAAAGCAGCTACGTCAACCTTCAGTCCTCAGCAGCAGTCTATGCCAACATCGTCCAAGGCAAGCGAGGCAGCCTGATCGTAGTCGTTGGGACAAGCACATACCGCTACACCCCCAAAGCCTACGCAGACACCCACACCCTCATACTCGAAGGCAAGAACTACAAATACTATCTCAGCAACGACCTCCTTGACGAGTGGGAGAAAAGCCTTACACGCATTCAGACCATTGAGCAGTCAGAGCGAGAAGAAGAAGAAAGCTTCACCCCATACACCGCCACCATATACTGCAAAGCCGACTTCACCCCCGTCTATTTTTATGCCTGGGACACAGACGGAGAGCTCCTCGGCAAATGGCCGGGAACCTCCATGGCCAGCCACACCACCATCATCGACGGTCAGGAGTGGTACTACGCCGAGTTCCCCATCAAGTCCAAAGACTACGAATTCAACATCATCTTCAACCAAGGCGCAGACAAGCCTCAGAGCCCCGACATCAAACGATTGACCACTACCCACTACTACACAGCCACCATACAAGGCAACGAAGTCAGCTACACAGACGTTACCGACAACTACGACACCGGTCTCAACCATGACCTCGCCCAGCCCCAGTCCCAGACTCACAGCAAAGCCATCTATGACCTCAGCGGACGTCGACTCGTCCGAGCACCCCGAAAAGGCATATACATCACCAATCACCAAACAATGATAATCACAGAATAACATGAAGACACTACCTAATCTATCATTTTGGAAACTATTCAACCTCTCAGCCGGGTTCTTTGGCGTACAGATAGCCTACGCCCTGCAAAGTGCCAATATCGCCCGCATTTTTGCCACCCTCGGCGCAGACCCTCACCAGCTATCCTTTTTCTGGATACTCCCACCGCTCATGGGCATGGTAGTCCAGCCCATCATCGGAGCCCTCAGCGACAAGACATGGTGTAGATTCGGCCGCCGCATACCCTACCTCTTTGTCGGAGCCATAGTCGCCGTAGCCGTCATGGCCCTTCTGCCCAATGCCGGCAGCCTCGGTCTCAGTACTCAAATCGTCATGTGGGGTCTCACAGGCACCATGCTGTTCGGGCTCATGAGCCTCATGCTCCTCGACACCAGTATCAACATCGCCATGCAACCATTCAAGATGATGGTAGGCGATATGGTCAACGAACACCAGAAAGCCACCGCCTACAGCATACAGTCCTTCCTTTGCAACGCAGGCAGCTGCGTAGGCTACATCTTCCCCTACGTGCTCACCTTTTTCGGAGTACGCAACATCGCCGACAAAGGCGTCATACCCAACTCCGTCATCTTCAGTTTCTATGCCGGAGCCGCCATACTCATACTCTGTGTCCTGTACACCACCATAATGGTCAAAGAATACACACCCGAGCAGATGTCACAAGTAGCCCCAGCTCCCCAGCCCGCCGACAAAGCCCAGCCCACAGCAATCTCCCACGACAACACCATCAGCGTACCTTACCTGTTTTTCAGCATAGGACTGGTGCAATTCTTCTGCTGGGCAGCATTCATGTATATGTGGACCTATACCAACGGCACCCTCTCGCAGCAATGTTGGGGGACAACCGAAGTATCCAGCCAAGGCTACCAGGAAGCCGCCAACTGGGTTGGCGTAAGTTTCTTCGTCCAAGCCATAGGCTCAATGCTATGGGCCCCCGTCATACCCCGCTTCAGCAATCTCAAAGTAGCCTATGCCATAAGCCTTCTCATAGGAGCAGTAGGCTTTATCAGTATCTATTGGATTAGCAGCCAATGGATAGTCCTCATCAGCTTCGCCCTCATCGGAGCAGCATGGGCAGCAATGCTGGCCTTGCCCTTTACCCTCTTGACCAACGCCCTCCAAGGCAACCCAAAGATGGGCACCTACCTCGGCCTGTTCAACTGTACCATCTGCATACCCCAGATAGTAGCAGCCATGCTCGGCGGAGTCATTCTGACCCTCGTAGACGGCAATCAGACCATGATGCTCGTCATAGCCGGCATATTCCTCATCTTCGGAGCAGCAGCAGTAAGATTCATAAAGTAAACCAAACAAACCAGACAAACCAATCCATGAAACATTTACAACCAGGCACCCGCATAGCAGGATGTGCAGTACCCGTTTTCTCCCTACGCACACGCGGCAGTTTTGGCACAGGCGACTTTGGCGACCTCAAGCAGATGGTCACCTGGGTAGCCCAAACCGGACAGAAGATACTACAGATACTTCCCATCAACGACACCACCTCGTCAGGCACATGGGTAGACTCATACCCATACTCAGCCATCAGCATCTATGCCCTTCACCCCATGTACGCCGACCTGCGTCAGCTTCCCCCACTCAAAGATTCCGGGCAAGCCGCCCATTTCGCCACCCTCCAGGCGCAGCTCAATGCCCTGCCACAAGTCGACTACGAAGCAGTCAACCAAGCCAAGCACCAATACCTCCAACTCCTGTACAAGCAGGAATTCGGTCGAGTAAAACGCACCAAAGCCTACAAATCATTCATCGCAGATACCATATCCTGGCTCGACAGCTATGTCCAATACAGTGTCCGTCGCGACCAGCGCATCAACCCCGACCAGCCAGCCCCCCAAGCCGACTATTACCGTTATATCCAATACATACTCGACACCCAGATGCGCGACGTCCACACCCATGCCCAGACCCTCGGAGTCATGCTCAAAGGCGACATACCCATCGGAGTGAACCGCTACGGCTGCGATGTAGAGACAGACCCACACTATTTTAATATGGACGGTCAGGCAGGAGCTCCCCCCGACAACTTCAGCGCAGACGGACAGAATTGGGGCTTCCCCACCTATAATTGGGAAGCCATGCTCCGCAACGGCGGACAATGGTGGATACAACGCTTCCGCAACATGGCACGCTACTTTGACGCCTATCGCATAGACCACGTCCTCGGCTTCTTCCGAATTTGGGAGATACCCTCCCACGCCGTAGGAGGCATTCTCGGTCAGTTCCAGCCCTCTCTCGCCCTCAGCATCGACGACATACACAGTTACGGTCTCTGGCTCGACGAGCAGTTCATGACCACCCCCTTCATCGCCGATTGGGTTATAGACCGCATATTCGGATCCCGTGCCCAAGAAGTCAAAGACACCTACCTGCAACATCAGCACGACGACATCTGGAGTCTCCGTCCGCAGTACGACACCGAGCGCAAAGTCCAAGCCCTCAGTCTCGACGCCCAGCTCACCTCAGGCCTGTATTCCCTCATACGCAACGTACTCTTCCTCCGCGATCACAAGAACCCCAACCTCTACCACCCACGCATAGCCGTGCAGCAAGCCACCGTCTACGAGACCCTTTGGCAGCACGACAAAGACAACTTCAACCGTCTGTACGACGACTACTTCTATCGCCGCAACAACCAGTTCTGGTACGAAGAAGCCATGAAAAAGCTCCCCATGCTCTGCGATGCCACCGAAATGCTCGTCTGCGCCGAAGACCTCGGCATGGTTCCCGACTGCGTATCCTGGGTCATGAACCAGCTGCAGATACTCTCGCTCGAACTCATCTCCATGCCCAAGGATCCCAGCGTCCGTTGGGGCATACTCGACCGCAATCCCTGGCTCAGCGTCTGCACCATATCGAGTCACGACAGTGCCACCATGCGCATGTGGTGGGACGAAGATCCAGCCCAGACACAAGACTTCTACAACCAGTACCTCGGCTACCAAGGTCCAGCCCCACACCCCATGCCCTCAAACATAGCCCAAGACATGGTCATGCGTCACCTACGCTGTCCGTCAGCCCTATGCATACTCACCCTCCAGGACTGGCTCGCCATAAACCAGACCCTCCGTCACCCCGATCCGTCGGTCGAACGCATCAACATACCCTCCAACCCCCGCCACTACTGGCGTTACCGTATGCACATCAACATCGAAGACCTCATGAACTCCATCGAGTTCAACGAGCAAATAAGCGGCATGATAATCGAAAGCGGACGCTAACACACATACACATACACATATGCGAAATACAATCCTCCCCATAGCATTGTTGGTAAACATGGCAGCAACAGCACAAGAACAGTTCAAGGAGCTCGACTATACCCCCAGCCAAAGCACCTTTACCCTCAACGCCCCCACCAAAGCCCGAGCCGTCAAGGTACGCATCTACGACAGTGCCCAAGCCCCCCAGCCAGTCAAGACCCTCAACCTGCGCCGTGCGGGCGAAGACCGTTGGAGCGCAAACCTCAGCGGAGACTGGGCAGGTCACTACTACACCTTCGATGTAGGACAAGGAGAGTGTCCAGGCACATTTGCCAAAGCCGTAGGCATCAACGGCAAACGCGCCGCCATCATCGACCTTGCCCAGACCGATCCCCAAGGATGGAGTCAAGACCAGCGTCCACCCCTCCGAAGCCCCTCCGACCTCGTAGTCTACGAGATGCACCACCGCGACTTCTCCATCCACCCCTCACGAGGCAGCAGATATCCAGGCAAATACCTTGCCCTGACCGAGCCCCACAACATCTGGTATCTCAAGACCCTCGGCATCAACGCCGTACAGATACTCCCGAGCTACGACTACTACACCGTCGACGAGAGCCACCCCGAGCGTCCACAATACAACTGGGGCTACGACCCCCTCAACTACAACGTCCCCGAAGGCAGCTACAGCACCGATGCTACCCGCCCCGACGTGCGCATACGCGAATTCAAACAGATGGTACAAGCCCTCCACAGCGCAGGCATACGTGTCATTCTCGACGTCGTCTACAACCACTGCATGGACATCGCAGGCAGCAATTTCCAGCGCACCTATCCCGACTACTATTTCCGCAAGAGTGCACCCGGTCAGGGAGCCAGCGGAGAGATCGGCACCACAGGCGGCGATTGGGCAAACGCCTCAGGCTGCGGCAACGAGACAGCCAGCGAACGTCAGCTCATGCGCCAATATATGATCGAAAGCGTCCGCTACTGGGTCACAGAGTACCACGTCGACGGCTTCCGTTTTGACCTCATGGGCATACACGACATCGAGACCATGAACCAGATACGCGCCGAGCTCGACAAGATAGACCCCAGCATCACCATCTACGGCGAAGGCTGGGCAGCAGGAGCCCCCGCCATCGACTCCCGACAATGCGCCATGAAATCCAACGTATCACACATGCCCCACATCGGAGCCTTTGCCGACGAAATGCGCGATGCCCTCCGCGGCCCATTCTCCGATGACCGCGAGCCAGCCTACCTTGCTGCCCGTCCCGGACACGAAGAGAGCATCAAGTTTGGACTCGTAGGCGGAATCTCTCACCCCGAAGTCGACATGACCAAAGTCAACTACAGCAAGACCCCCTGGGCGGCGCAACCCACCCAACACGTCAGTTACGTCAGCTGCCACGACGACATGAGCCTCGTAGACCGTCTGCGTGCCAGCATACCAGGCATCAGTGACGACCAAGTCGTGCGCCTCAGCCAGCTCGCCCAAACCTTCGTCCTGACCTCTCAAGGCATACCCTTCATCTGGGCAGGCGAAGAAGCCTTCCGCGACAAGCAAGGCGTTCACAACAGCTACAACCAGCCCGACTCCATCAACCAGATAGACTGGAACCGTCTGCGCATACACCCCGAGCTCTTCCTCTACTACAAAGGCCTCATAGACATACGTCGCTCTCACCGAGCCTTTCGCATGTCCGACGCAGACCTCGTGCGCCGTCACCTCCATTTCCTCCCAGCCCCCGACTGCGTCATCGCCTTCACCCTCGACGGACAAGCCGTAGGCGACAGCTGGAGTCAGATACTCTGCATCATGAACTCCAACCCCCAGCCACGCAAACTCACCATACCCCAAGGCAACTATACCATAGTATGCCGTCAAGGCCTCGTCAGCCAAGACGGCCTCGGCCAGATGCAAGGAGGAGAAATCGAGATTGCCCCCCAGTCAGCCCTCATCATACACAAATGACCCAAATACCAAAGACCATGTCCACAAGATATATCAATCTCATACTCCTCGTCCTCATACCCATCGTCGTCCAAGCCCAGACAGCCGTAGGCGGAGACATCAGCATGATACCAGCCTACGAAGCCGCCGGCGACAAATGGCTCGACCATGAAGGCCACGAAATCCCCGACCTCATAGAGTACCTTCGCGACCACGCAGGCTGGAACTCCGCCCGCGTCCGCCTCATGGTCGACCCCACCCAAGACGACGACCCAGCCACCTGTCAGGACCTACAGTACGTCAAGACCCTCGGCGAGCGCATCAAGCGTGCAGGCATGAACCTCCTCCTCGACATCTTCTACAGCGACACCTGGACAGACCCGGCCCAACAATGGATTCCCAAATCCTGGGGCATGAACCGCAACACCCCCACCGAGACCCTTGCCGAGCGCGTAGCCCAATACACCCGTGAGAGCATCGACGCCCTCGTACAGTCCGGCGTCACCCCCGACTACGTCCAGATAGGCAACGAAGTCAGCTACGGGATGCTATGGGACAACCTCCAAGGCGAGAACAGCAGTCAGAACGCCTTCTACCTCGATCCCCAATGGGCAAGCTACGACAAATACCAAGCCCAGATCACACGCTTTGCCACCATCCTCAACTCAGCTGCCCAAGGCGTACGCAGTTCCCAAGCCCCCAACGCCCGCATCATACTCCACATCGAGCGCAGCGGAGAGTCAGGCTCCGCCAGCAACTTCTACACATGGGTACAACGCGCAGGCTTCACCGACTTCGACATCATAGGCCTCAGCTACTATCCCTTCTGGCACGGCAACCTTGACGACCTCACCACCACCGTCCGCACCCTCCAGAGCCAGATGCCCACACGCCCCATACACCTCGTCGAGACAGCCTACAACTACCAGTGGGGCCCCAGCGACGCCCTCTGCCACGACTGGCCCTACACCCCCGAAGGCCAAGCCCAGTTTCTCAGCGACCTCGCCCAGCGACTCATCACACTCGGAGTCCAGGGCATGTACTACTGGTTCCCCGAAGAGTGCGGCAACGGACACGACACCAAGCTCCAGCTCGGCTGGCTCAACCGAGGCCTATGGCAAAACAGCGACCAAGACCCCCGTCACCCCCTCAACTCCCCCCAAAGCCTCGAAGCCTTCAAGCAATTCTCCGTCCAGACCAGCATCAGCAGTCCCAGCCCCATCTCACCCCACGCCATCCCCACCTACAATCTCCAAGGCCAACGCCTTGACACAGACCAAATACACGGCATAAGCATAACCCAAGGAACCAAGCAAATCAGACCATAATATGAACAAACACACATTCCACCTCACCGCAGCCCTTCTTCTGCTCCTTCTCCAGCACACCCATGCCCAGCGCAACACCATCGACCTGCGCACATGGCAATTCTCACGCGACTCCATCACATGGAGCGAAGTACGCATACCCCACGACTGGGCCATATCAGGACCATTCGACAAACAGTGGGATCTCCAGCACGTCGCCATAGAGCAAAACGGCGAGACCGAAGCCACCGAAAAGTCAGGCCGTTCGGGAGCCCTCCCATGGATAGGACACGGCTACTACCGCACCCAGATAGACCTCCCCGACAACTACGGCCACGCACTCCTCCACTTCGACGGAGCCATGGCAGAGCCCCAAGTACGCATCAACGGCGCCCTCGCTGGACACTGGGTCTACGGCTACAACGCCTTCCAGATAGATGCCACCCCATACCTCAAGCCCGGCCAGCCTAACACCATCGAAGTCAGCCTCCGCAACCTCGAAGAGAGCAGCCGATGGTACCCCGGCGGCGGCCTCTACCGTCCCGTCACCCTCACCCTCACCCCCGAGCAACACATCACCCAGTGGGGAACCTACGTCCGCACCCTCACAGCCCAAGGCGAAGGGTACCCCGCCCAGATACAAGCCGACATTCAAGTCCAAGGCATCGAACACACCCCCGCCACCATACTCCACACCCTCACCGATGCCCAAGGCCACACCGTAGCCCAAAGTCAAAGCCCCACCAGCCATATCGGGCAGTCCACCAGCACCCTCGACCTCCCCGAGGCACACCTCTGGAGTCCCGAGACCCCCTACCTCTACACCCTAACCACCCAGCTCATCATACAAGGCAAGATAATCGACCAGACCACAACCAAAGTAGGCATACGTACCATCACCATCGACCGCCGCGGCTTCAGTCTCAACGGCAAACCACGCAAGATCCAAGGCGTATGCCTCCACCACGACCTCGGTCCCCTCGGAGCCGCCGTCAACCGCGCCGCCCTCATACGCCAGATACGCATACTCAAAGACATGGGCTGCGACGCCATACGTACCGCCCACAATATGCCCTCCACCATGCAGATGGAAATCTGCGACTCGATGGGCATGATGGTCATGGCCGAAAGCTTCGACATGTGGCTCTACCCCAAGTGCCGCAACGGCTACGCCCTCCACTTCCGCGACTGGGCAGAGCGCGACATACGCAACCTCATACTCAACCACCGCAACCACCCCAGCATCATCATGTGGAGCATAGGCAACGAGATACCCGAACAATGGAGCATCGAAGGCCGTCAGATCAGCCGTCATCTCCAGGACCTCTGCCATCAGCTTGACCCCACTCGCCCCGTCACCCAAGGCATGGACCGCGCCGAAGACGCCCTCCGCAGCGGCTTTGCCCGCGTCATGGACATCGCAGGCTTCAACTACCGCGTCTACAAGTACGACGACAACATCTCCGCCCTCCCTAGCGGCATACTCCTCGGCAGCGAGAGCGCCAGCACCGTCTCCTCGCGTGGAGTCTACGACCCCAGCTGCACATCACCACGCGAAGTCACCCCCATCACCGACCCCAACTCCCCGCTCCAAGGTCAATGCACGTCCTACGACACCGACTACTGCTCGTGGAGCAACCTCCCCGAGGCCGACTTCATCATGATGGACGACCGCCCCTGGACCATAGGCCAATTCGTCTGGACAGGCTTTGACTATCTCGGCGAGCCCACACCCTACGACGAATACTGGCCCAGCCGCAGCAGCTACTTCGGCATCTGCGACCTCGCAGGTCTCCCCAAAGACCGCTACTACCTCTACCGCTCACAGTGGAACAAGACCGACCACACCCTCCATATCCTTCCCCACTGGAACTGGCGCAAAGGTCAGACCATTCCCGTCATGGTCTACACCGACTACCCCGAAGTCGAACTCTTCCTCAACGGACGCAGCCTCGGCCGTCAGCATAAGCAAGCCTACACCATAGCCCCCGGTCCAGCCGACAAACTCAAGCCCCAGACCGAGTCTCCCCAGCTCCTGCGCCGCTACCGCCTCATTTGGGATAGCGTCACCTACGCCCCAGGCACCCTCCGTGCCGTAGCCTACGACGCCCAAGGCCGACGAGCCATGGAGCGCACCCTCCGCACCGCAGGCAGCCCCTCGCGCCTCACACTCCAACCCGACTGCACCACACTCCGAGCCGATGGCGACGACCTCTCGTTCATCACCGTCAGCCTCGTCGATTCGCGCGGCACCCTCTGTCCAGATGCCGACGACAAAGTAGAGTTTACCGTCACTGGAGCAGGCACCCTCCGCGGCCTGTGCAACGGCGATGCCACATCGCTTGAGAGCTTCACAGGCGACGCCATGCACCTCTTTCACGGCCAGCTAGTCCTCGTCGTCCAGTCCACCACCACCCCAGGCACCATCACCATCACCGCACGCACAGGCAAAAAGCAGACAAGCACAGAGATAAATGTTGTTGAGTGAGGTTATGAGGTTATTCTTGAGGTTATAAGGTTATAAGGTTATGAGGTTATGAGGTTATAAGGTTATGAGGTTATGAGGTTGTTTGGTTGTGTTGTTAACGGTCGATGATAGTCGCTAGACCAACCAAACAACCAAACAAAGTATGAGCGAAGAACTGCAACAAAAACTGCGCGACTTCATGTATTTCACCCTCGGTAGGAGTTTTTTACAGGAAAAATGCACCTGTGATGAAAAAAACAGTCCAAATATTTGGTGCATTCATAAAAAATGCGTACCTTTGCAACCGCAATTGAGGGAGTTATCCCGTTGCCAACAACAGATGGTGACTATAGTTCAGTTGGTTAGAGCGTCAGATTGTGGTTCTGAATGTCGTGGGTTCGAGTCCCACTAGTCACCCCGCTCAAAGGCAGGCCTCGCAAATCAGGAGAGATTTGCGAGGTTTTTCGTATGAGATGTACTTGTACAAAAAATAAGGTGCCTCTTTTGTTCTTTCTTTCGAAAAAAATGAGTAACTTTGGCTTCAAATTAGAGACAAAAAACGTTCAGCTATGCCAAGAATCAAGACAATCGGTGTACTCACCTCAGGAGGTGATGCGCCAGGGATGAACGCAGCAATACGTGCTGTCACACGCGCTGCAATCGCCAATGGTATGAGAGTGATGGCTATTTATCGTGGCTATGAGGGATTGATCAACGATGAGATATCAGAGTTTACGACAGAGAATGTCAGCAACATCATACAGCGTGGAGGTACTATCCTAAAGACAGCCCGAAGCAAGGAGTTTGTCACCGAGGAAGGTCGGGCCAAGGCCTATGCCAACATGCAGAAGCACGGCATAGACGCACTGATAGTAATCGGAGGTAACGGCTCGCTCTCGGGAGCAAGGATTTTTGCCCAGGAACACGATGTCCCCTGCATCGGCTTGCCAGGCACCGTCGACAACGACCTCAACGGGACAGACCTTACCATAGGCTACGACACCTGTCTGAATACCATTATGGAGTGCGTAGACAAGATACGAGACACTGCCAATTCGCATGAGCGAATATTCTTTGTCGAGGTCATGGGGCGCGATGCCGGTTTCCTTGCACAAAATAGTGCCATTGCTACGGGAGCCGAGGTAGCCATCATTCCAGAGGATACGACCGGAGCAGACCAGCTGGAGAACTTCATAAGCCGTGGCATCAGAAAGTCAAAGAAGTCATGTATCGTCATCGTCAGCGAGAGTCCCAAATGTGGAGCTATGTATTACGCAGACCGCGTCAGGAAAGAATACCCCGAGTTTGACGTACGTATCTCTATCCTCGGACACCTCCAGCGAGGCGGTTCTCCCACGGCACGCGACCGTATCCTCGCATCGATGCTTGGCGTAGGAGCCGTGCAGGCATTGATTGACGGGCAGCGCAATGTGATGATAGGTATCAAGAATGATGAGATAGTCTATGTACCCTTTGCAAGTGCCATCAAGAGCGACAAGCCCCTCAAACAAGAGTATATCGACGCTATGACCGTCCTGTCAATTTAATCCGAAAGACCCATGAAGCGAATAGATATAGCCCAGGTGCTGAGACAGAAAGCACCTGCGCTCTACGCAAAGATGCCAGGATTCGTCGTACGATTGGTAGAATGGATAGTCTGTCAGCGCCAGCTCAATGATATTCTCGAACACTGTGACATGCACCAAGGGGCAGACTTCGCCGTAGCCATGAGCGAATATTTGGGGGTGACCTATACCGTACGAGGCATGGAAAACATCACAGCCGACGGTCGATACATGATGGTGAGCAATCACCCCCTCGGCGGTTTCGACGGCATCTCGTACATCGCCCTGCTCGGCAAGAAGTTTGCGAAGTTCAGGGTGATAGTCAACGATATCCTGTATCACATTGAGCCCCTGCGCCCCGTATTCCTGCCTGTCAACACTATGGGCAAGCAGAAACGCAGCGATATGCAGCAGCTTGCCGAGGCATACGCGGACACTGACACACAGTTGCTGAGTTTCCCCGCTGGATTCTGCTCGCGTTGGATAGACGGACGAGTGCAAGACATTGAGTGGCGCAAGAGCGTCGTCAGACAGTGCGTAGAGAGCCGCAGAGATGTAGTCCCCATGTATTTCGACGGACGCAACTCCCGCTTCTTCTATTTCGTGGAGTGGCTGAGACGCAAGCTGGGAATGAAGTTCAATATCGGCCTGATACTCCTGCCGTGGCAGATGGCACGCTATGCCCGCGGCAAACACTACGAGATAACCATAGGCAAGCCAATTCCCTGGCAGACATTCGGAGGCGACAAAACAGATATGGAGTGGGCTCAATGGCTCAGAGCGCAATGTTATGCTCTCAAAGAGAAGTGAGTCAGGTTCTGAGGTTTTAAGGTTTTGAGGTTTTGAGGTCATTTTTAAGGTTTGAAGGTTATAAGGTCGGTCTAAATCGTATATCGTTATTAGCAGTAAGTTCGTTGTTCTAACGCTTCCCGAACGCTTCCCGAACGATGTTCTAACGATGTTCTAACGATTGTCTTATACTGATATAGGTAGACACATTTATGAATAATTAAATGTGTATTAAAAATGAGTAGAAAAAGAACCACTTACGATGAAGAGTATAAGATGTCTATACTTCGTGAGTATTATTCGTCAGGAATGACAAGGAGTGCTTTTTTAAAGAAGCACAATTTACCATACGCGAACTTTTTGAGGTGGTTGCGTTCATACGAGTTAGAGAATAATTCGCTACCTTTGCAGTCAGATCAATCAGAAGAGGGGGTACAGGTGGTCATTAAGGACGAGAATGTGGAAGGGTGGAACTAACTTTGCAGACAACTATTAGCATCCCCACAGGGTTTGTCGGGTGAGCCCGAAAATCTCGGATTCGAATATCTGCAACATTTCGTACGCTTCTCCATGCCAGCGCACTGGCATGACTCCAAAGGAATACCGTAATGCTGGATAATAAAGATACTTGCCAAAGTATGTGGAGATAAATGGCCAAGTATCTCCACATATTTGGCCAAGTATCTCCACATACTTGGCGAAGCATCTAAATGAGGTGTCTTTTTCTGATTTCACTAGACACTTTTCTTCTTCATAAGCGGAAACAGTAGACAGTGTTGTAAATGCCATACTGAATCAGTAGACACATGACTCAAAGCCGACAGCTTTTGTTGACACAGCAGTCATGCTGGACACGCTCCGATTTATGCAGTCGATACCTGTTCTGCGATTGAAGTTGCGTATTCTGGTCGATACCCGTACACCATTTCTGGTGAAACCGTTCTGTCCGTTGGTGATTTTTAGCCATGCTGACTGCTGAATGCAGCCATGGAGAACTGAATTGGTATACTCTGGCAAGTGTACCGCAATCTCCTTTTTACAAAAATTGTCTTGGATTTGATTTTTTCCTGAGTCATTGGGCGTAGATATTCTATTTTTTTTATGTACCTTTGCAACAAACAATAGAAGATATAGAACTCAACGCAAAAAATGTGGAACGATTTCGTTAAGCCGTAAGACCAAAGAGAGCTTGCTCGCTTTGGCTTGGCGAGAAATCGCACTTTTAAGAAGTTATTTTTTGCACATTACTAAAACTGGTGTTAGTTGAAAAGAAGAAAACCGGTAAATGGTTAGCAGAGCAACTTGGCGTAAACGCTTCAACCGTGTCTAAATGATGTACCAACTCGTCACAACCAGACATCGCAAGTTTGCTAAGGATATCTGATTTGTTAGAAGTGGATATTAAGGGAGTTGATAGTTAGAGAGTATAAAACGTTTATGCTGTCAAAAATTTCTGATAATTCAAGTCTTGAGTAATGAATCGTATGGAAAAGAAAAGAGAAATACGAAATAGTACAGCTGAGTTCCTAACCTTTGTAGCTGAAGGAAGGGAAAATGGCATACAGGTTTTATACAAAGACGAAACTATTTGGGCTACCCAAAAGGCCATGGCAGCCTTGTTTGATGTTGGTACTCCTGCAATCAACAAGCATCTTACGAATATTTTTGCAGAGGGTGAATTGGAGAAGGAGGGAACTGTTTCCAAAATGGAAATAGTTCAATCGGAAGGCAACAGAGAAGTCAAACGCATGATGGAACTCTATAACCTTGATGCCATTATCAGCGTGGGGTATCGTGTCAACTCCATCCGTGCGACCCAATTCCGCCAATGGTGTACATACGTCATCCGGCAGTTCTCACTCCGAGGCTATATCATTGATAAGAAGCGCATGGAAAACGGTGCTTTTATTGATGAGGATTATTTTGAGCATCTGCTCTCGGAGATTCGTGAGATTCGCATGAGTGAACGGCGTTTCTATCAGAAACTCACGGATATATATGCCACCAGCATTGACTATAACAGGGATGCACCAACGACAAGAATGTTCTATAAGAAGATGCAAAACAAAATGCACTTTGCTGTGCATGGCCATACAGCAGCAGAGCTGATTGTTGAGCGAGCTGATGCGGCAAAAGAACACATGGGACTTACAACTTGGGAGAAAGCGCCAGACGGCAAAATTGTCAAGGCTGACGTGAGCATTGCCAAGAATTATCTAACCCAAGTTTGATATCTTATCAGTTGTTTCTTTTGCAAATTAGTGATTTGTAATTTTCATTTGCGTTGCTGTGTACTACAAACTTTTTTTGATTTTGATTTTTCTGAATGGCATTTTCTTGTACTTTAGTTTGTCATAAATATCTTCTGCCGCCTTGGTCGGTTCGCTGCATAATCTCATGTACACCTTATCTCCTATTGTGTTTGTTCCTTCTGTCGTGACAGCTTTCTGCGTTGACATTATCCTCACTATCTCCGTCCAGTAGTGCTGCTGTTATGGCTATCCTTCTATGGCGTATCGTCCTTTTCGTACTTTGAGAGTCGGTTCTTGAGAGATTTGTTATCGTTCTCCAACTTAGCAATGCGAGCATCCTTTTGGGTACACAGACGTTTAAGCCTACTGATTTCAGAGCCTTGATCTGAAACCATCTGTTTCAAGTCGACTATTTCTGCCTTTAGTCCCTTGAGTATATCCTGTATGTCTGTAACGTCCTGTATCACTGTAACAAAGGTACAACATTTTTTGAATTATGTAATAGGTTTGCGATATTTATTTTCTGAATATCAATTAATTGTGCAATGAGGTTTTGATAATATGTAGATCCGTACCCTCCCACATGAATTATAGATTACAGGATTCTCAGAGAGTCTAATACTATACCTGAGTAGTTACAATATGGCGAAGTTTTGCCATTTGTATATCTATCGTATAGTTAAATATATATAAAACCGTAAGATAATTACAAAAATAAACAGATTAAACACTATGTAATTCATATATTATCTGTAATTTTGTAGCAAAATTACAGATAACAGACAAAATACTTACGGTATGATACGAGATTTTTGGGTTAAGAATTACCTTTCCATTCGCGACAAGCAGGAATTAAGCTTCGTGGCCAAGGGACCATCTTCGGAACTTGTCACCGAAGTTGCTGAGGGTGTATTCTTGTACAAATTAGGCATCTTATATGGTTCAAACGCTTCGGGTAAGTCGAATATGCTGATTGCCATGAACGAGGTGTTCCGTTTGTTGGTCATGCCAAAGTCTGATGCGACAGTCGGAATCGGAGGCTGCATTCCATTTGTGCTCTCCAAAGATGAGCCAACGGAAATGCATATGTCATTTTATGCTGTTGGCACCCGATATGACTACGATGTCAAGTTCAACAGCAAACACATTCTGAGTGAAGCTTTGTACTATTACCCGAATAAATCAAAGTCACTGTTCTATGAGCGCAGTTTTGTGGATGAGAACGTACAGGCTGACATCAAGTTCGGTGCGAGTCTTAAACTGCAAGTCAAGACGCAGGAAAGCATCCGCGAGAACACTCTGAATAACCACAGCGTATTATCTGTATGCCGAAAAGCAGCCTTGAAGGAAGACATTGCTCCCTTCAACACACTTCACGCTTGGATTATGTCCAATTATCACGATGTAGACGGCGATGTAGAAAAGGGACTTGTTGAAATCTTGAAAGATGCTTACAGCAATCCTAAGAAGCGTAAGTTCTATAACACCATGCTCCAGAAGGCCGACTTGAACATTTTGGAATATCGTCCTGTTGTTGAAGACAGATTTGTGCCCAATGATTTCCGTGAGCGTATCCAGAAAGAAAACATTCCAGAGGAGATGAAAGAAGTTCTGTTAAAGCCAACCTCTGATTCCATTTCCTTCTTGAATCATTCCGACAATGGCGACTTTGATATTCCCTTCAGATGGCAGTCAAAGGGAACTCAGAAGTATATCCGCATATTGGATGCCCTGTACGACCTGATAACGAGTCCTCATGTGTACTATCTTGATGAACTAGGCGAGGATCTGCACAACGACCTGTTGTACTACTATCTCAATGTCTTTATCTTCAACTCCGACAAGTCACAACTGGTTATCACAAGCCAGGAGACCACCCTTCTGTCACAGGATATGATTAACGAGAACAGAGGTGTGGTGTGGTTCGTTGAGAAGAACAAGGAGACAGCTTCGTCCGAATATGCTCGTGGCGACTCCTTTGGCTTGCACAAGAACCTCTCGCTTTACAATTCATACCGCATTGGTAGATTGGGAGCCAAACCAGAACTGGGTAGTATCTTTATAAATCTGGAGGACTGATATGGGAAAGTTACGACAGACAGCACTCATCCTGGGTGAAGGACCAACTGAATTCTTCTATTTCAAGTCCCTATGCGACGTGTTCAAGCGTCTGACCATCAAGCCAGACTATCCGAAGCATACCAACATCAAGGAACTGGATGCAAAGATAGCAGAGGGTATAGCTATGGGCTACAACCATATCTTCTGCATTATCGACATGGACACAAAGGACAAGGAGCCAGAGCGTTCACAATATCAGAAGTTAAAGGCAAAGTATGCTAAGCCCATCGACAAACCCAAGAAAGGCATCTACTGCGAGGTGGAGTTCTTCGAGACTCACCGTTGTACCGAGTTGTTCTTCCTCTACTATTTCCGTTACACCTCACGTCCATACGATACACAGGAGCCCTTGCTCAAAGACTTGAATCAATGTGTTGAGTATCGGAAGACTATAGAGTTCTTTATCAAAACCAAGGGACTTCATAGTTACTTTGAGCGCAACGGAGGAAGTCTTGAAAAGGCTATTGCCAATGCCAATCGTTCAATGGGTGAGATACAAAAGGAGGGTCGGGATTATACATATTCTGAGTTGGGTAGGTTGATGGGAGAACTAAAGGGTTTGGAAGGGTAATATATATCGAGTCGTATCATCAACACACGAAGGAGGAGATGGAATTCTTGCAAACTAACAAATGCGATTAACTAGCATTGACCTTCATCTGACGATTTTGAGGATTGAAACAATGATTATAAATAAAAAATGATATCACGAATGCTTTTAAGTTTATGCTGGATAATAAAGATACTTGGCAAAACATCTAAATGCTCTGTCTTTTCCTGTGGATTTCCATGTCTTGGTTTCTTGTAATAGAAGAGCCTCCCATCATTCTTCGATGGGTTGCTCTTCGTTGAAATCCTGCTTCTTGATTCGGCGCATTAGGTAAGCAACGGCTTTGGGTGCTTTCTCGCGACACAACTTCATTTGGGCAAGGAACTCTTCTTCTGTGGCATCAGAGTTGAAGAGATCCACCAGCTCACAGTTGTTGTCCGACAACTTGTTGAGCTGCAAACCATGCTTCTGCATCAATGTGCGCAGAGCAAGGATGCCGAGGTCGTACTTTGGACGTGCCTCCACCAGCTTTCGCATGAGGTCAAGTCCTGGGTCGCCAATGTGCATCTCGTTGAGCATGGCAATCATGAAGAGAACCTTTGCATCAGGCGTTGCCATCTCGAACACGTTCGCCAGTTGGCAGTTTGTCTCGTCTGCTTCCGTGTAGCATTCAAGTTTTGCCAAGGCACGCGACTTGATGTACAGAGCCTCTGCACATTGATGTTTTTCCAGTACCTCGCTGATGAGAGTCAAGGCCTTCTGATACTTTTGAGCATAGAGACTCAGTAGGGCTGCAAGGAACTTCGGAGCCCAATGGTTTGCGCGCAGAAGGCTTTCGGGTATGTTTTCTACCGAACCATACAAGTGCTCATCACACACCAGTATATCCAGAAAACGCTTTGCCTGTTGCATTGCCTCCTTGAAGTCGCCATCTTCCGCTTTCTTTGCCACGAGCATCAGGTATTGCTTGGCAACCTCATCGTAGTCGTTTTGCTGAAGGGCTCCATAGACAGCCTTTCCGCTCTCAATCTCGTTGCCGATTTGCAGTTCGTTGTTGTACTCGCTTGCGTAGGTGAGAATTTCACGACTTGTGTGAGCATACTGAGGGATGACATTCTTCGAGAGATAGAGGCCATCAAGGCTTCGTACGCGGCTAAGTGCCACATAGAGCTGTCCGGCAGCAAACATGCCTCGGCTCAGGTCGAGCGAAAGCCTGTCGAAGGTCATACCCTGGCTCTTGTGTACCGTTATCGCCCATGCCAACTTCAGTGGGTACTGCGTGAAGGTTCCAGTCAGTTCCTTCTTCATCTTGCTTTCCTCCTTGTCGTAGTCGTAGCTGTACGATTCCCAAGAGCAACAAGGAACAACGTATGTCTCATCATTGTTGAGAGTGACGCTTATTTCGTCTTTGGTGAGCTTAGCCACCTTCCCGAGTGTACCATTTGCCCAACGCTTATGTTGGTCGTTGCGTGTGAACATCACCTGTGCGCCAACCTTTAGGCGAAGTTTCAGTTCCACAGGGAAACGCTTCTCCTCAAAGGTGCCATCTACTGTTCCTTCGTACACGAACTCCTCTGCTTCGATCTCCTCCAATCGCTGAAGGTTGATTTGGTCGGCTGTTTTGTTGATGGAAGCCAAGGTGATGACCGCACCATCTTCTTCGCTTGGTACGCGTACACGGCTATTAAGGTGCATGATGTCTTCTGGAGTCACCTTGTTCATGCGCACATTTTCCAGAATGTGAAGAAAGTGCTCGTCATCCTGACGATATACTTTCTGGAACTCTATCTTCACGAGCCGCATGCGCTTGATGGCATTCGACTTGTAGAAGAAAAAGTCGTCCGTGTGGTACAAATCCTTCAGCAAGTCTTTCTCTGGTCCTTGCTTCACCACAGGTGGCAGTTGGAACATGTCGCCCACGAAAATCATCTGCTTACCTCCGAATGGCATATTGTTCTTGAGAGTCTTGCGCATGGTGTAGTCTATGGCATCCATCACGTCACATCTCACCATTGACACCTCATCAATGATGATGGTGTCAGCATGAAAGAGAGCGAGGATTTTTGTCTCGTTCATCTTTCCGCAGGTGTCAGAAGTGCAAACCTCCATCGGAAGACCGAAGAAGGAGTGGATTGTGTCACCTCCTGCAAGGATTGCAGCCACACCCGTTGGCGCAAGGGTGATGAACTGCTTCCCAACCAACTTCTGCACGTTATGTAGGAAGGTTGTCTTACCTGTACCAGCACGTCCTGTGAGGAAGAAACTGGAGTTTGTATTGGCAACAAGCTCGTACGCAAGTTGCTGTTCGTGGTTCCGTGGGTCTATCTGTGTGTTCTCCATGTCCTATTTCTGCTCGATTTGTGGGAGGATTTGGGTTAGACGTGTGTTGAAGTCGCTGTCGAGAAAGCTCTTGTAGCAGCCTTCTATGATACTCTTGGCGTATTCTTCGAGTTGTTCCTTTGGCATGGTTGATTTCTGTGCCTTTAGAACACCTTCGAAGTAGTTGCGCACCATGGTCTCCGACTCCTGACGAATGAACTCTTCATTGCGGAACGTCTTGTCGTAGTCGCGCTTCTGAACGAGTTCAAGTCTTTTGCCGTTGAAGACATAGATCTCGATGCCGTCAATGTATGTCCAAGTGTGGTAAAGCCCCACCTTTTCCACTATGACAATGCGGTCGCAGAATCGCACGCCTTTGTAGTATCGATGTCCGTTGCCGCTCTCGTATTCCTCGCAGAGGAACATCTTCTGTCCTTCGTCCCACACAGGAACGTGAACTCTTGGGTTGCCAAATGTTGGCAAGATCTTGTCGAACAAGTCTTTGTTGATCGCCTTTGTAAGTGATGCCATCTTCTTGTATGTTTTTCTTGGTGTGCAACTTTGGTTGTCATTCCTCTCTGTCTTCCCGAGTTATCGGAGCAACTTATGCTGGGTTTCCTCGATCATGTTTCTGGAGAAGGCAAGCAGTTGACTGTCAGCGATGACACTTCCCATAGCCTTTGCCTGTCCAGCAAGGAAGTCCTTCAGCATGATGATGCTCTCCTCTTTGGCTGTGCGTTCGTTGAAGAATCTCCAGTTGCAACCACCCCATAATTTCTGTGCAATGATGTTCGCCTTCTGTCCGTTCCATGCGAAAAGTGTGATGCCGTTCAGGAAGGTGCGAGCGTAGCCCTCACCTATGTCGTAGTACACGGCAAGTCGGTCAGAAAGTCGGATTGCCTTGTAGTAGGTGTTGCCAGCTGCGCTGGTGTAACCAAGTGTGAGGTACACGTTCTTCTCAGGATTGTAGGTGAGAGAACTGCCCGAGAGGGCTGGGAGTGCCTTTGCGGCAACGAGTGCGAGTGTTGTGCTCATAGTCGTTAGATTTTTGTTTTTGTTTAGCGGAATAGGCCGCCACCTTTGTTGTGATAATGAAATAAAGTGTAAACAAATCCAACTCTCTCGGAATTGCGATGCAAAGTTATAGCGTTTTTATCGTTTTGCCTAAGCTTTTTTGCAAGTGTATTGGTTCCTCTGTATTTGGAACCAATGCGTAGTCTTCTGTTAGACTATGATGCAAACCTTTTCTTGCGGATTGCCTCCATACAGTGGCTTGTGCCAGTAATGGAAATATGTATTGAAGTGAGGTCTTCTGAGCGGCCAAATTTCTTGTGGTTGGCCTGAGCCTGACGCTTCTCGACGATTCGCCTTAGTATGCGGTTCTGAACGCTCGGTGACTTCGCCTGACTCTTGATGCTGAGATTGAGAAGGACACCATCCAGCACCTCTATCTCAATTTTCTTGGTGATAGTATCACACATCTCTTTTGCTGATGCAGAACGATAACGTGGTGTGTGTTCCACTTTCTCCCAACTCTTGTTGACCTTTCGGCGAGCATTGGCTTCTGCTTTCTTTTTCTTCATTATTTGCTTTTGGCTTGCTTTCTTGTTCATGGTATTCTTGCTGTTGTTTGTTGCCTGTTTCATAGTATGCTGATATGTTGTACCACACCAAAGCTTTGCAGCGTCAACTCCGAGGTGGTGTCGAAGTTTGACGCTGCAAAGGTAAGACGTTTTTTGCTAATATAATCAAGTAGTCATAATTATATTGGTTCCTCTTAATTTGGAACCATTCCGCTATTCTTTCTTAGGGTATAAGTCGGATAAAGCACGCACTCGTTGCGCCATTTCATCTCGGACATTTTCTGGTGAGATAACCTCTAGTCCTGCTCCCATCTGTAGTATGCGCCCGTAGAACTCGTTGTTTGGTTCTACATCCACAGAGAACTCTGCATACTCCCCATCGTCATACATGCCAAATGGCTTAATCACGGCATAACTCTGATGAAGAGGCTTTGTGTCCATCAGTTTATAAATATATAATGAGCGCGCGCGAATGGTTACGTGCTCTTTCTTGACATCTATCTTATGGCTTACACCCACAATGTCCTTGAAAAACTCATCATAGAAATGTTTTGGTGCTGACACATATTCGACCTTAGGCCTCTCGCGAGGCTTTGATTGTATTCTGTCAAGAGCTATGTTGTAGCCATATTCCGGATCTCTTCCTTCTGCATGACCGAACAGATGCCATCTGCCATTGTATTCCTTCAAGTAGTGAGGATGGAACATCAGCGTGACCTCTTCCTCATCGAATGGCTTGTAGTCAACCTCCAGCACCATTTTGTTTGTGATGGCCTCATACAACGAAGGCAGGTACTCGATGTTGGTCAGAATACGATCAAGGCTTGCACTTATCACCTGTTCTCCCTTCTGTCGTTTGGCTTTCATGTCTAGCAAGTCTTGGCAATCTTTGAAGAAATACTCCAACCATGATTTAGGGAAGAAACCAGCAGAATCTTGACAGAACTTCCAGTACTGACGAAGATTGTTGATTGCCTTTGCGTTTCGCATATCTGCAAGAGGATCGTTGTCCTTGCCTATATAACGGAACCGTTTGTTTCGGTTATTGCCATCCTCTTCAAAGCAATAGTTGCCGACCTTCTCGCATATAGTCTTCTTTACTATGCCAACAGTCTTCTTCAGTTCACCATAGCCATCACAATTGGATAAATTTGCAGGTAGTTCTTCCGTAGAACAACCCAATCTGTCTGCCATAATATCTGCATACGTAACCCATCGGTGACTCATAAGCCACCGATAGGTTATTATTGCAAATTCTGCCTTAAAACTCTCGCCATCAAAGAGGTTCTTGCGTTGCATACCTAAATAGGGATTGTCGTATAATTTAGAGACATTGATATTGATTGACGAGGGCATGCCTTCCAAAGCTACCCTCGTCAGCCTTTTTTCTGAGTTTTGTTGTTTTTTGATCTGATTTTTGTATCGTCAGGACATAATTATCCCTTGTATGAGGAATAATGTTTGACAGATATGTGGCTAGGCAGCGCGTAGTTGTGGATTTGGGGTTCTTAATATGTATAGCGTGATTCAAGATAGTCTACCCAGTCTTGGTGTTCCTTGTCGTTGAAAGTGTTTCTGATAAGTTGAAACAATTCTTCAAACGTCACGGCTATCCAAGTCTTTTTGCCATCTGCTGACAGATATCTCATGTACTTGGCACATGCGCCATTTTCTCCGTGGAAATGTGTATTGCCAGATGGATACAGGTGCATTGAAAGAAAATTGGTAATATCGCGTTTTTGTACCATTGAAGCTCCTAGAAGGTGATTTCTCCATATTTGTCGAAGGTCATTTTTAACCAATGGCGACCAGTCGGCACCATCATTCCCGTTGTCTGCTTCGGGGGTAAAATAATTTGATTCTTTCATTACCTTCCAATACAGATGTTTTTTGTGTTCTAAAATGGATTCTTTCTTCTCTTTGTCTCCGGGGCGATAGCCTTCTTCTGTATATTTCACTTCAATACCAATACCTCCCATCTGTCCATCTTCTGCAATATATTCAATATAGGTGTCAAACGATGTTCCGTCGCCAAGATAGTTGTCCCGGTCGGTTGGAGCATATTCTATCTTTATATTGGTAATCTTGTCTATCAAAGGTTTCGAAGCCGATGCTTTTCTAATGATTTCATTAAAAATCATTTTTGCATGCTCCTTGGATTCATCTGTCATCGACATTGGATAGAAGATATTCCAAGGAATATGTTCACTTCGAAGGGTATGGGTCATCATCATACCTGAATGAGAATATAATCCAGCTTGTTTCAGCCGTTGTATTTCCTGAAGAATCTGCTCGCGGTATTTCTCGTAAAATATGATACCGCTCTTTGCGTCTACCCATTTTAATAGGCAATCAATGCGGAAATCAACAGGTTCTTTATATCCTTTGGGTTTGCGTTTTATTGTTGCAAACTCTTTTATATTGTGATTGTCTTCAAAATAGCGAGCTTGCTTGTTTCGTGCGATATGCTTAAATGAATGTTTGTTAGTCATGATTGGTCTTCCATTGTTAAATTGTTATTTTGGCGTCTTTACAAATTCGCTTTGTTGAAATGTAATGTTGTTACGGTGTTATCCGTTAAATATTTTGATGACTCTATCGGCCAGTTCGGGTGTGATGCCATCATAAGGATTGGTAAGGATGAAGTGGGGTGTCTGAGATTCAAGGCATACATACTCATCATCGATTATGACATAGTTAACGTCATTCTTTGTGTTGTCTGCCAACCATGATGCTATTTCCATTCCCTTACAATGTCCCATAGCGGGGTCTATGTCATCAAGATTTGCTGAGAGTAGCCAATTATCGCTTATTGACGAATCTGTGATGTCGATTAGGTTGCCGGGCAAATCTCTTTCCTTCCACATTTCACGCATAGCTGCAAGACCGAGATATTTCCACGATGATTCTATCACTATGTCGGCCTTGGTGACATCAACGATTCGTTTCAGTTGCCGCACAGCCTCTGGGTCAAAGAGTGCACCATGTTTGTCTTGCCAGGGCTTTCTCTCATGCATAAGGTAGTTCTGATAGTGCTCAGTATTCAGCACACCATCAAAGTCAAGGAAAATTATCTTCTTCATGTACGTCAGATTTTTCACTTATCTTAGTGTTGCAATTCAAAGCAAGTATAAATCGTAACAAGACATGGCAAAGGTACAAATAACATCAGAAAAACTAACACCTTTTGGAGGATTTTTTCAATAATGGAGCAATTTGACTCCAAGCTCTCATCTGATGTACCATCTCTCGCTTCACCCGACACTTCGCACATGTAGTGCCGACACTGTTCTCAGAGCCATAAAGGAACTGACCCAGGATAACATTTCCTGCACATCCGACACAGTGTCTTTTCCTGATCTCACTAGACACTTTTCTTCTTCATAAGCGGAAACTGTAGACAGTGTTGTAAATACCATACTGAATCAATAGACACATGCTTTTATGTCCTATCAAGGAATCCTTGAATTTCATTCGACATTTCCTACGCTCGGCAGAGTAAGCGAGCTTTCTCTGCTCTCGCTTATCGGAAACGTTGGATTTCATCCGACAATCTTCTGTTCTCCCATTTTGCAATATTTGCAATGGCAAAGGTACAACGGTTCTACAACTGCTACAATATATAGTTTATCGAATGGTTACACTGAACGGATATCACTGGAATAGGTGAACGGATATCGACTGGAATACGCATTGAGAAGGGTAGGGGAATTGGGACTATCTGCGCTGTGTGAAAATAAAATGTTCATAACTTCATAAAAATTTTGCTCTAAAATTCAGTTGTTTACATTTTTTTTCGTACCTTTGCACCGCTTTTGCGTCATGGCGCAGAGTTTTGTGATAATAAATTTATGTCTAACTAACGGTTATTTTCCCGTGTAGAGGCCTTTGGAGCTTGTACAGGAATTGACCAAAAACAAAAAAAGAAAAGGTATATCTGTATGGCAGATTACAAGAATGTTGCTCCCGTTGAAGGCTTCGACTGGGAAGCTTTCGAGAATGGTGGTGTCAGCGAAGTGAGCCGTGAGGCGCAGGAGCAGGCATACGCTGGTAGCATGAACAAGGTTGGTGACCACGATGTTGTTGATGGCACCGTAATTGCAATGAACAAGCGTGAGGTGGTGGTTAACATCGGCTTTAAGAGCGATGGTATCATTCCTTCAAGTGAGTTCCGTTACAATCCTGACCTGAAGGTTGGTGACACTGTTGAGGTGTATATCGAGAATCAGGAGGACAAGAAGGGTCAGTTGGTTCTCTCTCACAAGAAGGCTCGTGCAAGCCGCTCTTGGGATCGTGTCAACGAGGCTCTCGAGAACGAGGAGATTATCAAGGGTTACGTTAAGTGCCGCACAAAGGGTGGTATGATTGTTGACGTGTTTGGCATCGAGGCTTTCTTGCCTGGTAGCCAGATTGACGTTAAGCCTATACGTGACTATGATATCTTCGTGGGTAAGACTATGGAGTTCAAGGTTGTCAAGATCAACCAGGAGTATAAGAACGTTGTGGTTTCTCACAAGGCTCTTATCGAGGCTGAGCTTGAGCAGCAGAAGCAGGAGATTGTTTCTAAGCTTGAGAAGGGTCAGGTGCTTGAGGGTACTGTCAAGAACATTACTTCATACGGTGTGTTCATTGACCTTGGTGGCGTAGACGGTCTCATTCATATCACAGATCTCAGCTGGGGTCGCGTTAGCAACCCTCGTGAGGTTGTTGAACTCGATCAGAAGATTAATGTCGTTATCATGGATTTCGATCCAGAGAAGAAGCGTATTGCTCTAGGCCTGAAGCAATTGACTCCTCATCCTTGGGACGCTCTTGATCCTAACCTGAAGGTTGGTGACCACGTGAAGGGTAAGGTTGTGGTTATGGCTGACTATGGTGCATTCGTTGAGATTGCTCCTGGTGTAGAGGGTCTTATCCATGTTTCTGAGATGTCTTGGAGCCAGCACTTGCGCAGTGCCCAGGACTTCATGAAGGTTGGCGACGAGGTTGAGGCTGTCATCTTGACTCTCGACCGTGAGGAGCGCAAGATGTCGCTCGGTATTAAGCAGCTTAAGGACGATCCTTGGGAGAATATCGAGGAGAAGTATCCTGTTGGCAGCAAGCATGTTGCTAAGGTGCGCAACTTCACAAACTTCGGTGTATTTGTTGAGATTGAGGAGGGCGTTGATGGTCTTATCCATATCAGCGACCTTTCTTGGACCAAGAAGGTTAAGCACCCATCTGAGTTCACCAAGGTCGGCGAGCAGATTGACGTATGTGTGCTCGACATCGACAAGAACAACCGCCGTCTGTCTCTCGGTCACAAGCAGCTTGAGGAGAATCCTTGGGACGTGTTTGAGACTATCTTCACTCAGGATTCTATCCACGAGGGTACTATCATCGAGTTGCTCGACAAGGGTGCTGTAATCCAGCTTGAGTATGGTGTGGAGGGCTTTGCCACTCCAAAGCACCTCGTCAAGGAGGATGGTTCTCAGGCCAAGCTCAACGAGAAACTCCAGTTTAAGGTGATCGAGTTCAACAAGGAGAGCAAGCGCATCATCCTCAGCCACAGCCGTATATTTGAGGATGCCCAGCGTGCTGAGGCTCGTGCCGACAAGAAACCTGCCGCTCCACGCAAGTCTTCTAAGAAGGAGGAGACTCCTGCTATTCAGAACCAGGCTGCAAGCACTACTCTTGGTGACCTCGATGCTTTGGCTGAGTTGAAGGCTAAGATGCAGGGTAAGTAAGAGATTCTGACCTAACTATAACAAGTGGCAAGGGATAGCCCCTCAAAAGGCTATCCCTTGTGTATATACGTTCTTGAAGATGGATATGACGTTACACATACTCGGATGTGGTAGTGCAAAGCCTACGACGAGACATATGCCCAGTTCGCAATTGCTGGAGTTGCGTGGCAAGTATTATATGATAGACTGTGGTGAGGGTGTGCAGGTGACGATGCAGAGACTCGGACTTGCGATGCTCAAGGTGGGGCATATTTTCATTTCTCATAATCATGGTGACCATGTCTTTGGCTTGCCGGGGCTGATCAGTTCGATGGCTCTCTTGGGGCGTACGGCTCAGTTGCATATTCACGCTCCGCAGGATGTGGAGCCTTTGGTTAATCTTACGCTCGATATGTATTGCCGGAGTATGGAGTATGAGGTGGTGTTTCACCCTGTGTGTACGTACGAACAATATGTGGTGTTTCAGGATCGTAGTGTGAAGGTCGAGTCTATTCCGCTTGACCATGGGGTGGATTGTTGCGGCTACCTCTTTCGCGAGACGCAGTCTTTGCCTCATATACGTCGTGAGATGATTGATGCTTTCTCTATACCTGTGTCGCAGATCAATAATATCAAGATGGGGGCGGGCTGGACTACTCCTGACGGTACTTACTTGCCTCATGAGCGTCTTACGACTCCTGCTGCTCCGGCCAAGAGTTATGCTTATTGCTCGGATACTCGCTACATGCCTCAGAATGCGAGGATTATTGAGGGCGTCAATCTTTTATATCATGAGGCTACCTTTACTCGCGACGATCTGGACAGGGCTCTGAAGACGATGCACAGCACGTCTGTGCAGGCTGCTGCCATGGCTTCACAGGCTCATGTCGGGCAGCTCCTTATCGGACACTATTCGGCGCGTATCTCTGATGAAAATGTATTGCTCGAAGAGGCTAAAAGTGTGTTTAAAAATACGATTTTGGCATTTGAAGGACAAAAAATAGAGGTTTTTTAGAAAAAATCCTTGTCTATTTAAAATAAAAATCATACATTTGCGTTGTGATAGACGTGCGACGAATGAAAAAGTTTTGGATTATAGCCTTTGCATTGCTTCTATGTGGTACTCCGGTGATTGCCGATGGGCAGTCTGACGAGCCTCAGATAGAGGCGGAGGCTGTGTCTATGAGTATGCAGGGCAATCGCGTTCATATCACTAATGCTGAGGGTATGACCCTCGAGATATATAACCTTACGGGGCTTCGGGTGGCGATGATAAAGATAGATAGCAATGACAGGCAAATAGCTTTGACGTTGACTCGTGGTTGCTATATATTGAAGGTGGGAAAACTTGTGAGAAAAATCACTGTGAAATAATCTTTCTTTTCCCTCGGTTCTCTCTTATGCGCCATGTACATCAAGTATTCTCAATCGCTACTTTAGTCTTGGTTATGCTCGCTGCCTGCAAGGGTGGCGATTCTTCTTCTCTCATAGCAGACACGTCGCAATACAGGTGGATAGACTCCGATGGGCCTACCTCTCTGGCTGATACTTTGCTTGGTCATCTTGACGAGGCGTATCGTCATGGCATAGACCCGAGTGTATTCCCCATTGCCGAGATGAGGGCTGATGTCGACAGTCTTAGGGCTGTTTTTGAGACGAGGCGGTTTGGCCCTGAGGCGGATACGCTTATGGCGCGTATGGATAGCATGTATACGTGTCAACTCATAAGGTACTCGCGTATGATGCGATATGGCATGGTCAGGCCTGGTGAGGTGTTCAATCATTTGCTCAAGGATGCGGACCATGAGTACAAGTCGTATCGTCATCTCTTTGACCTCCCTGTTGAGGAGCCTTCGGATAGTTTTGACAATGTGGTTCTGACTGCTTTGGACAATGGTTCTCTGCCTGTCGTGCTTACTGGGATACTACCATCTTCATCGCACTATCTTAGGGTGCAGAAGGAACTGCTGCGAGCCAAGGAGCAGGGTGATAGTGCTCTGGTGCGCCTTTGTCGCATTGCTCTCGAACGTGGACGCTGGCGTTATCCTCGTCCGGATAGTGGGCAGTTTATCTGGGTCAATCTGCCTGAGTTTATGCTGACGGCCGTAGACACCGAGCGTGACTCGCTCATCAAGATGAAGATTTGTGCTGGCAATCAGGCTCACAAGTCTCCGTTGCTTATGAGCCGTATATCGCAGATAGAATTCAATCCTTATTGGGTAGTGCCGCAGTCTATCATACGCAATGAGATTGTTCCCCGACACACTGGTGATTCTGCCTATTTTGCTCGCAATAATATGACTGCCATCAGTCGTGAGAATGGGTTGTATGTCGACCCTACGACTCTTTCTGCACAACAGCTGCGCAGTGCTCGCTACATCATACGTCAGGAAAAGGGTGCTGGCAATTCGTTGGGGCGAATCATTTTTCGTTTTCCCAACCGCTATTCCGTATATCTTCATGACACGAACAATCCTTCGGCTTTCAATCGTAAGGTCAGGGCTGTGAGCCATGGTTGCGTCAGGGTGGAGAAGCCTCTTGACCTCTGTGTCTTCCTGCTCGGCCCCAAGCCTTCGGAGCGTCTCGTCGACAGGATACGCCAGTCTATCGACCTCCCTGCTCTCAATACCACTGACTCGCTCCCGGAAATCAAGGCTACCAGTCCGTATACTCCTACGCGCGTATGGATAGATTATCAGACTCTGTATTTTGACGCGCAGGGCACAATGCACCAGTGTCCGGACAGTTATGGTTATGATGCTGTGATATGGGAGATGCTGGACTCAATCTAAGCTGCTCATGTTGAATACCGAAGACCTTGTAAGCAGATTGTCCTCTCCACGTACACGAGAGGCTGCTTTCACTCAAATCATCAGAGCTAACCAGGAGAAACTATATTGGCAGATACGCCGTATGGTGGGTACTCATGATGATGCTGACGATATACTGCAAAATACCTTTATGAAGGCTTGGATGAACCTCGATTCGTTTCGCGGTGAGAGTAGTATAGACACATGGCTGTATATCATTGCGACGCGAGAGACTCGCAGTCACCTTCGTGGCAAGAGGCCTCAGGTCTCGATTGACTCTCCGACAGATGCTGACGATGAGGCGTGTCAGCCTATGCAGCTGGAGGGAGACCCGTTTTTCGATGGCGACGAGACGCAACGCCAACTTCAGGAGGCAATTTCTACTCTCCCTCCCAAGCAGCGTGAAGTCTTCGTTCTGAAATATTTTCAAGAGATGAAATATCAGGATATGAGTCGGATACTCGATACGAGTATCGGTGCGCTCAAGGCTTCATATCATCATGCTGTGGATAAAATAACAAAATATTTTGAGTCGCTCGATTAAACCTTTTCTATATAGTAACATCAAAGAGATATGAAGCAGGATAAGTTTGACATAGATGCTCTTCCGAAAGCGAATCCTTTCAAGGTTCCTGAGGGATATTTCGATACGTTGCCGGATACTATAATGGAGCGTATACGTAAGGGCGAGAGCAAGCGTCGCGTTGTCCCCCTCTGGCCGCGCTTGGCAATAGCGGCAACTATTACGGGATTGATTGCCACGACAGGACTCCTCGCGTATTATGCCGCAGAGCCAGATGCTCCGACAGTCGCCGTCGCAGAGGGCGAGTACGACCAAGACGAGCTTGATTGGGCAATGATAGACAATACTGAGATAGAATTATATCTTGCTGAGGCCGATTAGAATCATGTTGAAATCGTGACAATATAATAATGGACTACTAAAAGGAATACAAGATGAAACAGTTAATTTTTGCAATTGTACTATTTGTGTCAGGTGTTGCGTGTGCGCAGCCACAGGGTCAGTGTCAGCGTCAAGGTCAGGGTCAAGGACGTGCGCAAGGACGCGAGCGATTCAATCATAAGGAATTTTGCGCCCGTATGGATTCATTTCTCACAAAGAAGGCTGAGCTTACTCCCGAGGAAGCCAAGGCTGTGCTCCCAATCTTCAAGGAGCTCAAGGACAAACAGCGCGAGCTTCACATGCAAATGCTGAAAATCAAGCGTGAGACAAAGCCTGGTAGTGACTTTGAGAAGGCTCTCCTCCGCATCGCCGAGCTCAACAAACAGGCTGTGTCGCTCGAATCTGATTACTACAAGCGTATGTGCAAGGCCGTGTCAGCCGAGAAGGCTTTCCGTATCGTAAAGGCAGAGGACAAGTTCCATCGTGGTATGCTCGGCGAGTTTAACGGCAAGAAGCACCCGGGAGCGCGGGCTGGAAAGAAGCCAAACGGCGACAAGAAGTCCTGTGACTGCAAGCAGAAATGCGACAAGAAGTCTTGCTCAGAGAATTCGTGCACTAAGAAATCATGCGAGAAGAAATGAGAGGTTGAGCATTTGCCGACTTGCAACTTATAAACACATATACACACTCCCGTCAACTTTATGGGAGTGTGTAATTTTTTTCACCCTTATAATAGTTTTTTTGGCAAAAGAATCGTATCTTTGTAGCGTAAAAAGAGAAAATAGTCAGATGATATCTATTGATAATCTTTCGGTTGAATTTGGAGCAAAACCATTGTTCAGCGGCATATCGTATGTCGTTAACGATCGTGACAGGATAGCCTTGGTAGGCAAGAATGGAGCAGGCAAGAGTACGATGCTCAAGATAATAGCCGGTGAGGAACATGCCACGGAGGGTGGGGTGAGCATACCGCGTGATACTACCGTTGGGTATCTGCCTCAGGTGATGGTGTTGAGCGACTCATGTACCGTCAGAGAAGAAGCAGCAAAAGCCTTTGCCCATATCAAGGAGATGAACGATGAACTTGAGGCAATGCAGAGCGAGATGGCTCAGCGCGAGGACTACGAGAGTGAGGGATATATGCAGCTTTGTGAACGTTTTTCACACTTGCAGGAGAGGCTCGACATGATGGGAGGACAGGAGTATATGGGCAAGATGGAAAGGACGCTGGCAGGGCTCGGCTTCACACAGAGAGACCTTGACAGACCTACGTGCGAATTCTCAGGAGGGTGGCGAATGCGTGTGGAACTTGCAAAAATCCTGCTACAGCACCCCGATGTATTGTTGCTCGACGAGCCCACCAACCATCTCGATATCGAGTCGATACAGTGGTTCGAACAGTTTATCCAAACTTATGCAGGTGCTGTGATTCTGGTGAGCCACGACAGAGCATTCATAAACAACGTCACAAACCGCACTATCGAAATCTCGTGTGGCCGAATCTACGACTACAAAGTCAAATATGATGAATATGTCAATCTGCGTGTAGAGCGGCGCGAGCAGCAGTTACGGGCCTATGAAAACCAGCAACGCGAGATAGCCGATATACGCCAGTTCGTAGACCGATTCCGCTATCAGGCCACCAAGGCCATACAGGTGCAGCAACGTTTGCGCCAACTCGAAAAGATGATACCCATCGAGGTGGACGAAGTCGACAATTCTGCCCTGCATCTCAAATTCACCTGTTCGCAGCGCAGCGGAGATTATCCCGTGATATGCGAAGAGGCAAAGAAGGAGTATGACCGTGTGGTCTTCGAGCACGTCAATCTCACGGTCAAGCGAGGTGAGAAAGTGGCTTTCGTAGGCAGAAACGGCGAAGGCAAGTCGACCATGGTCAAGTGTATCATGGGCGAGATTCCCTTTGAGGGTACGGTCAAGGTGGGACATAACGTACAGATAGGCTATTTTGCACAAAATCGGGCACAGCTGCTCGATGGCGAGCTGACCGTTTTTGAAACTATCGACCGTGTGGCGCGAGGCGACATCAGACTCAAGATACGCGACATCTTGGGAGCATTCATGTTTGGAGGCGAGGCGAGCGACAAGAAAGTCAAAGTACTCTCGGGCGGAGAGCGAACACGGTTAGCCATGATCAAGCTCCTGCTCGAACCCGTCAATCTCCTCATACTCGACGAGCCCACGAATCATTTGGACCTGAAGTCCAAGGACGTCCTCAAAGAAGCGATACGCGACTTTGACGGTACGGTAATCATCGTGAGTCACGACCGAGACTTCCTCGATGGTCTCGTAGAGCGAGTCTACGAGTTCAAGAACGGAGGCGTGCGTGAGTACTTAGGGGGCATATACGATTGGATCAGACTCCACAACGAGGAGCAAATACAATCCTTGGCACAAGTCCCAGCCAAGCCCAAGGAAGCAGTCAAACCAGCCAATGTCAACAAGCTCAGCTACGAAGAGCAGAAAGCCCAAGCCCGTCAGCGTCAGAAAATAGAGCGCGAAATCAAGGCCGCCGAAGACGAAATCGTTTTGCTCGAGGGTGCGGTAGCAGCGTTGGAAACACAGATGGCCACCCCCGAAGGTTCACAAGACCTCTCGCTATACGAGAAGCACGCCAAGCTAAAGAAACAGCTCTCCGAAGCCGAACAGAGATGGGCTGCAGCGTTGGAGAAGGTGTGAGTTTTAAAGTTTTGAGGTTTTAAGGTTTTGAGGTTTTAAGGTTTTGAGGTGTTTTTAGGGTTATGAGGTTTTGATGCTTCAACCCCTTTCTACTATCAAACTACCAATAAGCCAACCAACCAAACAACAACCAACCAACCAACAAAATCCCCAAACAACCAACCAAACAACAAAAGCCCCAACCAACCAAACAACAACCAACCAACCAACAAAATCCCCAAACAACCAACCAA
>CAMEQD010000008.1:0-68798 GCA_945932615.1 uncultured Prevotellaceae bacterium | reverse complement strand
CGCTGATTTTCATTCTGCGCTATGTGATGGCGCAGAAAAGTGATGAAGTCAGGAAGTCCTCAAAGCCAAGCTCATGAGCATCTACCACACCCGCGTACAATACCCCGAGCTCAAGACTCAATCCACATCATAAAACACAATAGCCGACCTATACTCCGCCCTCCCCAACAAGAAAGCCCTAATCTCCCTCAGCCGACGCCTCGCCTCAGCCATATCCCCCTGCAGCTCAATCTTCAAGCACACCCTACGGATATACAAACCCTGAATACGCGCCACCGGAGGCAAGTCAGGCCCCAGCACCCTACCGCCAAACACCCTCCTCAGATACGACGCCATCTCCCCAGCCAGGTGATCCAGCACCACCTCATCACGATGCTTCATATACACATACACCAAGCGGCACAACGGCGGATAGACAAACTCACCCCTCTCCTCCATCTGCGACCTGTACATCGCCATATAATCCCCCCTCACCACCTGCCCCACCGTAGGCGACTTCGCATCATAAACCTGTAGGATCACCACTCCCCTACGCTGATTCCCCTCAGCGCCCCCCGCCCCCACGCTACGCCCGGCACGCCCAGCCACCTGCGTCATCATCTGGAAAGCACGCTCATAACTACGGAAGTCAGGCTGGCTCAACATCGTACTCGCATTCAAGATCCCCACCACCGTCACCCGACGGAAGTCCAGTCCCTTCGTCACCATCTGCGTCCCAATCAACACATCCGTCTCCCCCCGCTGGAACCGACGAATAATCCCCTCATACGCCTGACGGCTACGCGTAGTATCCAGATCCATACGCTCCACACGCGCCTCAGGCAACAACGTCGCCAGCAAGTCCTCAATCCTCTCCGTCCCATACCCCTTACCCCCCAACGAGTCAGCATCACACTGTGGGCACCTCGCCACCACCGGCGTCGAATACCCACAATAGTGGCACACCATCTGATCCAGCCTCTTATGATACGTCAGACTCACATCACACGACGGGCAATGCGGCACCCACCCACACACACTACACTCCAACACCGGTGCGAACCCACGCCTATTCTGAAACAAGATTACCTGCTCACCCCTCTCCAGAGCCCCCCTCATCTCAGCCAGCAAAGCCCCCGAAAACGGCCCCTTCATCAGCCTTCTCCGCTTCAAGTCCCCAATATCCACCACCCTAATCTCAGGCAACAACGCATTCCCAAACCTCGACTTCAGTTTCACCAGCCCATACTTCCCCACCATACAATTATGATAACTCTCCAACGAAGGCGTCGCCGTCCCCAACACCGTCTTAGCCCCCGACAGCCTCGCCAGCATCAACGCCACATTCCTCCCATGATAACGCGGCGCAGGCTCCGTCTGCTTAAAACTCGACTCATGCTCCTCGTCCACGATCACCAGCCCCAGACGCTGAAACGGCAGCAACACACTACTCCTCACCCCCACGATAATCTCATACGGGCAATCCGACACCTGTTTCTGATACACCTCCACCCTCTCCGCGTCCGAATACTTACTATGATACACCCCCAGCCTATCCCCAAACACCCTCCTCAGCCTCTCCGTCAGCTGACTCGTCAACACAATCTCAGGCAGCAGAAACAACACCTGCTCCCCCCTCTCCAGAGCCTCACACATCAAATGCACATACACCTCCGTCTTACCACTCCCCGTCACCCCATGCAGCAGACACACATCCTTCACCCTCAGCACATCCAAGATCTGCTGCTTACACACAAACTGCGCGTCCGACAGCTCATGCATCACCAGCTCAAGCGGAATATTCTGCGTCGGAATACGATCCACCCTCCTCTCATACACCTCCAGCAAGCCCCTCTCACACAAAGCCCTCATCACCCCCCTCGTACACCCCGCAGCCCTCAGCAGTTCCTCACACGTCACCTCCCTCAACACCCCCATATTCCCCACCCTCAGCGCAGCATTCACCCCAGCCAGCTCCACATACTTCAGCATCGCCAACTGCTGTTTCGGAGCCGACCTCAGCTCCCCCAGCGACACATTCAGCCCCACCGCATCAAACAACTCCCCCCTCAGCCTTACACACTCCACCACCTTAGGCCTATACCTACACACCCCGTCCTCCACCTTCAGCATCGAAGGCACCGCAGCCTTATACACCTCCCCCAGCGAACACAAATAATACTCCGCCACCCACCTCCACAGCTTCAGCTGCCCCTCCAGCAACATCGGCCTCTCGTCCATCACCCCAAGGATATCCTTCAGCTCCCCATCAAACCCCACACCATCACCCACATGCACCCCCACCACCAAAGCAGCATACTGCTTCTTCTTCCCAAAAGGCACATTAACACGGCAACCCACCTGTACACGATCGCACAAGTGGGCAGGCACACTATAAGAAAAAGTACCCTCCAAAGGCAGAGGGACCACACAATCTACAACCATTTAGAAAATAAAAGCCACACGAACCTTCACAGTCTTCTGCTTCGCATTACCAATCACCTCCCCAAACGTACCACTATTCAGACCACTAATAGGAATAGTATACGACACACCCAGCTGCAACTTATCCCACAACTTCAGGCCAGCCCCCACATTCCAGCCCCACGAAGAGCGACGCGTCATACCCACATCTTGCAAAGCATCCATAGAGTTAAGCGCGATATTATACTGAGGCCCCGTAGCCACATAAGCCCCCGCAATCTTCAGAAAGCTCACATCATAACGCAGATTCACAGGAATCTCAAAATAAGACAAATTCTTAGAGTCAACCCCAACAACCATCCCATATTCATCTTGCAACTCAGCCGACGCCCCATTCAAGCTATACAACACAGCAGCATCAGCCCCCAGCCCCACCAAAGGAATCTTCACATACATCTTAGGTCCCACAAAGAAGCCACAACGATTCTCACTCGACAGCAACTCCTTCGAGAAGCTCATCTTATTCACATTAAGACCGCCCTCCACACCGAAACGCACCAACTTCGTCTGCGCAAAGCCAGACAAAGCCACACAAGAAAGCAATACAAGTAAAAACTTCTTCATAATCAAACAAACTTTAAAATATTAAACAAGATAGAAACACACACACAATCACCTCCTCTGTCTACGCACACTCACACGCGTAGGCTCAGCCTCCACAGCATCAGCCTTCCCAGCATCAGCAGCCTTAGCAGCATCAGCCCCAGACACACTCCTCGCAGACCTCGCCGACCTCCCGAACAACGACGACCCCGACCTCTTCTTCTTAGCCGAAGCAGCCGCAGCAGCCTTAGCCTTGGCCACACTATCCTCACGCATCACACGCAAGCTATCCTCATGCGTCAATCCCCCCCACAGACGCGTATCAAAATCCCTAATCTGCTTCTCAATCTTAGCCTGCTCAGCAGACATCGCCGAGTCAGACTTACAATAATGCGCCAAAGCCCTCCCCTGCAGATTGTTAGTCTTATACACCTTCCCATCATAACGATTCATCGTAAAATAATCATCAGCCGTCATATTCGACACATTATTCAGATTGCTCGACATCACAGGCAGCTTCGCCAACCACGGAGCAATCTCATCATAATTCAGCCAAAACAACGGATACGGCGTAGCCTCCCCCCCGAAGTCATCAGCACCACGCATCAACACCGGACACAAAGCCGTCACCCTACGCTGCACGCACCCCGTACGCTGATCCACATACACACACTCCTTCAGATAATACCTCGTCACCTCAGCACTCGGGATATCATTATTCTCCACCGTGAAACGCCCGTCCTTCTCCTCATAATAAATAGAGTACCGGTCCAGCACATCACGCACCTCCATTCTATCCTTCCCATCGAAGCTCTCCACCCCGTCCAGTTTATAAGTATAAGCATTAATACGCCCCGTCAGCATCAGGCGAAACACATACGTAAAAAAGTTCACCTGCCTCCCCATCGGCTCCACAGGGTAATACAACGTAGCATTAGCGTCCACACCCAAGTCCAACACACGATAAATATCCCTACGCCACACCACATCCTCAGGCATAGCGTCCCTCGTCGGAAACATGATAGACATTCTATCCGCCCCCTTAGCCGCCACAGCAGCAGCCCTCTCATTCCCCTGCTTCATAACCTCATTCGTCGTCGTAACACGACGCTTCTTAGGTTGCGCCACCATAACCACCGCCCCACATACAAACAGCAAGGCACACACAAAAGCTATCTTTCTCATAATCATACAAACATCAATTAACAATCACCTCCACAGCCCCATTCAACGTACGCTCCACCCCATCAGGCCCCAGAGCCCTGATCTTCGTGATAAAGAACCGCTTTCCGCGCCCCAATCCACGCATCAGAGCCCTCTGCCTCTCCGTAAAAGCAGCCCCCTGGCTCACCTCAGGCACAGCATTACCCAGATTATCAAAAAACACCGTCTCAAAGCCCCTCACCGCAAACGGAATATTCAGCAACCCATCATCAATCGCCGCTCCAAGCCCCTCAGCCCCCATCAGCTCCTGCTTCGACAGCTTACCCCCCATGAAATGCCTGTCCCCACACGGAATAAACGCCGTAGGATCAGGCAACTTGCGCACACGATAAGCAAACTTCCCCATCTCCTGCGTCCGCCCCTCCATCAACGCCGTCACCGTAAACACAGCCTCCCCCCCCACATTCGTAGGCCGCGCCACATAATGCCCGTCACCCCTCTGCACCAGCGAGCCCCCCGACATCGCCACACTCACCCTATTAAGCGGCACCCCCGGCACACTCACCGAGATCGGATTGTCATACCCCGCATACAACACATTCATGATGTCAGCACTCACCGTAGCACTCGGAGCCACCACCGTATATTTCTGCGAAAACTCACGCTTCACCCTCTCTCCCTCACCATTCAGCATCTCGATGAAACCATTCAAAGTGAACTCCCCCGTCTTCGAGCACACCACCTCATACACCCCATGCTCATTCCCCACAGGCTTCCCCCCGACATAAATCGTAGGCCTACGCGTCGTATCCACCGCCGCCATGATAATCTGCGCCGAGAATCGTCCCCCCTGCACCACCGTCTGGCTATTCGGAATCACATAAGCATTCAACTGGTTCACACGAATATCCTTCACGTCCACATTCTTGATCAGATTATGCAGCACCTCCCCCTCAGCATACCTCACATCATTCTGCAACTTCGTCAGCATCGTCACCGCCGCCGCCACAGGCATACTCTCAAACATACTCTCCTGCCAATTCTTACCCTCCATCGCAGCCCTCTCACTCACCTGCGTACTCAAGTTCGTCTCTATCAGCCTACGCTTAGCCCTATCGTCCACAAGCTTCGTCATTCTCCCCCGATACAACGTGATTGCATTATACAACTCACGCCCACGCCCCGTCCCCGGCGCAAGCATCACCTGCGCCGCAGCCTCCAGATCCTCCTGATTCCGAATATTATGAATATCCGCATCCTTCCCGTCACTCAGACGCACAATCTCCCACTTCAACTCGTCCAGCAACCCATACAGCGAGTCGCTCATCTCCCTCACCCTCAGCGCCCTGTCGCGCCAAACCCCCACCTTAGCAGGGTTAGCCCTATACTGCGCCTCCAACTCATTATAAATACCCTCATTGATCAACGCCGAATTCTGCGTCGACAAGTCCAGCTTATCCGACACCAAAGTAAACCCATTCAGCACATCGCTGCTCACATTCAACGCAAGCATAGCCATAAGCACGACATACATCAGATTGATCATCTTCTGACGCGGCGACATCTTTTTCTTCTTGAACTGAGCCATCTTACCTAACTACAATCCCCCCACATCACATTACTTACCATTACCCATATTCACCGTCAGCGCCGAGATCATACGCCCATACACATTGTTCAGCTCCTGAATCTGGTCAGCCATGCGCCTCGTCTGCTCGTCAATCTGCTCGATCGTACTCACCTGCTTACTGATATTACGCAGCTGCAACTCATACACCGTAGCAATCCCCGTCAGCGTCCGGTTCAGATTCTCCATCTCCTCACTATCCGTACTCATACGATCCGCCTGCACCTTCACACGCCCCAGCACCTCCGTCAGCTCATTCAGACGCTCAGCATACGCCTTCACCGCCCCCTCAATCTCAGACGCGTCCGTCGCACACACCACCTCCATCTGAGGCACCATCCCCGATGAAACCACCCCAATCTGCCCCTCCGGCACACCATGCAACGTCTCCTGAGCTACCACCACCTGAGGCTGCCCAGCCACCTGCTCCGCAGGCACCACCTCCCCCTCAGCAACGCCCTTCGTCCCGAAACTCTCGTCCTTCTCCGTCACACGCTCAAAGCCAGCCACGACAAACACAAACACCTCAGTACCCATACCGATGAAAAGCATCAGATTCGCCCCCGGAAGATGCGTCAGCTTAAACAACGTACCCAAGATGACAATCGCCGCACCCCAGCTGTAAGCATACTGCATAAACGTCTGGCCAGCCATCGTATCCATCCACTTCTGAATTCTATTGACAATATTCATATCCACAAATAAATTAACCACAAAAACCGATTACACACACACTCTCTCTCCCCCTACCTTCTTGGCGGACGACGCGCACTCAGCGCCCCGCCACCCGACGAGCCCCCCGAGCCCTTCGGAGCCTTAGCCACCTTCGTCCCCTTCGACGCCCCCTTCACCTTCTTCAGCTGCGCACGCGAATTATCAATCACCATACTACGCACACAACGGAAGCCAATAAACGAACGAGGCTGATTCTGATACTCAAAGCTACGCCACGCACTCCTGATCATACTCTCAGGATCCTTCCACGACCCGCCCCTCACACACTTCTTCGCCAGACGATAAGGATCAGGCGCCACCCCATTATTATCCTTAGCCCTCAAGATATTCGCATTATAGCGCAACTCCGGGTTCATATCACTCATAGCCTCCACCCCAGCCTCAGTAAACACCGTACTCGTCCACTCAGCCACATTACCCGCCATATCATAAAGTCCCGATGAATTCGGGCTAAAAATGCCACAACGACTCGTAATCAGGCTCCCGTCACGCGTATAATTCCCACGGTCAGGCTTATAGTTAGCATAAAAACACCCCTTATCACTCTTCGTCCCCTTCTGCTCCCAAGGGAACACCGTCCCCTCCTTACCCCTCGCAGCAAACTCCCACTCCACCTCCGTCGGCAGTCTGAACCTCTGCATACTCCCCGCAAACTTCCCCTGCCCCAGCAAAGCCATATCCGTCCTCCACGCACAAAAAGCATTCGCCTGCTCCCAGTTCACCCCCACCACAGGATAATCATCATACTGCGCATTCGAGAAATACAACTTCATATACCTCTCATTATCCGCATTACGAAAATCATTCACCCAACACGTCGTATCAGGATATACATTCACGATATAAGTATTCAGAAAATCCCAAGGCCCACTCAGCGGACGCGTAATCGTCTGACGCACTATACGCCCATCATCGTCCACCCAAGCCGTATCCTTACTAATCATCACCACCTCCTCACTCACAGCATGATCCGTATTCAAGTCACGCTCATCAGGATTCAGTCTAAACCTCCTCTGCGCCGCCGCCGCATAGTCATAAATCTCATAACGGTAATTCATCTGACTCGCGTCCAGCATCTTCGTCCCGTCCACAGGGTGATACGTATACACACTCTCAATCGCCCTCAGCTCATCCTCCGTAGCCTTACGCAGCGAAGGAATCGGCTTTTTCCAGTTAAGATACGGCGTCACAGGATCACCATTCTTATCCTCCTCGATCTTAAACGTCTCGTCCCCCCCATACGCAGGATCAGCCAGACGCTCCCTCACGATACTATCCCTCACCCACATCACAAACTGCCGATACTTAGCATTCGACACCTCATACTGATCCATCCAGAACCCGTCCACACTAATCTCCCTCACAGGAAAGCCACTCCCCCACAACGAGTCACCCTCTTCGAAGCCCACCTTCAAGCTACCCTTACCCACAGCCACCATACCATACGGAGTAGACTCCTGCACAGCCGAGCCACGGAAGCCCGTCACCTCACCACCATTCGACATAGCATTTGACGAGCCGCCAAAGCAGCCACACAGCGAAAGCAACACCCCCGCCGCACACAAGCCACATACTATACTATTCTTCATTCTCAATATTATAATTACAATCCAACAAATCACTACAACCACCTCACACTCTGGTGAAAGTTCCTTCCCCTCCTGACAACGCTCAAATCCAGTTCATACCCCACCGTCAGCTCATGCGTACCATTCTGCACCGCAATTCCCCCCGTATACATCTCATAGCTATACCCAATCTTCGCCCCATGGAAGTTAAAGCCCAACAACAGAGCCACACTCACCGTCGGACTATAATTCAGCCCCGCATACATCCTGACCTTACTCCCATCATACGCCACACGCAGCGCCACATCAGCCCTCCAGCTCTGGAAATTAGAACGCACCATAGCGTCCGCCATCATTCTAAACTCCCTATTGCGCAACGTCAGGCAATACCCCCCCATCGCCGCCAGCGTCGGTGCGAAAGCCACCTGATACCTCTTCTCGTCACCCAGGCTCACCACCGGCGACAACAGATGCGTACAAGCCACCCCCACATGCCACACCTCCCCACAGTCATACCTCAGCCCCATATCCAGATCAAAGCCCATACCATTCAAGTCCGTCGACGGAATCACATTGTCCCCCGCACCCTCAGTCACAGCCCCACTACCCTTAAACGCATTCGACAACAACGCAATTCTAATCCCCCCACTCACACGATGTCTCCGGCCAAACGGGTGATGATACGCATAGTCCACCCACATCCTCTTGTTGCTCAGCAAACCGATCTTATCATTCATAAATCCCAGCCCCACCCCATGACGCGGCGAGAGGAAAAACAAAGGCATATCAGCCTGCAAGACAAACACCTGTCCCCCATTCTCGAACCCCGCCATCTCCATACGGTAAGCCCCATTCACATCGAGCATCGAACCCAGCCCCGCCGCCGCAGGGTTGTGAAGCGTCCTCAGCTTCCAGAAGTTAGTAAAAGCCGCGTCGTCCTGCGCCCAGGCACCAGATGCCACCAGCACCCAAACCAGTATAACAAACAGCCTCTTCATCACCCAATATAACGCACCCCACAATAACAATATTGTACTGTGGGGATAAAAATAAGCAATTTATAGTTGCTCAATACTCCTCCTCGTCCCAAAGGAAGTCCTCCTTGCTCGGATAGTCCGGCCACAAGTCCTCTATTGTCTCATAGACCTCCCCCTCGTCCTCAATTTCCTCAAGATTCTCAATCACCTCAAGCGGAGCCCCACTACGCGTAGCATAATCGATCAGCTCATCCTTCGTAGCAGGCCAAGGAGCGTCCTCCAGCTTGCTTGCCAATTCAAGTGTCCAATACATAATAAATACGGTATATTAGAAATTTTCGCGTGCAAAGATACAAAAACCGAAACAAAAAACCAAACGACACACGAAAAAACACTACCAATTCACCACATACCTCCCCCTCGTAGCCCCCACCCCCACGAAAGCCACCCCCACATCATACAAATCAAACGTCGCCACCACCTCCCCACACCCCACCAGTTCCCTCCACAAACTCCTCCCCACGCCACCATCAATCCCCATCACCACAATCATCGCCCCATTCCCCCCATCAGCCGCACCCAACACCACGTCCGCCCCCGCCCCACAGTCCAGCAACACAGACTCCCCCCCGACATGAAACCTCGAGCACACCTCCCCCATCCTCACATCGCCCCCCACCAACACCATACCCCTCCCATGCCAGAAGTTACACAACCTCAGCAACAGACGCAACACACCGCGATAACGCCCCCTCTCCCACCACCTCAGTCCCCCCTCAATCACCTCATACCCATAGTAAGCCCCATCCTCATACACCACCCCCGTCACAAACCCAAACGCAAACGGCGAATGAATCCCATACCCCCTCCTATGCCTCACCCTCATCAGCCACACCAACGGACACCTAAACAATACCATAAACCAATAACATCTATAACATCGAAAAAAATCACAGCGCAAAGATAAACAAAAACCCGTTACACACAATACTTTTGCCAAAAACTTTATAAAAAATGTTAAGACGCAAAATATTTAACAGAAAAAAAACACCACCAAACACAATAATATATACCTTTGCTGCGAAAAACATTTTTAACTAACCTAAATTATTAACCAAACAACAACAGTTTATGAAAAAGATTTTCTCTTTTATCGGTCTATTGTTGATGACGGTGATGGTCAATGCACAAAGGGCAGAAGTCCTCTCGCTCGACCTTGAGAATGCTGTCTACCCAGAGTCTGCATGGTTCTCATCACCATTCTCACAAGCCGATCATGACGGCCAAACTGTCCCAGAGGGTTCTACTGTCTTCGATTTCCTCGTCGATGACAGCGGGACTTCCTACTGGCATAGTACTTGGGCAGGAGGTGCCGTAGACAACGGCGTGCACTATCTGCGTATAGACCTCCCCGAGGATTTCTTCCAAGACCCAACTTACGAACAAGGCTGGGGCTTCGGATTCCAACGCCGCAACAATGTGGCTAACGACCACCTCACAAAAGTATCAGTATGGGGTATCCCAGCCGACAAGGTAGCAACCGAAGGCGACACCAAGAAGACATGGACCAAAGACGAACTCGAATTTATCGCTGAGTTCGACTGTCCATACGCCAGCAACACAGAGTGGAAATACTCCGATGCCTACACCAACAAGCAGTACACCAGCATCTGTATCTTTGAGGAGGCCACAAACACCAACAACGGAGTAGGTCGTGGTTATTGGCACATCTCAGAGTTCCGTTTCTACGGAGCCATCATGACAGAGGTTGACGCACGCGACGCAGCTTGCACAGAGTTGCAGACAGTACTCGAGCCATGTCTCGAAGAAATCGGAGGAACAGGTTTCGAGAACAAGGTAGGCAAGAGCCGCGGTCAGTATGACGAAGACTACTTCGAGGCATACGAGACTGCCATCAACACAGCCAACGACATCGTCAACGGCTGGTTGGTAGAACAGGACGAGAGCATCACCATTGAGATGATCAACGAAGCCAAGGCAACCCTCGAGGCAACACGAGATGCCTTCCACGCCCACGTCATCCCAGCCTCACAGCTCGACGTAGCAGACGGCAAGTACATGATCGTTAGCGCCCTCGACTTCCAAGGTCAGATTACAAAGACCTACACAGCCGAAGAAGCTGCCGCAGCCAACGAGGACAACCTCATACAAGACGGCGAAGGTCGCATGCCAGGCGATGAAGGCTACGTTCCAACCTACAACGAAGGCTACCCAGTCAACGCGGGTGACGAATATCAGACCACAGGCTCAGTCATCAAGGCCATCTACGCAGACGGCGACAACGCCATGTGGAAGACATTCGAGAAGAAGGCACCATACCTCTTCGAGATTAAGAAGCAAGACTTCAAGACCGACGCTACCCACAAGCCATTCCCAGGTACTACACTCACATACTCTATCAAGAATATGCAAGACTATCGTACCTTTGGCGACATCACGACCTCCGCACAGGTTAAGTTCGTTGATGCTCCCGACAGCGTATTTGCCATCGACATCGTGCCCGACCAGACACGCACAGTCGAGATCAATGGCCAAGACGTAGTATGCCAAGTCATCAATATCCGCAATGCAGGCAAGCCCGCAGATACAGGTACCAACAAACTCCACTGTAACAATCACGGCGGTGGCACAGGGACAAACGGCAACGTAGTAGGTTGGTCATGGGATGCAAGCGCATCACAATGGTACCTCTACCCCGTGAGCAACGAAGAGGCAGAAGCATGGCTCAACACTCAGGAGAACAAGGCACTCCGCATGATTACCGAGATGTCAGCTATCACCACAGAGTCTGTCAACGAGATGATCAATATAGCTAAGGACTTCAACACCTCGCTCGACGAGGAGAACAAGCTCATCGCATCAGTTGACCAGCTCTCATCTCCATTCACACAACCTGATGAGGGTAGCATTGACGCTCTGATAGACAATAACCCATCTACGTACTGGCATTCTAAATGGAGTGATGGTAATGCCACACCTGGTACACACTACCTCCAGGTTAAGGACATCGACCAACAATACACTACCATAGCATTCAGAATCACACGTCGCTCAAGCGCAGATAACGACCATCCCAACAAGATGAGCGTATGGGGCTATGACGATGATGATGAATCTTTGGCAAAGACTGATGGCACACTCCTCGCTGAGGTAGAACTTGGCTTCACAAGCAAAGACGAGGTCAAAGTATCTCCTGTCTTCAACACTCAGGGTAAGACCGTCCTCCGCTTCTACAACGAGGAGTCAGCTCCAGTAACATATAACCGCGGTTACTGGCACGCAGCAGAGTTCCAGCTCTTCCCTGCCACACAGAGTTACTACTACGGTTCTGCCGACAAGACACAGTATGCTAAGCGCAAGGCAGAAGCCGACGCACTCGTAGCAGCACTCGAGACCTGGACAGCGTCAGCATGGACATCAGCAATGTTCGCTGAGGGCTACACACCAGCCGAAGGCGAGGCAGCCCCAGACTTCAACAAGCTCACAACCGAGTACAACGCCCTCAAGGCAGCCTACGAAGCATGGATGGCAGTATACGCCGACCCAACAGAGCTTCGTGCAGCCATCGAGGAAGCCGAGAAAGACGTCAACATGATCGTAGTCGGTGAGAACCCAGGTGAGTGGAGCTCAGACAACGCTACCTACAAGACAGCTGTCGACGAAGCCAAGGCACTCGACGCGAGCTGCATGTACAACGGTCAGGAAGCTACCGATGCCGTTACAGCAAGCATCGCAGAAGCCAAGACCACAACCATGGGCGGAGCCAACAAAGTCGTAGCAGGCAAGTGGTATCGTATCCACTTCGGTACTGAGGCCACATACGATCAGTTCGGTTGGGACAAGACCGGTGCTAAGGACTGGTATGGTCTGAGCGACTCAGAGGATGCAAAGAGTGAAGACAACCCAACAGGCTACGACACCTCAAAGGGTGAAGGCGACATTCAGGTATACAGCAAACTCTTCGGCAAGTACCTTGCTACCGGTAAGAACGACCATACCTATAGCGACGCAGTCACACGCTACTATCCAGAAGATTACAAAGATGAAGCACTCAGAGGAGCATCATACGAGGATTCACTCGCAATCTACAACGTAAGCCTCATCAGCGACCCAGCTGAGATGAACATCAACACCAACATCATCTTCACCGACGATGCAAGCAAGGGTGGCGATGCAGGTCTCTTCCGCTTCATCGAGGCCAAGACACAAGGCGACTCTACATTCTACTACATGCAGCACAAGGCTTCAGGTCTCTACCTCAGCCAGAAGGGCAACAAGTTCGCCATCGGCGTAACACCAGTATTGGTTTACCCAGAGGCAATGGGCTACGGTGCATCACTCATCACCGCCTTCCAAATCAGCGGCGAGAAGATCAATCCTCTCCACGGCGAGCGTTCTACCAACACCCTCGTTAACTGGGGCAGCACCAACATCGAGTCCAACTCAATGATGTTCATCGAGAACACCGATGCAACAGGTGAAGCAGGCCAGCTTGAGAACCTCAGCCTCACAATGTGGCCAGGTGAGTTCACAACCTACGTATTCCCAAGCGAAGTAACCTTCGGTGAGGGCGTAGAAATCTTCAACCGCGCAGGCTTCCGTGCCGACAACACCGATGCCGATGCTCCTAAGAACATCGTTATCCTCAACAAGGCTACCGAGAACACCGTAGCAGCAGGCACACCAGTCATCGTACGCACTACCGACGAGTACATCAACGAGACCGAAGGTCTTAAGGCATACCTCGCAGAGAGAGCACCTGAAGGCGAAGGCACAGATAAGAATAATAATCCGTGTCTCACCAAGGCTCAAATCAAGCAATTCGAAGAGGAGTACTATGCAACCAACCAGAAGAAGATTGCTATCACATCTAACCTCGCGAAGTTCGTCAACAAGCCACAGTCAACTAGCAGCATGCTCATCGGTTCAATGGGTACAGTAACTGCTAAGCCAGAGAACACCACATCAGTCCTCATCTACGACGGTGGTACAGTAGCCAAGGGCAACGGCTCAACATGGAGCGCATACATCGCAGTTCCAACAGAGTCTATCCTCACAAGCGCCAAGGCTAAGTGGTCATGGGCAGAGGGCATCGTTAATCCAACTGTCAAGAAGGGCGATGTTAATGGTGATGGTGAAGTTGATGGCGGAGACATCACAGACATCATTACCGTCATGAAAGCAGGTTCTACTGATGCTGCTGCAGACGTGAATGGAGATGGCGCAGTTGACGGCGCAGATATCACAGCTGTAATTGATATAATCAAAGGTTAACAAATAATTTACTAGTTTACTAATAATATTTTTAAACATTATGAAAAAGTTTATTTTAGCAGTTTTTGCTTGCTTGAGCGCAGTAGCAGTAAATGCTCAAACTCACGAAATGAAGCTTAAAACTAACTACGTTAAGGGCGAAGCTGGTGCAATCGAAGTTTATCTCAAATCTGAGGAGAACGATGTGTCTACATACCAGTTCTTCCTGTATGTACCAGAAGGTCTTCAGTTCCCAAGCAAAAAGAAATGCCTTGAGGATGGCGAAGCCGTTACTGACGATAACGATTTGAACTATGCTATCTGGCAGATTGCAACTGAGGGTGCAATGAACACCAACAATCTGAGCCCAATCGCAGGTATGTCATGCTATCAGTTCCTTTGCATGGATAACGACAACGTATGTCTCGATACCAAGGGTGATGGCAACTGTCTCGTACGCATCAACTACAATGCTAGCGAAGTTGAGGACTTGAAGGGTGTAAAGATTTGTAAGATCGTGCTTGCACGTCCTGGCAAGGAGAAAATCACCATCGAGGAAGTTAGTGCGACAGGTATCAAAGGTATCGCAGCTGACAAGGCTGAGGCCGCCAACGATGGCAAGTTCGTAGAGAACAACCGCGTAGTCATCAAGAAGGCTGGTGTTAAGTACAGCACAACAGGACAGGTTATAAAGTAATCATGCTTTACAACCTATAACAGATAAGATAGTTTATTCTTTAACACTCTGCTCCCTCTTCATACGAGGAGGGAGCAGAATAAAAACAAAGAAACTACCATGAAAAAAATTTTTATGATGAGTGCATTGTTCTTCGCTATGGCATGCTCCACATTTGCGGCCAACGATGTTACAGGCATAAAGCTCCTCGGTGATGCCAACGATGATGGCGTTGTTGATGGTGCAGACTTAACAAAGATTATCGAAGCAATGAAAGATATTGAAAATGTTGAAGGTCTGCACATCAAGAATGCCGATGCCAATAAAGATGGTGTTATTGACGGAGCAGACCTTGTTGCAATTATTGAGATAATGAAGAATGGCGGTGCTACCGAATAATATAATTCTTCATTAAAAATAACCATTCAAAATATCTTGCGCCTCCCCAATCAGGGAGGCGCAAGTTATTTTTTAGACCCTCCCTTGAAACTTCCATTCTTTAGAGTTTTATCAAAACAGGGAAGCCGTTTTATAAATTCACACCTCGAGTTTTACCAAAACGCCCATCGCGCCAGACCACGAATATAAACCACCAACCCAAACAAAAAGTATAATTTATTTGCTATCCTCATTTTTTTACTCTAACTTTGCGCAAAGTAACACCAAAACTGCGCTACCATGAAGTACCCCATAGGAATACAGAGCTTCGAACAGATTATAGAGGACGGATACGTATATGTCGACAAGACAGCATTAGTATACGATCTCGCGACAAAAGGGAAGATTTACTTCCTCAGCCGTCCGCGCAGGTTCGGCAAGAGCCTACTCATCTCTACCTTGGAAAACTACTTCCTCGGTCGCAAAGAGTTGTTCCATGGTCTTGCCATTGATTCGCTCGAAAAAGACTGGCTGGAATATCCTGTCTTCCACATAGACTTCAACGGCAAGAACTTCACCTCTCCTCAGGAATTGACGGAGGCCATTGAAACATTCGTAGCAAGAGGAGAGGAGGAATACGGCAAAGACAAGTTTGCTACCACATTCGGAGACCGCTTTGCGAGCGTGCTCGAACATGCCCACGAGCAGACAGGCCGACGCGCAGTCGTGCTTATCGACGAGTATGACAAGCCTCTACTCGATGTGATGAACACAGGAGCTTCTGCACCAGTCGTTTCTGGCGAGACAAAAACTCTCGAAGACTACAACCGCGAGATACTAAAAGGTTTTTACAGCGTATTCAAGCTCGCCGACAAGCACCTTCAGTTCGTACTGCTCACGGGAGTAACGAAGTTCTCTCAGGTCAGCGTCTTCAGCGGTTTCAACCAGCCACAAGACATCAGCTACGATGGCAGATACGACGCACTCTGCGGAATAACCCTGGACGAACTCCTTCGCGTCTTCAAGGAGCCCATCAAAGAGTTGGGCAGAGCCAACGATATGACGGAAGAGGAGACCATCGCCAAGTTGAAGCGCAAGTACGACGGCTATCATTTCAGCAAGCAGATGAATGATATCTTTAATCCTTTCAGCATACTCAACTGTATGGCGAAAAATGATTTCCAAGACTACTGGTTTGCCTCTGGCACCCCCACCTACCTCATGCGTCTCATGGCTGACAACCAGGACAACATCAACGAGTTGGTAGGAAAAGAGTACACCGCCCCTCAATTCGTAGACTATAAAGCTACGAAACAAAGCCCCCTACCCATGCTCTACCAAAGCGGTTATTTGACTATCAAGGACTACAACAAACGTCGCGACATTTATCTCCTCGACTTCCCCAATGAGGAAGTACGTAACGGAATGATATCACTCTTGTCTTCCGACTATTTCAGACAAAAAGACAAATACACAACATGGCTTAATGATGTCAGCGACTCGTTGGAGGCTGGCAATCTCGACAGATTCCAGCAGCAGCTCACAGCCTTCCTTGCCAACATCTCCTACCGCTTCCAGCGCAAGCAAGACGAGCGAGAGTGTGAACGTCACTTCCAATACACGTTCTACCTCATCATGCAGATGCTCGGCCGATACAACACCTACGTAGAACGCGAGACGAGCCAAGGCCGCATAGACTGCGTGCTCGAATGCCCAGACTACGTCTATATCTTCGAGTTCAAGCTCAACTCCTCTGCTTCCGCCGCCTTAGCTCAGATAGAGGAAAAAGGCTATGCCCAGCCATACTCAGCCGACAGGCGCAAGTTGTACAAGGTAGGCATAAGTTTTTCGTCAGAGACAGGAACAATCAACGACTTCGACTACATTTAGCCAAAAAACGAAAGAGAAATCACTACCATGAAGTACCCCATAGGACTAAAACGCCTACCCGTAGGCATTCAGACGTTTAGCGAGATAATAGACTTGAATTGTCTATACATTGACAAGACTGAGTATATTCAGAAGATGCTGCAATTCAGCAAATACATCTTTCTGAGTCGACCTCGACGTTTTGGAAAATCCCTTCTTGTCTCTACACTCCAGGCATACTTTGAAGGTAGAAAAGACCTGTTTAGAGGGCTATACATAGATAGTGTAGAGAAGGACTGGGAGCAATACCCTGTGCTGAAATTCAGCATGGCGTCTGCCAAACATATTGATGCTGCCCAGCTCAGGAGGTTCTTGGGCAATATGCTCGAACGCGAGGAACTCAAATGGGGGATTACATCACCCAAACAAGATCCTAATGACCGTCTTCACGACCTTATCTTGGAGGCTAACAGACAAACGGGCAAACAGGTCGTAGTACTGATAGATGAATACGATGCACCTCTCTTGGATGTCTCACACCAAGACTCCTTGCTACATGAAATGCGACAAATCATGCGCAACTTCTACTCACCACTGAAAGATTGCGACTCTTATCTCCATTTCGTATTCATCACAGGCATTACTAAATTCTCGCCTTCGAGCATCTTTGGTGGTCTCAACAACCTATACAACATATCGATGAATCCGCGCTTCGCAGCCATCTGTGGTATTACGGAGGACGAGCTGCTCACCCAGATGTCTGACTATATAGATGAGTTTGCCGACAATAAGGGTAAGAGCAGAGAGGAGGTAATCATGTCGCTCAAGCGTCAATACGACGGATACCATTTTACCTGGCCTTCACCCGACATATACAATCCCTTCAGCTTACTCAACTCTGTTCAGGATTGTATGTTCAAGAGTTATTGGTTCGAAAGCGGTACGCCGACGTTCCTAATTGAGAAATTAAAGGAGTTTCATGTCTTGCCGTCGATGCTTAAATCCAATAGTGTTATAGCCTCTGACTTTGATGCTCCGACGGAGAATATGTCGTCTATCATGCCTCTGCTCTATCAGTCTGGCTACTTCACCATCAAGGACTACGATGAGATGGGCGACATCTATACTCTCGACCTCCCAAACAATGAGATACGTATAGGCTTGATGCATAGCCTCCTACCCAACTATATACAAAAAGACTCATACAAGGGCAACACCACGGTAGCAGAGATGTATCGTGCCCTCTACAATGAGAACCTCGACGGAATGCTCCGTCTGCTCCAGACTTACCTGCTCACTATCCCCCAATGTGACAACACCAACTACGAAGGGCACTATCAGCAGCTCCTTTATGTCATCTTCTCCCTTCTCGGCAGGTATGTCGACGTAGAAGTGCGCACCTCCAATGGTCGTGTGGATATGGTGATGAACTCTGGCAAGGCTCTCTACCTCTTCGAGCTAAAACTAAACCAGTCTGCCGAGGCTGCCATGAACCAGATTAACCTCAAGGACTACCCTTCACGCTTTGCCCTGAGCGGTCTCCCCATCATCAAGGTTGGCATCAATTTCGACATGGAGAAACACAGTCTCAGGGATTGGGTGATAGTTACGACATAAACGCCTTGACAAAGTATCTCCACATACTTGGCCAAGTATCTCCACATATTTTGCCATTTATCTCCACATACTTGGCCAAGTATCTTGAGATGGGTCTTTCTTGCACAAAACAAGTCAATTAATGTAAAAAATATATTTTGAGAAACGTTTTCAAATAAAAATGCTTATCTTTGCATCGGAAAACTACGAACAATCAAGTAATAACCTAAACAAACATGACTATGAACAAAAGATTACTTACTACCCTAATGGGTATGGTGTTCACGGTTGCGATGGTAGCACAGACGCTCGTCATCCCTAAGACGGGCAAGTACTACAGGATTGTCAACCAGAACCCCGACAAGGCCGTTTCCACCGAGGGTGAGAGCCACGGCGTGGTTATTCAGGAAAACCGCATCACCAACTCGCTCACAGCAGTATCGGTCGGAGACGATACCGCCTACTCACAGATATGGAGATGTACGGGCGGCAACAAGTTCCAGAACGCGTTGACACGCCGCTATATCGGTGATGCCTATATTTCGCAGCTGATGACCACTTCAACTACGGAAAAGGCTCTCACACTCGAAAACAAGAGCACATATTTCATCATCAAGGCCAGCAACGGCAATATGCTCCATGCCGATGGCAGCAACAAGCTCGTAGGCTGGAATGATGGGGGCAACAAGAGCAACTGGTGGTGCTTTGAGGAGGTAACGGTCAATACTGCCGACCTCAAGGCTGCTCAGGACAAGTACGACGACGAGCAGGAGCGCAAGGGTACCCTTGAGGATATTGCCAATCGCGAGTCTGAGATAGCCCCGATAATAGAGGCTTACTTCACCGACGGTGCCTGCACTGTCCTGAAAGACCAATACAAGAGTCTGAGAGACGAGGAACTCAGGGACAACATGAGAGCTCAGAATATCCCCGACGAGGTGCAGAACATGGTGATTAACATCAAGAACGAGTGGGCAAGCGAGTTCAACCCCGAGATGTCCAAGCGTTTCCGCGTGCAGGACTACAAGGTCTACACCCGCTGCTCTGACGAGAACAAAGTGGCTGGACCGAAAAACAAGTGGGTTGCCACACAGATGTCCGACATGAACAATCCTACGGGTATCTGGACCAACGCTCTGGAACTGATGTACGTGTTCGTAGAGGGCGATATACCTGAGGGTACAACCCTGAAGATAGCAGGTGCTTCGGGCAGCGAGATTACCCAAATCTGGGACTGGGACGGCATCGAACTGCACAAGGGTATGAATATCGTGTACTGCGGTGCCGACTACACCAACCAGTGGATTATGTACACCTGTCAGGCTAACTACGAGAAGCCTCTCTCTGACTACCCCGACATCAAGATTCACATCGAAGGCGGTAAGGTGCTCGGCTACTGCGACGTGCGCGGCAAAAACGAAGAGGAAGCCAACGCCGAGTATAAGTCTACATTCATTAACGCCAAGAAGCTCCTTGCCTACACAGAGAAGATAGACTACGACAACGAAAAGACTGCGCTCTATGAGGCTCAGAAGAAGATTAACTTCAACGTGATTGGCGAGCGCGGTGTGATGGTATTCCCAATCGAGTGTTACGACCAGATTTGGAGCGACCGTATGTGGGGTCAGACATCATACGGCTACAAGATCTACAAGAGCATGAAGTTCTACGACAATGTGCTCAAGTGGGAATGGGACGCTATGGGCTGGCAGGACGACGTCGAGGACGGCAAAACTGACGCATGCGAGTTCCTCGCTGCTGGCGGCGGCGAGAAGGCATGGCCTACCTACGTCAACTGTAAGGCTCCTACGATGATGCTCTTCAAAGGCAAGAACCCATACTCTGGCAATAGCTACACTTGTATGCCAAGCATCGGTGCGGTAGAGAGTTCGTACAACGGTGAGAGAGCTAATTTCGACGTGTGGTGTGTAGGTCACGAGAGCGGCCACAACATACAGCATACCATCAACCTGCCTTCGAGCATGGAGTCAAGCAACAACTACTTCTCCAACCTTATCACCTATATGTACGGCCACCGCATGAGCCGCGGTTGGAACTTTACATCAAACCTCCAGTACGTACAGAACAAGATTGTGTTCTCGCAGCGCGACATTTCCATCACCTTGCGTATGTACTACAACCTCTGGCTGTACTACCATCGTGCTGGCTACAACAAGCAGTTCACGACCAAACTTCACAAGTTGCTACGTGCTGATCGTATGAAATTTGGCGGTGAGGGCTGGTATCAGGGCGAGAAGTATGGCGGTGACCGAGGTACGGCAGACAACAGTTGGCTCAAATTCTACGAGAAGGCTTGTGAGGCTGCTGGCGAGGATTTGACTGAGTACTTCCGCTTGTGGGGCTTCTTTATCCCTACAGACCAGGCTGGCGGTGACGTTGCCAAGATTGGCAATGACTACTATGCTTTCTGCGGCGACTACTCTAACTATTACATCAAGTGTACGCAAAAGATGATTGACGATGCCATAGCTCGCGTCAAGGCTAAGAAATATCCTGTAAACAAGCAGATTCTCTTCATCGAGGACCGTCTGGAGCTCCAGCAGCGTACTGACCCTTGGGCTGCATCTGAAACTGATGCTTCCAGGAAATTTAAGCCGGACAATGGTGGCAACTGGCGTACCGCTGAGCAACTCATCGCCGAGTATGGCAACATCGGCTATGTGGAATACTACAAGCAGGGTGCTATGAAGATGGCTGTGGCTGACGACTATGCCTATATCGGTACTGCCAAGTCTATCAAGATGATAGTCAAGGAGGGTAGCGAAAAGAATGGTGTAGGTATACTCATGTATGACGAGGCTGGCAATATCATCTGGTACAGCAACAAGTTTGAGTTTGAAATCCCGTCTGCCATCAGCGAGCTGAACTATACGGTGAAGATAATCAATGCCGACGGCTCTGAGGTGGAGGTCAAGAACGCTGCCGACAGCGAAGACGCCGCCATTCAGAAGCAGGCTCTTGAGGCTGCCGTCGAGGTATCACAAAGCTACTTGACAATGACCGATGCAAGCGGCAAGAAGGTGGGCTTCTACGCTCCTGAGGTGACCGCTACGCTCAAGGATCTCGTCGCTCAGGCCAACAATGCCATCACCGCTGGCGATGCTGCCCAATACAGAAATCTCATCAAGCTGATCAACGCCGAGATAGTGAATATCGACAAGAATGGCAGTAAGATTCCTCTGGAAAACAACGCATACTATACTCTCAAGAACTTCGAGCGTAGCCACTATTTGTCGTCCACAAGCACTGGTGCTGTAGCGTCTGGTGCATCTACAGATTGCCGCTGGGTGATGGTACCGGTCAAGAATGCTGATGGTGAGGACGATGGCACATTCTACCTACAGAATTATAATAAGAGTTACGTCAGCAATGTCGGCGACAATGGAGCCTTTGCCGTATCGGCAAAATCTCAGGCTGATGCAATCAAGTTCACTATCGAGGATTTCGGCCAGGGTGGATTCGCTTTCGGATTCAAGAACGAGAAAGACAAGACCAAGTACATCAACGAGACTCCGACGTGGAATGGCATCATTTCATGGGATTGGGCTACTGGCTCTGCATGGTACATCGAGCGTTATGACTATATCACTCCTGACGTAGACCTTGAGAAGCTCAACAACCTGATTCTCGCTTCTGAGACTCTGCGCGATGAGGTGTCTGAAGAAATTGAGACTCTGACCAAATTTGACCTTCAGGTGACCGACGAGGCTGCTGCCTACTACCTGTCAAGCACCGTGGCTGCCAACGGCACGAATACTCTCGACAAGGCTATTGATGGTAATCCTTCTTCACTGAAGGAGTTCAGAAGCGTGGCTCCAGAAGAGGGTGTCATACCTGCTTTCATCGTAGACTTTGGCTCTGCTACTGCTAACCGCCAGAAGTCAATGCGTCTGACCTTGACAGTCAACAAAAATTACAACAAGCCAGGTACTGTTATCGTATATGGCAGAAACAATGCAAATCAGACTTGGACCAAAGTGGCTACTTATACTGGTCTGTATCCAAACTCTACTTCTTACATCGAGGACCTTGACATCAGTTCGTCCACGGCATACCGCTTCTGGAAGTTTGAGTACACCGACATCAAGAACGAACAAAGCGGCAGGTCTGGCGCTGTAAATATAGCCGAGTTTGAGTTGAGCAAGCTTGAGGTATCGTTTGAAATTCGCGATGAGTATAAGGACATCTACTTTGAGACGTCATACGGCACCAAGAAAGACGCTGAGAAACTGGTCAGCAACTGCAAGACAAGAGAGCAGGCTGCCACACTTGCAGCCTTCGGCGAGCCTTCTATACTCAACTGGATCACTCCGTACAAGAACCTTCTGACTGCCTACGAGGAGCTCAAGACCGCGGTGGATAATGCTACTGGCATCACAAGCATCGCTGCTGATGGCAATGGCGAGGCTTACGACCTCAATGGCGAGGCATTTGACCTGGCAGGACGCAGGGTCGGCAAGCTCGACAAGGGTGGCATATATATCGTCGGCGGCAAGAAGCTGATTAAGTAAAATGCAAAAAGCTATGACATAGTAGCGGAAATTCAAGATATTTTTTATATCTTTACGGGCGAAAACCTATCTTTCTAAATGAAAAACAAGAAAGTTTCGCACAAAACGCCCGTCGCTACAACTCCTGATAAGAATGGGAAGACGGGTCTCCGCCTTCCCATTCTGCCTGTTTTGCCTCTGCTGTTTGTCTGTACGGTGGTGTGGGCAGGGTGGTACTATGGAGATGTGCTGCGTATGGCTCGCGAACGCAGTTTCTGGGTGATGAGCACTGAGCAGATGGACTTCCTGCTCGGTCAGGAATATGGGGGGCTGTGGTACCTGGGGCGTCTCGTGCTGACGACGTTCCGCTACCCTTGGTTCGGTGCTGTGATTCTCGCGCTGATTGTCACGGTGGGCACGTGGTGTGTGGGCTATGCTATGAGGCTTACGGCGAGGTGGCGCTTCGTGCAGTATGTGCCTGCCGGAGGGTTCTTCGGCTGGATGGCATACGAGGGCATCAATCTCTTTTACGAGAACGAGACGGGAATGATATTTGGTATTCCGCTGTGTGCGGTGATGGTGTTGCTGATATGGTCGGTGCTGATAGCGAGTTTCTCTCGCAAGAAGACTCCTGCGCTGGTCTCTGTCCCCCGCGACGAGACTGTGATGCAAAACTGGCTGCAGGTGGCTATGCTCGTGGTGATATTCGGCGGGCAGGCTCTGTTTGTACATTATGCCCGTCCGTACACCAGGGTGATTGCTGCGCAAGATGTGTGTATGCTCAATCAGGACTGGCAGGGGATTATCGAGGTGACGCGCAGGAATGCGGAGCTCTCTCACCGCCCTATTGCTGCGAAGTATGCCATAGCTTTGGTCGAGACTGAGCAGATATGTGACCGTATGTATGATATACGTCTGGACTACGACTCGCTGTATCTGCACAATTCGCAGGGCGAACACGCTATGTCGCTCAACTTGTATCAGGAGGATTGCGACTATTATGCGGGGTTCGTGCAGACGTGTATACATCATGCTATGGAGCGTATGACGATGATTGGCCCGAACATACATTCGCTTGAGCTACTGACGAAGTGTGCGCTGCTCAGGGGCGAATGGGAGGTGGCTGAGAAGTATCTGAGGGTGCTGGACGATGTGCCTTTTGAGGGTGGATTCGTCGATAAGTATGCTCTGTATGTGGGCGACTCGACGAGAATCGAGGCTGACCCGGAGTTTGCCATGATTCGCAAGCTCGAACCGATTCACGATTCGTTTGAGAACAACTATCAGCAGCCTACGTTTATGGGCTACAACCTGAGTCTCGTGGAGGGGCGTAGCCAGAATGCGCTCTTCAACTCGCTTGCGTGCTGTATCTACACCAAGGTGATGCCTTCGTTTATCATTCGTACGGAGCCGCTGCAGGGCAAGACTCCGCCTGAGAATGTGGCTGACGCTCTGTGTCTGATGACGACCAAGGATCCGGGTATCTTGCAGAGGTTTGCCAATCTGGACTACCGTATGTCGCGTCTGCAGAAGGAGGTGGGGGTCATGCGTCCGTATATGAACGACCGCGAGGGTAATGCGCGTATGCTGTTTGAGAGGTTTAAGGGTTACTATCCTTACTACTATTTCTTCGGCAACCTCAAGGCGACGAAGAAGAGCGACACGAAGGCAAGCAGTAGTGCTGGTGTGAACTAATTTCTTTCTGATGTCTGATGGCTAAGATTGCTCTATATCTGATATTTCCACTCTTGATGCTCGCTTCGTGCACCAAGGTGTATGAGGTTCCTACGGAATATACTGAGGTGCCTGAGCAGGCTCCTGTATATCCTGACTACAGGGATTTGTTCGTGCCTGCCAACATCGCTCCGCTCAACTTTATGGTCAAGGGGGCTGATGGTCTGGTGGTGGTATTTGAGGGTGAGGCTGGTGAGCCTCTGTGTACGGGGGGCTCTGACCGTATTGATGTCGACAGCGCGGAGTGGCGCGGTCTGCTGAGTGCGAATGTGGGGAGGCAGATCAGGGTGACGACGTATGCCCGTTTCTCCAAGGGTGGCTCTCCTACCCTACCCTCTGGGGGGTGGATTAGGTATGCTGCGCATACGCTCTCGGTGGCGGAGCCTATTGATGCGTATCTGTCTTACCGTCTCATCGAGCCTGGCTACGAGTTGTACCGCCAGTTGGGCTTGTATCAGCGCAATCTGGAGAATTTCGTGCAGACTACTATCTATGAGAACAACCGCCAGTATGAGGGTGACAACAATCATTGTGTCAACTGCCATAACTATCAGAACTATGATACGGAAAATATGCTCTTTCACGTGCGTGCCAACCATGGGGGGACTGTCGTGATTGAGGGCGACAGGGCTCGCAAGGTGCAGATCAAGAATCCTGATATACTGGCTGCTGGTGTATATCCGTCGTGGCACCCCAAGAAGCGTATCGTGGCTTTCTCTACCAACAAGACGGGGCAGGTGTTTCACCTCTATCACAAGGAGAAGATTGAGGTCATCGACGAGGCGAGCGACTTGCTGCTCTACGATGTGGACAGGAACGAGGTGCAAAACATAATTACGGGCAAGGATCTGGAGACTTTCCCTTGCTGGAGTCCTGATGGTGACAGGCTTTACTATTGCTGCGCTCGCTTTGCGCCTTTGTATGATACGCCTGACTCGCTTGCTTCAAAACTGATTTCGGACAATTATGACAGTATCTTCTACGATCTGAAGTGTGTCGAATATGACCAGAAGACTGGCAGATTTGGCAAGCCTGAGATGGTGGTGGAGGCTTCGGCCGACCATAGGAGCATCTCGGTGCCTCGGGTGAGCCCTGACGGTCGCTACGTGCTTTTTACTTTGGGTGATTACGGTCAGTTCCACATCTGGCACAAGAGTAGTGACCTTTGGGTCAAGGACCTGCAGAGGGATAGCGTATACGCGCTGAGCGAGGCTAACAGCGATGATGTTGACTCGTATCATACGTGGTCGAGCAATGGACGGTGGATTGTGTTTTCATCGCGCCGTATGGATGGCAATTATACTCGTCCGTTTATCGCTTATTTCGACAGGGAGGGGCGTGCTCACAAGGCTTTCTGCTTGCCTCAACGCGACCCGGAGCATAATATCTTGCTGTTGCGGAGCTACAATGTGCCGGAACTGACGAGGAATGCTGTCAGGGTCGATGCTTCGACTCTGCGCGAGTGTATATACGGGACTCCTGGGGATACGGCCAAGTTTACGGGAAGTATAAAACGGCTGGTGGACGGGAGTAGCGGTGCGAGCCCACAGGTGGGGCGATGAGGGGGTGAGATCGATGAGATAAGGTAATTCACATTTTATATACTAACCATTAAAATCATTTTTGCTATGAGAGTAATTATTGAGCCTGATTATGCTGAGCTGAGCCGTTGGGCTGCTGAGTATGTTGCTGCGAAGATTAATGCTGCCAATCCTACACCTGAGAAGCCTTTCAAGTTGGGCTGCCCTACGGGTGGTTCGCCTCTGGGTCTGTACAAGAACTTGATTGATATGTATAAGGCTGGTAAGGTGAGCTTCGAGAATGTGGTGACTTTCAATATGGACGAGTATGTGGGGCTGCCTGAGGAGCACCCTGAGAGCTATCACAGCTTCATGTGGAACAATTTCTTCAGCCATATCAATATCAAGAAGGAGAATGTGCATATCCTCAATGGCAATGCTGCTGACCTTGAGGCTGAGTGTGCTGCTTATGAGGCTGCTATCGAGGCTGCCGGTGGTATTGACTTGTTTATGGGCGGTATCGGTCCTGATGGTCATCTGGCGTTCAACGAGCCTTTCTCTTCGCTGACGAGCCGCACTCGTATCAAGTCTCTGACTACGGACACTATCATCGCTAACAGCCGTTTCTTTGACAATGATGTCAACAAGGTGCCTAAGACTGCGCTGACTGTGGGTATCGGTACTGTGATGGACGCTAAGGAGGTGCTCATCGTCTGCAATGGTCACAACAAGGCTCGTGCTTTGCAGCACGCTATCGAGGCTGGCGTGAGTCAGGAGTGGACTATCTCTGCTCTGCAGATGCACCCTCATGCTATCATCGTGTGTGACGAGGCTGCTACTGACGAACTGAAGCATGGTACTTACAAGTACTTCAAGGATATCGAGAAGGACAATCTCTAACGTCTGTGCTTTTTGATTGCTGATATTTTGCCCGGGGCTTCTGCCTCGGGCTTTTGTGTTCAGGGGACGGTGGGGTCTTGGACTTTCGTGCCGCAGAAGGGGCAGTAGTGTGCGTCGTGGGGAATGGGACTGCCACATTCGCTGCATTCGGGGTGTGGTGGCTCTTTGGTTTCTTCGCTGACTTTGTCGCTGATGAACTGTGCGCTGACGATGCCTGTGGGGACTGCCATGATGGTGTAGCCGAGGAGCATGACAAGTGCGCTGAGGATACGTCCAGCGTGGGTTATGGGGGCTATGTCGCCATATCCTACGGTGGTCATGGTGACTACTGCCCAGTAGATGCTGGTGGGAATGTCGGTGAATGGTGTGTCGGGGATATTGCCTTCGACCATGTACATGAGGGTACCTAAGGATATGACCATGATGAGGACGAAGAGGAAGAAGACGAGTATCTTGGGGAAGCTGAGCCTGAGCGACTGTAGGAGACGGTCTCCTTCTTGAAGAAAGGAGAAGAGCTTGAAGACGCGGAAGACGCGTATGAGCCGGAATGTGCGGAGTACCATCAGGTAGCGGCTGGCGGATACGAACAGGCCTAAATATAGTGGTACGGTGCTGAGGAGGTCGATGATGCCGAAGAAGCTCAGTATGTACTCCTTGGGCTTGGGCGAGCAGTATATGCGTGCGATGTATTCGAAGGTGAAGAATATGGTGAATATGTATTCCCATACTATGAGGGTGGTCCTCAGCCACCCTTGGACATGGGGCATGCTTTCTATGATGACGAGTATGATGCTGAGCAATATCGCCCATAGCAGTACTACGTCAAAGGCTTTGCCCATGGGGGTGTCGCTGCGGAAAATTATGGTGTAAAGCTGTCGCTTGAGCTCCTTGTTTTTTATGGTGTTACGTAGCTTTGAGAATGTCATCTTTCCTAAAAATTGATATTCCCCCAACCTGTCTCGGTCAGGGGAATATTTTTTGTGTTTATTGATTTTTTTGTGTCTGTGTGCCTTGTCAGAAGAGTGTGTTCTCAATGACTTTGCCCATCTGCCATACCATGCGTACGTTGAGGTCGTGGTCGAGGATAAGGATATCGGCGTCCTTGCCACGGGAGAGTGAGCCCTTGCGGTCGTAGCAGCCCATGATGTGGGCTGGGGTCTCGCTGACCATGCGGCATGCGTCTTCCAATGGTATGAAGGCTTGCTGTACGGCGGTGCGTATCAGGCGGTCCATGGTGGCGATTGAGCCTGCCAGGGCTGAGCGGTCTGAGAGCTTGCATACACCGTCTTCGATGATTACGCGTGGGTCGAAGGCTTCAGCGTCGTCGCCTGCGGCGGCTACGGCAAGGGCGTCGGTGATGAGGGCCATGCGCTCTACGCCTTTGATCTTGTAGCACATGCGCATGATGGTGGGTGGTACGTGTATGCCGTCAGCTACGACTTCGACGGTCATGTCGTCCATGAGGTAGACGCTCTCGACTGTGCCTTCGTACTTGTACTCTTGCTTGTTGTGGAAGCCGGGCATGGCGTTGTAGAAGTGGGTGACGTGGGTGTAGCCTGCTTCGTATGCTGCCTTGACGTCGTTGTACTCGGCGTTGGTGTGGGCAATGGAGGGCAGTACGCCTTTCTCTGCACAGTACTTACCGAACTGTATGCCACCGGGCATCTCGGGGGCTGCGTCCCAACGTGCCAGACAGGGGCTGTTTTCTACGATGGGTATGTATTCGTTGGGGTCGGGGTTCTTGATGAGTTCGGGCATCTGTGCGCCGGCTTTCTTGGGATTGAGGTAATGGCCTTCGAGGTGGAGTCCGAGTATGGGACTGTCTTTCTCGGCCATGAGTTTGTTGCAGGTCTCGACGGCTTTCTCTATCATGGGTACTGTCGATGATGAGAGCGTGGGATAGATTGATGTGGTGCCGTGCTTGGCGTGGGCTGCTACGGCTACGCGGAAGGCTTCTTCGTCGCCTTCTTGGAAGTCGCGGCCGCCGCCGCCGTGTACGTGCATCTCGATGCCGCCGGGCACTACGTACATGCCTTTTGCGTCGATTACTTCTGCGCCTATTATGGCAAGGTCGCAGTTGGTGACCTCAAGTATTTTGTTGTCGCGTATGATGACGCTGCCGTCTTTCAACCACCCTTGGGGGGTGAGTATGCGACCGTTGATGATTTGTTTTAACATAGTCTGTTTCTCTAAAATTTTGTTTATTTATTGACCATGGAATATACTACGTCCATGATGTCTTTGCCGAGTTGGTCGGCTGCTTCCATCGTTGAGGCTTCGCTGTATACTCGTATGATTGGCTCGGTGTTGGACTTGCGCAGGTGTACCCACTTGTCGGGGAAGTCTATCTTGACGCCGTCGATGTCGTTGACTTCCTGGTCTTTGTAGAGCTCCTTGACCTTGACGAGAATGGCGTCGACATCGGTGTCGGGGGTGAGGTCGATGCGGTTCTTGGCTATCTGGTATGGGGGGTATGTGGCACGCAACTGGCTCGTGGTCATGCCTTTCTTGGCGAGATAGGTCAGAATGAGGGCGATGCCTACCAGTGCGTCACGTCCGCTGTGGGCTGCGGGATAGATGACTCCGCCATTGCCTTCACCGCCGATTACGGCGTTTGTCTCGCGCATCTTGGTGACGACGTTGACTTCGCCTACGGCTGCGGCATTGTACTTGCAGCCTGGGTACTTGTTGGTTACGTCGCGGAGGGCGCGTGTGGAGGAGAGGTTGCTGACGGTATTGCCGGGGGTGTGCTGGAGGATATAGTCTGCTACGGTGACGAGGGTGTATTCTTCTCCATACATGGTGCCGTCTTCACAGAAGAGAGCCAAGCGGTCTACGTCGGGGTCGACAACGAAGGCTATGTCGTGACCGCCTTGCTGCATGAGGGCTTTGATGTCGCCGAGGTTCTTCTCAAGGGGTTCGGGATTGTGCTGGAAGTCGCCTGTGGGCTCGGTAAACATGCCTGTGTATTCTACGCCTAACTGTTCGAACAGCTTGGGCAGAATGACTCCGCCTACTGAGTTGACGGCGTCGAAGGCTACCTTGAACTTGCGTGCCTTGACGGCTTCGACGTCGACGAGGTCGAGTCCGAGTACCATGTCGATGTGCTTCTGGTCGTAGCTGTCGTCCTCGCGATACTTGCCGAGATGGTCTACGTCGGCGTACTCAAAGTCTTCGGCCTCGGCTATGCGGAGCACTTCTTCGCCTTGCTCTTTGTTGAAGAACTCGCCTTTCTCGTTGAGGAGCTTGAGGGCGTTCCACATGCGTGGGTTGTGGGAGGCGGTGAGAATGATGCCGCCGTCGGCGCCTTCCATGGTGACGGCTACTTCGGTGGTGGGGGTGGAGGCAAGGCCGATGTTGACGACGTCGAAGCCCATGCCCATGAGTGTACCGCATACGACGTTCTTAACCATCTCGCCTGAGATGCGGGCGTCGCGTCCTACTACTATCTTGTTGCTGCCTACGGGGGAGGTCTTGCGGATTACTGTTGCGTACGCGCTTACAAACTTTACGATGTCGAGGGGATTGAGGGTGTCACCTGCCTTTCCGCCAATGGTGCCGCGGATGCCGGAAATTGATTTGATTAGTGTCATAATTAGATAATGTTTGTTTAGTTTATTCTATTTTTTTCACTACAAATATACAAAAAATTATAACATGTTGTCGCTGGGTATTGGTATTTAATGTCGTTTTTTTGCTAAAGATTTGTGATTATGGCATAATTTGTATAACTTTACACGCGTTTAGATGAAAACAACAATACTACCATGAAGGTTATTGACCTTATAAACGATAAAGAGAGCTGTCCGTTCTCGTTTGAGGTGTTGCCTCCTATCAAGGGTAACGGCACGGGGGCTTTGTTTCACACGATTGACAGACTGAAGGAGTTTCAGCCCCGATACATCAATATTACTACTCACCGTAGTGAGTTTGTGTATAATGAGCTCGGCAATGGTCTGGTGCAGCGGCATAGGGTGAGACGCAGACCTGGTACTATTGCTATTTCGGCTGCTATTGTGCAGCGGTATAATATCCCTGTGGTGCCGCATATCGTTTGTAGCGGTCATACGAGGGAGGACTTGGAGTATATGCTGCTGGATCTGCAGTTTTTGGGTATAAGCGATTTGCTTGTGTTGCGCGGCGACAAGGCTAAGGAGGACTCTATATTCCGCCCTACTGGCGATGGTCCGCGCTATGCTACGGAGCTGATAGAGCAGATTAATGCTTTCAACGACGGCTCGTTCTATGACGGCAGTGTGATAAAATGCCCTGGGGAGAGGTTTCACTTCGGGGTGGCGTGCTACCCTGAGAAGCATGAGGAGGCGCCCAATATGGAGAGTGACCTCGCTGTGCTGAAGAAGAAGGTGGAGATGGGTGCGGAGTATGCTGTGACGCAGTTGTTCTTCGACAATGAGAAGTATTTCAAGTTTGTGGAGAGGGCTCGCAAGGAGGGAATAACGATTCCTATAGTGCCGGGAATTAAGCCTTTGGCAAAGCTGAGCCAGCTGGCTGTGGTGCCTAAGATTTTCCACTGTGACTTGCCTGAGCCTCTGTATCGGGAGGCTGTCAAGTGTAAGACGGACGAGGAGGTGCGCCGGGTGGGGGTAGAATGGGCTACGGCGCAGTGTAGGGAACTGCTCGATGGGGGTGCTCCAAACTTGCATTTCTATACGGTGAGTGCTGTGGATAGCATCTGTGAGATAGCTGGAAATATCTATTGAGGAGATGGGATTTGATGAGGTTATTGGTCAGGAGGTCGTCAAGGAGAGGCTGACGCGAATGGTCGCGGACAACCGTATCCCTCATGCTATCATGCTGTGCGGACCTCAGGGGTGTGGCAAGCTGCCGCTGGCTCTGGCGTTTGCGTCTATGCTGGTATGTAAGGACGCTAATGACGAGGCTATGGTGAGGGCTTGGGCTCATCCTGACTTGATATTCTCATTTCCGATTTTCAAGAGAAAGAGCAGTGACCGGCCTGTCTCGGACGATTTCATTGAGGAATGGCGTATGCAGCTCAATAGTTCGGTGTATTTCGACATTGAGGACTGGCTCGCTGTGATCAAGGCTGAGAACCAACAGATTGTGCACTATGTCTACGAGAGTGACTGCTTGCAGCAGAAGCTTCAGCTCAAACCGAGCTGTGGTGGCAGGCGTGCTGTGGTGATATGGCTGCCTGAGCGTATGAATACGGAGGCTGCCAACAAACTGCTCAAACTGATCGAGGAGCCTCCGATGAGGACTTACCTGATTTTTGTCAGTCAGGATAGTGAGAATGTCTTGGGCACCATACAGAGCCGGACGCAGAAGATTTTCGTGCCGCCGCTGCCTGAGGCTGACATTGCTGGGGCTCTCTCTCTGCGGCTGGGGGCGGACAGTGATGTGGCAAAGGTGATGGCTCACGTCGCGCAGGGTAACTATACGATGGCTGCCAAACGGCTTGCCGGGGGCAATGAGGAGGCGGCTTTCTTTGACTTGTTTGTCAGGCTGATGAGGTTGAGCTATATGCGCAGGATTAAGGATATGCGCGAGTGGAGCGAGTCGGTGAGTGAGATGGGGCGCGAACGTCAGAAACGCTTCTTGGCATACTGTCAGAGGTTGCTGCGGGAGAACTTTGTATATAACTTCAAAAGTGCTGAAATGAACTTTATGACTACGGCTGAAAATGAGTTTAGCGTAAATTTTGCTCGCTTTGTCAATGAGCGTAACGTGATTCCTATCATGGAGGAGCTCAGCCTTTGTCAGAGCGATATCGAACATAATGTTAATCCTCGCATGGTCTTCTTTGACTTCGCACTCAAGATGATTGTGCTTTTGATACAATAACAACATACTTAATTATGAGCAACGAATATATATGTGGTGGTGGCCGCGGTATATGCAAGAAGGGTTGGCACACTAATCACTACACCCAACTCAATGTGTGTGACTATATGGCTGATGTGCCTAACAATACTGCTTCGACGGATCTCGTGGAGGTGCAGTTCAAGAATACGAGAAAGGGGTATTTTCACAATTCGAACAACCTGGACTTGCAGAAGGGTGACATAGTAGCGGTCGAGGGTAATCCCGGACACGATATTGGCACGGTGACGATGACGGGGGCTCTGGTGGCTCTGCAGGTGAAGAAGGCCAACTTGAAAAGCGAGGACGATATCAAGCGGATATATCGGCTGGCTAAGGATGTGGACCTGGAGAAGTATGAGCAGGCTAAGGCTCGGGAACATCTGACTATGATAGAGTCGAGACAGATAGCTAAGGGGCTCGGACTGGAGATGAAGATTGGCGATGTGGAGTATCAGGGTGATGGCAACAAGGCTATCTTCTATTACATCGCTGATGGTCGTGTGGATTTTCGCGAGCTGATAAAGGTGCTGGCTGATGTGTTTCATGTGAGAATAGAGATGAAGCAGATTGGGGCTCGCCAGGAGGCGGGGCGAATTGGGGGGTTCGGTCCGTGCGGGAGGGAACTGTGTTGCTCTACTTGGATTAAGAACTTCACCAGTGTGGGTACTGTGGCTGCTCGTTTTCAGGATCTGTCGCTCAATCCTCAGAAACTGGCAGGACAGTGTGCGAAACTCAAATGCTGCATCAACTATGAGGTCGACCAGTATATCGAGGCTTCGCGGAAAATCCCTAACCGTGATGTCGTTCTGACGACGCAGGAGGGCGAGTGGTTCTTTTTTAAGGCTGATATTCTCTCTGGTATGGTGTCGTACTCGTCTGACAAGCATCTTGCTGCCAATATCACTACTGTCACGGCTGAGCGTGCTATGGAGATTATCAATGCCAACAACAGGGGGGAGAATCCTGTAAGCCTTGCAAATCAGGGACACGGTCAAAATACTGTGGCAACACACGTGGATCTGGCTACTCAGGAGGATCTTTCGCGCTTCGACTCGCAGCTGAGGGGCAAGAAGAAAAAGAAGAAGAACTCACGTCAGGGGAATGATCGACAGCACAGAGATGATAATGGCAAGAACTTGGCTGAGAGTGATAGCGGTGTCGCTCTGGACGATGCTACTGTGTAATTGTATCGATGATACTGTCTCTCTACAGTACAGACGGCTCGGGCTGGAGGGATGGGAGAGGTCTGACACTCTCGTATTTGACTTGCCTGAGGTGAAGGAGGGGGGGGAGTATCTGCCGAGTGTGCTGATACGTACGGGCAATCTCTTTCCTTACTCCAAACTATGGCTTTGCTATGAGTTGGAGCTCGAATGTCCAAAACTGGTGCTCAGGGATACGATGTGCGTCGAGTTTGCCTCACAAGATGTAGGTATTGTGACTAATGGGCTGATCGTGCGTAAGTACGGCCAAAGCTCAAGGCCTGTCTGTCTGACTGCCGGACAGCGTGGGAGGGTCAGGATATATCACTTGATGATGCAGGAGGTGATGCCTGGCATTATGGAGGTGGGGACGGAGATAAGGAGAGGGCATTGAGTGGGAGTGGGGTTAATGGGCTATGCGGTTGCGGCTTGCGTCTATTCTGAGGAAGATGAACAGGAGTATGGTGAATCCCCATAGGGAGGAACCGCCGTAGCTGAAGAATGGTAGGGGTATGCCTATGACTGGGGTGAGCCCCAATACCATGCCGACGTTGATGAAGACGTGGAAGAGGTATATGCTGAGCACGCTGTATCCGTAGATGCGTCCGTAGGTGTAGGGCTGGCGTTCTGCAAGATGTAGCAGCCTGAGTATGAGCACGAGAAACATGACCAGTACTATGGTACACCCTACGAAGCCTTCTTCCTCGCCTACGGTACAGAAGATGAAGTCGGTGTCTTGCTCTGGGACGTATTTTAGTTTGGTCTGGGTGCCGTTGAGAAAGCCTTTGCCTGTCAGGCCTCCGCTGCCGATGGCTATCTTGGCTTGTATGACGTTGTAGCCTGCTCCTTTGGGGTCGTCTTCGAGACCGAGAAGGACTCGTACGCGGGTCTGCTGGTGTGGCTGCATGACTTCGTCGAGGACATAGTCTACTGAATAGAAGAAGCCGGTACTCCCGATGGCGAAGAGGGCTATGAGGGCGTAGTGCATGAGATTCTCTCGCAAGGCGAGATAGATGAGGTAGCATATCATGACGAGCAGGACGACCCATTCTATCCAACAGGCATTGAACGGGAAGATGTATTTGGCAAAGAGTACTGCTAATACGTATGACATGGTGCCGTAGCCTATAACCTTGACGAAGGGTAGTCGCAATGGTGTGTATACCCACATCATCATGGCTGAGAAGATGTGGATAAACGCCAGGACGAGAAATTCTCCAAGGCTGGTCTGGGCAATCTCCCATAGGGGTATGTCTGCGTAGCGTATGCCTACCACAAAATACAGGACTGCGGCTGCTCCGGTGAAAAGCAGACTGCCGGCCATGCCTTCGCGGTAGAACATGAGGAAGAATGCGAGGTAGACCAGTGCGGATCCTGTCTCTTTCTGCATGACGATCAATGCCATGGGGAGTAGGACGACAAGGCTGGAGATGGCGAGGTCTTTCCATCTTGAGAGATTGAGGCTGAACTGGCTGATGACCTTGGCGATGCACAGGGCTGTGGCAAACTTGGCAAACTCTGCGGGCTGAATGCTGAAACTGCCAATCTTGATCCACGAAAGACTGCCTTTGATGTCGTGTGCGAGAAAGGGGGTGACGGCAAGCAGTATCACAAACCCTATATATATAATGTAGGAGAAACTTTCGACTATCCTGTCGTCGATGCATACTATCAGTGCGCCGAGGAGCAGTGAGGATAGTATCCATACTATCTGCATGCCGCTGCGGGCATGAAAATCAAACAGGGGAGTGCCCTGGTCAAAATCGTAGCTGGCTCCGCATACGCTCATCCACCCCATGACCATGAGGCAGACAAAGATGAAGATGGTAAACCAGTCAAGGTTGCGCCATACGCTGTTGCTATTGTTTTTGGCTGCTGCTGACGACATATTCTGTTGGGGTTATCAAATGACGTTGTTCAAATGCTTCGGCCTTGGCTTGAGATGCCTCTGTGAGGGTTCCGTTAATGTATTGTTCGATGAGTAGGGCTCCTATGGGGACTCCGTAGTCTGCTCCCCACCTGCCGTTCTCGACGTATACACAGATGGCTATCTTGGGGTCGTCCATGGGGGCAAATCCCATGAATGCCGAGTGGTCCTGGCCATGGGGGTTCTGGGCTGTACCGGTCTTTCCGCAGACTTCATACATCGTGGTGTTGGCGCTGCGACAGGTGCCGTCTGTCACGGCGCGGCGCATGCCTTGTACTACGTACTCGTAGTTTACGGGGCTTACCATCGTGTGGCGCCGACGGGTATAGAGTGAGTCGAGGGGCTCGTCTTGAATGCGCTTGACTATGTGTGGGGTAATGAACCAGCCTCGGTTGGCTATCGTGGCTCCGAGGTTGGCTATCTGTAGGGGGGTGAGGTTGACTTCGCCTTGGCCGATAGAGATGCTTATCACGGTCAGTCCGTTCCACGAACCGCGGTATGCTTTGTCGTAAAACTGGGCATTGGGTATCATGCCTCGTTTCTCGCCGGGCAGGTCTACTCCGAGGGTATAGCCGAAGCCCATTGATACCATATAGTCTTTCCAACGGGTCAGGGCTTCCTGTACGGTGTGGTACTTGTCGCGATTGGAGAGCATGTGGTAGAGACCCCAGCAGAAGTAGCTGTTGCATGAGGTGCCGATGGCTGGTATGAGCTGGATTGGTGCGGCGTGTCCGTGACATCCTACGGTCAGTCCTTTGAAGTGGAAGCCGTGGGAGCAGGGGTATGAGGTCTGGGGGGTGATGATTCCTTCTTGCAAGAAGGTAAGTGCCTGGCTGGTCTTGAAGGTTGAGCCTGGCGGATAGAGACCCATGATGGCGCGGTTGAGCAGGGGTTTGTCAGGGTCTTGTGAGAGACGGTGGTTGTTGGCTCCGCGTTGGCGTCCGACCATCATGCGTGGATCGTAGGTGGGACTGCTCACCATGCAGAGTATCTCGCCTGTCGACGGTTCGATGGCTACGATGCCTCCTTTCTTGCCTTTCATCAGACGCTCGCCTAAGGCTTGGAGGTCGGCATCGAGCGAGAGGGTGAGATTCTTGCCTGGCTCCGGGGCTTCGTCAAACTTGCCGTTCTGGTACTTGCCCTTGATTCGACCTCGTGCATCGCGCAGGAGGATTTCGACTCCTTTCTCGCCTCGTAGCTGACGTTCGTACTGACGCTCTACGCCGAGCTTGCCTATGTAGTCTCCGCTCTGATAGTATCGGTCGTTTTCGATGTCCTTGGGGTTGACTTCACCGACATCGCCTAAGACGTGGGCTGCGTAGGGGTATGAATACTGACGGATACACCGCTTCTGGATATAGAACCCGCGGAAGCAGAAGAGCTTTTCCTGAAATGAGCTGAACTCTTCGCTCGAGAGCTGGCTCATGAAGAGCTGTTGGGTGTAGCGGCTGTAGCCGGGATTACGCCATGGGTCGCGGACTTCGTCCATACGGCGCTTGTACCACTCTTTGGTGATACCTAGGGTGCGGCAAAAGTCGAGTGTGTCTATGCCTTCCTGCTCTTTCATCACTACCATGATGTCGTAGGCTGGCTGATTGTAGACCAGCAGCTTGCCGTTGCGGTCTGTGATTGCGCCACGTGCCGGATACAGGATTCGCCTGAGAAAGGCATTGCTGTCTGCATTGCGCTTGAAATCGTCGCTGAGCATCTGGAGGGCGAAAAGGCGTATCACAAACACTATGATGATGCCACTGGCTATTCCGGCGAGGACGTATTTGCGGTTGGCAAATTCGGAATTATGTTTCTTAGAGCCTGCCATTTAGACCTACAAATATTAGGGTGACAAATATGCTGGACGCATAGCTGCATGCCAACGTCAGAAGCAGGTCTGAACTCTGTGAGAATGAGAATATATCCAGGACAAAGTAGGCTATGAGTCCTATGGCCTGTATCAGGGCGAGATATACAATAAAGAGATACCTGCCGAGCTCTTTGGCGCTGGGCTTCAGACCTTGCTCGCTGTCTTTGGGTGCCATCATGGCAAGCAAATCGTGCTGTACGAAGGAGGCGAGGACCATGGCTCCTGAACAGACTCCGGGGGTGGTCGAAAACATGTCGACTACAAGACCAAGGACAAATGCCATAATCATTTCCAGAATCCTGTTGGCTCTTAAGGGTGCGAGCGAGACGAATGCGAAGCATAGCAATGGTGTTGCATAGCCCCACAGATGGATGTGGTTGAGCACAAGAATCTGCACGCAGAGCACTGCGAGCATCTGCCCTATCCTATTGAAAACCGATAGTGTCATTCTCGTTCAAGATGACTGTTGCGTTACTTAAATTCGCCATATCTGTCGACAACTGTACGATGAGCTGGTAGCTGAGCCCGTCCTTGCTGTCACGTACTTTAATTACTTTGCCTACATATATGCCTGGTGGAAATACGTTGCTGAATCCACTCGTCTCGACGGCATCTCCGAGTTTGAAACGGGCATGTCGGGGGACGTCGTCGAGTGAGGCGCATATCGTATTGCCTCCATACCATCGGAGGTATCCGAAATACTCGCTCCCTCTGATGCGACATGAGATGCTCGATTTGCTGTTGAGTATGGACATGACCAATGCTTTATGCTCGGTCACTTGCGATACGATGCCTACGATACCGGTTCCTGACACCACACCCATCTCTTCGCGTATGCCATCAGCCTGCCCTTTGTCTAAAACCAGATAATTGTCTCTAAGCATAACGGTGTTGTCTACCACACGGGCTCTGACCAATCCAAGACCTGAGATGCGCTCCGTGAGGAGACGCTCGGTATAGGTGCTGTCGTGACTGAGACGTGCTATCTCTGATCTCAGGAGGTCGTTCTGCTGCTGTAGTATGATATTGCGGCTCATCAGCTCTGCATTCTCTCCACCGAGACGGAGGTATGCCAGAAGCTCTTCTTCGACTTTGAGCACTGCTCCGCATACTGTGTTGGCTGCGGTAAACCATACGCTTTTCTGGTACAGATTGAATGACAACACAAGATACAGGCTGATACCTTCCAAAACGAAAAGTACCAGCCAATGGGAATATTGCCTAATTCTGTCTACAACAGAGTGCATCGTGTCTGTGTGGAACTATACTACATTAGGAAGGAGTACTCGTGGATATGCTTGATGGCGATGCCTGTTCCTTTGGCTACGCAATGCAGGGGATCGTCTGCGACGTGGAAGGGTATGTTGATCTTGTCGGTCAGACGACGTGCGAGCCCCTTGAGCATTGCTCCGCCTCCTGCCAGATATATGCCGTTGTGCACTATGTCTGCATATAGCTCTGGGGGGGTCTCTTCCAATGCCTGGAGTATGGCGGTTTCTATCTTGGCAACGGTCTTCTCAAGACATCGGGCTATCTCCTGATAACACACCGGGACTTCCATTGGCAGTGCCGTAATACGGTTCGGTCCATGCACTACATAGTCATCGGGGGCTTCGTCGCCAAGGTCTGTAAGGGCTGCGCCTACGTGAATCTTGATTCGCTCGGCCATACGCTCTGACACCTTGACGTTGTGCTGGCGCGACATGTATTCCTGTATGTCTGAGGTAAGCTCATCGCCTGCCACTCGCAGACTCTTGTCTGCTACGATTCCGCCAAGGCTTATGACTGCAATCTCTGTGCTGCCACCACCGATGTCTACAATCATGTTGCCCTCGGGCGCCAGGACATCGAGCCCTATGCCGATAGCGGCTGCCATGGGCTCGTAAATCAGGTATACTTCACGACCTCCGGCGTGTTCTGCACTGTCACGCACGGCACGCAACTCTACCTCGGTACTGCCACTCGGCACTCCGATGACCATCTTGAGCGACGGGGTAAACAGGCGGGAACCTGAATGTATCATCTTGATCAAGCCGCGCATCATCTGCTCACAGGCATTGAAGTTGGCAATAACGCCGTCACGCAACGGACGTATGGTGCGAATCTCTGGGTTCGTCTTTTCGTACATCATCTTGGCCTTGCCTCCCACGGCTATCATTCTCTCCGTGCGACGGTCAAGGGCTACTACGCTCGGCTCGTCTACCACAATCTTGCCATCTGAAATGATGATGGTGTTGGCGGTGCCGAGGTCCATGGCGATTTCCTTGGTAAAACTAAACAGCCCCATTGTCTTTTCTTCTACAGTTTAGTTGACAAAATAATCGTGAATAGCCGTGTCGTAATGACTGCTTACGCCGAATGCCTGGGCTGCAAACCACTTACGGTCTTCAATCTCACTCTCACCGCCCTTCTCCTGCAGAAGCTTCAAGAGCGGCTCGTACTCTGCCTTGGACGGGACGATGATTACGTCTCGGAAATTCTTGGCTCCAGCACGTATAAGGCTGATGCCGCCTATGTCTATCTTCTCGATGATGTCTGACTCGGAGGCTCCGCTTGCTACGGTCTGCTCGAAGGGATAGAGGTCTACGATAACGAGGTCTATCTCCGGAATGTCGTATTTGGTCATCTGCTCACGGTCGCCTTCGAGCTCCCTGCGACCTAATATGCCTCCGAACACCTTGGGGTGGAGGGTCTTGACTCTTCCTCCGAGAATGCTGGGGTAACTTGTCACGTCTTCGACTTTTGTGCAGGGTATGCCGAGGCTCTCGATGAATGCCTGGGTTCCTCCTGTGCTCAAAAGTTCTACTCCTTGTGCATGCAGGGTCTTGAGTATCTCATCCAAACCGTCTTTGTGGAAAACGCTTACCAAAGCGCGTCTTATCTTTCGTATTTCTGCCATAGTGATTATGTGTTTTCAATTCGCGTGCAAAGTTACGAATAAGTGAGTACAATTCCAAATTAGAACGGGTTTTATTTGGAATTGTACTCACTTATTTGCGCAACTCTGGCTGACGCCGAAGTTACTCGCGCTCGACAATTCCAAATTAAAACGGGTTTTATTTGGAATTGTACTCACTTATTCGTAACTTTGCCACGATTTTATGTGCGCTCATGAGGATTATCAAGAAATTGGACATTTATATCCTGAAGAACTATCTGCTCTTATTCGCAGCGACGTTCTTTGTATGCTTGTTTATCTTTATGATGCAGTTTCTCTTCAAGCATATCAATGACCTTATCGGGAAGGGGCTCGGCTGGGATATCATCGCTCAGTTCTTCTTTTATGCTTGCCTCACTTTGGTTTCTATGTCCGTCCCTTTGGCTGTACTGCTGGCATCGCTCATAAGTTTCGGTAATATGGGAGAGCAGCTTGAATTGCTGGCAATGAAAGCTTCGGGGGTGCCCCTGACACGCATTCTGGCACCGATATTCGTTCTTGTATGTGTGATCTGTGGAGGCAGTTTCTATTTTCAGAACAATGTGCAGCCTATGGCTATGAAGCAGCTTGCTACGCTCATGTGGAGCATGAGGCAGAAATCGCCGGAGCTGGAGATTCCCGAGGGAGTGTTCTACAACAACATACCGGGATATAGTCTGTTTGTAGAGCGCAAGGATACCAAGACGGGATTGCTGTATGGGATTGTCATCTATAGTACGCAGGGGGGCTATGACAATATGGAAATAGTTCTCGCTGATTCTGCAAGGTTGCAATCTACTGCTGACCGACAGCATCTCAAACTCACACTCTACAATGGAGAGCGTTTCCGCAATATGGACAACCAGTCGGGGCAGATGCTCAAGGCAAGCATTCCGTATATGCGCGAGTCGTTTGGCACTGAAGTGGATCTTATCAGGTTTGATGCGAGTTTCAACATGATGGACGCCAACCTGTTCAACGGTGATGCCCAGGTCAAGAGCCTTGCAAGCATCGTACATGGTATCGACTCGATTGCGCAAGCCTCAGACTCTCTCGGGCGTGCATATTATGCGCTTTGCAACCAGCAGTACTTGAAATGGCATCTGCCGGCAGGACGCCCTGACTCCTCGCAGATAGTGAGTAGAGGCAAGATGATGGAGCCTCTGGACAGTCTTTATCTGCACTTGCCCCAAGACAGCAAGACCAGAGTGATGCAAAACGCGCTGTCATCAGCCCAAGGTGCACAAGCTGAGTTCGACTATCGTGCCATGATTACGGAGGGGACAAATGTGGCACTGCGTCGTCACAAGATAGAGGCACGCAAGAAGTTTACGATGTCTCTCTCGTGCCTGCTCTTCTTTTTCATAGGTGCTCCCCTGGGGGCTATCATTCGCAAGGGTGGCCTCGGTGTCCCTGTGGTGGTAAGTGTACTTATATTCATCTTCTACTATATCATCAACGCTGGTAGCGAAAAGATGGCAAAAGCTGGTGAATTGGCTATATGGATAGGTGCATGGTTTAGTTCGATGGTATTGGCTCCGGTAGGTATATTTCTTACCAATCGTGCCAACAAGGATAGCGTTGTCTTCAACATTGAGGGCTACCGCAACTTTTTCATGCGTCTGCTGGGGCTAAGGCTCAAGCGCCGTATAAACCGCAAAGAGGTCGTTATCCACGAGCCTGACTACTCTGCAATGCGACGCGAACTCACATCGCTCAGTGCCTTATGTAAGGAGTATCAAAGCCAGCACAAACTCTTGAGGCTGCCTTCGTATTGGAATATCTTCTTCCGTTTCAGGGAGGATCACGTGGTCATTGATCTCGACAACAAGCTTTCCGACATCATCACCGAATTGCATAACTGTCAGGACAACGTGGTCATCAGCCTACTCAACGAATATCCTATCATAGCTCCAGATGCGCACACTCGCCCTACACGCAACCCAAGGTGGAACGTAGTAATCGGATTGTTCGTTCCGCTCGGTATGGCACTATGGCTACGCATCTGGCGATACCGCATTCGCCTATATCGCGACCTGAGCAAGATTGCTTCAGTGTCTGAGAGATTGGAGAGAAGAATTGCTGATGAGGTTTTGAGGTTATAAGGTTTTAAGGTTTTGAGGTTATTTACCCTGACTTTTCAAACAACATGTATAACCTAAAACATTGATAGGTCAACCTCACCAAACAACCAAACAACCAAACAACCAAACAACCAAACAACCAAACAACTAAACAACTAAATAAACAACAAAACAATATGAACAACGAAATCAAACTCAGCACAATCGAAGAGGCCATTGATGACTTTCGTCAAGGCAAGTTTGTGATTGTGGTTGACGACGAAGACCGCGAGAACGAGGGCGACTTCATTACTGCAGCAGAGCTTATCACCGAAGAGAAGGTTAACTTCATGCTCAAAAATGGTCGTGGTGTGCTCTGTGCCCCCATAACCATATCAAGGGCACGCGAACTGGAGCTTGAACACCAGGTACAGGTCAACACAAGTATGCTCGGCACGCCATTTACCGTGACCGTAGATTTGCTCAAGGGGTGTACTACGGGAGTCTCTGCCCATGACCGTGCTGCTACAATCCGTGCTCTTGCTGACCCTCAGTGCAAGCCTTCAGACTTCGGGCGTCCGGGGCATATCAATCCGCTCTACGCACAAGATCGTGGCACTCTGAAACGCGCTGGACATACTGAGGCTGCTATTGACCTGGCTCGCCTCAGCGGACTACAGCCTGCCGCAGCCCTCATTGAGATTCTCAACGATGATGGCACCATGGCACGTATGCCTCAACTCAAGGAGGTCGCACGCCAACATGGTCTCAAGATAATAGCTATCAAGGATCTCATAGCATACCGTCTCCGTCAGGAGTCTCTCGTAGAAAAAGGTGTGGAGGCTGACTTGCCTACACAATGGGGGCACTTCCGCATCATCCCTTTCCGCCAGAAGAGTAACGGCCTCGAACATATCGCCATCTTCAAAGGCACATGGACCAGCGAGCAGCCGGTCTTGGTACGTATGCACTCAAGCTGCATGACTGGCGACATATTCGGCTCGAAGCGTTGCGACTGTGGAGAGCAACTCCATCAGGCCATGACTATGATAGAGGAAGAGGGCTGCGGTGCTGTCATATATCTGCAGCAAGAAGGTCGCGGAATTGGTCTGATGAACAAGATTCGTGCGTACCAGCTCCAAGAGCAGGGCGATGACACTGTCGATGCTAATATACACCTCGGCTTCCAACCTGATGAACGCGAGTATGGTGTGGGTGCTGAGATACTGCGCCACCTCGGCATAAGCAAGATACGACTCATCACCAACAATCCTGTAAAACGTGTAGGACTGGAAAGCTATGGGCTGGAGATAGTAGAGAATATACCTGTCATCATCGAGCCTAATGTCTACAATAGACGCTATCTCGAAACCAAGCGGACACGCATGGGGCATAAGCTTTGAACAAAACACTAAAACTACAAGATAAAAATGATCAACACCCTTTCTGACAGACTGAATCGTCTGCAACCAAGTGCCACACTCGCCATGAGCCAGAAGAGTAGCGAGATGAAGGCCGCAGGTATCGACATTATCAACATGAGTGTCGGCGAACCTGATTTCAACACTCCGGACCACATCAAGGCTGCTGCCATCAAGGCGGTAGAAGACAACTGGAGCCGTTATAGTCCCGTGCCGGGCTATCCTGAGCTTAAGAAGGCTATTGTCAACAAACTGAAGAACGAAAACAACTTGGACTATACGCCTGCGCAGATTCTCTGCTCAAATGGTGCGAAACAGAGTGTGTGCAATGCTATCATGGCTCTCGTAAACGCTGGAGATGAGGTCATAATTCCTGCTCCTTACTGGGTCAGCTACCCACAGATGGTTCTGCTCGCCGAGGGCACTCCTGTCTATGTCGAGGCAAAGATAGAGCAGGACTTCAAGATTACTCCTGAGCAACTCGAAAAGGCTATCACGCCACAGACTCGTGCACTTATCCTTTGCTCTCCGTCAAACCCGACAGGCAGTGTCTACACAAAGGACGAGCTCTATGCTCTCAAAGAGGTACTCCTCAAATATCCACGCGTCATAGTCCTTGCCGACGAAATCTACGAGCATATCAATTATGTTGGTTCACACGCCTCTATGGCGCAGTTTGACGACATCAAAGATCGTGTGGTAATCATCAACGGAGTATCCAAGGCTTACGCTATGACTGGTTGGCGTATAGGATTCATTGCTGCTCCCGAATGGATAGTAAAAGGTTGCAACAAACTACAGGGACAGTACACCAGTGGCCCTTGCTCTGTAAGCCAGAAAGCGGCAGAGGCTGCTTTTGCTGGAGACCAGCAGTGTGTCGAAGATATGCGTCGGGCATTTGAGCGCCGCAAAAACCTCATCGTTTCTTTGGCAAGGGAGATTCCTGGTCTTGAGGTCAATGACCCACAAGGTGCCTTCTATCTCTTCCCCAAATGTAGCAGCTTCTTCGGAAAGAGCGATGGAGAGCGCACTATTAGTAATAGTACAGATTTGGCTATGTATTTGCTCGAGGTAGGTCACGTTGCTACAGTAGGTGGAGATGCTTTTGGCTCGCCAGAATGCTTCCGTATGTCATACGCTACAAGCGATGAGAACATTATCGAGGCTCTACGCCGCATCAAGGAAGCATTGGCTAAACTAAAATAATATGCCATACAGGCTGACTACCTTATGACATAAGAGAAGAGGACTCATCTGATATGGTTTTGCAGATGAGTCCTCTATCTTTGTCTTGGAAATGCTCAAAATCAAGCTTCCTTGGCGTTCACGCGCTTTTCAGCGATACGAGCCTTCTTGCCGGTAAGATTGCGCAAGTAGTAAAGCTTGGCGCGACGTACCTTACCTACCTTGTTGACGGTGATGCTTTCGATAGCTGGCGACTCAATGGGGAAGATACGCTCCACTCCAACTGTGCCTGACATCTTGCGCACGGTGAAACGCTTCTTGTCGCCATGACCTGAAATCTTGATGACAACACCACGGTACAACTGGACACGCTCCTTGTTGCCCTCGACAATCTTGTATGCCACAGTCACTGTGTCGCCAGCCTTGAACGCAGGGTGGCTCTTGCCCGTAGCAAATGCTTCTTCAGCAATCTTAATCAAATCTGCCATTTTTGTTAGTTTTTGATTTAAAAGGTTGTTTGTCGATCACCAATAGGCATAACGAGTAACACATCTCCCCGCCAGCGACCTATGGGAAAGCGGGTGCAAAGGTACGGATAATTAGTGACATACGCAAGAGTTTTGAGAAAAAAAATAAAGACCCTGACGCAAGTCAAGGTCTCGATGTGTGTGGTGTCTGACGACGTGTCGCTCCTCTTAGAGTGATATTGCACCGCTTGGGCAAGCATCTGCACATGTGCCACACTCTGTACACTCGTCTGGGTTAATTGAATACTTGTCGCCCTCAGAGATTGCTCCTACTGGACACTCGTCGATACATGTGCCGCAAGCTACACACTCGTCACTAATTACGTAAGCCATAATCTTGTTGTTTTAATTATTAGTTGTTTTCCTGTTTTGCGTTTTTCACGACAAAGATAGGCATTTTTTGCGTATTATACCTATTTTTGGGTATAAAATTATCCTTATAGTGACATTATGGGGCATTTATTGCAATATTTTATGTCTTTTTTCTGTTATAAACAATGTTATGATGAAGTATGTAACGAGATTGACCGCAGTCACGCTGCTCTTGTTGGCGTGTGTACACTCGAATGTGTGTGCCCAGCGTGAGCGCATTATGAACAAGCCGTGGATAGACAACCGCCAACTGCACTGGGGGTTCTTCGTTGGCATGAACTTCATGGATTTGGAGTTGAAAAACAATGGCTGTATCGATGCTGCTTCGGGAGAGCAATGGTTCACGGAGTGCAGCAAATACAACCCTGGCTTCAGCGTAGGTGTACTCGGCGCGCTGCGTCTCAACAAATATCTTGAACTGCGTCTGACCCCCACACTGCATTTCGGTCAGAAATTTCTCAAGATGAGGGAGAATATTTCCAATCGGGACACTATCCAGAATATGCAGACCTACTATCTGGCTGCTCCCATCTCACTCAAGGCGGCTGCGCCTCGCTACAACAACTTCCGCCCCTATTTCACCTTTGGCCTGTCGCCCACATTCAGTCTCAACAAGTTTGACCAGGAAGCTTTCAAACCCAAGGTCTTTGACCTGTATGTCGAAGTAGGCTTGGGGTGTGACCTTTATCTGCCATACTTCAAACTGATTCCCGAGCTGAAATTCTGCTTTGGTCTGCTGGACATTATCAGCAGGAAACGCGATGACCTCCTCGACAAGTCAATGATGAAGTTCACCAATAGCGTAGATCGCGGACGAAGCTCGATGATTGTGCTCTCGTTTTATTTTGAATAGCTACGCTTAGTCCCGCCTCAACAGACTTATCGAGTCTTCACCTATGCTGATGAGCCTACGCCTGTAAAGGTCACCGATTGCTCTCTTGAATAGCTTCTTGCTTACTCCAAACTCCGTATATATGTCTTGCGCCGGAGTCTTGTCGCTATAGGGTATTGTTGGGCCGTGTCCTTCGAGATAATGCAGGAGAGTGTCGGAGAAATCGTCGGTTGCAGCTCGCCCGCGCTCCAAAGCAAGATCTACTTTTCCGTCAGGACGCACCTTATTAATATACGCGGAGATTCGGTTGCCGGCAAAGAGGGGGCGGAATATCTGGTTGTCGTATATGACTCCTACGGCTCCTTGGTCATGAGAGAAGCCTGGCAGTATAATAGCTTTGAAACCTATGTCGGTCTTCTGCCATACGAGACAGTCTACCTTCATTCCCACACGTAGATTGTCTGGCGTGGGGGTGAGCCACTTCTCTATCTTTGCGCTTGCCATTATGCGCTTGCTCTCGTCATCGAGGTGGATATGTACTATGTATCTTTGTCCCTTGACCATCTTCATTTTCTGCTCGCGAAATGGTACGAACAAATCTTTCTTTGGCCCCCAGTGCAGGAAGGCACCGAAGTTGTTGACCCAAGCTACTTCAAGACAAGCGAAATCACCCACCTGTGCCAAAGGACGGTGCATAGTAGCCACGAGTCGCTCATCTTGATCGAGATAGATGAGGACATCGACGTCTTGGGGGTGAGTAAACTCCACGCCTTCAGGCACTTCACCATTAGGCAAGAGTATCTCGCCACATACAGGACCTCCGTCCAAATAATAACCGAAGTCTACACGTTTGGTGAGACGCAAAGTATTGATTCTGCCGATTTGTATATCTGTTTTCATGATTCACGCTTCACGATTGTTTGCCATAACTTCAATGATCTGTCCGTCCTTCATACGGATAGTACGGTCGGTGAGAGACGCCAGGGTCTCATCGTGGGTCACGATGACGAATGTCTGGCCATAACGTTCACGCAACTCAAAAAAGAGACGATGCAGCTCCTCCTTGTTTGTGGTATCGAGACTGCCCGAAGGCTCATCAGCGAGAATGACATCAGGCTTGTTGACAAGCGCGCGCGCCACAGCCACACGCTGACACTCTCCACCTGAAAGCTCGCCGGGCTTGTGATGGGCACGCTCAGCAAGTCCCATAAACGACAGTAGCTCCATGGCACGCTGCTCTGCCTCCTGGCGAGATGTTCCTGCAATATATGCAGGCATCATGACATTTTCCAAAGCGGTAAATTCGGGCAGCAGCTGGTGAAACTGGAAGACAAAGCCTATGTGACGGTTGCGAAATTTAGCTAACTGCTTTTGACTCAGTCCGGTAATCTGCTGCGAGTTGATACTCACCATACCCGAAGTCGGAGCATCGAGCGTGCCCATGATCTGGAGCAGCGTAGTCTTGCCTGCTCCACTCTGACCGACGATGCTGACCACCTCACCGCGGTCAATAGTGAGGTCTATCCCTTTGAGGACCTGCAAAGATCCGAAACTCTTTGTTACTCCCGATACCTGTATCATCTATACAACATTGAATAGCTATTTCACGAAAAACTTTCTCACTTGCTCATAGAAGCTCACCTCCTCCGTATGCTGGCTTTGGGCGAAGGTCATCTCCTCCATAGCACCACCATGCTGGTCAGGAAAGATGATGAGCAGATTGCGCCCGTTATGATTCACACCCAGTTCCGCGAGCAAACGTTCCTGAGCATTCTTATACGACACCGTACCCTTGCGTGCCGTAACTACCACCAGAAGTTGGTCCTCAGCCACACTGCTTGCCAACTGAGGGAGGGCACTCCAATGCTCCATCTCACAGTACGAAGCCCTTACACTTGGGTGGCGGTTTCCGACAAACGACTCTATCAGCCGCATCGTATCTTGACGGGCATGAAACGTAGTATGGCAGTTGAGGTTGCCCGAGAGTCGGCACAACCTTTCCAACCAACGATAGAATCCGGCCTCAAACTGTGCACGGCTCGGCACGATGACCGTAATATGGCGCAGAGTACTGAGAGGTGTGGAGATCTTTGCCATCATAATCTGACGGTTTAGCCCGTTGAACAGACTCTGGTGAAACTCGCCCCACATCCTATGCGAGCGATCCATGTGCATGTGCATACCGATGAGAATCTCCGAAGCCCTGAACTCTTTGAAGGCATGCTTTATTCCATTGGCAATATTGGCGGCTACTCGTATCTGGGTCTCCACTTGCACCTCGCTTGACGAAGCATATTTCACCACCTGCTCAAGCAGCTGACGGCTCTTTTGCGTACTTACCTCAAGCTGCTCGTCATCATAGACTACACTGAGCGCAGCGAGAGCCTGCTTCCTGTGAGGATTACGCATCAGCGTAGCGAGAAGTATCAGTCTGTTGGCATAATCAGGATATTTGACTGGCACCAATATCTTTTCGTCATCATCGCCAGGTACAAACTCTTCGGGTATCTCCTGATCACGGAGTACAATCTTCTGTGCAGAATGGTCAGTGATAAGGGTAGAGACTATGCAAGTGAGGAGAATCATCAGCACAACGCTGTTGAGGATGTCGTCATTGACGAAAACCTGCCCCTCTGCGTCAACGAGCCTCAGTCCCACCATAACCATCGCAATGGCACCAGCGGCATGGGCAGTAGTGAGACCGAGCATCATAGTGCCGGAACTACGGGGCAACTTGCAGGCAAAGGCCGTCAGATACGATGCAATAGCCTTACCCAAAGTGCCGAGTACGGCTATGACAGCCGTAGTCCACAATACACTCTCGCCCGTATAGACGAGGCGCACATTTATCAGCATTCCCACCCCGATGAGGAAATATGGTATGAATATCGCGTTGCCCGTGAATTCGAGCCTGTTCATCAGTGGCGAGACATGCGGTATATAACGGTTCAGGACCAAGCCCGACAAGAAAGCTCCGAATACACCCTCCAGACCTATGACCTCAGACAATGCTGCACAAAGAAACATGACACTGAGCACAAAGATGAACTGCATTACAGCATCGCTGTACCTGCGCAGGAAATATCGTGCCAAACGCGGTATGATGACCATACAACCTATGCAAAACAGGACGAACTGCCCCCAGAAGCGCGCCCAAAACATCAGACTGCCACCACCCTGTACTGCTGCCACGAGCCAAGCCAGACCGACGAGCGAGAGTGTGAGTGAGAACAGCGTAGCCCCCACACTCATATAGACACTCGGCTTCTTCTGCAAGCCATAGCGACTGACAATGGGGTAAGCGATGAGAGTGCTCGACGACATCATGCACCCCAGCAATACCGATACTCCCTCCGTATAGCCCAGCATCAGTCTCGACCCAACGTATACCAATGCCAGAGGCAAGGCAAACGCAAGTAGGCCGAACAATGCCACCCTGCGCCAATTTCGCACCATACCACTGAGGTCAAGTTCCAATGCTGCAAGAAACATTATATAGTATAGTCCGACACGCCCGAACAACTCAAACGAGTTGTCTCTCTCCAAAAGATTCAAGCCGTAAGGCCCCACCACTACGCCAGATAGCACCAATCCAATGATATGGGGTATACGCAAGCGTCCCATCACTATGGGCGAGAGCAACACGATGAGCAGCACCACAAAGAAAATGAGCGTGGGCTCCTGTATCAATGCCTCAGATGTGGACGTCGCAGATGCCAAAAACAATATTTTCATGCGCTTTTATTGACAAAGTTACGCATTTTTATCAAAATTCCTCATATCAAAACACATTTTATAGCAAATAATTCGCTAATTTTGCACGCAAAAATTCTAAACACGCATAAAACATACCAACATTATGAAAATTGCAATCGTAGGAGCAAGCGGGGCTGTAGGACAGGAATTCCTGCGCGTGCTTGACCAGAGAAATTTCCCAATCGATGAACTGTTGCTTTTCGGCAGCCAGCGGAGTGCTGGCACGAAATACACATTTCGAGGCAAGGAGATAGAAGTCAAGCTACTCCAACACAACGATGATTTCAAAGGAGTCGACATCGCCTTCACCAGTGCCGGAGGCAGCACAAGCAAAGAGTTTGCGGAAACCATCACCAAGCATGGCGCAATAATGATCGACAACTCAAGCGCATTCCGTATGGACGAGGACGTGCCTCTCGTAGTACCTGAGTGCAATGCTGCAGATGCCCTCACCCGCCCTCGCGGCATCATCGCCAATCCCAACTGTACTACCATCATGATGGTCGTAGCCCTTCAAGCCCTGGAAAACATCTCACACATCAGACGCATCCACGTGGCAAGCTATCAGGCAGCAAGCGGAGCAGGAGCCGCAGCCATGGCAGAACTCTATGAGCAGTATCGTCAGGTACTCGCAGGCGAAAAGCCCACCATAGACAAATTCGCATATCAGCTCGCATTCAACGTAATCCCTCAGATAGACACATTTACAGACAATGGCTATACCAAAGAGGAGATGAAGATGTACCACGAAACCAAGAAGATTATGCACACCGACGCAGACTGCTCGGCAATGTGCGTACGAGTCCCCTCGCTGCGTTGCCATAGTGAAAGCGTATGGGCTGAGACAGAACGCCCCGTAAGCCCCGAAGAGTTCAAGGAGGCAATAAGGCAGGCTCCTGGCCTGCAACTTGAGGACGACCCTGCCAACAAGGTTTATCCCATGCCTCTCTTCCACGAGAACTGCGACGATGTGTACGTAGGTCGTATCCGCAAGGACATTGCCAACCCCAATGGTATCACCTTCTGGCTCGTCAGCGACCAAATCAAGAAAGGAGCAGCCCTCAATGCCGTTCAAATAGCAGAATGGCTAATAGAGAATGATCCGTCATTCGCGAAGTAATAGCTGAAGATCTTGAGTATATAATGTAGGGGGGAGCGGTGACCGCTCCCCCCTACATTATTATATATATACATCAATACCATTTGTCGGGCATTCCACTTCCCGACTTATACCACTTGTTGAGGATCAAATCAAACTGAAGAGTGGAATAGGCAGGGATTGCATCTCTGGCAGTACCCCCATAGCCCAGTTGATGTGGTATGTAGACTATCCAGTGGTCGCCCTCATGCATATTCTGTAGAGCAGTACTGAAACCAGCTACAGAACCGCTGATACCCATGGGAATCGGGGATGAAGTCTGAGGCGAATAATCACCATAGTAGGTCGTGGTGAAGATTTCCTGCACCTTGGCTGGTGCGCCTTCGTTGGTAGCGAGGTTATCTATCTCAAGCAACTTGCCACGGAAACTGACAAAGACTGAGTCGGAATACTGAGGAGTTCCCTTCTGAGCAGACTCCACACGCAACTGTTCGATGTCCTGACCTGCACCCTCATAGACACTTTGATATTGGTCGTATATACTCGACATCTTGTGTACATAGATGTAGTCATGAATCTCGCCTTCAGTATCCGGAATCTTAGTATAGGATTTTATCTTGAGCCAATTAGCTGGGTCAGCGGCAGCCGAGTCGGCTATCTGCTGTAGCCAAGCCTCGTTGCGCTGCTGCCAGTCGTGATACACATCTACGGCAGGGCTCTCCTCGCTGCACGACTGCACGAAGAGGACTCCAGCCATCAATATGAGTACATATCGGAACTTCTTGTTGAGGGACATGGATATTGACTTTGGGATATTTACTGCAAATTCTTGAGAAGAGTAGTAATGCTGACTTTCTCCTCGATGATGCCCTGCAGGTCAGCAATATTGACTCTGTGCTGCTCCATAGTGTCGCGATCGCGCAAGGTGACGGTATTGTCCTGAAGAGTCTGCTGGTCTACGGTGACGCAATACGGACAGCCTATGGCATCCATACGGCGATATCGCTTGCCTATCTGGTCTTTCTCCTCATACTTGCAATTAAAGTGGAAACGAAGATCCTTAATTATCTCCTGAGCCTTCTCGGGCAGTCCATCTTTCTTGGTGAGTGGGAACACCGCAAGCTTGACAGGAGCAAGGGCAGCGGGCAGATGCAGGACTGTGCGCGTCTGACCATCAGAGAGTTGCTCCTCCTCATATGAATGACACATAATCGAAAGGAACATGCGGTCTACACCTATTGAAGTCTCGATGACATACGGGATATAAGACTCGTTGGTCTCCGGGTCAAAGTACTCAATCTTCTTGCCAGAATACTTGGAGTGCTGGCTGAGGTCAAAATTAGTACGTGAGTGGATACCCTCCACCTCCTTAAAGCCAAACGGCATGTGAAACTCGATGTCAGTAGCAGCATTGGCATAGTGAGCAAGCTTGTCATGGTCATGGAAGCGATAGTTTTCTGCCCCGAAACCAAGATTTTGATGCCACTTCATACGAGTCTGCTTCCACATATCGAACCACTGGAGCTCAGTTCCAGGTTTTACAAAGAACTGCATTTCCATCTGCTCGAACTCACGCATACGGAAGATGAACTGACGAGCCACAATCTCATTGCGGAAAGCCTTGCCTATCTGGGCTATGCCGAAGGGGAGTTTCATACGTCCCGTCTTCTGCACGTTAAGATAGTTAACAAATATGCCCTGAGCAGTCTCAGGACGCAGATAAATCCTGCTCGCACCGTCGGCAGTAGAGCCCACCTCTGTAGAGAACATCAGATTGAACTGACGCACCTCGGTCCAATTACGAGTACCAGAGATGGGGCAGACAATCTCCTCATCGAGGATTATCTGGCGAAGCTCTTCGAGGTTGCCGTCATTGAGAGCCTTCGCAAACCGCTTGTGGAGAGCATCACGCTTCTGAGCCTGTTCGAGCACACGTGGATTAGTGGCGCGGAACTGCGCTTCGTCAAAAGCATCGCCATATTTCTTGGCCGCCTTTGCAACCTCCTTGTCTATCTTCTCGTCATACTTGGCGAGCTGATCCTCGATAAGGACATCAGCGCGATAACGCTTCTTCGAATCGCGGTTATCAATCAGAGGATCATTGAAAGCATCGACGTGACCACTGGCCTTCCACGTTGTAGGGTGCATAAAGATAGCAGCATCTATGCCAACGATATTCTCATGGAGCAGCACCATTGACTGCCACCAATATTGCTTGATATTGTTTTTGAGCTCCACACCATTCTGACCATAGTCATAGACAGCGCCGAGACCGTCATAGATATCACTTGATGGAAAAACAAATCCGTACTCCTTGCAGTGTGAGATGATTTTCTTGAAAACGTCTTCTTGTTGTGCCATTGTTTTTAGTGTAAATTAGTCCTATTTGGCGCAAATTTACGTATAGTTTTTGGAAAAACAGAGCTGTTTTGGCTTTTTTATAATGTGAACAGCAAAATATTGCTGTGAAAATTTGGTATTCACATCAAAAAAGCGTAGCTTTGCCGACTGTAAACAAAAATGCACCTTAGATGAGACAGCTTAAAATCACCAAAAGTATCACCAGTCGTGACAGTCAATCACTCGACAAGTATCTTCAGGAAATAGGTCGTGAACAACTGCTCACAGTCGAAGAGGAGGTCGAACTGAGCCAGCGTATCCGCAAGGGTGACCGCCGTGCACTTGATATTTTGGTCAAGAGTAATCTACGCTTTGTGGTATCCGTAGCTAAACAATATCAGAACCAAGGCCTGAGTCTCCCCGACCTCATCAACGAGGGCAATGTAGGACTAATCAAGGCTGCTGAGAAATTTGATGAGACACGTGGCTTCAAATTCATTTCGTATGCTGTATGGTGGATTCGTCAGACTATCCTTCAAGCCCTTGCAGAGCAGAGCCGCATCGTCCGTCTGCCATTGAACCAAGTCAGTGCTGTCAACAAGATTTCAAAAGCCATCACCAAATTTGAGCAAGAATTTGAGCGAAAGCCCAGTCCGGAGGAGCTGGCAGAATTGGTCAACGAGTTGCCAGAGAAAATCAATGACTCACTTCGTGCCAGCGGACGCCACGTAAGCGTCGACGCCCCCTTTGTAGAAGGCGAAGACAACAGTCTGCTCGATGTGATGGAGAACTCCGATGCTCCGAGTGCCGACAACACACTCATCAGCGAGTCCTTAGCTATGGAGATAAGTCGCGCACTCGACATACTCAACGAGCGCGAGCGCGACATCATAGAACTGAGTTTCGGCATTGCCCAGCCCGAGATGACATTAGAGGAGATCGGTGACCGTTTCGGCCTGACACGCGAGCGTGTGCGCCAGATTCGCGAGAAAGCTATCCGCAAACTACGCAACGCCAACAAAAAGAGCCTGCTCAGGAGTTATCTGGGATAGCCCCCCTGCTCACCAAATTCGGGGAACTTGACAGGTATCGACCCCCCGAGCACAGATTGTTCAGAAAGCTCCACCACCGACGACCACAAAGCAGCATCATATACGTCCATATCGAAAGACGGCTCCTCAAGGCCGTCTTTTCTGTTGGCAAGCACCCTCTCCATGACTTCCGCTATACGAAGATCCATCATATAGTTCATCACATTAGAGACCCCAAGCTGTCGACCTTTGTCTATCATCACCCTATACTTAGGAGATATCCAGCTCTCCACATACTGCACAGCCTCGTCTCCCATCAAAGTGATAGTCCTCGGGTTGGAACCCTCGGTCTGAATCTGTATCGTTGGGGTAGGATACTTCTGCGCATAGCCCAACACACCACATACAGTCTGCATACGATTGTAAGGACGCGGCGTAGAGATGTCATAGTGCAAGAGCATCGACACACCGCAACGCGTACGAATGAGCGAAGTATTAGTATGGTCGCCCGGTATCTGTGACGACAGCGATACTATATAGTCGAGCGAGTCGCCCTCAGGCAGCAACTGACACATAGGGCCGAGAGCATGTGTAGGATACGGGTTGCCAGCATGACGGCGTCCCTGATTGCGCATCCAACCGTCGGGCACGGTATGAGCATAAGCCCCTTCGAGATGTTTTATCCTGCCGAAAAGCCCCTGTCTGACCATCTCAACGATGCCGAGATGCCACGTATCATAGCAGCAGTTTTCGAGTATGATACAATGACGTTGCGTCTCGCGGGCTACACGGACTATCGTGTGACACTCAGCAATAGTCAAGACAGCCGGCACTTCGAGAGCCACGTCCTTACCCGCCCTCATAGCCTCAACCGCCATGGTAGCGTGCCACTCCCACGGAGTACATATCCAGACAAGGTCTACCTCAGGCAGCCTCACCACCTGACGCCAATCCCTGTCAGTGTCACACTCGACAACGACGTTAATACTCTCCACAAAACGTAGCCTGTCACGAGTAGCCCGACCACGCTGCCCCATTCCTATGATTGCTATGTTTATCATTATATATCTGATATACCTTGCTCCTTTGCATGCTTTATCTGCCGCCACACCTCATCCTTGAGTCCCAGACCGTCGTATTGCGGATTAGTCACTATCTGATGACGTATCCACGTACTGCTCATATCCACGAGAGGAAACTGGGCAAACCTTACATCGCCCCCACGCTCGACAGAGCCTATCTGACCAAGAGAGTCACCACCCTGCTGACTACGAGGCAATACTATGACCCTATAGCTGCCCAGGATTTCCTGCCAATGATACCAACGCTCAAAGATGGCCCAGTTGTCCCAACCCACGACAAGCACAAACTCACGCTCAGGATAACGTCGCGAGAGAGCCAGCAACGTATCCGCCATATAGTTAGGACGTGGCAGTCCAAACTCAATATCAGAGACCTCCACCCCGCCAATACCACTCACAGCCAGACGAGCAAGTTCAAGTCGCAGCCCGTCGTCCCAAAGACAATCACTGCACTTGAGAGGATTCTGAGGGCTGACTACGAGCCAAAGCTCATCGACCATACCCGTACTCACAAGACGCTCCGCCATGGCGGTATGCCCCACGTGTATAGGGTTGAAACTGCCGCCATAGACCCCCGTAATAATCCTGGTGTGAACGTGATTATACATCATGCCTGTACGCTTCTGTTCACAAAGTTAGGAATTATCATCGAGAAATGAGCAACTTTTGTCCGACTTTGTTGAGATTTTTATAAAAAATTCGTATCTTTGCAAGTGAACAAAATAATTGGGAATGATTTTATCAATGACAGGCTACGGCAAGGCCTCCATAGTTTTCCGTGACAAGAAGATTACCGCCGAAATCCGCTCGCTCAACAGCAAACTGTTCGATCTCACCACCCGCATCGCACCCCTCTATCGTGAGAAAGAGATGGAGATTCGCGCCATGATTTCCGAGACGCTTGAGCGAGGCAAGGTTGAATTCTGCCTTTGGATAGAGCGCGAGGAGACAGCACAGGCAGCCAACATCGACGGCACACTTGCCGCCTCGTACTACAAACAGATTTTAGAAATATCCAAGACTCGCGACATCCCCACCCCTACAGAGCCCTGGCAGTTACTACTGCGAATGCCCGACGTGATTAACAAGCAGGAAATGCAGGAAGAGCTCAGCGCAGAGGAATGGGACGTAGCACGCTCCGCCATCAAGTCAGCCATCGGGCAACTCATGGATTTCCGCCGTCAGGAAGGAGCCGCCCTTGAAAACAAATTCCGCGAGAAAGTCGACAACATCGAGACACTACTCCAGAGTATCGAGCCCTACGAAAAGGCAAGGACACTCAAGATACGCCAACGTTTAGAAGACGCGCTCTCCGCAATACCCGAAGTAGACTACGATCGAGGACGACTCGAACAAGAGATGATTTTCTACATCGAGAAGCTCGACATCAACGAAGAGAAACAACGACTGTCCAACCACCTCAACTACTTCCGCACCACCCTCGACGGCCCTCACGGCCAAGGCAAGAAGCTGGGATTCATAGCCCAAGAGATGGGGCGCGAAATCAACACCACCGGCAGCAAGTCAAATCAAGCCGAGATGCAGAAAATCGTAGTAAAGATGAAAGACGAACTCGAGCAGATCAAAGAGCAAGTATTGAACGTGATGTAAGGAATCCATCGACATGAGAGGAAAACTATTGATTTTCTCCGCGCCAAGCGGATCGGGCAAGAGCACCATAGTAAACTGGCTGATGAAAGAACACCCCGAACTAAAGATGTCATTCAGCATCAGCGCCACATCACGTCCGCCACGCAGCAACAACGGAGTGATGGAAAGAGACGGCGTAGAGTACTACTTCCTCACCCCCGAAGAGTTCCGCCAAAAGATAAAAGCAGGCGAGTTTCTCGAATACGAAGAAGTATACCACGACCGCTTCTACGGCACCCTGCGCAGCCAAGTCGAAGCCCTTCTCGACAAAGGACACAACGTAGTGCTTGACATAGACGTCAAGGGTGGCATCAATATCAAGAAGATGTACGGCCTCCAAGCCATGAGCATGTTCATACAGCCCCCATCAGTCCCAGAGCTACGCCGCCGTCTCGAAAGCCGCGGCAGCGACACCCCCGACCAGATACAGATACGTTTGGACAAGGCAGAATACGAAATGTCCTTTGCCCCCCAATTTGACCACATCATAGTCAACGACGACCTTGACAAGGCCAAAGCCGAAGCCCTGACGCTAATCACAGACTTCACACACGACGCAGACTAACCATGGCGACAATCCTGACCATAGAGACAAGCACCAACGTATGTTCGGTAGCCGTAGCCGAAGACAACCACGTCATATTCCACCAGGAAGACATGGAAGGTCCATCTCACGCAGTACAATGCGGAGTATTCGTCCAAGACGCCCTCTCATTTGCCGAAAGCCACGCCATACCCCTCGACGCCGTAGCCGTAAGCGAAGGTCCAGGCAGCTACACAGGCCTGCGTATCGGGACGAGCATGGCCAAAGGAGTAGCATACGGACGCAACGTGCCCCTCATCAGCATTCCCACCCTCGAACTCATGAGCGTCCCCGTACTACTCTACCACGAAGAAATCCCCGAAGACTCCCTCCTCGTCCCAATGATCGATGCACGCCGCATGGAAGTCTACGCCGCCGTCTACGACAGGTCACTCAAGCGCATACGAGACATCAGCCCCGACATTGTCACAGCCGACACCTACGCCCCATACCTTGACCGCGGTCCCGTAGTATTCTTCGGCAACGGTTCAGACAAGACCAAGACAGTCATACGACATCCCAACGCCATCTTCATCGAAGGCATACACCCCTTAGCAAGCAATGCTGGTCCCTTAGCAGAGATGCGTTTCCGCCGCAACGAGTTTGCCGACACCGCATACTTCGAACCATTTTATCTCAAAGAGTTTCAAGCCACCAAATCCAAGCCCCTATTATAATCTCCCGTCCCACAACACAGAGCAACGACAATATGAAAAATTTCCGATACAACACCGAACTGGAAAAAATTACCATGAAAGAATACGGGCGTACCATACAAGAGATGGTAAACCATTGTCTCACGATCGAAGACAGAGAAGAGCGTCAGAGATGCGCCAACACCATCATACAGACCATGGCACGACTCACTCAAGAGAACCCCACCAACCCCATCGTCCAGACCAAGTTGTGGAATCACCTCGCCATTATTTCCGACTTCAAACTGGACATCGACTACCCCGTACAGATTATCCAGAAGGAGTACGTCATGCAACGCCCCCGCCCCATGTCCACACCACAGACCCAGATCAAACACCGCCACTACGGCCACATCATCGAGCAAGCCCTCGACCGGCTGAAAGACATGGAAGAAGGTCCCGAGCGCGATGCCCTCGCAGGTCAAGTAGCAGACCGTATGCGACAGAGCCTCTTCACCTGGAACCCCGACGTAATGAGCGAAGAAAAAGTCATACGCGACCTCGAGCACTACACACAATCACAAGAAATAGTAAAATCGCTCGAAGGCCACAAGTTCGCACCGCTGCAAAACGTATCAATATCAATCCTGCCCAGCAAGAGGAAGTCAAAGAAATACAACAAAATATAACCTCCCCATGGCAGCATTCATCATCGAAGGCGGACACCCGCTAAAGGGAAGCATCACACCCCAGGGAGCAAAAAACGAAGCCCTGCAAGTCCTCTGCGCCACGCTGCTCACCGACGAGCCCGTACGCATCAGCAATATCCCCGACATCGACGACGTCAACAACCAGATACGCCTGCTGCAAGACATCGGAGTCAAGGTACACCAGCACGCCAAAGGTGACTACACCTTTCAGGCAGACGAAATCGACACCCGATTCGTACAGAGCGACGAGTTTCTTGAACGCTGTTCGCGTCTGCGCGGCAGCGTGATGCTCATCGGGCCACTCGTAGCACGCTTCGGTCACGCCATGGTAAGCAAGCCCGGAGGCGACAAGATCGGGCGCCGCCGACTCGACACCCATTTTCTGGGCATACAAAAACTTGGAGCCCAATTCAGCTATGACTCCCAGCGCGAAGTCTTCGACATACACGCAGGCCGCCTACAAGGCTCATACATGCTACTCGACGAAGCCTCCGTCACCGGCACGGCCAACATCGTAATGGCAGCAGTCCTTGCCCAAGGGCAGACCACCATCTACAACGCAGCCTGCGAGCCCTATCTTCAGCAGCTATGTCTCATGCTCAACCGCATGGGAGCCCACATCAGCGGCATCGCCTCCAACCTCCTCACCATACAAGGCGTAGACACACTCCACGGCACCACCCACATCATTCTGCCCGACATGATAGAAGTAGGCTCCTTCATAGGCATGGCAGCAATGTGCGGCGAAGGGATACGCATCGAAAACGTCAACTACGACAAGCTCGGCATCATACCAGCCACATTCCGCCGCCTTGGCATCACCGTAGAGCAGCAAGGCGACGACATCTATATCCCCCGTCAGGACCACTACCAGATAGAATCCTTCATCGACGGATCATTCATGACCATAGCCGACGCACCCTGGCCCGGACTCACCCCCGACCTGCTCAGCGTCCTGCTCGTCGTCGCCACACAAGCCAAAGGCAGCGTCCTCATACACCAGAAGATGTTTGAGAGCCGACTGTTTTTCGTCGACAAGCTCATTGACATGGGCGCACAGATCATACTCTGCGACCCACACCGCGCCGTCGTCGTCGGTCACAACAAAGAATTCCAGCTCCGCGCAGGCCGCATGACCTCGCCCGACATACGCGCAGGCATTGCCCTGCTCATCGCAGCACTCAGCGCCGACGGCACAAGCCGCATTGACAACATCGTCCAGATAGACCGCGGATACGAAAACATCGAGAAGCGACTCAACGCCCTCGGAGCAAAAATCACCCGAGAATGACCACACACACCGAGCCAGTCAACACCGACACCTGCTACAAGATAGGCATCATCACCCGCACCCACGGCACCCGTGGCGAGCTGTCGATAAATTTCACCGACGATGTCTGGGACAGAGCAGACGCCGACTACATCTTCCTTATGGTCGACGGCATACTCGTACCATTCTTTCTCGAAGAATGGCGTTTCCGCAGCGACAGCGTAGCCCTGCTCAAGTTTCAATCAATAGACACGAGCGAAGCCGCCCAAGAGTGGGTAGGCTGCGAAGTATGGTTCCCACACAGCCTCACCCCCGAGCCCACCGACGCCGACACATACACATGGCGCAGCTTCACAGGCTGGACCATCATCGACCAAGAGGCAGGAGAACTCGGCACGATAGACCACGTCGAAGACACCACCGCCAACACACTATTTTGCGTTGGCACACATCTGATACCAGCCAACGAAGCCTTCATCACAAGCATCGACGCCAAGAGACGCACCATTCACACCAAACTGCCCCAAGGGCTATTAGAATTATGAAACGCAAAATCTGCATACTCGGTTCAACCGGTTCGATAGGCACCCAAGCCCTCGAAGTCATCAGCCAGCACAGCGACCAGTTTGAAGCATACGTACTCACCGCAGGCAGCAATGCCGACCTACTCATCAAGCAAGCGCGTCAGTTCAACCCCTGCGCCGTAGTCATAGCCGACGAGACACGATACGACCTCGTCAGCCAAGCCCTGTCAGACCTCCCCATACAAGTATACACCGGCAGCGACGCGCTCTGCCAGGTAGTCACTATGGAGCCCATCGACATGGTACTCACAGCCCTCGTAGGCTTCAGTGGCCTCAAGCCCACCATATCCGCCATCAAGTCACACAAGACCATCGCCCTCGCCAACAAAGAGACCCTCGTCGTAGCCGGCGAGCTCATCACCCATCTCTGCATGGAGCACAACGTAGCCATGCTCCCCGTAGACAGCGAGCACAGCGCCATCTTCCAAAGCCTCATGGGCGAGCACAGCGCCATAGAGAAAATCATACTCACCGCCAGTGGAGGACCATTCCGCACATACAGCCCCGACGAGATGCTCCACATCACAGCCACCCAAGCCCTCAAGCACCCCAACTGGGAAATGGGAGCCAAGATAACCATCGACTCAGCCAGCATGATGAACAAAGGCTTTGAAGTCATCGAAGCCAAGTGGCTCTTCGACATCGAGCCCGAGCGCATACAAGTCGTAGTACACCCACAGAGCATCATACACAGCGCCGTCCAGTTTGAAGACGGAGCCGTCAAAGCCCAGCTCGGGATGCCCGACATGCGCGTCCCTATACAGCTGGCTCTCTCCTACCCCCAGCGACTGAAAAGCAGTTTTCCACGCATCGACTGGTGGGACATGCCAGACCTCAGTTTTGAGCGACCTGACCTCAACCGCTTCCCCTGCCTCGCCCTCGCCTACGAAGCCACCCGTCGCAAGGGCAATGCCCCCTGCGTCCTCAACGCAGCCAACGAAGTCGTCAACCTCGCATTCCGCCAAGAGCGATGCGCATTTCTCCAGATGGCCGACGTCATATCCGAGACCCTCGCGCGCGTACCATACATAGAAAACCCCACCCTCGAAGACTACCTCGCCACCGACGCCGAATCGCGCCGCGTGGCATCTCAGCTACTATCCTAAAGAAATATGGAATACAATATCATACTCATCAAGGCCCTTCAGCTCATCTGCAGTCTGAGCCTACTGGTCGTCCTCCACGAAGGCGGACACTTCCTCTTTGCGAAACTCAACGGAGTCAAGGTCGAGAAGTTCTACATGTTCTTCAACCCCTACTTCCATCTGTTCTCCACGCGCGACAAGTGGTTCACCCGACTCTTCCCCTACTTCAAAGACAACGAGACAGAGTACGGCATCGGTTGGATACCACTCGGCGGCTACGTCAGCATCTCCGGAATGGTCGACGAGACCAAAGACGCCAAAGACATCACAGCCGAAGTCCACGACTACGACTTCATGTCCAAGAAAGTCTGGCAACGATTTCTCATCATGTTTGGCGGCGTGCTCGTCAATTTCATCACCGCCTTTGTCCTCTACACCGCCATCATGTACACCTGGGGTCAGGAAGTCCTCCCCATGCGCAACATCACCGACGGACTCGTCTACAACCAGCAAGCCAAAGAGATAGGCTTCCGCAACGGCGACCTCCCCATCAAGGCCGACGGCGAAGAAATCGCCAACTTTGACGGCAACCTCCTCATGCTCATCTCCGAAGCAAACACCGTCACAGTCCTTCGCGACGGCAAAGAAGTCGAGCTCACCATGCCCGAAGGAGGAGTCAGCCTGCTCGAAATGAGCAAGAGCCCCCACTTCCTCAGCATGGCCATTCCCCCCATAGTTGCCGAAGTCCCAAAAGGCACACCAGCCCACAAAGCAGGCATCACCCCCGGCACACGCATACTCCAGCTCGACGACAAAACCATCGAAGACGCCAGCGACGTCAGCCTCCACCTCCTCTCCAAGCAAGACATACTCAATGCCGAAGGCTGCACCCACAAAGACAGCCTCCAAGCCATGCGCCTCGTGAGCATCGTCCGATATAAAGACGCAAAAGACCCCGACACACTCACACTCCAACTCGGCAACGACCTCAAGATGGGAGTATCTTGGGATTTGGCACACCAGAAGAACTACAAGACCGAGACTCTCCACTACAGCCTTCTCGAAAGCATACCAGCAGGCTGTCGTCACGCATGGACCACCTTCACCAACTACGTCATCTCGCTCAAGTACCTGTTCTCCAAGGAAGGAGCCCAATCCGTCGGTTCGTTCATCACCATCGCCAACCTCTTCCCCTCGATGTGGGACTGGCAAATCTTCTGGAACATGACCGCTTTTCTCAGCATCATACTTGCCGTCATGAACATTCTCCCCATACCCGGACTCGACGGAGGACACATCATGATACTTCTCTACGAAGCCATCGTCGGACGCCAGCCCTCACCCAAGGCCATGGAGTATATCGAAAAAGTCGGACTCCTCCTGCTCCTTGCCCTGATGATACTCGCCCTCGGCAACGACTTCTTCCGCTACATACTTTAGAAACCCTTCACGACAGCGTGCCACATGCTGTGACGCGCCTCAGGGTTCAGCCTCTCAAGCATCATCAGATACTCACCCATATCCCTACGCCGTGTCCTCTCCTCATAAGGGCACGGCCTTTTTTGTCTAAGAAATCCACGCTCCTCAGCCATCTCCCTAAGCCACTGTTCGGAGACCATACACAAAGGCCTGATTACACACAGCGGATAGTGCCTCATCGGCATAGACGGCCGCATCGTCGTAAGCGAGCCCTCATAAGTCATATTCATCAGCAAGGTAATGAGAAAATCATCCTGATGATGCCCCAACGCCACCTTGTTGAACCCCCTCTCCACAGCGAAGTCAAACAAAGCCCTCCTCCTATACCTCGCACAGAGGAAACAACGCGTCTTGCGCCCGTCCCTACTCTCGTCAAAACGCGTATGAATGACATGCAAAGCAACACCACAGTCCCTGCAAAACCCCTCGAGATACTCCACGTCGGACTCATAAGGGATATTGTCCATCACGACATAAGCCGCCTCCACCCTAATCGACGGTTTGAAAATCCTCGCCCTCGCCCCAAGCAAAGTCACCAAAGCCAGCGAGTCCTTCCCACCAGAAAGCCCCACAAGAATCCTGTCACCATCTTCTATCAGTCCGAAACGAACACAGGCCTCATCAAATTTTCTCTTTACTTTCATTTTGTTGTTTTGTTATTTTGTTGGTTGGTTGGTTGGTTGTTTTTGTTAACGGTAACCGTAGTCATTAGATTCAACTAAATAACAAAATAACCAAACAACCAAACAACAAAAAAAGTGGCCTGACTATCCCGAAAGAGAATCGCCAAGCCACCACGACGTTATGATAACAAAGAATACCTTACTTTACCATCTGGCCAGCAACATTGTATCTCTTGCCAGCCTTGACAATCACTACACGACCATTCTCAACATACTTACCATCATTTGCGACAGCATTGCCACCGACATTGATGATACCGGTATCCGTGAGGTCAACCTCCTCCATCGCAGCATCAGTCTCAGGAGCCACGCCACCGAAGCTATCCATAGCGAAGTAAGCAGGAGTATTCAGGCCATATTCGCCCGTATCAGAACCCTCAAATTCAAACTTCACATACTTCACCTTGCCCAGCGAAGTCAAGTCTACCCAACGCCAATCCTTCACGTAGTAGAGCTTGCCCTCCTTCACCTCAGCCAAGTTGTAAGACACAGAGCCAGTCTCGGAATCGTCAGCAGCATAACCCGTAATCTTCAATGTAAACACATCACCCTCCTGATCAAGCTTGCGAGCAAAATCGTTGCCATTGAGGATAACATTCTCAGCATACGTCGTATTCGTCACATAGAAACCAGAGACAACACGCGCCACTGGAGCAGTCACAGCAGTCACAGCACCGTAAGGAGGATTGTACACCACATAGTTGCTACCGCTCTTCGCACCGCCACAAGCACTCTCATACGGATTGTCAAAACCAGCGTTTGCAGTCTTAGAAGTCTTGTTCGTCAAAGTGAACGCAGCGAAATACGTACCACCGTATGCACAATAGTTCTGGAACGTATAGCGGCTGTCAGCATCAAAGTCAACCATACCGTCAGTCTCGGCATACTGCTTCACGCTCTCAGCCTCAAGAGGCTCAGCATCAAACGTAGCCTCCCCCTCAGCATCAGAAATCTCGATGGCACCCAGGCCCACATTGCCAGCCTCCTTGTTTGTATAGAAGAACTTCACAAAGCGCGTCTCCTCCTTGAGATTCAGCGTCTCGTCAAGCTCAGACTTCAGAGACTCAGCATCGTAATCCTTCAGCAGAGAGTAAGTCTCACCATCGGCAGACTCCATCACCTCATACTTGGCAGTCTCGCCCGAGATACTATTGCCCTTGATGGCATAACGCAGATACTTAGCAGACCCGGCCATCTGAATCACCAGACAATCACCACTGCCGTCAAACTTCAAGTACGGAGAAGCCTTGTAGTCGCTGCCCAGACCCGTCTGAGTCATGCCCTTGCCAGCGGTGACATCCTGTACGCCGCCATCGAAGGCAAACGGCACCTCAGCAGGAACGAACTTCTCAGTCACTGTCAACGTATAGCTAATCTCCTTTGCCAAATAATTGTGCGTACCCGCAGCCGCAAACTTAATCGTAGTCTTGCCAGCCTTCAAAGCCTTGACAGTCACATCGACATCTACGACCTCAACCGTAGCCACCTCAGGATCAGAGCTTGTCACCGTCACCTCGCCGTCGCCGCTGTAGGTATATGAAACCTCCTCCTCGTCGCCAATCTCAAGAGACACGCTATACGGACTCAGAGTCAGCACAGGCTCAGGCTTGGCAGGAGCAGTATAGGATACAAGCCAGTTGTTTGTGTTCATCTCATACTTGGTACCGCCATACTTTAATATATTTCCATATACCACGACCTCAGCCTCCAGCTTTATATCATCTTTGCTGGCAAACTTCTCACCATTGTCCTTCAGACCGCCATACACGCAGAAAGCATCGTCATCGAGCCAATACGTAATCGAGCCGTATTTTTCAGTAAACTCTTCGACTTGGCTCACCTTACCCTTCACATACACCTTGGTATCCTTAAGCTGCACGCTACCAGCATCAATCAGAGCGATAGCTTCGGCAGTAGTATAGGCAGTCTCCAGAGTATTGGCTATGCTCACCTCATACGTATAAGTCTCGCTCGCAATGGCAGAATTCTCCTTACCGTCAACCACCGCCATAGCCTTGACCGTAGTATTCTCATTTATCTGTACAGTCTTGCTCTCGCCAGTGAAGTTCTCGCTCGCATTGCTTGGGTCAGTACCGTCCAAAGTATAATACACCGTAGCACCAGCCTCATTGTTGGTAATCACCACATCGTATGGCTTTGTAGTAAACACACCACCCTTGGTCAACGCAGGCTTTACAGCAGTATTCCCGCTGGCAGCCTTCGTCACCGTGATGCTTTTTATGCGAGTAGAACCATTACTGGCCTTTGCACTCTCTACGACTAATTGATATTTAGCACCCTTAGTCCCGTCGAGCACGACATTCACATCACCAACAGCGAGAGTGACATCTTTCTCGCTAATCAAATTACCATCAGCACCGAGTACCTCAAGTTTAGAACTTGTTACGTTTGCCGTTTGGGTGACCTCAAAGGAAATTGAAGTCACAGCATCACTAAACACTGGGCTAGTTATAGTATTTGTCGTTGCAGAAGATTTGCTACCACAACGTATATGATCCCAACCATTGTTAAAATTACTAAATCCCGAGAATGTCCAGATACCGCCGTCTGAGTCAACACCTGTCCAAGTAGAAAAGTAATCATTCACCTTTTCCTGCTCATTCATAGGAAACGTCACCTTCAGCTCAGTCTGAGCAAAGGCATTCACAGCAGAAAAGACTGCCGTAAAAACAAAGAGTAAAAATTTTCTCATAAAAATAAAGTTTTGATTGTTCTTTCAGATGCAAAGTTACAAATTAGAACGATAAAAACCAAATTTTATTCAGATTTGTAATCACCTATTAACCTTAAAACCTCATAACCTCATAACCTCACCTCTCCGCACTCCACCATCTCCACTCCGCGATATACCACATAGACCTTGTGGAGCCTGGTCGTAGCGATATGCTCGTTGACATTGACCGTATCAGCATAGCGGCAAACCTGAGACTTAGCCTGCTCCACCGCTGCCCGCACCTCAGCCTCCGAAGCCTGACTCTTGAGGTATTTCAGCTCGATGATATACGAATGCTCCATGTCGGTGAATATCTCGTGGAGCGGACGCAGGAAGATGTCAGCATAGCCGCCCTGATTGTCAAGCTCCGAAATCGGGCGATAGAAGCGGC
>CAMEQD010000007.1:0-81083 GCA_945932615.1 uncultured Prevotellaceae bacterium | reverse complement strand
AAATCAGAAGGAAGGACTACCCTGCGAAGATTGCGGAGTATACTGGCGAAATCCTCCTCGTAGGGATTAACTACGACAAAGAGACCAAGCAGCATTCGTGTAAGATAGAGAGGCTGGCGAAATAGACGATTGCAACAGTTTTTTTCAAATACAATATAGAGAAGCAGGGCTGCCCGTGAGGGTAGCCCTGCTAACTTATCTTATCGAGTCTTCTCTACTACGAGAAGTATATTACCACTCGCTGTCCCAGATGTTTGAGACAGCATTGTCCTCACGACTTTCCACCTCAATGCTCTGCCCTGCGGTTTCATCATTTGTTATATTAATAGGACTTGTTGATATTATGCTAAATGAGGTTATGCTGTGCACTTCTGTCGATGGCACTATATAGTTCTTTTTCATTGTTGTACTATTGTTGGTTTATAGTTTATTATTTCACAATTATCTTAGCTCCGTTCACAATATTGATACCCTTCTGCAGACCATTCATCTTACGACCTGCAAGGTCACAAACCTCTGCATTGTTGTTCACAATAGCATTAAGGGCATCAATACCAGTAGCCTCGCCTAATTCGATACTCATCTCGCGTGCAGGATTGGTTGCCGTCTCTATATAGCAACGATATGCACCTACGGTTGGCTGCTGTCCACTTGCAACCACACGGAACTTCTGGACATCACTAATAGTTTGAAGCACATATGAGCCTACAGGGGCGAGTGTTTCTGCAAATGTTCCTTTGAGCTCACTGCCGTCATTTGAAGGAGCTGCTACAGTATTACCACCTGACTTCTTGACGAAGGTCTGAGTTGCACCTGTACTACAATAGATGTATGATTTGCCAGCCTCAATCTCGTTGCCAGCTACTGTAGCGAGAACCACCTGATTGGCATTGACAGTTGCGGAATAAAGGGTCACGCCTTCTGTGGTAGCATCATAAGGCAGACAAACGGTACCGAACTTGCCTGTGACGGTCGAACGCTCTACGCAAGCCTGGATCTCAATGTTGTTGCCATTCTTTATTGCCGCATACGTCACTCCTGCTGCTACATACTTTTCTTCTCCGTTGAGGGTCACTGTCCCCACGCTATTATCCCCAGAGCATGAGATTACGGTACGAGTTCCATCGGTAGACATTGCAGCCAGATCTTCACCACTAATAATCAAATCGAGATTAGTCAGGGTAGTTATGCTTCCCGTGGTGATTACTGTAGATTCACCCTTAATACCAATGGCACCTGTTGCGGGAGCTGTAATCTTTGTGGCATTGACGTTGGCCGCAAAGGTCTTAGTGCCTGTGCCTGACAGCGTCAGTTCAAGGGTGGTAGTCTTGCTGATAGTCTTGTTTACATTTACAGGATTATCATTTGATATAATCACACACAATTTACCATTGCTTGACGCTGCTTCTGCAATCGTAGCGTTAATCTCTGTAGCACTACCATTGAATTCAACTGTCGTGTAATTTTTTTGATCCTGATTATCTGCTTTTGTATGCTTGAATGCACCTGTCCACCCACTGACATCTCCAGAGAAGACAAACTTCTGATGAGTACCTTTATCGTTTCTTGTCATAGTGCCAGTACCGCTCACACTACCAGAAAAGACACGTACGTCTTTATCCCAACCATTATTGCAATTTAACGCCATCGTAGAGCCGTTATCAGTCAATATCAGATTAGGCACATAGGTTACAGATGGATTAGCTCTTGTAAAATAGCCATTTGCTCCTTTAAACTCTACGTAGGAGTTAGCTGTACCAAGGTTGTTGAGATTCATCTCAGCAATAGTGCCTGTCACTTGCACTATACCTGTCCATGTAGATGCAAGCGTTGGAGTCAACGTAGCACGAGTCGTAACATTGGAGACCGTACCTGACCCATCTAAGGTTAAACTTGCAAGGTTAGACAGCACCTTTGAGCCGTCGAATGATTGTCCTTCACTGATTTCGACAGTGCTGGGCTGGTCTACAAACACTTTTGTATTGTGAGCCGCATCTACAACAAGTTTACCACCATTCATTATAATGGCTACATTTCCGTTCTGGGTGACAGAACTTAATTGACGTGTCTCGCCTGTATTAACCGTTATTTTATTTGTCTGAACCAAAGTCAAGTTCTTTGAGTTGGGACTCGAAGAGGCGTCAGTAAATGTAAGCCAGCCTGATACGTTATCCCCGACACTTGCAAGTACTTTAGTAGGATTACCCTCGTTATAATTGTCAAGAGTAGTAATATTCACATTAGAACCATTCGTGATAATGCACCACTTGTACTTATCGTTTGACTCATCCTTAGACGCAGCACTTACGATATTGTTGCTGTCATCAACATACAGATACCTATTGTTAGAAATATCCTTCCAATAATAAGAATTACTTCCTGCTGATTCAAACACGAAGAAGACTGCATTATCCACATAACTGGTACCTCCATACTTGTGACTGTTTCCACTTCCGCCATAATAGAAATAATACCCACTGTTTTTCACCTTGTACCACCCTTGCGTGTAATCTACCTCCCCTTCTGCCCACGAACTCCCCACACTCACTACAAGTGTAAGGAGAGAAAGTAAAAATTTTTTCATTCTGTTTGTATTTTTAAATTAATATTAAGTCTGTTTGAAAATAATGTATACGAAACTTCTCAACCCTTCTTGGGGCAAGCCAATGTCTTGCCCCAAGAAGGGTTGAGAAGTCTAAATCACCTAAAGCCGCAACTCCTATACGACCAAAATTCTGCCTGCCTGCCTGCCTGCCTGCCTGCCTGCCTGCCTGCCTGCCTGCCTATCAAAATAATTCGAACCACCAAATATTTTGGCAGTTATTATCTCATTATTTTGCAGTATTGCAAGCATCATATTAGTTTAGTTTAGGCGTTTCGCGCTGCAAATTTATGACTTTTTATCTTATCTCGCAAACATTTTTTGAAATATTTGCGGATTTGTTGTTTTGTTTTTATAACCTTATAACCTAATAACCATAAAACCTCACAACCTTAAAAATCACCTCCCTATCCAGTGTTCGGGGTTGAGTTTCAGGGTCTCTTTGCGCAGCTGGAAGTGGAGCACACAGTTGCCGCTGCCGTCGTCCTGGATGGTGCCGAGGATGTCGCGTGTGTTGACTTTCTGTCCTTTGCGTACGATGACTGACGAGAGGTTGCAGTAGACGCTGATGTATTTGCCGTGGCGCACGAGGACGTTCCATGTTCCTGCATACTGGAAGACAGTGCTGACTTCGCCGTCGAAGATGCTGCGTGCTCGGGCTCCGGGCTTGCCTACGTAGTTGGTGCCTTTGTTGTCGAGCTGGACGTTCTTGAGGCCAGGGACGTTGTAGGTTCCGAAGCGTCCGGCTATCATGTATTGCCCTGTGAGGGGGACGGGGAGGCGTCCACGGTTGAGTTCGAAGCGTCCGCTGAGCTGCTGCTCTTGTGGGGTGAGCCACGTTGTGGTGGCAGGGGTCTTGGGCTTGGGGGTGGGTGTGGCAGTCTTGGGAGCATTGCCTTTGGCTTGCTTCTTGGCGCGCTCGGCGGCGGCGCGGGCGGCAGCTTCGGCTTTGCGTCGTGCTTCGGCTTCGGCGCGTTTGCGAGCCTGCTCTATCTCGTAGGCTATGGCTTGGTCTATCTTGCGGTTGAGGTTGGCGAGCTGGCGTTGCTGCTCGCTGATTTGTTTGCTGAGTCCTTGTTGTCGCTGTTTGAGACCTTCGACTTGTTTCTTTTTGGCCACCTGCTGCTCGTTGAGTTGCTTGCGCTGGTACATGACTTCGCGGACGAGTGTGACCATGCGTCGCTTGGCTTCGAGGTATTTGTTTTGGGTCTCCATGAGTTCGCCTTGTTTCTGCATGATCTGCTGCGCCATGTCGTACTGGTAGGCGGCGTATTGGCGTGTGTAGCGTGCGCGGCGATACATCTGGGTGAGGTTGCGTGCGCTGAGTATGAAGATGATGGGGGTCTTGACTTTGGGGGTCTGGCTGGCTATGCGTAGGGCGCGTGTGTATTTGAGTTTCTTGTCGGTGAGTTGGGAGTCGAGCTGGGTGATCTGCTGGCGGAGCTGGGCTATCTGGGTCTCGACGGTGTCCATGTCGGCTTCCATGTTGCGTATGTGGGCGAGGCGGTCTTCGAGTTGTATGCCGAGGTAGTGTATGTGGCTTTGGCCCTGCTTGACGTCTTTCTTGGTCTTGGCGAGGTCTTGCTGGCTGGCTTTGATTTGCTTCTGGAGCTTGGTCTGCTGGGCTTTGAGGGCGCGGACTTTCTTGCTGTTCTGGGCGGGGAGGGCGAGGGTGAACAGCAGGGTGGCGAGGGTGAGCAGGAGGTGTCTGGCTGTCATTGTGCGGGGTGGTTGGAAGGGGTTATTTTATCATGGTCATGAGCATTCGGGCGACTTGCTCGATGGTGAGGGTCTGGTATCGGTTTTGGTCGACGGTGAGGGCTTGTATGTCGGTGGGCTGGACGTGGGTGGTGCTGGTGGTCTGGAGTGTGGCAGTGAGGGGGGTCTTGGTGGTCTGGAGCTTGACTTGGTAGCGTGTGGGTAGGGTGCGACCGTCGGTGAGGGGACGGTGGGTGTCGGCGGTGATGGTCAGGGGGCCTCGTTGTATGTCGTGACCTTGTCCCCAGATGTAGTCTTGGACTTTGCTGAAAGTGATGGTGTGTTTGAGGTAGGTGCTAAGCTGGTCGTAGGTGGCGGTGGCGTATTGGTGGGTGGCGCGGCTCACGACGGTGATGCCTCGTGGGGTGAACTCTATGGTGCCTACGTTGATGCCGAGGATGTAGGTGAGGTTGATCTGTATGAGGGCGTCGCGCTTGAGCTTGAGGTTGCCGCCGAGGGTGATGTCTTTGTCTGCGGTGGCGAGGCGGAGGCTGATTCGGCTCTGAAGGCTCTCGTCGGGCTGCCAGATTTGGGTGGTGGTGGTGGGCGGTGTGGGGGTGAGTGTCTTGCGTGTGCTGGAGCAGGAGGTGAGGACGAGGACGAGGACTGTTGTTAATATGTATGTGAAGTGTCTCATTTCTTGTAGTATTTTTGTCGACGTTGTTTCTTGAGGAGTAGGGGGGTGGCTTGGGTGGGGTCTTTGCTGACGGCGAGGTTCCATAGTTGTATGGCTCGCTCGCGGTCGGAGTTCATCCATGAGATGTCGGCGGCGTGCTCAATGAGTACGGGGCTGATGTCGGGGTCGTCGAGGAGAGACTGGCTGCTGCTGTCGGGGCTGACGACTTGGTCCATGTATTGCTGGGCTTCGGGGTATTTACCTTGCATGAAAAGAACCCAGGCGTGGGTGTCGATGTAGGTCTTGTTGCCTGTCTCAAGGTGTATGGCGCGGTAGCTCATTTCTTCGGCGCGGTCGAGGTCTTGGTTGTGGAGCGAGAGGTAGTAGGCGTAGTTGTTGAGACAGAGTACGTTGTCTTTGTTGTAGCTGAGGGCGTCGTCGTAGGCTTGGTAGGCTTGGCGTTGCTGGTCTTTGCGGTAGTAGAGGTCGCCCATGATGTTGTACATGTCGGAGACGAGGGTGGGGCGGTTCTGGTGGTCTTGGACGGCGGAGAGGGTGCGCTGGAGCACTTGGAGGGCTTCATCGATGTTGTCGCGCTCTATGAGGGTGAGGGTGAGGAAGTAGGCGTAGGTGAGTTCTTCGGGGTGATAGTTGACGCCGCGACGACAGATTTCTTCGAGGGCGGCGTAGTCCTTGAGGTTGATGTAGTACTGCATGAGCCAGCGTGTGGCGGCTTCGTTGTCGGGGTGTACGCGTAGGAGTCGCTGCATGATGTCGCGGAGCTGGGTCTCGGGCATCTGGCGGTATTCGAGGAATGCGGCGTAGAGGGTGTAGGTGTCGAGGTCGGTGGTGTCGAGGGCGAGGATTTGCTCGAAGCGTTGGGTGATGGTGTGGAGGGTGGTGCTGTCGACGCCGCTTTCTTGTATGACTCTGCGCATCATGCTGAGGCGGAGGCGGCTGTCGGTGTGGGGGGAGAGGATTATGGAATCGCGCGTGTGCGCGTAGAGGCTGTCTTGATGGTTGGTCTTGTAGTAGTCGAGCATGGCCATCTGGAGGTGTATGTTGGTGGGGTCGGCTTGGCGTACTTGGTCGTAGATTTGCATGGCGCGCTGGTTGTCGCCTCGTTGCTGGTATCTGTAGGCCATTTGTATGAGGTAGGTCATGTCGGCTGGGTATTCGGCGCAGAGGGATTCGAGCTCTCTGAAGGCTGAGATGCTGTCGCCTTGCTGCATGTAGAGCTCGTACTTGGCGTCGCTGAGGCTTTGGCTCTTGCCTTCGATCAGCTCTATGCGGTCGAGGGTCTTGATGGCTTGGTCTGCTTGGTCGAGCTTGGTGTAGAGTTCGGCGAGATGGCTGAGAATGTCGGTGCGCTTGGTCTGGAGGGTGGATATGCGCTCGAGGACGGTGAGGGCTTCGCGGTCGTTGCCTTGATGGAGGAGGAGGGCGGCGAGAGAGCCGAGGTAGTAGGGGTTGGCTGGGTCGAGCTGGGTGGCGCGGCGTATCTTGTCGAGACCGAGGCTGTCTTGGCGTATGCCGATGTGGTTGATGCCGAGCTGATATGTGGCTTCGGGGCAGTTGGGGTCTATCTCAAGGCAGTGGTTGTAGAGCATGACGGCTTGGGTGATGTTGCCGTCGAGACGGTGTCGGCCTGCTTGCATGAGAAAGTAGTCCAGTCGGGTCTGGGCTGTGCTGGCAAGGGCGAGGGTGAGGAGTATTATGGTGTGTAGGGTTCGCAAGGCTTTTCTGTGGTTGTTTTGCTGTTTTGTTGTTTGGTTGTTTTGTTATTTGGTTGTTTGGGGTGGGGCTATCTGATGCCGCTGTGTCCGAATCCTCCCTGGCCGCGCTCTGTGGTGTCGAGGGTGGTGACGGGTATGAGTTGGGGTTGTTCGTGGGCGGCGATGACCATCTGGGCTATGCGCTCTCCGTCGGTGATGGTGTAGGGCTGGCTGCCGAGGTTGATGAGTATGATGCCTATCTCACCTCTATAGTCGGCGTCGATGGTGCCTGGGGTGTTGAGCACGGTGATGCCGTGCTTGAGGGCGAGGCCGCTGCGGGGGCGTACTTGGGCTTCGTAGCCTGGGGGAAGGGCGATGCGTAGGCCTGTGGGTATGAGGGCTCGCTGCATGGGCTGGAGCTCTATGGGGCTGTCGAGGTTGGCGCGGAGATCCATGCCTGCGCTTTGGAGGGTGGCGTAGGTGGGGAGGGGGTGGTGGCTGTCGTTGATTATTCTTATGGGTTCCATCGTGTGTGGGTGGGGTGGGTTGGTTAGAGGGTTGGTATGCTCATTCCGTTGATCTTGCGGTACATGTCCATGGCGTAGACGTCGGTCATGCCTGAGATGTAGTCGAGGACTGCCATGATGCGTCCGTAGAGGGTGGGGGCTTTGATGTCGTATTGGTTCGATACGCGGTTGATGAGGAGGCGTGAGATGGCGAGGTCGGTGTTGGTGACGGCGGTGATCATCATGTCGAGGAGCTCGGTGATGACTTTGTAGCCGGCGATTTCTATGTCCATGACATCGCGGGTATGGTAGATGCGGTCGAAGCTGACTTGCTCGCACTGGCGGTATGCGCTGTGGGGTGTGGGGGAGATGTGGTCTATGAGACTGCCTTCAAACTCGCCTTGGAGTATGGCTGACTCGTTGTCGACGAAGACTTTGACGCACTCGCTTTCAAGGAGATTGATGACGCTGCTGCGTAGGTAGACGATTTGCTCGTTGAGGTCGCCGAGGGTCTGCATGCGCTGGGTGATCTGCTGCTGGTGGGGCTCGTCGAAGTATGAGAGGAGCAGGTGCTGGGTCTCGCTGGTGGTGAGTATCTTGAGCTTGTGGGCGTCTTCGATGTCCATGATTTCGTAGCAGATGTCGTCGGCGGCTTCGACGAGGTAGACTAAGGGGTGGCGTGCGTAGCGTAGGGAGCCGGGGGGACTGGGGTATTGGCGTATGCCGAGTTCGTCGGCGATGAGCTTGTAGTTGTCCATGTCCTGGCGGAAGAAGCCGAACTTGGACTTGCCTCTTGCTTGATCGCTGGTGAAGGGATATTTGACGATGGAGGCGAGGGTGCTGTAGGTCATGACGAAGCCTCCTCGACGGCGTCCGTTGAAGTGGTGGGTGAGGAGGCGGAATGCGTTGGCGTTGCCTTCGAAGTGGGCGAGATCGGACCACTCTTGGGGACTGAGACGGTCTTGGGTCTCGGGGCAGTAGTAGTCTTTGAGGTATTGCCCTTTGCCTTCGGTGAAGTAGGTGCCGATGGCTTTCTCTCCGCTGTGACCGAAGGGGGGATTGCCCAGGTCGTGGGCAAGGCAGGCGGCGGAGACGATGCTGCCGAGCTCGGTGAAGTGGGTGTCTCTGAGGTGGGGGTGCTTGTCAAGGAGCTGACGGCTGACGTCGTTGCCTAAGGAGCGACCTACGCTGCTGACTTCGAGCGAGTGGGTGAGACGGTTGTGTACGAAGATGGTGCCTGGCAGGGGGAAGACTTGGGTCTTGTTTTGCAGGCGGCGGAATGGGGCTGAGAATATCAGGCGGTCGTAGTCGCGCTGAAATTCGGTGCGGTCGTCGGTGCGTTGCTGATGGCCTTCCTGACCGAGGCGTTTGTTTGACAGGAGTTGCTCCCAGTGCATTATCGTGTGTGCTTTTTTGCTATGACAGGACGTAGAAGTTCTTTTTGTTTTCGGTGGTGGTGCCGATGAGCTCGGGGTGCTCGGCGGCAAAGCTGTCGATGTGGCGTATGCGCTTCTCGGGGAGAATGTCTTCGATGTCGATGAGTATGCCGGTCTCTTCGACTGCTCCGAATCCGCTGTTGATGGCTGTACCGAAGAGGCGCATGGTGGGCGAGAGGTTCATGTAGGCGTTGACGAGGGGTGGTATGTTGGTGCCTCGCTCTCGGACGGCTTTGTTGAGTATGCGGTAGTCGGTCTTGAACTCGGCTTCGGTAAAGAGCTGGTCGAGGTCGGTGACGTCGGTCTCGTAGGAGAGGGGGTTGATGGCGCTGATGAGGTGGTCGGGGTCGGGGAAGTGCTTGTTGAGAAAGTATATGATGAGGTCGCGGCTGCGACGGTCAAACGAGGGGTACATGGTGAACTTGCCGAAGAGGTAGCGGGCATTGGGCTCGATGACGGTGACTGCGCCGAGTCCGTCCCAGAGGTTGTCGAGGGCAAAGATGCTCTTGCGGCCCATCTCGCCGTTTTGGTATTCCTTGGTGACGAAACTGCGCCCGAGCTCGACGGTCCAGGGGGCGTATTGCTTCATGAACTGCTCGGAGAAGTGAAACATGTGGCTGGTGGCGAGGGCTGGCTGTCCGTCGGGGCCTATCTGCCAGTCTGTGCCGAGTATGTAGCGGTAGCCTCCGAGTATCTTTTCTTCTGCGGGGTCCCATACGATGAGTTGCTTGTAGGGGGTGTCGCTGGTGTCGAATTCGTCAAGGTCGAGACTCTTGCCGGTGCCTCCGCCTGAGGCTCTGAAGGCTATCTCGCGCAGACGGCCTATCTCGCGAAGGGTGTTGGGGGAGTCTTGCCATGTGACGATGTATATCTGGTTGTCGCCTTTGTTTGTGGTGCGTAGAAACCTGTCGGGGGTCAATTCTGACTTGATCTGTTCGACAGGAACTTTCTCAATTATGTCTTCCATGTATATGGGTTAGTTGATTATGATTTGTCTGTTGTTGATGAGATACTTGCCTCGGGGCAGTCCGCTGAGCCAGTTTGTGCCCTTGTTGAGTCGCATGACGATGTAGAAGGTACCGTCGGAGGTGTAGATTGGGAGCATCTGGCTCTCGGGGCTGTGTACCTTGAGGGCCCTGCCTACGACTTGCATCTGGACTGGGCGATGCGACGTACTCATGGTGCTGCGTACGGCTCTGCCCATGTCGCGTACGGCGAGCTGGGCTACGCTGTCGGGCTTGATGTGCTTCTTGCGGTGACGCACATCGGCTCTTGCTTCTGAGGCAAGGGCTTGCCCCAAAAGGGTTAAGGAAATAAAAAATGCTGTGAGTATCTTACGCATATATGCACTTTTAGCGCACAAAAATATCAAAATTTTTTGTAAAATACAAGAATCGTGGCGTATATCTGCGGCTTTTGCTTCGAATATGTGCGTTATGGGGCTGATTTGCAGTCGTGGAGGTGGGGTATGTGCTGGTTATATGCTGATGATCTGGCGTAGCTGGCTCCATAGTGTGTCTACCATCGGGCTGCTTTGGAAGCGGCTGGAGATGGGGGCGTTTGTCTTGCCTACGTAGTAGCATAGTGTGTCGGTGCTTTGTAGGGCGCGGAGTGCTGGCTGTACGCCTTGTCTGGGGGTCTTGATGAATGGGCGGAAGAAGAGGTCGGCGAGGGGGTCGTACCATCTGCCCATGGTGATCATGCTGCTGTCTACTATGCCTGGGTCGGAGACGTTGATGTATAGGTGGGGATTGCGTCGGGCGAGCGAGATGGTGTAGTAGAGGAGGGCGAGCTTGGAGCTGCCGTAGGTGCCAAGGCGGGTGAACTGGCTTGGCTTCCAGTGGGGCCAATCAGGGCTGATGTGAGCGTACTTGGTGGTGAGTGATACCATGTTGACGATGTGGCTGCCTTGGGGCATGTGGGGGACGATGAGCTCGCAGAGCAGTGCGTTACCGAGGTAGTTGGTGGCGAAGTCTGTCTCGTAGCCGTCGGGGCTGAGGGTGTGGCTGTGCGCCAGGATACCTGCGTTGCAGAAGAGGGCGTCGATGTGCCGGTCGTGGAGGTTGGCGGCAAACTGGCGTACTGAGGCGAGCGAGGAGAGATCGAGGGGGTGGACTTCGATCTCGGCTGTGGGCTGGGATTGGAGCACTTGGGCGCGCACGGTCTCGGCCTTGTGGGGGTTGCGACATGCCATGATGACGGTGTAGCCTCGGCGTGCCATCTCGTGTGTGGCTTCGATGCCCATCGAGCCTGTGGCTCCGGTGATGATGATTACTTTATCTTTCTGAGTTCTTTCCATAGGTGCTCTGGGATATCGTTGCAGTTGTGGCAGCATACCATCTTGTCGGAGTACATCCGGGCTATGCAGTAATCGCGGTGGTCGCAGCCGCTGCGCGTGGTGATGTCGCCGGCCTTGAGCTTGTTGACGAAGTCGGGGTCGTTGACGAGGGCTCTGGCCATTTGTACGGTCTCGAAGCCTGCGGCGAGGACGCGCTCGATGCCTTGGCGTGAGACGAGTCCGCCTACGTAGGTGAGGGGCATCTTGAGCTCGGCTCTGAACTTTTTGGCGTTTTCGAGGAAGAAGCATTCTTCGAAATCGTATTGCTTGATCATCCAGTTGCCGAAGAGTGAGACTACAATCTTCTGGGGCAGGGAGCGAAGGGGCATGTAGTGTGCCATGGTCTTGGTGGGTATGCGTCCGCGCATGACGGCCATGGGGGCTTTGCTGACGAAGCCTGAGGTGAGGACGATGCTGTCTGCTCCGTGGCGTTCTATCTCTTTGGCTATCTCGATGGATTCGGGTATTTCTATGCCTCCTTTGAATCCGTCTTCCATGTTGTGCTTGACGAGCATGGCCATGCCTCGCTTGAGGCAGACTTCCTTGACTTCGTCGAGACACATGCTCATGAAGCGCATTCGGTTGGAGAGTGTGCCTCCGTATTCGTCGTGGCGATGGTTGGTGTAGGGGCTGAGGAATTGGGATATGAGGTAGCCGTGACCTGCGTGTACTTCGACGGCGTCAAAGCCGCTTTGGTAGCATAGCTCTACGGCTTTAGCGAAGTCTTTGGCTATGATGGGGAGCTCTTTCTTGCGCAGACCGCGGACGAAGGTGGGGGAATAGAGATTGAATCCTGTGGAGGCTCCGACGGGGAAACAGCCTGCGGTAAACCAGTGGGTCATGTTGCCGCAATGTCCTAACTGTATGCTGGCTTTGGCTCCTTCAGCATGTATGGCATCGGTGATGTCGTGGAGCGAGGGGACGATTTCGTCTCTGAGCCATAGCTGGCTATTGAATGATATGGCACTACGATTGATGGCTGCGTAGGCGAGGGTGGTCATGCCTATTCCGCCTCGGGCTACGCTGACGTGATAGTCTTTGAGTTCGGGTGTGGGGCTGAAGTCTTTGCCCATTGACTCGAATGCTGCGGAGCGTATGGTGCGGTTCCGTAGCGTCACTGGGCCTATCTTGCATTCGTCAAATAGGTTGAGGGGCATGGTTGTTTTTGTTGTTTTGTTGTTTTGTTGTTTGGTTGGGTGGTTTTGTTGTTTGGCAAACAACAACCCTCACCAATTCCTATTGACCACGGGTTTGTCGCCGAAGAGTTCGCGATACCTGCGGTTTATGTTGTCGTATTTCTCTATGTAGCACTTGAAGAATCCTGTGGTCTGGGGTGTAATATATGGTTTCAACGGCATTTTTTCTATTCGGGCAAAGTCGTAGCCGCCTTTGATGTTGACGTGCCAGCCCCAGTCTTCGAGAAAGCCTATGTCGAAGGCGTCGGCCGGGCAGAAGAAGGAGCAACGCATACACATCAGGCAGCGATGGTGGAAGGCTATCTCGCCTCGCTCGTTGCGGTATATGTTTTTGACGGGGCATCGTTTGATACACATGTCGCAGTTGATGCACTTGTCTTTGTCTACCTTGTAGAGAAAGGAGTTGATGTTGCCTGCTATGTATTGCGGACGCGATACTACGGCTGTGACTAATCGAGGCCAGACTTTGTAGGGGCGCCAGTTAGGGATGCGGTTGGTGACTTCGTATACGAGTATCTCGAGTAGTTTCTTGTCCATCTCGAGCATCTCGCGTATGCATACGTCTTCGTAGGGGAAGTGTATGTTGTAGGGCATCATGAAGTGGTACTCGTTTTCTACGATTACTCCGTCTTTGTGCAGTTTGCGCAGGATATACTTCGACGAGGCGTCGTTGGCGTGGTATGACTCGCCTGAGTTCTTGTAGATGAAGGCGCGCAGACCGCGTGGGAATTTCTGCGCTCTGATGAAGCGGAGGAATGCGTATGGGGCTGTGAAGCCGTAGATGGGTGAGCCCAGACCGATGATGTCGTAGGGGGTGTAGTCGAGCGGCTCGTTGTTGAGGGGATCTATCTCGTAGGTACTGATGTTCCAGCCTTCTTCTTCGAGACGGAGCTTGACCTTGCCCGTGATGTAGCGGGTGTTGTAGGTCCCTGTGTAGTATAGTAGCAGACAGTTCAATGTCAGTGGTTGTTTTGTTATTTTGTTATTTTGTTGTTTGGTTGGTCGTTTTGGGTGGGGCTATACCCATCTTCGCAATGGTTTGAGCACGCTGATGGGGATATAGGCTACCAAGCCGAGGATTTTGGTGAAAAGGCCTGGTGAAATGGTACTTTTCCCTGCAAACATGGCTCGTATGCCTTTCTTGGCGAGTCGGTGTGGGGTGATGATGAAGCCTAAGGTGAGCCCTATCTTTTGCAATGTGGGGTTCAGATTGTACAGGGGAGTGGCTACGGCTCCTGGCCTTACACAGGTGACGTTGACGCCTTGTGACTTGAGCTCGATGTGGAGCGAACGCGAGAAGAGTCTGACGAAGCCTTTGGTGGAGGAGTAGGTGGCGAGACGTTGTATGCCGTAATCGCTGGTGATGCTGCTCATGTTGATGATATAGCCTTTGTGACGCGAAACCATGTCTTTGGCAAAATAGTAGCAGAGCATGGCTGTGGTGTGCATGTGCAGATTGAGTATGAGGGTGTTGAATGTCTCGGTATCGTCGAGAAAGTCTTTGAAGTGGTATACTCCTGCGTTGTTTATCAGCACTTCTACTTCCAGACCTTGCTCATGGACCCATTCGTAAAGTTCTTTGGCTGCTGACTGTGTGCCGAGGTCTTTGACGCACGGTACTATGTCGATGTATGGATATAGCGAGCGGAGCTGTGTGGCTCTGGCTGTCATGACCTCTTCGTTGCTCACTACTATCAGGTTGTATCCTCGTTCGGCTAATACCTTGGCGTATTCGTAGCCTATGCCTGAACTTGCTCCTGTGACTAAAGCGTATGGTTTCATCGGCTTATTGGTGGTCTGATATGTATTCGTCAAGGTCTATACCCAGTACTCTCTGGAATGCCAGACGGGCTGTCTTGACTGACCCAAAGCCTGCCATATCGCATTCCTGTACTGAGGTCAGAGCGCCTGTCTTGATGAGTCTGCGCAACTCTTCGACTCTGTAGAGGGTGAGGTAGTCGTGTACGTTGTTGTGCCCCTGGCTGCGAAGGCATTGGAGCAGCAGCTGACGGTTTATGCCTGTCTCCTCGCAGAGCATATCTCGGTTGAATGTGTAGCTACACCAGCTCTGCCGGTTGTTTTGCATCCAGTACTGCACTCTGTTGTAGCGCATGAGGTTCATCTCGTTGAAGTCTTCCTCGCGTTGTATCTCTTTCTGCTGGTTGACTTTTATCTGGCTGGTCACCTGACGCTCTGCCTCAAGGGCTGCCGTGGCATGCAGGAGATGCTCGGCAAGGCTCTCAAGTTCGGGGAAGACCAACAGCATGTCGACCAGTGTGAAGCCTATTACCCACCAGCATAGTATGTATGGTGAATAGGATATTGAGACGTACAGGTATAGTATGCCAGAGAGTCCCATCATGGCTGTATAAACAAGCAGATACAGGGGGATGCGGGTGCGCTTGGCTAATATGCGTGGCAAACGTATGATGTTGATGTAGTAATAAAAGCCTACGCCCAGGGTGAATAACCTCCATAGGACATCTATGGAAAATACGTTGCCTAAAAGTTGATCCATGGTCAGCGTGGTGGTCACTACTCCAAGGGTATGGACAAGAATCCAACCGACTATGATGACGATGAAGGCCGGTATCGCATACTTGAGCATTCGCTCCATCTGGAGGAATCCGGGCATCGTCACTCCCAGGGTACATGAACTTTGGAAAAACGAACTCACGACGAGCATGGAGAGCATGTCGGGGTGCATCAGTCCTGGCTCGGCTATGACTATGGCGTGTGTGCCGTAGGCTGCTACTGCTGATATGACGGTAAAGACAAACATCATCCATGCCAAGGGCAGGTATCTGACCTGATACTTGGCATAGAGTGCCAGGACTGCTGTCAGTATGAGGTGTGACGTGGAGCACACCACAAGTGTCACGAGTACTACGACAAATTCTATGCTCATCAAACTATGTTTTGTCTTTATAACGGGTTTTCTCTGTACAAAGATATGTAATTTTTTATAAAAAACCGTTGGCGGAATTAAATTATGTTGGGATACTTGACAAAGTATGTCGGGATACTTGGCAAAATATGTGGAGATACTTGGCTAAGTATGTCGGGATACTTGGCTAAGTATGTTGGCTGCGTCTGTCACCGCTTTTCGAGCGTCGCTTTTTTTATGACTACGTCTGTCAACGGGCGGTCATGGGCATCTGTTGCCTCGAGCTGTATGCGACGCACGACTTCGAGACCCTCTATGACTTCACCAAACACGGTATATGTGCCATCGAGGTGTGGGGTGCCGCCTGTCACTTCGTAGGCGTCTGCGATAAAGTGATCCATCTCTATGCCCTTGTCCATAAGTGCTGCTCTGACTTTCTTCAGGGCCTGTGGACTGTGCTTGCGCCCCCATACTATGTAGAACTGACTTCCGCTGCTGCGGAACTCGGGGTTTACTTCGTCGGGCTCGCGAGCTGCGGCTACCATTCCTCTGCGGTGGTACAGGTCGGGGTATACGATCTCGGCTGGCAGGGTATAGCCTGGCTCGCCATCGCCGAGTAGGCTGTCTTTGGGAGCTCCTTTGCTGGTGGGATCACCGCCCTGTATCATGAAGTCACGAATGACTCTGTGGAAGAGTGTGCCGTCGTAGTAGCCTTCTTGTACGAGTCGCTTGAAGTTGTCGCGGTGGATGGGTGTCTGGTCTGAGAGTCTGATACGTATCACTCCCATCGTGGTCTCAAGTCTGACGATGTTGCGCACCCGTCTTTTTGCATCGGCTGGCGTGACAGACAGGAATGATATGATGCTCAGGAGTGCAAGCGAGAAGATTAATCTCTTGCTCATAGCAGTTTTTTTGTATGCAAATATACTTCTTATTTTTTCTTAACCCACTCGTTTGAATACTGATTTGTAGTTTTTTAATGTAAAAGTTAAAATAAATGTGGTTTTCGGTGGGGAATTGTGGGGAATTTTATATCTTTGCCACCAAATTCTGAATATATAGTACACGCACATGAGATTTACAGGCAACATCGATGCTAAAATGGACGGAAAGGGACGTGTCTTTCTGCCGGCGGCATTCCGAAAGATTCTGCTCCGCGAGGAGATAGAAGGCCTGATACTGCGACGTGACATATTCCAGCAATGCCTGGTGCTTTACCCTGAGAACGTCTGGAACGAGCAGGTGGATAAGGTAGCCAGACGTGCCAGCCATTTTGACCGTAACGGTCGTGCTGCCTTGCGTGGTTTTGTGGCCGGAGCGGAGAGCATCACTATCGATGGTAACGGGCGTATACTCATACCGCGACGCTATTGTGATGCTGTAGGGCTCGGCAATGATGTGCGCTTTATCGGCATGGACGACACTATCGAAATCTGGAACCGCCAGAAGGCTGAACAGATACTTGAGGATACGGAGGCTTTGGCTTCGGGCTTGGAGCTGCTCATGGCTGACGATGCAAAAACTGGACTTGATACTGATACTGCCCATCTATGAATTGCGATTGCTACCATATACCCGTGATGCTGCATGAGTGTCTCGCCGGACTTAATATATGTCCTGACGGCACGTATGTCGACCTGACGTACGGCGGAGGGGGGCATAGCAGGGAGATAGTCAGTCTGCTCGGCAGCAAAGGTCATCTCTATGGGTTCGACCAGGATCTTGATGCCATGAATGGGGCTATGACTGACGAACGCTTCACGTTCGTTCGAAGCAACTTCCGCTTCGTGGGCAACTGGATGCAGTACTATGGCGTGGACGAGGTGGATGGCATACTTGCTGACCTCGGCGTGAGCAGTCACCACCTCGACGAGGCGGAACGTGGATTTTCGTTCCGATATGATGCTCCGTTGGACATGCGTATGAACCAGAGGGGTTCGCTGACTGCACAGAAGATTCTCTCTGACTACTCCGAGGAGCAGCTCGCAGAGATATTCTACACATACGGAGAACTGCGTCAGAGTCGGCGTATAGCCTCGGCTATAGTAAAAAACAGACTTGTTTCTGATATAAAAACCACTGGAGAACTCTCTAATATAGTGAGCCCTCTCTTGGGTAAAGACCGCGAAAAGAAGGATCTGGCACGTGTGTTTCAGGCTCTCAGGATAGAGGTCAACGGTGAGATGAGGGTGCTCAGGGAGATGCTTGATGCTGCTACCCGACTGCTCAGGCCTGGCGGCAGGCTCGTCGTCATGACTTATCATAGTCTCGAGGACAGGATAGTGAAAAACCATATCAAAAACGGCTATTCCATCGCTCCTCCGCCGACTCACTCGCCAGTCTCCAACGAAGAGCTTCTGTTCGGGCGACGCAAAGAGATACTCCGGGATGTCAACAGGGGGGTGACGGTTCCGACCGAGACCGAACAGATGCAAAATCCGAGAAGCAGATCTGCAAAACTTAGAATCGCCGAGAAGAGATGACAAAGAACAAGAAACAATACAAGAACTTGAAGATTGACGAGACCACGCTCAGACAGATACGCGAGGTGGGTCGCCAGATGAGCATTGACGGCCAGTGGTTCAAGAAACAGATATGGCTCATACTGCTCATCGCCTTTGGCGTCATCTTCTACATAACCAACAGATATCAGGCACAGCAGGAAATAATTCTGCACGAACAGCTCCGCTCTGATCTTCAAGATTGGAAGTTTCGCAGTCTCACGCGCAACAGCGAACTTACGCTGCGCACCCGCCAGAGCCAGATCGAGAAGGCTCTGAAACAATTTGGCGACAGCACGCTCAAAGTGAGCATCGTGCCTCCATTCCAGACCACCATAAAGACCAACAACAAATAAACCTGCCAAAATTCACTCTGACAACGCTATGCTTCCTGACAAGAAAAACTCTGTGAAACGTTTCCTCATCATCTGTATCCTGATGGGGCTCATAAGTGTGTACATTCTCGGAAAAGCTACCTATACGATGACCTCGCAGCAGGAATACTGGACCGAAGTCAGCAAGATATTCGTGCGCGAGAACCTCGAAGTGCCGGCCACTCGTGGCAACATCTATGACTGCAAACACCGACTCATGGCTGGCTCGGTGCCCGAATATCGTATGTATATGGACTATGTGGTCATCGACAAGGACACGACTGCACGACGCAAGGCGCAGGAGTGGCGCGATGCTGAGTTCAACCTCAAGCTCGACAGTATCTCGGAGGGACTGGCACGCATTTTCCCTGACCGTGATGCACAATGGTTCCGCAAACGCCTGCTCGATGGCAAGAGGCGACGCTCTCACGCATGGCGCATCTATCCCTACCATGCCACATATATACAATATAAGGAGTGTAAGAAGTTGCCGCTCTTGCGCGAGTCTTCGTTCAAAGGTGGTTTCTATGCCGAAGTGTCCATGCAGCGCAAACACCCGTATGGATCTTTGGCTTACCGCACGATTGGTGACTTGTGGCGCGATTCTGACGCAGCAAAGAACGGGCTTGAACTGAGTTTCGACTCTATACTCCGAGGCAAGAACGGGGTGAGCCACCGCATGAAGGTTCGCAATCGTCGTGTGACTATCATCGACGAAGAGCCCGTCAATGGTCACGACCTGCTCACGACTATCGATGTTGACATACAGGATATGGCAGAGAAGGCTCTTGTGAGCAAACTGCAGGAGCCCGATGTCAACGGTGAGATAGGTATCGCTATAGTAATGGAGGTAAAGACGGGCGACATCAAAGCCATAGTCAATATGCACCGGGGTGATGACGGCTCGTACTACGAGAAGAAGAACTCTGCGATAAGCGATCTGATGGAGCCTGGCTCTACGTTCAAGACCGCGAGCATGATGGTGGCTATCGACGATGGCAAAGTCGACATGCACTCCACGCGCGATTGTGCGGGAGGGGTGTATATGATGCACGGACGTGCCATGAAAGACCACAACTGGCGTCGGGGCGGCTATGGTGTGCTGACGGTGTCGCAGATACTCGAACAGAGCAGCAACATAGGTATCAGCCGTATAATTGACGAGAACTACCACAACAATCCTCAGGACTTTGTCGATGGATTGCGCCGTATCGGAGTAGGCATTCCTCTCGACTTGCCTTTCGTAGGTAAGGGCGAGCCTATCGTACCACAGCCCAACAGCAAGATACGCTACTGGAGCAATACTGACTTGGCATGGATGAGCATAGGCTACATGACTATGCTGCCACCCATCAGCACTCTCACTTTCTACAACGCCATAGCCAACGGAGGGCGCATGGTCAAACCGCGCTTCGTAAAGGCAGAAATGGAGGACGGCCAGATCATACGCGAATTCCCCACCGAAGTCATAAAGGAGCAAATCTGCAAGCCTTCTACGCTCAAACAGATACAGGAATGCTTGCACAACGTCGTTGCTATCGGGCTCGGACGCAAGGCTGGCAATGGTGGCAAACTCTTTGAGGTGAGCGGAAAGACTGGCACGGCACAGTTCTCCGAAAACGGGAGCTACGCCAGCCATAAATATATGGTCAGCTTCTGCGGCTACTATCCCAGCGATGCTCCGCAATACAGTTGTATAGTGTGTATCGTGAAGCGTGGCTTGCCAGCATCGGGAGGCGGACAATGTGGGCCTGTGTTCAGACAGATATCACAGTTCGTCATGGCACAACAGGAGCCGCGCGACGCTTCATCGGCAGCCGACTCGCTCTCCGTGTTTACCCCCGAAGTAAAGGTCGGACGCAGTGCTGCAGATAGCGTGAGCGACAACAGGGTCCCAGACACCAGAGGAATGGGCGCGAAGGATGCGGTATACGTCTTGAAGAAACGCGGCTTCAAAGTCAACCTGCAGGGCACTGGTTCTGTCAAATCACAGAGCATCGCACCTGACACTGAAGCCAAACGAGGCTCTACAATTATACTTAATCTCGGATAGACACATTATTATATATAATAAAGGTAGTCGTATGAAACTCTCAGAATTGATAAAAGCTTGCACCCCACTTGAGGTGGTGGGCAACACCGAAATTGATATCACAGGCATTGAGCTTGACTCAAGACGGGTAGGTCAGGGCACTATGTTCGTAGCCATGCGAGGCACTCAGTCAGACGGACACCAATACATAGACAAGGCTCTGGAGCTCGGAGCAACTGCTATAGTATGTGAGTCTCTCCCCGAAGAGAAAAAGCCTGAAGTGACATATATCAGATACGAAAATACCACTGACGTGGTAGGCTTGCTTGCCACACAATACTACGGCAATCCCACTCTACGCATGAAACTCATCGGTGTGACTGGCACGAATGGCAAGACCACAATAGCTACTACGCTCTACAACATTGTGCGCCGTATGGGCATCAAAGCGGGATTGTGCAGCACTGTCTGCAACTATATCGATGGCAAGGCCTACCCCACCGAATGTACGACTCCCGACCCAATCACCCTCAACCGTCTGCTCGGCAAAATGGCAGACGAGGGATGTCAATACGCATTTATGGAAGTAAGCAGCCACTCCGTAGCACAACGGCGTATCGGTGGTCTTAACTTCGCTGGGGGAATATTCACCAACCTCACTCGCGACCACCTTGACTACCACGGCACTTTCGAGAACTATCGTGATGCCAAGAAAGGATTCTTCGACATGCTGCCGCGCGAGTCTTTCGCTGTCACCAACGCAGATGACCGCAACGGTATGTTTATGGTACAAAACACCAAAGCTGCAATACGCACCTACTCCACACGGGCAGCTGCCGACTACCGAGCCAAGATTCTCGAAGAAAGCTTCGAAGGCATGAATCTCGACTTCGATGGAATCGAGACTTTTGTACAGTTTGTAGGGCGGTTTAACGTACAGAACCTACTCGCCGTCTACGGAGCTCTACGCATGATGGGCGTCACCCAGCAGGAGGCCCTCATAGAGATAAGTGCGATGAAACCTGTCAACGGACGCTTCGAGACCATACGCTCTGCCAAGGGTGTCACCGCAGTCATAGACTACGCTCATACTCCCGATGCTCTTGAGAACGTGTTGCAGACCATCAATGAGGTGCTCAACGGACGCGGGCAATGCTGGACCGTATGCGGAGCTGGTGGCAACCGAGACAAAGGCAAGCGTCCTCTCATGGCAAAAGCCGCTGCACGAATGAGCGACCGCGTCATCATCACGAGCGACAATCCGCGCAACGAGGAGCCTCAGGACATCATCAACGATATGCTCGCCGGCCTCGATAGCGAGGAGATGCAGAAGACTCTCAGCATCGTAGACCGACGCGAAGCCATACGTACGGCCTGTATGATGGCGCAAAGCGGAGACGTCATACTCATAGCTGGCAAAGGGCACGAAGACTACCAGATTGTCAAAGGTGTGAAACACCACTTTGACGACCACGAAGTTGTACGCGAAGCCTTTGGCATATGATCGAATACAAACCTTTTAAAAATCAATTATAACCGTGCTATACTACCTCTTCAGATATCTCGAAAGTTACGGAATTTCAGGCTCAGGAATGTGGCAATACATCTCGTTTCGAGGATTGCTCACACTCGTGCTCAGCCTGCTTATCTCCATGTGGTTCGGCCAGTACTTCATCAAATGGATGAAAAAGCGCAATATCAGCGAGACACAACGCGATGCGAGTATCGACCCCTACGGCGTAGACAAGAAAGGGGTTCCTACGATGGGAGGCATCATCATACTGATTGCCACCCTCGTACCATGTCTGCTCTTGGGCAGGCTGCGCAACATCTACATGCTCCTCATGCTTGGCACCACAGTGTGGCTCGGACTCATCGGCTTCGTCGATGACTACATAAAGATGAACATCAGCAAAGACGGACTGCGCCCTATCTACAAACTCGTAGGTCAGGCATCACTCGGTCTTATTATTGGACTCACCCTATGGCTCAGTCCTGATGCTGTCATACGCGAAAACATCACCACCGTCAACAAAGGCACTACCGAAGTCGTCATACACAAGAGCGAACCGGTCAAAAGCACCATCACCACCATTCCCTTTGTCAAGAACAACAACCTCAGCTACAGCAATATATTCTCGTTTCTCGGCAGGTATCGCACCGCAGCAGGCTGGATATTCTTCGTACTGATGGTGACCTTCGTGGTAATGGCTGTCAGCAATGGTTCCAATCTCAATGACGGAATGGACGGAATGTGTGCCGGCAACTCGGCCATAATGGGCATAGCACTGGCAATCCTGGCATACGTGTCGAGTCACATCGCCCTGGCCAGCTACCTCAACATCATGTATATCCCTGGCAGCGAAGAGCTCGTCATATTCCTGCTCGCCTTTGTGGGAGCTCTGGTGGGATTCCTCTGGTACAATGCCTATCCGGCACAAGTGTTCATGGGCGACACCGGCTCGCTCCCCGTGGGAGGTATCATAGCCGTCACCGCAATCATCATACACAAAGAGCTGCTCATACCCGTGATATGCTTCGTATTCCTTGCCGAAAGTGTCAGTGTCATACTACAGACACGCTATGCAAAGATGGGCAATCGTCGCGGTCTGAAATGGCGCGTATTCAAGCGTGCTCCGATACACGACGCGTTCCGCGTCAAGCCGGGCCAGATACCCTCTGACTTCAAGATATTACTCAACTGGCCACACGGCTGTTGGTTAGAGAGCAAAATTACCACTCGATTCTGGATAGTAAGCATAATAATGGCAGCACTCGCGATAGTTACACTCAAAATCCGTTAAATCCTCGTACGACAATGAAGATAGCAATATTAGGCGCAGCCGAAAGTGGAGTAGGAGCAGCAGTACTCGCTCTGAAGAAAGGCTATGACGTATTCGTCAGCGACATGGGTCAGATCAAGTCTGACTACAAGGACACTCTCGACAAATACGACATCAGATACGAAGAAGGTAGACATAGCGAAAACGAGATACTCACAGCCGACGAAATCATCAAGAGCCCAGGCATACCCGACACAGCGCCGATGGTCGTAAAAGCCCGTCAGGCAGGCATACCCATCATCAGCGAAATAGAGTTTGCAGGCCGCTACACTACAGCCCACATGATTTGCATCACTGGCTCAAACGGCAAGACCACCACAACCAGCCTCATCTACCACATACTGAAAAACGCTGGCTACAACGTCGGTCTGGCAGGCAACATCGGACGCTCACTCGCCCTTCAGATAGCCGAAGGACAGACCTATGACCACTACGTCATCGAACTTAGCAGCTTCCAGCTCGACAACATGTATGATTTCCGCGCTAACGTTGCCATATTGCTCAACATCACCCCCGACCACCTCGATCGCTACGACAACTGTATGCAGAACTATACTGACTCGAAGATGCGCATCATACAAAACCAGACAGCTGACGATTCGTTCGTCTACTGGGCTGACGATCCTATCATCAAGGCTGAACTCAAGAAATACGACATCAAGTCGCACAAGTGCCCATTCTCCATACTGAGCAAAAACGGTATGATAGGCTACATCTCCGAGGGTACATACACCATAGAGACACCCACCCCATTCAACATGGAACAGGAGTCGCTCTCACTCCGAGGCAAGCACAATATGTACAACTCTCTCGCCGCAGGCATAGCTGCCAGAATTGCAGGCGTGAGCGACGATAAACTTCGCGAAAGCCTCAGTGACTTCGAAGGCGTAGAACACCGTCTCGAAAAGGTCGCTACCATAGGCGGCGTCACCTATATCAACGATTCCAAAGCCACAAACGTCGACGCCTGCTGGTATGCACTCGAGAGCATGACCACACCCACCATACTCATCATCGGAGGCAAAGACAAAGGCAACGACTACGAAGCCATACGCGACCTCGTCAAGGAAAAGTGCGTCGGCATCGTCTACCTCGGAGCTGACAATACCAAGCTGCACAACTTCTTTGACCCCTTGGGTATCCCCACGGCCGACACACACAGCATGGCAGATTGCGTCCGCACATGCAAGCAGATGGCCAGGCCTGGCTACACCGTGCTACTCAGCCCTTGCTGTGCAAGCTTTGACCTGTTCAAGAACATGGAAGACCGCGGCGAACAGTTCCGCAACTACGTTAAGACACTATAAGAAAGAACGAAATGACTAACTGGAGCAGAGAAAATTTTAGAGAGAACGGATTCATGCAGGGCGATATGGTACTCTGGATGATATTCATATCCCTATGCCTGATATCAATCATCGAGGTCTACAGCGCATCGAGCAACATGACATACTCCTCAGGACAGTACTGGGCACCAGTCATGCGCCACACCGTCTTCGTCGGTCTCGGCATTGCCTTCGCATGGATGCTCCACATGCTGCCCTGCAAGTTCTACAAACTGCTCGGCATTGTGATAATGTTCTTCTCATACATACTACTCATCTGGGCGTTCTGCTCTGGTAAAATCAATGGTGCAGCACGCTGGGTTGGCATCGGCGACATCAAGTTCCAGCCCAGCGAGATAGCCAAACTCGGACTGGTCACTACCACTGCATTCCTGCTCAGCACTTTCCGCGACAAGAAAGGTGCCAGCATGTTTGGCTTCAAGATAGCCTCTGCCAACATCGCCCTCACCCTCATGCTCATCGTCACTGAGAACCTCAGTACCGCAGCAATCATCTTCCTCGTCATGCTCGCCATCTGCTTCTTTGCCCAAGCTCCATTCAAATGTCTCGCATGGATAGTGGGCGGCATAGCCATCATGGGCATCAGCGCACTCTTTCTCGCCAAGAGTATTCCCCAGTCCACCCTCGACGAATGGGCAAAGTCAGAAGGTCCTATACACCGAGTCCCCACATGGGTCAACCGACTCAACAAAAACACCACCCTCCCCCAAGACCCACGCCAATACAACATCACCGAAGACATCCAAGTCACTCACGCACGCATCGCCGTAGGCACTTGCGGTATACTCGGCAAAGGCCCAGGCAACTCAGTGGAGCGAGACTACCTCCCCCACGCCGACAACGACTTTATCTATGCCATCATCATCGAGGAAGGCGGCATAATATTCGGTTCGTTCGTAATGTTCCTGTATCTGCTCCTACTATACCGCGCATATAGGATAGCTAACAAATGCAAATCCTTGTTCCCAACATACCTCATCATGGGATTGGCTCTGATGATGGTCACTCAGGCCATGGTCAACATGGCCGTAGCTACAGGAGCCATGCCCGTCACCGGGCAGCCTCTCCCTCTCATCAGCCGAGGCGGCACAAGTACATTTGTCAACTGCGCCTACATAGGCATGATGCTCAGCGTGAGCCGCTCAGCAAAGATGGAGAAAGATCAAGAAGACAGGACAGAAACCACAAACAATCCGACAACAGAGTCATGAAAGAACCAAGAATCATCATCAGTGGAGGTGGCACCGGAGGCCACATTTTCCCAGCCATAAGCATAGCCAACGCCATCAAAGCCAAGTATCCGCAAGCCGAAATACTCTTCGTAGGTGCACAGGGGCGCATGGAGATGCAACGTGTACCTGCCGCAGGATACAAGATAATAGGTCTCCCTGTACGAGGTCTCATACGCCCTCTTTGGACACTCAAGAACATCGGAGTGATGTGGGACTTCCTTCGCAGCAAAAGCAGAGTAAAAAAGATCATACGCGACTTCGCACCTCAAGTAGCCGTAGGCGTAGGAGGCTATGCCAGCGCTGCCACTCTCAACGCAGCCTACGACCTCGGCATACCTTGCCTCATACAAGAGCAAAACAGCTTCGCAGGCCTCACCAACAAGAGTCTCGGCAAGAAAGCCAGCAAGATATGTGTAGCCTACGAAGGCATGGGGCGGTTCTTTCCCTCCGACAAAATACTCCTCACTGGCAACCCTATACGACAGGACCTTCTCAACCCTGCCCTGACCAAGGAGCAAGCGGCACAAGAGTATGGTCTCGACCCTGCCATACCCACCATCCTCCTCGTCGGAGGTAGCCTCGGGGCTCGCACATTGAACCAAAGCGTACTCGCCAATCTCGACCGCATATCGAAAGCCCCTATACAATTTCTATGGCAGACAGGTGGCTACTACAGTCAGCAGATACGGCAGACACTCTCCGAACGAGGTACTCCAAGCAACATGATTGTCACCGACTTCATCAAGTCGATGGACAAGGCCTACAAGATAGCCGACCTCGTCATCAGCCGCGCAGGTGCGAGCACAATCAGCGAGCTATGTATGCTCGGCAAGCCCAGCATCCTCGTCCCCAGCCCTAACGTGGCTGAAGACCACCAGACTTGCAATGCGATGGCTCTCGTCAACCGCGGTGCAGCCCTCATTGTCAAAGACGCCGATGCCCCAAGCTCCCTCATTCCTCTCGCTTTGCGCACTGTCACAAACCACGCTCAGCTTACCTCGCTCAGCCAGAATGCACACGACATGGCTCTCAAGGACTCAGCCGAAATCATCGCTGAAGAAGTCCTGAAATTAGCAGACATTCAATAACGACAAACATAACCCGACATACAGGCAATCACTATGAAAGCAGTATACTTTATTGGCATCGGCGGCATCGGAATGAGTGCCATAGCACGATACTTCCTCAACCAAGGCATCACAGTAGGCGGCTACGACCGTACTCCAAGCTCCCTGACCCGTGCTCTTGAGGCAGAAGGGGCACAAATACACTATACTGACGACATCAGCCTCATCCCCACTCCATGTAGGGACAAAGCCGAGACTCTTGTCATCTACACCCCTGCCATACCCACGGATCACAGCGAGCTCCAATACTTCCGCAGCAACGGCTACGACCTACAAAAGCGCGCCCAAGTTCTCGGCACTCTTACACGCACCCTCAAAGGTCTCTGCGTAGCAGGCACCCACGGCAAGACCACGACATCGAGCATGGCAGCCCATATCCTACACCAGAGCCACATAGACTGCAACGCCTTTCTAGGCGGCATCACCAAGAACTACGGGACGAACTATATACTCTCAAAAGACAGTCCTTACGTAGTCATCGAGGCTGATGAATTTGACCGCTCTTTCCACTGGCTCACCCCTTGGGCCAGCGTCATCACATCGACCGACGCCGATCACCTCGACATCTACGGCACCGAGCAAGCCTACCTCGAGTCGTTCAGCAAATACAGCAGTCTGATACAACCCCAAGGATTCCTCGTCATGCACACTGGTCTGAAGATGCGCCCCGACACCCAGCCTGGTGTCACCACTTACACATACAGTCGCAACGAGGGTCAATTCCACGCCGACAACATCAAAATAGGCGATGGCCGTATCACCTTTGATCTCATCTCGCCTTTGGGCAACATACCCCACATTGAGCTCGGTGTACCGGTAGCTATCAACATCGAAAACGGCATCGCTGCAATGGCACTGGCTCAGATAGCCGGAGCCACCCCCGACGAGATTCGCCAAGGCATGCTCACCTTCTCGGGCGTAGACCGCAGATTCGACTTCCACATACGCCGCTCTGACATGGCATACCTCTCAGACTATGCCCATCACCCTGCCGAGATACGCCAAAGCATACTGAGTATCAAGCAGCTTTACCAAGGCCGCCGCATACGCGCCATCTTCCAACCTCATCTCTACACTCGCACGCGCGACTTCTACTCCCAGTTTGCGGACGCACTCTCACTACTCGACGATGTCGTAATCATGGACATCTATCCTGCTCGCGAGCAGCCTATACCGGGTGTCAGCTCTGACCTCATCTATGACAACTTGCGCCCTGGCATCAGAAAGCAGAAGTGCAACAAAGAGCAGCTACTTGACATAGTCCGCCAGAAAGACTACGACGTACTCGTCACCCTCGGCGCAGGCGATATCGAAGACTACGCCCCACAAATCACTGACATACTCAACAGATAACCACCTCTATAGCCCTCTAAATGAAGACTGCCATCAAAATACTGATGCTCACTGCCGTTGCCGGCTACCTTATATTCGCCGTTGCCACACTATCACACAGCAACGACGACAAGATTTGTAGCGGCATCAAGATTGTCCTCAACGACACCACAAGAGCATGCTACATGACCGAAGATTACGTTAGAGACATCATCACCCAACACAAGATATACCCCGAAGGGCAGAAACTCTCGCAGATTAACCTCAACGATATCGAGACGGCTGTCAAGACCAGCCCTTACGTAGACTCTGTGCTCTGCTACTACACCCCCAAGGGTATTCTCTGCGTCAAGGTAAACCCCGTCAAGCCCATCATACAAATCATCGCCTCCAACGGCCAACAGTACTACATGGACGACAAAGGCAAAGTCCTCCCCACCAGCGACTTCGATCTCGACCTCTGCCTCGCCACAGGAAACATCACCCCTCAAACAGCCCGCACCGTACTACTCGACCTCGCACAATATCTCAACTCTCATAGCCCTTGGGACAAAGAGATCCAGCAAGTCAACGTCATCGACCCCAACCACATATCTCTCACCGCCCTTACGGGTAGCCACAGCATCATGCTCGGTCCCCCTACCGACCTGGAAGAGAAATTCGACCGACTCACCATATTCTATAAAGAAGGACTCGACAAAGTAGGCTGGAACAAATATAAAGAAATCAACCTAAGCTTTGCAGACCAGGTAGTATGTACACGCACAGAAACAAGCAAGAAACGATAACAAGAAACCCTCAAACACACCTACACAGTATGGCATCAGAAAAAGAAATCATTGTAGCCCTCGAGCTCGCGACAACCTCTATCCGCGCCATCGCAGGACAAAGGCTTGCCGACGGCACCATGCAAATCCTCGCCTATTCGGAAGAAAGTGCTAACAACTGCATACGCAAAGGCATCATCGACAACATCGACAAGACCACCCAAGCCATATCACGAGTACTCGGGCAGATTAGTCTCCAACTCGGACGCACAGTATCACGAGTATACGTAGGTTTGGGCGGACAGTCCCTCCACACCATACTCAACCCTGTACAGCGTACCTTTGCCGAGAAGACCCAAATCACCGCAGGCATGATCGATCAGCTCATGGACACCAACCGCGGCGTCGTCTATACCGACTCAAAGATACTCGAAGTCATACCACAAGAATACAAAGTTGGCAATCGCCCCGTACTCGATGTCGTAGGCATGCAGGTAGACCAACTCGAAGCTCGTTTCCTCAATGTTGTCGCCCGCACCACCCTGTCCGAGAACATCGAGAAATGCGTACGCGGAGCAGGACTTGACATCGCCGAGCTTCTCATAGCTCCCCTCACCCTCGCCGACACCCAGCTCAGTGCCAGCGAGAAACGCTCTGGCTGCGCCCTTGTGGACATCGGAGCTGATACCACCACCATCAGCATCTACACCAACAACATTCTGCGCAAACTCACAGTCATCCCCCTCGGAGGTCACAACATCACCAACGACATCTCCACCTGCCTTACCGTCGAACACGACGAAGCCGAAAACCTCAAGATACGCTGGGGTAGCGCATGGCTCAACGACCGCGACAAGGCTCGTAGCAACACCATCAAGCTCTCACACGAGCGTGACATCAACGAAGAATCGCTCTGCGAGATTGTCGAAGCCCGTACCGAAGAGATACTCATGAACATCTGGAAGCAGATTGAGCAAGACATCGAAAAGCTCACTTCGGGTATAGTCTTCGTAGGAGGCGGAGCTCAGATGCGCTCACTCGCTGAAGCCTTTCAAAATTATACCAGCCACAACAAGCACGTACGCTTCGCCAAAGGTCTCCCCAGCGATGTCACTACAAAAGGTGGTCAGAGCATAGCCGACAACGGACGTATGTACACCATCATGTCACTCCTCGTACACGGAGACCAGAACTGCGTACGCACCGAAAGCACCATTGTTGAGCCCAGCCCATCAATCCCCACCGAGCCTGACCCCACGCCAGAAAGCAACGAGAGCCAAGACCTCGACAACGAGAGCCAAGAGGCAAAACCTGCCAACAAGAAAAGATTTGCAAGCAAGCTTTGGGAAGTCATCAAAGCCTCCCTCACCGACGAATAACCCCCACAACCCGTAAAAACATAGAAGCATTATGTCAGACAACCATCAGGATATGAATTTCGATATGGGACTCCCCCTCGTAGACCTCCCACAGACCAACAACTGCATCATCAAAGTCATCGGCGTAGGTGGCGGCGGTGGCAATGCCGTCAACCACATGTATCGCGAAGGCATCCACGACGTATCCTACATCGTATGCAACACTGACAAGAAAGCACTTGATGACTCTGCTGTCCCCAACCACCTCCAGCTCGGCAACGACGGACTCGGTGCAGGCAACCGACCTGAGAAAGCCCGTCAAGCTGCTGAGGAAAGCATGGACGCTATCAAAGAAATGCTTGCCGACGGCACACGCATGGTATTCATCACCGCTGGCATGGGCGGAGGCACAGGTACGGGTGCAGCCCCTATCATAGCCCGCTGCGCCAAAGAGGCTGGTATCCTCACCGTAGGCATCGTCACCATACCTTTCAAGTTCGAAGGCATCAAGAAGATCAACCAAGCCCTCGATGGCGTCGAAGAGATTTCTAAACACGTTGACGCCCTACTCGTCATCAACAACGAGCGTCTCCGCGAGATATACCCGGAGCTCACCGTCATCAACGCATTTGCCAAGGCTGATGACACCCTCTCGACCGCAGCCAAGTCCATTGCCGAGATCATCACCATGCACGGTATTATCAATCTCGACTTCCAGGATGTCACCACCGTACTGAAAGACGGAGGTGTCGCCATCATGTCAACTGGCTTCGGCGAAGGCGAGAATCGTGTCACAAAAGCCATCAACGAAGCACTCAATTCACCCCTTCTCAACCATAACGACATCTATAACTCCAAGAAGATACTCCTCAACATCAACTTCTGCGCCGACAAAGACCATGACTCCCTCATGATGGAAGAGATGAACGAGATTCATGACTTCATGGGCAAGTTTGATCAGGAAGTCGAAGTCAAGTGGGGGCTTGCCACTGATCCCAGTCTCGAGAACCGCGTCAAGATTACGCTCCTCGCCACAGGATTCGGACTACAGAACATCAGCAGCATGAGCCAGCGAGAGCAAGAGAAAGCCAAGAAAATCAGTGAAGAGGACGATCGTCACGCAGACATACGCGACATCTACTACGGCTCCAACGATAAAGACCAGCGCCGCCGTCGAAACAACATCTTCGTCTACAAAGCAGAAGAAATGGACGACGAAGACATCATCTCACGCGTAGACGCTACCCCCGCCATACGCCGCACCAAAGACGAGCTCAATCGCATGCGCGAATAAGGTTAGGTTTTCAATCAAAGATCTCACCCAGCACATCAAGACCGCGAATCACCCCAAACGCCGGCACATGCAGACGATAATAACACACAATAACGTCAAGCATGCGCCGGCGCTCTGTTCTCGACAAGCGCACACGATGCATCTGCATGTAATCCATGCCCAACAACACGGGAAGCAACCTCGACTCCTCACCACCCAGATACTGCCCATGCGCTGGCACCGACGAGACGAAACATCCGTTCATCATGTCAAAAAACACATCACCTTCACTCACCACAGATTTAGCCACACCCATTACATTAGGCCAAAAACCTAAAAAACGTGTAAGTCTCATGAGTAATACCAAGTGAAACGATGCATACCCCTCAGTGGCCTCATCATACCAACGTAACGAATTGAGCAGGAAATCATACAACGGCTCATTCACTCCCTCCCCCTTAAGCGCGTGCGACAAAAACTCTCCTAAAAACAAAACCACCACCATCTTGACAGGGTGAAATGTCATACTCCCCCAAGCAAAAGCCAGACGCGCTTCCCTCACTGACTGAACATCACGCCCAACACGCCAGTCCACTTCCAAATCCACCACCGACAAAACTTGCCACAGAGCCCTCGCTCCTCCTCTGCGCGCAGACTTCGACACCCTCACCCCACACGACACAACCCCCAAGTCCCTCGTAAACAAAGTCACGAGCAGACGACTGTCAGCCACCCACACCGAGCGCAACACTATACCCTGAGTTCCTACCATAAAACGATACGAAAATACACAAAAACCCCTACAAAACCAGCGCAATCTCACAAAAAAACACCACAAAGGGCACTTTTTCTTCAAAAAATTTTGATATTTCAAAATAACGTCATACCTTTGCACCGCAATTATGCAAGGTAGCGGCGCGTTCGTCTATCGGTTAGGACGAGAGATTTTCATTCTCTAAAGAGGGGTTCGATTCCCCTACGTGCTACAAAGACCCAAGGAGATAGGTGCGAGGCCAGGAAGCCATGCCACATCAGACTCCGCTTAAAAACTACAATTTTTAACAACAAAAAACACAAAACACAAATGGCAAACCACAAGTCATCACTGAAGAGAATCCGTCAGGAGCAAAAGAGAAGACTCCACAATCGCTATTATGCCAAGACTATGCGCAACGCGGTACGTCGTCTGCGCGCCACTACAGACAAAGCCGAGGCCGTAGCACTCTACCCCAGCGTACAGAAAGCCCTCGACAAGCTTGCAAAGCGCGGTATTATCCATACCAACAAGGCTGCAAACCTCAAGTCAAAACTTGCAAAGCACATACAGAAACTCGCGTAAACGACGAGACAACACGCACAAATATAACAAAACAGAAGCAACCTTCCCATCGTCAGAGAAATGGAAAGGTTGCTTTCCGTTTGAGATAGACAAAACCATGTACGTAGCAACGATAGGATATTTTGACGGTGTACACCTCGGCCACAAGTGTCTCATACAACAAGTACTCCAGCTAGCACACCAACAACAAAAGCTATCCATGGTCGTTACCATGGACCGCCACCCCAAAAGCATCACCAGCCCTCACGATCTCCCCAAGCTACTTACCACCAACGCGGAGCGCCAACAGCTACTCCACGCAGCTGGCATAGACCGCATTGAGTTCCTCCACTTTGACCACCAAATGATGCAAAAGTCTGCCTCTGAGTTCATGCACACTGAACTCAAGTCTCTCGGCATCGACACGCTCGTCATGGGCTACGACCACCAGTTCGGACACGGAGGCGGCACCCCTCAAGACTACATCAGATGGGGTAAAGAAGCTGGCATACAAATAGTCCAAGCCCACGAACTCCCCGACTTTCACGCCAGTAGCAGCCAGTGTCGCAAGCTCATACAGCAGGGACTGATACCCGAAGCTACCCAACTACTCGGCCACCCCTACTCCATCACAGGTCCCGTAGTCCCAGGACAACAGATAGGACGGCAGATAGGTTTCCCTACTGCCAACATACAAATCCCTACCGACAAACTCGTACCACCTAACGGAGTCTACGAAATCAGGGCAGGACGATACAAAGGCCTCGCAAACATCGGCACACGCCCCACCCTCGGTGACCACAACCCCATTACCCTCGAAGTACATCTTATCGACTACCAGGGTGACCTCTACGGCATGCTACTCACCGTAGAATTCGTTCGCCGCATACGTAGTGAGCGCAAGTTTGCCACCCTCGACCTGCTCAAAGCACAAATCAACTACGACAAACAGCAAATACATTGACTGAGCAAGAATACATACAGCAACACATAGACGACGACGTCCGCGAGCTCGCCCTCAAGCCTGCCCCCCAAGGCATCGACCTCCACTGGTGCCTGCAGCAAATCGAAGGCCGCCAGCACGCCGTCAAGAAACTCCCCAGATGGGCGGCCACCCCCGACGTGTGGTATCCCCCGCATCTCCCTATGGAGCAATGCAGCAGCCAAGAGACTGCTCTCTACAAAGCCCAACTTGTCCAGGACCTCCTTCCCCACCCCAGCCAGCGTATTAGCATGGCTGACCTCACTGGAGGCTACGGTGTAGACTTCAGTTACATTGCTCCACACTTCCAGCACGCACACTATATCGAGCTAGACCCCTCACTTTGCCACATAGCCCACCACAATATGCCACTCCTCGGACTGCCACACGCCCATATACACAATACCGATGCCACACACTACTACCAGTCTCACACTCTCACCATCATAGACCCTGCACGCCGCGATCTCCACGGCCGAAAGACCATTGCCCTCGCAGATTGCACCCCAAATATCATCGAGCTCCAAGACCACCTGCGCACCATCGCTCCCTACACCATCATCAAGCTTTCGCCTATGCTTGACATCTGTCACACCCTCAATCTACTGAGCGGCATCGCTCAGATACACGTCGTCAGCGTCAAAGGCGAATGCAAAGAGCTCCTCCTCGTCATGACTCGCCAGGTCAACGCCACTCCCCAAATCATCTGTGCAAACCTACAGACCGACCAACCTGTCTACTCCGCCAGTACAGACTCACACCCAGCCCCTACACTCGCCCTATCCCCTGCCCAGTACCTCTACGAGCCAAATGCCAGCATACTCAAAGGGGGCATACAAGACTCTCTCTGCCACACCTACCACACAGACAAACTCCACTCCCACAGCAACCTCTTCACAAGCCACACTCCCATCCCTCACTTCCCCGGACGGAGGTTCTGTGTACTCCAAGTCTGCCTGTTTGACAAACACAGCATCAGACAGCTGCAGTCCACCACACCACAAGCTAACCTCACCATACGCAACTTCCCTGGTACCGTGGAATCTCTCCGCCGTCGGCTAAAGATAAAAGAAGGTGGCGACAAATACATCTTTGCCACCACCCTAAGCCAGGGGCAACACGTCCTCATCGTGTGCGAGAAGATGTGATATTTTGATAGTAGCGTCTCCTTTCATCATCCATCTTTTCGATAGCATATCGCAAAGTAGTACTTCACTCTACTTTTGTCGACGAGCAAAATGTAATACTCTCGTTCAGGAAAAGCAAATTAAAACAAGATTTATTTGCTTTTCCGCTCACTTATTCGTATCTTTGCAGAGATAATATTAATGGACGAAATGGAAGATACTACACAAAACAAATCCAATTATAGTGCCTCCAATATTCAGGTGCTTGAGGGGCTTGAGGCTGTGCGCAAACGCCCTGCCATGTATATCGGCGATATCAGCAAGAAAGGTCTCCATCACCTCGTGTATGAGACTGTCGACAACTCAATCGACGAGGCTCTGGCGGGATATTGTACACACATTGAGGTCACTATCAATGCTGACAATTCTATTACCGTGCAGGATAACGGACGCGGCATACCTGTAGATATTCATGAGAAGGAGGGCGTAAGCGCGCTGCAAGTGGTCATGACCGTGCTCCACGCTGGCGGTAAGTTTGACAAGGGGTCGTACAAGGTGAGCGGAGGTCTGCATGGCGTAGGTGTGAGCTGCGTCAATGCGCTCTCTACACATATGTCGTCGCAGGTGTTTCGCGATGGCAAAATTTATCAGCAGGAATACGAGAAAGGCAAGCCGCTCTACCCCGTGAAGGTGGTGGGCGAAACTGACATTCGCGGCACTCGCCAGCAGTTCTGGCCTGATGCAAGCATATTCACTACCACGGAGTACGAATACGATATTCTGGCCAACCGCATGCGCGAGCTGGCTTACCTCAACGCTGGCATTCATATCACTCTCACTGACCTACGCCTCGACAAGAATGAGGCTGCTGGCATAGAGGGGGTGCGCAGCGAGGTTTTTTACAGCGAGGGAGGTCTGCGAGACTTCGTGCGCTATATCGACTCTACACGTACTCATCTCATCAACGATGTCATCTATCTCAATACTGAGAAGCAGAATGTGCCCATTGAGATTGCTATCATGTACAATACGGGCTATTCGGAGAACCTCCACTCTTATGTCAACAATATCAATACTATTGAGGGTGGCACGCACTTGCAGGGTTTTCGTACTGCTCTGACTCGTACGCTCAAGTCTTACGCCGAGCAGCAGTGTACCAAGGAGCTTGAGAAGCTGGCTAAGAACCACGTGGAGATAAGCGGTGAGGACTTTCGTGAGGGTCTGACGGCGGTCATCTCGGTCAAGGTGGCAGAGCCTCAGTTTGAGGGTCAGACCAAGACTAAGTTAGGCAATAGTGAGGTGGCTGGTGCTGTGCAACAGGCTGTGGGCGAAGCTCTCACGAACTATCTCGAAGAGCACCCTCACGAGGCAAAGTTTATCGTTGACAAGGTGATTCTCGCCGCTACTGCGCGTGTGGCTGCCCGCAAAGCTCGTGAAAGCGTGCAGCGCAAGTCTCCTATGGCTGGTGGTGGACTGCCAGGCAAGCTGGCAGACTGTTCGGACAAGGATGCTGCCAACTGCGAGCTTTTTATCGTCGAGGGTGACTCGGCTGGTGGTAGTGCCAAGCAGGGTCGTAATCGTCACTTCCAAGCGATACTGCCTATACGCGGTAAGATATTCAATGTGGAGCGCGTCATGTGGCATAAGGCTTTCGAGCATGAGGAGGTGAACAATATCATCCAGGCTCTCGGTGTGCGCTTTGGCTTGGGCGAGGATTCGAAGGAGGCCAACTATGACAAGTTGCGCTACTATAAGACCATCATCATGACCGATGCTGATGTCGACGGTTCGCATATCGACACTCTGCTCATGACGCTATTCTATCGCTATATGCCTGAGCTCATTCGTAACGGGCATCTTTACATTGCTACTCCGCCACTCTATCGTTGCACCATAGGCAAGAACGAGGAGTACTGCTATACGGAGGAGGATCGTGTACGCTTTATCCAGACCTATGGAGCTGGAAAGGAGGACAGCGTGCATACGCAGCGCTACAAAGGTCTCGGTGAGATGAATCCTGAGCAGTTGTGGGAGACAACGATGGATCCTGAGCGTCGCTTGCTCAAGCAGGTTACAGTCGATGATGCCGCGCAGGCTGACTACGTATTTTCTATGCTGATGGGCGAGGATGTAGGTCCGCGACGTGAGTTTATCGAGCAGAACGCTACGTTTGCCAATATCGACGCTTGAACGGGAATATCGGGACGCGATATAGAAAAAAGTATCCAAGTTTCACTCATCTGCGAAACTTGGATACCTTATTTATATGTACATATGTAGCACGGAGACAGAGGTGGGCTTATGCCTCTACCTCTGTTTCTGGTGCTGGTGCTGGACTCTCGGGGCGTGGACGACGCTCGCCGCGCTCACCACGCTCAGGGCGTGGTCGACGCTCGGAACGCTCAGGACGTGGTCGACGCTCACGCTCTACGTAGCCTTCGGGCTTGTCGATTAGCACGCGGCGACTGAGCTTGTATTTGCCTGTCTTTGGGTCTATGTCTACGAGCTTGACTTGGAGCTTGTCGCCCTCATTGATTCCTGCCTCCTCGACAGTCTCAAGACGCTTCCAATCGATCTCTGAGATGTGGAGCAGACCGTCTTTGCCTGGCATGAACTCTACGAAGCAGCCATAGGGCATGATGCTTCGTACAGTACCTTCGTAGACCTCTCCTACCTCTGGCACAGCTACGATAGCCTTTATCTTGCTTAGTGCAGAATCGATGCTTTCCTTGTTAGGACCGGACACCTGTATCTTGCCTACGCCGTCGACTTCGTCGATGGTAATCGTGGCACCTGTATCTTCCTGCATGCCTTGTATTATCTTACCGCCAGGGCCTATGACTGCACCTATAAACTCTTTGGGGATAATCATTTGCTCGATGCGTGGCACATGGGGTTTGAGCTCTGGACGTGGAGCATCAAGGGTCTTGAGCATCTCAGCGAGGATATGCTCACGACCTGCCTTGGCCTGCATCAGAGCTTTCTCAAGTATCTCATAGCTTAGGCCATCACATTTGATATCCATCTGTGTGGCAGTGAGACCGTTGGGGGTGCCGGTGGTCTTGAAATCCATGTCACCGAGGTGGTCTTCGTCACCGAGGATATCCGAGAGTACAGCATATTTGTCTTCACCGGGGTTCTTGATTAGACCCATGGCTATGCCGCTGACGGGGGCGGTGAGGGGCACTCCGGCGTCCATCAATGATAGGCAACCTGCACATACGGTGGCCATTGATGATGAACCGTTGGACTCGAGTATGTCGCTGACTACGCGGATTGTGTAGGGGTAGTCGGCTGGTATCTGTCCCTTCAGACCGCGCCATGCTAGATGGCCGTGTCCTATCTCACGTCTGCCTACGCCACGCTGTGCCTTGGCTTCGCCTGTAGAGAAAGGTGGGAAGTTGTAGTGGAGCAGGAAGCGCTGATAGCTCTTGTCAAGGACGTTGTCTATCATCTTCTCATCAAGCTTGGTACCGAGGGTAGTAGTAGAGAGAGACTGGGTTTCACCGCGTGTGAAAATAGCACTACCGTGAGGCATGGGAAGAGGGCTGACTTCGCACCAGATGGGGCGTATCTCATCGGTCTTGCGTCCGTCGAGACGTATGCCTTCGTCGAGGATACAGCGACGCATGGCGTCCTTTTCAACGTCGTGGTAGTAGCGGTCTATGAGGGTGTTCTTCTCTGCGAGCTCCTCCTCAGTCATGTCGGTGTGAGCCTCGGCGTATGATACCTTGAAATCTTCGCGTATCGCCTCAAAGGCTTCGGCACGTGCGTGCTTCTCTAAGCCTTGCTTGGTGACGTCGTATGCCTTGTCATAGCATGCAACCTTGACGGCTTCGCGCAGCTCGTCATCGTTGACTTCGTGACAGTATTCTCGCTTGACGTCGGTGCCGAGATCCTTGGCGAGCTCTTTCTGCAGCTGACACATCGGCTTGATGGCTTCATGGGCTGCTTTGAGTGCAGCGAGCAAATCGGTCTCCTGAACTTCTTTCATCTCGCCTTCAACCATCATTATGTTTTCCTCTGTGGCTCCGACCATAAGATCCATGTCTGCCTTCTGGAGCTGGGCGTATGTGGGGTTGATGACAAACTCACCGTCTACACGGGCTACTCGCACCTCGCTGATAGGACCCTCAAATGGAATGTCGCTGCAACTTAGGGCAGCACTGGCGGCAAAGCCTGCGAGGGCATCGGGCATATCTACACCGTCTGCACTGAAGAGTATGACATTGACGTAGACCTCGGCATGATAATTGGAGGGGAAGAGCGGGCGCAGTGCGCGATCTACGAGTCGGCAGGTCAGAATCTCTTCATCGTTTGCCTTGCCCTCGCGCTTGGTGAAACCTCCGGGGAAGCGACCTGCTGCGCTGTACTTCTCGCGATACTCTACTTGTAGGGGCATGAAATCAGTGCCAGGGACAGCATCCTTGGCGGCACAGACAGTGGCCAGGAGCACAGTGTTGTTCATGCGCAACATCACGGATCCATCGGCTTGTTTGGCCAACTTTCCGGTCTCGATGCTGATAGTGCGACCATCAGGCAGAGACACGGTCTTGGTAATTACATTCATCTTGAAAACTTAATATAAGTGTTTTAAAACATCAAATTGCCTACAAAGTTAGCAATAAAATTGTATTTTTTCTGTGGTTCAACATTTTTTAATTTTAAAAATGCAAAATTATCACGCAAAGTTTCCTTGTTTCAATATAAAGTCGTACCTTTGCAGTGCAAGACGTGGCAAGTACGCGAAATGACATGATTAGGGTTCTGACTCCAGACATGGGTCGGAATTCTATATTTTTTGCGTGCCGTGTGAAAGATGAGAATCTTTTGAACTAACATTATTATAAACAATACATATAACAAATTTGAAGAAATGGCTTACATGTCACAAAAGGGTTACGATGAACTCGTAGCCAAACTCCAGCACATGGAGAGTGTGGACCGCCCCGCTGCAAGCGCGGCTATCGCTGAGGCACGCGACAAGGGAGACCTCAGCGAGAATGCAGAGTACGATGCCGCCAAAGAGTGGCAAAGCAAACTTGAGACGCAGATTGCTCTGCTCAAGCAGACTATCATGGATGCCAAAATCCTCGACACTCGCAATATGGACATGGAGACGGTACAGATCATGGCTACGGTGGGGCTGAAAAATCTGGCTACTGGGGCTGAAATGAGGTACACGCTCGTCTCTGCTACTGAGGCAGACCTTAGAGCTGGCAAGATTTCGGTCGAGACGCCTATAGCTCAGGGACTACTGGGAAAGCGTGTCGGTGATACAGCCAAAATTCAGGCTCCGCGCGGCGAGATGTCGTTTGAAGTCACTTCAATATCTTATGATCTCTAATACACGCACTCTGGAGCTATGACTATTTTCTCACGTATCATCGCAGGCGAGATTCCCTGCTATAGGATAGACGAAGACGAAGAGTTCTTCGCTTTTCTCGACATCAACCCTCTCCAGAAGGGGCATACGCTCATAGTACCCAAGCGGGAGGTGGATTATATCTTTGACCTCAGCGACCGAGAAATTGCGGCTATGCAGGTCTTTGCCAAGCGGATTGCCCTCGCCATCAAGAAGGCTATCCCTTGTGTCAAGGTGGGAGAGTGTGTATTGGGGCTCGAGGTGCCTCACGCTCATATTCACCTCGTACCAATGCAAAGCGAGAGGGATATGAGGTTCGGCAGTGAGACTCTAAAGCTCACGGACAATGAATTCCGACAGATAGCAAGCGAGATTAGGGCACAGCTCTAATCTCGCTTTTGGTTTAGTTTGTGCTCGCGTGCCAGTCTGGTCACATCGGCGCGCGGACATATGAGTAATGTGTCGCCCTCCTGTACGATTACAAAATCGTGAAGACCTTTTGCAACCAGACGTACCCCCTGAGGCAAGCGTACGGTATTGTCGGTGCAGTCATAGAAGTCTGCCTCAGAATCGACGAGAACGTTACCCATGGCATCTTGCTGTCCGTCTTCGTGAAGCGAGCCCCATGTGCCCAAATCGCTCCAACCAAAAGTACTCTCAAGCACGCATACGTTGGAACTGCGCTCGAGCACGCCTCCGTCGAGTCCCAGTCGAGGTAGCATCATGAAGACGTCGGGGGCGAGTTTGACGTCATCACTCTCTGCGTCTGCCATAAGTCGCGGTATGGCTATCTGATATTCGGGTAGCAGGTCATATATCTGCTGTAGGAAGTATTTGGCTTTGAAGAGATGCAGACCTGTGTTCCAAAGGAAATCTCCTTCGTCTACGAAGAGACGCGCGAAAGCAAGGGCTGGCTTTTCGGTAAATGTCTTTAGCCTATATACTCCTCGTGTGTCTTCTGTGGCTACTCCTTTTTGAATATAGCCGTAGCCAGTCTCGGGGCGTGTGGGCTTGACTCCGACGACTACGAGGTTGTCGTGACGTGACACGTATGAGAGACCCTCGAGCATCTCACGTTTGAAGACTTCTTCACCTACGATCATTTGGTCGCATGGGGTCACCAAAACTGCTGCTTCGGCATCGATGTGCATCATGAAAACCATGCCCCACACCACTGAGGCAAGCGAGCCGCGCCTGAGGGGCTCTTCAAGGATATGATAGTCGTCAACATCAGGGAGCTGCTCATATACCAGGTCCAAATACTGCACGTTGGTGCTGATAAAGATGTTGTCCGTGGGAACGAATGATGAGACCCGGTCGTAGGTCATCTGCAACAGGGTGCGCCCCGTACCGAGCAGGTCGAGAAACTGCTTGGGCTTGCTCTCCGTACTAACTGGCCACAAACGGCTCCCTACTCCGCCTGCGAGTATCAGGCAATAATTGTGATTGCGTACTTCGGTCATGTCTCTAAGAGTGCATTTTATCCATTGTGCAGTGTAAAGGTAAGGAAAAGCCTGATGAAAACCAAAATTCAATACATTAATTAATGATTTTTTTGACCTCGCAACTTTTCTCTTCTCGAATCAGTCTGTATGAGAGCACACAAGGGCTGCAGCGTCTGAAAACGGGTGATATGGTGGAATGATTTTGAGTGCAAGGTGTGCGGTAGTTCTTCATGAACTTTAAAGGAAAGTGTAAATTAAGTGAAAATTGATATGAGAGTATGAGTCGTGGGGCGTCTTTTTAAATAATTTTCCGTAACTTTGCGCGCAAATAGTGTATTTTTATGAATGAAATCCTGACTCTCGTAAACGAAATGTCGCCCTATTTGCTTTTGGGCTTCCTCATAGCTGGTCTAATGCATGCCTTTTCTCCCAGGGGAGGATATGCGAGGTATTTGGGCAAACGTAGCTGGCGTAGTGTCGTCAACTCTGCTTTGATAGGGGTACCTTTGCCTTTGTGTTCGTGTGGTGTAATTCCTACGGCTATGTCTCTGCGCAAGCAGGGGGCTTCGAGAGGAGCTGTGGTGTCTTTTCTGATAGCTACGCCGCAGACGGGTGTGGATAGTATCTTTGCTACGTATTCGCTCATGGGGCTGCCCTTCGCTATTATCCGCCCTGTGGCTGCGCTCGTGACTGCAGTGGTAGGCGGCATGCTGGTCAATGCGTCTGATGGTGACGCTGGCGTTTCGCCTGTGGGTAATGTAATGGGTGGTGAAACAGGCATGGGGTGGAGGCATAGGCTCATTGACGCTCTACGCTTTGGGTTTGTCGAGATGATGGAAGATATCGGCAAATGGCTCGTAGTGGGACTGGTCATCGCGGGGCTTCTCACGGTGTGCGTACCTGACGAGTGGTTTGCTACGTTCGAAGGCAACACCCTCGCTTCGATGCTTCTGGTACTGGCCATCAGCATTCCGATGTATCTATGTGCTACGGGCAGCATACCCATCGCTGCTGCTTTGATGCTCAAGGGAATTACTCCAGGGGCTGCTTTTGTTTTGCTGATGGCGGGTCCTGCGTGCAATATGGCGAGTATTCTGGTTGTTAACAAGGTGCTCGGTCGCAAGACTCTCGCGCTTTACCTGGCGAGCATCACTCTGGGGGCTATCTTGTTTGGCGTAGGAATTGATATGGGCTTCGGTCTGGGCATAGACTTTGGCATCGGAATGAATGCCATACATCAGGCATCGTGCCACCATGCCTCATGGTATCAATGGCTCAGTACGGGTCTACTCGTCATACTATTGCTCAATGCCCTACGGCTTCACTTCAGCCACCACGGCACGACATGCACCTGCCACTCTCATGACCACGGGCATGAAATAGTTGTACGGGGCATGAACTGCAACCATTGCCGCGCCAACGTCGAGAAGGTCATCAGCGCGTGTGGCGGAGTGGAGCAAGTCATCGTTGACCTACAAAGTGGACGCACCACCATTATCGGACACGGCATAGACCTGCATGAGGTGACGAATGCGGTCAGAGCCATAGGATTTGACGTAACAAGCACTAATGCAAGTATTCAACAATCATGAACACTCAGACATACATAAAATCAATATCATTAGCACTGGCCCTGACATTTAGTGCATGCAGCGACCATAATCACGACCATGACCACGACCACGAGCACGAGCACGAGCTTGAAATATCAGCCAAGACCGAGGTCTCTGCCACACACACCGATGAAATTATCTTGGAGTACGAAAAGGCCAAAGCCGCAGGTGTAGAAGTCGAGACTGTGAGTCGAAGCAAGTTTCATGGGGTCATACACACCAGTGGCAAGGTAATATCTGCATCGTGCGACGAGACTGCTGTGGTGGCTACCATCAGTGGCAGGGTAGCGTATAGAACGCACGTCAGCGAGGGCATGAAGATAGCGTCTGGAGCCACTATGTTTGCCATCACCAGTGCGGATATGCAAGTAGCTGACGGAGATCCCATAGAGCGAGCACGTATAGAATACGAGAGAGCCAAGCGTGACTATGAGCGAGCACAGCTTCTCGTCAAAGAGCAGATAGTAAGCCAAAAGGACCTCGAAGTAGCCAAGGCTGAATACGAATCGGCCGAGCTTACACTACAAAGTGTAAAAAGAAACCGCAGCGCTGGCGGCGTTGTAATCTCGGCACCCAAGGGGGGCTATGTCAAACAATGCTTGGTTGCAGAGGGAGACTATGTCGAAGCGGGGCAGATGCTTGCCGTCATCACCCAAAACAAGCATCTCTACCTCAGAGCTGAAGTGCCACAGCGCAAGTTTGGCCATTTGGGAAGCATACGGTGTGCCAAGTTTCGCACGAGCTACAGTGACCGCCTATACGATATCACCGACATGGGTGGCAGAGTGCAATCTTACGGCCGTTCGGCGGAAGGGGGCAGCGCATATATCCCGGTGACGTTTGAGTTTCAGAACACTGGCGACATCGTACCAGGCTCATACGCTGAAATTTACCTGATTACTCACGACCGCGACAATGTCATATCCCTCCCCATCACAGCACTGACCGAAGAGCAAGGTCTGCACTATGTCTATATCCAGATGGACAAAGATGGGTATCGCAAGCAGGAGGTCATACTCGGCCAAAGCGATGGCGATCGAGTGGAGATCACCAAAGGCATAAAACCAGGAGACAAGGTCGTGACAAGGGGTGCAGTACAGGTTCGCCTGGCCTCAGCCTCAGCAAGCATACCAGCACATAATCACAGCCATTAATATTTTTCTGCTAAGTCGACATGCTAAAAAACATAATACGCTTCTCGCTCAACAACAGGCTTTTTGTGCTTGTCGGTGCTGTCTTGCTCGTAATCGGCGGCATGTACTGCACTCTCAACACACAGGTAGACGTTTTTCCCGACCTCAATGCTCCTACAGTGGTGGTGATGACCGAGGCTGGTGGTATGGCAGCTGAGGAGGTGGAGCAACTTGTAACTTTCCCCATAGAGACTGCGGTCAATGGTAGCACGGGGGTGAGAAGAGTCCGTTCGCAGTCTACCAATGGATTTTCGGTCGTTTGGGTGGAGTTTGATTGGGATACTGACATCTACTTGGCTCGCCAGATTGTCAATGAGAAGCTTTCTGCCACACAGGGACTGATGCCTGAGGGGGTCAGCACTCCTGTGTTAGGACCCCAGTCTTCGATATTGGGCGAGGTGATGATCATAGGCCTGACGAGCGACTCAACCTCACTGCAGGACCTCCGCACCTATGCAGACTGGGTGATACGGCCACGACTGCTCTCGACGGGCGGGGTGGCTCAAGTAAGCGTGTTGGGCGGTGACATCAAGGAATACCAGATCAGACTCAATCATGGCAAGATGAAGCATTACGGAGTGACGTTGAGTCAAGTCATGGATGCCACTCGAGGTATGAATCAAAACACGAACGGGGGTGTCATCTATGAATACGGCAACGAGTATCTGGTACGCGGCATAACGTCTACCAACGATATTGACAAGATAGAGAGTTGCCTGGTAAGAGCTCCTTCGACAGGGACTGATGGAGACGGAGCCGTGACGCTCGCTGACATCGCTGATATCTGTGTGGGCAGCCAGACACCACGTCTCGGAGCGGCAAGTCATAGGGGCAAGCCTGCGGTCCTGCTCACCGTGACCAAACAGCCTGCCACGGCTACTATCGACCTGACCGATGAGCTTGACAGGGCGCTCGCCGAAGTCAGTACCACCTTGCCGGCTGACATACATATTGCTTCTGACATCTTCCGCCAAGCTGATTTTATCGACAGCTCTATCAATAATGTGAAGAAATCGCTTATGGAGGGAGTTGTCTTTGTTGTGCTGGTGTTGATGATATTCTTGGCCAACATACGCACCACCTTGATTTCGTTGGTAACTATACCACTTGCCTTCCTTGTTTCACTGATAGTCTTGTGGGGGCTCGACATCAGCATAAACACCATGACTCTCGGAGGTCTGGCCATAGCCATAGGGTCATTGGTAGACGATGCTATCGTGGATGTGGAAAACGTCCACAAGAAACTGCGTGGCAAGACAGGGCTCTCAATGCGACAACGGCTCAACATCATATTTGACGCCTCACAAGAAGTGCGTATGCCTATACTCAACTCTACTCTGATTATCGTGGTCAGCTTTGCGCCTCTTTTCTTCCTTAGCGGCATGGAGGGACGTATGCTCGTACCCCTTGGCATAGCATTTGTCACGGCTCTGTTTGCATCAACGGTAGTGGCTCTGACTCTCACTCCCGTAATGTGCAGTTACCTCTTGGGTGGCAAAAATCACGCAGAGCCCAAGGAGTCTTTCGTAGCTGAATGGCTCAAGAAATATTACCGACGCGCTTTGCCTTGGGTATTGGAGCGTGGCACAGGAGCAGTCTGCTTGACAGTGGTGGCTTTCGTGATTGCCGCAGTGATATTCGCATCGTTGGGTAGCAGTTTCCTGCCTAAGTTTAACGAAGGATCGTTTACCATCAACATTTCGTCACTGCCTGGTATTTCACTCGACGAAAGCGACTCTATCGGGCGCAGGGCAGAGAGATTGCTCATGCAAATACCCGAAATACGCACCGTGGCACGCAAGACTGGACGCGCCGAACTTGACGAACACGCTTTGGGCATCAATGTGTGTGAAATCGAAGCGCCTTTCACGTTGGGGGAGCGTAGCCATACGGAGTTGCTCGATGATGTCAGACAAAAGCTGTCTATCCTGTCAGGGGCAAACATCGAGATTGGACAACCTATCTCGCACCGCATTGATGCTATGCTTTCAGGAACTAAAGCCTCTATTGCCATAAAGCTCTTTGGTACGGACCTCAACAAGATGTACTCCATAGGCAATAGTATCAAAGAGAGTATTGCTGACGTTCACGGCATAGCCGACCTCAATGTAGAGCAGCAAATCGAACGTCCTGAATTGAAGATTACTCCACGACGCGAGATTATGGCCCGCAATGGGATTACCCTGCCTCAGTTCAACGAGTTTCTGGCGGTCAACCTCGGCGGTGAAGTGGTGTCGCAGGTATATGAGGCTGGACGAGCTTTCAACCTTGTCGTAAAGAGCCCTACTCCAGACCTTGAAGAAATCAAGGATCTCGTCATAGACACTCAGGACGGACGCCAAGTCACTATGAGCGATGTGGCTGACATCAGCTCAGCTATGGGGCCCAATACTATCAACCGCGAAAATGTACAACGCAAGATAGTCATTTCTGCCAATACCGACGGACGCGCATTGAGCGATGTGGTAGATGACATACGAAAACGCATAGCCGAAGATATAGATCTACCCAAAGGGTACAGGATTGAATATGGAGGCCAGTTTGAGAGTCAGGAGAGGGCAAGCCGTATGCTCTATCTGACTTGTTTTGTGGCGGTATTGATAATATTCTGTCTGCTCTACATGCAATTTGGCAACGTCAAGGAGTCTGCCGTGGTGCTTCTCAATCTGCCTTTAGCTCTGATTGGAGGCATCTTTGCCCTATCTCTCACTACTGGAGAACTTAGTATTCCTGCCATCATAGGATTTATCTCGCTATTTGGCATAGCCACACGCGGTGGCATACTACTGCTTGCTGAGTATGACCGTCTGCGCGACGAATCAGGAATGGGTCTGCGCGAGGCAATAGTCGAAGGCTCACTCTCACGTCTCAACCCTATATTGATGACAGCGTTGACGTCGGCTTTAGCACTCGTGCCCTTAGCCCTTGGCGGCGACCTGCCGGGCAACGAGATTCAGTCTCCTATGGCCAAAGTCATACTCGGTGGTCTCATCAGTTCTACCCTACTGAATGCCTTTATTATCCCTATAGTGTATGAGAAGATTAACAAGCATAATTAGTCTACTGGCATTGGCCCTGAATGCATGGGGGCAGATGAGCTATGTACTGAGCCAAGTCGAATCCAACAATCTCAGCCTTAAAGCTCTGAAGCACGATATCGAAGCTGATGTGCTCGACATTCGGAGTGAGAATTCCCTTACGGGGCCATCGTTGGAATACTCTCCCTTTTTCAATAAAGGATATTCCGGCGTCGCTTCAAGCGAGATGGTAATCAGCGAAGAATTCGACTTCCCCACGAAATACGCCTCACGCAAGCGTCAGGCTCAACTACAAACCACACTCGGCAAGAGCCAATACGCTCTGCAGCGACGTGAAGTGCTACTCAACGCACAATTTCTCTATTTCGACATTGTCCGCATCAACCAAGTCATCAATATGCTCACCAGACGACTTCAGGGCGACTCTATAGTGCAGCACATGTATGAAACACGTATGAAAGCAGGCGATGCCAATATCTTAGAGCTCAATAAAGTCAAACTTGACCGCATCGAGGTACAAGGACTCGTTGCCCAATCCTTCAACCAGCGCGACGACCTCAGGCGCCAACTGCAGGATCTCAACGGAGGCATACCCCTCAACGTCAGCGACACCCTCTTCCCTCATATTGATGACAATAGTATCACCACACTCATGGCTGACACCATCTCACACGAAGACCCCCTCATAGCACAAAGCGAAGCTGCTACACGCGCTGCACAGGGTCAGGTACGCATCACTCGCCAAGAGTGGCTTCCCGACATCAGCATAGGCTACCGTCGCAATACGGAAATGGACGAAAGCAGCAACGGCTTCGTCATAGGCCTCAATTTCCCCATACTCAGCACCAAAAGCAAAACCCGAGCGGCCCTCCTACGCCAACAAAGCGCAACATACCAAGCACAAATGGCACGCCAAGCAGTAGCAGCAGAGCAACAAGTCCTCACCCGGCAGCTACACCAACTCCGCTCCGTTCTCGACCATACAGACATACGCATGATGAACGAGACTCTCGCCCTGCTGAGCAAAGCTCTCAAACACGGAGAAATCTCTGCCTTGGAGTACTATACCGAAATCAACAGCATATACGACAAACTACAAGCCCACATCGACCTGCACACCCAATATGTCAAAATCTGGGCACAACTAAATAAAAACAAACTATGATAAAACCATGTAGTATCATCTTCGGTTGCCTCGCCATAGGAGAGGCAATTGTATGGGCACTAAATCTGTCACTGCCAGGCAGCATCATAGGCATGCTCCTACTCACAGCCCTACTGCAGATGAAGATAGTAAAGCTCCAATGGGTAAAACCTATGTCTGACTTTCTCGTCGCAAACCTCGGATTCTTCTTCATACCACCAGGGGTAGCACTAATGCTCTACTTTGACATCATCAAGGCCGAACTCTGGCCCATAGCAATCGCCACCCTCATCAGCACCATAGTAGTCCTCGTGGTTACGGGCTGGACTCACCAGCTTCTGAGCAAAAAAAATAAAAATAACGAAAATAAAAAAGCCGACGAAAATGACACAGCTCAATCTTGACATCACACTCATAGCCCTCACCTTTATAACCTTCCTTGCTGCCAAGAAGCTGCAAGCATGGACGCATCAGATTTGGCTAAACCCCATACTCATCACCATCATGGTACTCATAGCCATACTCAAACTCACAGGCATAAACTACAACACATACCAGAGTGCCGGCAGCATGATAGAGTTTTGGCTCAAGCCAGCCATCGTTGCACTCGGAGTCCCACTCTACCTACAGCTACGCAACATACGCCGCCAACTCATCCCCATCGTGGCATCGCAGCTCGTAGGGTGTATCGCAGGGATAGCAAGCGTGGTCGTAGTTGCGCGACTGCTAGGAGCATCGCGCGAGGTAATCATATCATTAGCGCCAAAATCAGTGACCACCCCCATTGCTATGGAAGTATGTTCAAAATTAGGAGGCATACCTTCGCTGACGGCAGCCATAGTGGTATGTGTAGGATTGCTCGGTGCTATATGTGGCTTCAAGGTACTTGAGATAGGACGCATCAGCCGCACCGACTCGCAAGGCATAAGCATCGGGACAGCGTCTCATGCCGTGGGCACGTCACGCGCCATGGAGAAAGGCACTGACTACGGCGTATTCGCATCATTGGGACTCATACTAAACGGCTTGCTGACAGCCTTGCTCACCCCCTTTATCCTAAGCCTCATGGGAGTATAGACTATCTGAAATACTTGCCTACTATTGGAAGATTCCTCAACGGCATATCGTGATAGACCACATGGGCAACAAAAGCCACGATTAACAAAGTATTCAAACCCATACGAAGAATAGGAGCCCATTCGTTAGGCCACATTTCCATTATCACAAAAAACAACACCGTGATGCCGACATACACCGTGATGCTCTTCATAGGATAAGGTATAGGGTTTTTGATTTGCCCCACGATATAGCTTAACACCATAGCCGTAGCATAGCCAACAAATCCACCCCACGCACACGCCATATAGCCGTACTGGGGTATAAAGATGATGTTTACTGCGATAAGTACTGCACACCCAGCAAGCGAGAACCATGCTCCATAGATAGTTTTGTCAATAAGCTTGTACCAAAAGGAGAGGTTGAAGTATACTCCCATCATTATCTCTGCCGCCATTACGATGGGAATAACCTTGAGTCCCTCCCAATAGGTTGAGCCTACCATGTATTTGAGCAAAGGCAGATATGCCTCGACACACAAGAAGGCCAGCAAGGTGAAGATGAGGAAATACTTCATTCCCAAAGCGTATGTTGTGTTTTTGTCCTTGTCTTTGGATTGTGCAAAGACAAACGGCTCGTAGGCATAGCGGAATGCTTGGGTAATCATAGCCATTATCATCGCGACCTTCACACAGGCACCGTATATCCCCAACTGACGTACTCCCTCAGCGTGGTCGGGATACACAAGAGGGAAAATCATCTTGTCAGCAGCCTGGTTGAGTATGCCAGCTATGCCAAGCACTAATATCGGCCATGAATAGGACAGCATGCGTCTGAGCAGTCTGAAGTCAAAGCTCCAGTGTATGCGATACAGTTCGGGGACAAAAAAGAATGTGATGAATCCCGTGCAAACCAAATTGAGACTAAAGACATAGTACACTTCACTCTGTCCCAGCACGACGAAGTAGAGCAGGTTGAGACCAATATTAAGAATGATAAACAACAGTTTGAGCGAAGCAAACTTGAGAGCTTTCTTCTGGAATCTGAGATAGCAGAACGGTATAGCCTGCAGAGCATCGAGTGCTACCACCACTGCCATCATCTGTATGTAATCAGGGTGGTCAACATAACCGAGCAATTCTGATATCGGACCGATAAAAGCAAACACCGCAATGAGAAATGTTACCGAGAGTATACCTACTACTCCCATCGTGGTGGAGAATACGGTATGGGCATTCTCATCTTCCTTGTTAGCAAAGCGGAAAAACGTTGTCTCCATGCCAAACGTAAGTATGACCAGCAGCAATGCTGTGTAGGCATAGAGATTGGTCACGATGCCATAACCGCCGTTTGCTGCACTTATGACATGAGTGTACAACGGTACGAGCAGATAGTTGAGAAACCTGCCTACAATGCTGCTAAGTCCGTAGATGGCCGTATCTTTGGCCAAAGATTTCATATTTGCCATAATCAAAACAATCCATACAGACGCTGGTCTATCTCTTCACAAACCCTACGGAAATCCTCAGGATTATCGCCATACTTGCAAGTGTCTCCGTCGACAATCATCAGTGGCCCCTGGTATCCAGCAATCCATTGCTCGTAACGCTCATTGAGCCCATGGAGATAGTCGATTCGAATAGACTGTTCATAGTCGCGACCACGCTTAGCTATCTGTGCTATAAGAGTAGGTATACTGCTCCTTATATAAATGAGCAAGTCGGGCACCCCGACAAGCGACATCATCAAGTCAAAGAGGTCCGTATAGTTGGCATAGTCTCGCTCAGACATGAAACCTTGATCGCGAAGATTGGGAGCAAAGATTCGAGCGTCTTCGAAGATTGTGCGGTCTTGAATGATGGTTTTATCAGCACTACGACCTATTTCAACCACGTCACGAAAACGTTTGTTGAGGAAGTAAATCTGCAAATTGAAGCTCCATCGGCTCATATCGCCATAAAAATCCTCAAGATATGGATTGACATCAACAGGTTCGAAACGAGGTTCCCACCCGTATCTCTTGGCGAGCATCTTTGTCAAAGTGGTCTTGCCGCACCCTATATTTCCTGCTACAGCTATATGCATCGTTAAGGTTATTAGGTTATTAGGTTATTAGGTTTTGAGGTTTTGATTCAAATAGTTTTCAATCTTGTCTGTGATAATCTTCAAGTCATCGGAGTTGTTGAGAAAGTCGAGGTTATCTACGTCAATCGTCAACACACGACCGCCATATTTCGTATAGACGAAATCTTCATAGCGTTCGTTGAGACCCTTGAGATAGTTTATGGGGATAGACTGCTCATAGTCACGGCCACGCTTTTGAATGTTTCGCACGAGGTGCGGCACAGATGCACGCAAATAAATCATCAGGTCTGGCATTGGCACAATGCTCGTCATCTGCTCAAAAAGCTCCATAAACGTCGCGTAATCGCGGTCATCCATATTACCCATTGCCTTGTTGTTGGACGCGAAAACGTGCACACCCTCAAAGATGCTACGATCCTGCACTATGTCGTGAGCAGAATGTGCTATATCGAGCACGTCTCTGAACCTCTCTTTCAAGAAGAAAGTCTCAAGGCAGAAACTCCACCGGCGTATATCCTTGTAATAGTCGCCCAAATATGGATTGTCTGTCACCACCTCATAGCGGGGCTCCCAGCCGTACCTCTCTGCCAAAAGCCCGGTGAGCGAGGTCTTTCCCGACCCGATATTGCCAGATATTACTATGTACATACTACGCAAAAAACAAATATGCTATGAATATCGAAGCCAAAACTCCGACCAGATCTGTCAGCAACCCAGCTGCTACGGCGTGTCGGGTATTTCTTACGCCCACGCTGCCAAAGTATACCGCCAGGATATAAAACGTCGTATCAGTAGCTCCTTGGAAAATGCATGAGAGCCTGCCCACAAACGAATCTGCCCCATATGTAGACATCGCATCCACCATCATACCTCGAGCACCCGAACCAGACAACGGTTTCATGATCGCAGTAGGCAAGGCTGCCACAAAGTCAGAGTTACCACCACACCACTCCACCAGCCAGCTCAGACCGTCTACGAGCATCTCCATGGCTCCACATGCCCGAAACACACCAATCCCTACCAAAATTGCCACCAAATATGGTATTATCCTGACGGCAGTCTCAAAGCCACCCTTTGCTCCCTCTATAAACGCCTCGTAGACATTCACCCCCTTGCGTATGCCACATACTATGAAACCCACTATTATCGAGAAGAGCAATACATTGGCCACAGTCGTACTCCACACATTCATCACCTCACGATCCACCTGTGAGCCAATCCATACCACGGCACTCACTATCAGACATAATCCAAGCATCGTGCCTATAATTGCCCTATTCATCAAGTTAATTCGTTGATAGAGACTCGTGATGATGATACCGGCCAATGTGGCTACCGTGGTCGACAGCAAAATAGGGATAAAGATGTCAGTAGGCTGCGCCGCACCCATCTGTGCCCGATATACGAGTATGCTCACAGGGATAAGGGTCAGTCCGCTCGTATTGAGCACCAGAAACATAATCATAGGGTCACTCGCCTCATCACGCGCATACCCCTTGCCGTCTCGCCTCACGGTCGAAGACTTCAACTCCTCAAGAGATTCCATAGCCTTCAAGCCAAGTGGAGTGGCAGCATTGTCCAGCCCAAGCATATTGGCGCTGATGTTCATAAATATATGTCCAAAAGCAGGATGACCTGCAGGCACTTCGGGAAACAAGCGAGTGAACAATGGCGAAAGAGCCCTGCTCACCAATCCTATCAGCCCTCCTTTCTCGCCAATCTTCATCACTCCCATCCACAACGAGAGCACCCCCGTCAAGCCAAGCGAAATCTCAAAGGCGGTCTTGGCACTCGCGAACGTACTATCCATGACAGCAGGGAAAACCCCGACATCTCCCATCACTACGAGACGAAACAACGCGATGACAAATGCTGTCAAGAAGAAAGCTATCCAAATATAATTCAGAACCATACGCTACACTCACATATCAGTCAAACAAATCACCCTGCAAAGGGTTTCCATACCTACTGCCCATAGGTCTGCCCAAATGCGAATAAGCCAACTCCGTCACCTCACGCCCACGCGGAGTACGTTTGATGAATCCCTCCTTAATCAGGAAAGGCTCATAGACCTCCTCCACCGTGCCACCATCCTCACCAATAGCCGTTGCAATAGTATTGATACCTACGGGGCCACCTTTGAACTTATCTATGATTGTAAGCAGAATCTTGTTGTCAATCTCATCAAGACCATACCTGTCTATATTAAGAGCCTCAAGCGCAAACCTCGCAATTGCCAAATCAATCTTGCCATTGCCCTTGACCTGAGCAAAATCACGCACACGTCTCAGCAGCGCATTAGCAATACGTGGCGTACCACGGCTGCGCCCTGCAATCTCAGCAGCAGCTTTGGTTTCGATAGGCAGTCCCAGCAGTCCAGCACTACGTTGCACAATCCTCTGCAAAGTCTCCGCATCATAATACTCCAAGTGCATATTGATGCCAAAACGCGCACGCAGAGGTGCCGTCAGCAGACCACTACGCGTAGTGGCTCCCACCAGTGTAAACGGAGCCAAGTCTATCTGTATACTACGCGCACTCGGTCCCTTGTCAATCATTATATCAATACGATAATCTTCCATAGCCGAGTAGAGGTACTCCTCGACTACCGGGCTCAAACGGTGAATTTCATCGATAAACAGAACGTCATTCTCCTCCAACGAAGTCAGAATGCCAGCCAAGTCACCAGGCTTGTCAAGCACAGGGCCGCTCGTGAGCTTGAAGCCCACGCCCAGCTCGTTGGCAATGATATTGGACAACGTCGTCTTGCCCAGCCCCGGAGGACCATGCAGCAGAGTATGATCCAAAGGTTCGCCACGATATTTTGCCGCCTCGACAAATACAGCAAGATTCTCCACCACCTTCTGCTGGCCGCAAAAGTCATCAAACCTCAACGGCCGCAAGGCGTTCTCAAAATCCTTTTCCTTCTGCTTGCCTTGCTCTCTTATATCAAAACTGTCCATAACACGAAATTCCAAGCGTATTGTACGCCATATAATCGCAATTCCCGTGCAAAGATACGATTAAGTGAGAGAAATATCAAATAAAAGCTCGTTTTTATTTGATATTTCCGAACGTGAGTATCTAAGACCGCAGGTCAAGGATACGATTAAGTGAGAGGAAAAGCAAGAAAAAGCTGCTTTATTTGCTTTCCCGAGCGCGAGGAGTGAGGAACGAGGAGATTGTAGACACTGAAAGAGTTTAAGTTCTTAAACGTGCGATTTCTCGCCAAGCCAAAGCGAGCAAGCTCTCTTTGGTCTTATGGCTTAACGAAATCGTTGGATTTCATCCGACCTTTTCTGCGCTCAGCAGAGTAAGCAAGCTTTCTCTGCTCTCGCTTAACGAAAACGTTCTATTTTGCGGCGTGACTGCTTACCTGTTTTCGTTACCATCGTTATGTGGCTTCATAGTCACGGCAGAAACTCTCTTGTGGCAGACTATTGCGACGTGCCTAACGGCATATCCGTTGCTTTATAGCCTCCACCTTGGCGTAAACGTCCATGGGGTCCACTCCGCAGTGAAAGGTGTTGTCCTCGTAAAGAATACTTCCATTTATCATCGTCATCTTCACATTCTGCTTGGAGCCACTATACACTATATTCTTCTCTATATTGTTGATAGGCTGCATATTAGGCTGCCAGAGGTCTATCATTATGATGTCCGCCTTCTTTCCCTTTGCCAGTACGTCGCAGTCGTTGAGGTGCATCGCCCTTGCGCCGTTCACGGTAGCCATGCGCAGCACCTGTCGCGCATCAAGTGCCGCCGCGTCGTTGTCGTGCAGCTTTGCCAGTCCTGCCACGAGGAACATCTCGCGGAAGAAGTCGAGGCAGTTGTTGGAGGTAGGACCGTCCGTTCCTATTGCCACAGGAATACCGCGTTGGAGGTACTCCGTCACGGGTGCTATGCCCGAAGCCAGCTTGGTGTTCGACCCAGGGTTGGTCACTACATATAGCCCTCGGCGCGTCATAACATCGTAGTCAGCTTCCGTCATGTATATGCCGTGATAGATGCCTCCGCCGTAGTCGAATAGCCCCACGCTGTCGAGCAGTTGCACTGGTGTCATGCCGTAGCGTTGTTTGCAGCCCTCCACCTCTGCCATCGTCTCACAGGCGTGAGTGTAAACGGGAGCTTTGTATCTGTGTGCAAGGGCTGCAATCGCCTTCATATTGTCCATGCAGGTGGTGTATTCGGCGTGGAAGCCGAAGATGTATGATTGCAGCGAGTCGGGTTGGTTGCCTGTGAGGTACATCCTCTCCTGCAATTCGATGTCTTGGCTGAAGTCGTTCATGGCGCCCACCTGGCAGCAGCGGAAGCCCATGTCGTCCATAGCCTTCGACACCGACTGCGGCGTGAGGTACATATCGAAGCAGGCTGTGATGCCTGAGGTGAGGTATTCCAGTGCCGAGAGCTGGCTCATGTGGTAGATGTCCTCCTCCGTCATCTTCGCCTCCACGGGGAAAATGGCTTCCCTCAGCCAGTCGTTGAGCGGCAGGTCGTCGGCTAAGGAGCGTAGAACACTCATGCCACTGTGGGTGTGCGCGTTTTTGAAACCAGGCATGAGGAGGTTGCCGCGGCAGTCTCTTTCGATGTCGAAACCCTCGCCACCGATGGCAGGACCTACGTATGTGATGCGAGAACCGTCGGTGTGCACTTCGCCGAGAAATATCTCCTCACCCTCGTTCATGGTGAGTATGCGTGCGTTGTGAAGTCTTATTTTCATGTCAGAAAGGTATGAAATTTGATGCAAAAGTACAAAAAAAAAGCCATACTACTATAATTAGGGATAATCGCAAATTAGTTCAAACAAACCTAACGATTTGATTGCCAGTATCATAGATTTTTTGTATCTTTGCATAAGAAACAAAAAAATCCCCCAAACTGCTTTGCACGGCCTGTTTTGGGGGAAACGAAAATAAATCGTCATGGCAAAGGTACAACAAATTTCTGAAATAACACCAAGTTTTGCGTTCACAGAGTTCGATCTTTACAAAGATTATGAAGAATCTTTCAAAAAATGCGAAAATCGAAGAAGCCTAACAATCTCCTCGTTCCTCGCTCCTCGCGCTCGGGAAAGCAAATAAAGCAGCTTTTGCCCACAACACTCCCAATCACTCGCAAACGCTCGATTTCTGGAATATGAGCATACCATATACTATCAACGCAATGCTTGGAGCGATGAAGAAGTAGGGGGCACAACTCAGCAGTATAGCAAGAATCTGAGAGTGGATAGTGATCTGCAACATCTCGATTGGATCGGGTATAAGCAGTAGGAATATAGCCGTGATAGCCCCACATACTGCGCCTATGCAAAAACTTGTCACAGCTCTTCGTCTATTGCGATGCATCTCCTCGGCATTGTATTGTTTGAGAATATCTATGGCTTTAAGGCGCTGGTCAAGCGTCTTAAGAAACTGTTCTGTCGACGACAATGTAGGATCGTAGGAACAGAGGAGCTGATCGAGTTCGTGGTCTTGTATCATGATGGTGTAAGTAGTTTTTTCAGTTGCTGACGGCCACGCTGGAGTTGCTTTTTGATGGCGTCCTGACTTTGCTGAGTGACTTTGGATATCTCGCTGATTTTATAGCCCTCGATATAGTGCATGATTATGCTGGTACGCTCTGCATCACTCAGAAAGGACAGTGCTTGATATAAATCTTGATAGCGATAAGAAGAATCTGCGGCTGTGCTCGTATCTACTACGGGGGGAGCATCAACGAGATCTATGACGTGATGTCGGGTCTGACTTTTACGATAGTTCAGATAGGAGTTGTAGGCAATGCGTCGCAGATATATCGCTGCACTCGCACGCTCTTCATATCGGTCAAGTGCCATATAGGCTCGAATGAAAGTCTCCTGAGCTATATCGTCAGCGTCGGATTGCCTACCCAGACAGAGAGCGAGCAGGAAGCGGCGTAGCGCTCCCTGCTCGTCTCGCACCAGTTGGATAAATTCCTGACGTGTCATACTGGCTATTCATCTGCCGATGTGGAAGCAATCTGTGCAAGGGCTTTCTTGTCATGAACAGATGCTCGCAACTGCCCTATCCCAATGGCTAATAGCGGCAGACAGCACATGAAGGCTACGAAGAACCCGTCGCGGAGCATATCTATGTATAGAGAATAGATCCCAAAAGCCAAGAATGCTATAGAGGCTGTCGTGCCGAGAATGGTCAATGTCCACCCTACCAATAACTCACGATGTATTCTGTCAATGAGTCTCTCTTGCAGTGGTCGTTGAGGAGGCATGAGAGCCTGCATGAACTGCTGAACATCGAGGTTAGGATTCTTCTCAATTGAAGCGAGGACTATCTGTGACCGCTGATCTACGAGGCGTTTCTCTTTAAGATAGTGAATCCACGTGATGACAATGGGCAAAACAACGCTTACTGCAATAAGGAAAATTACTTTTTCGTCCATAATAGTTGATTGATTCGTTAAATTCATGAAGTTTTTGAGTCTTGTATGTCAAACCGGTTTGCTTATATAACAAACCTACTACCCGAAAGGTGACTCAATCATACTATTTTTTTTAGACTATCTTACTTTTTTCAGTCCTTATAGTATTTCCGGTCAAGTTTTCCGTTGAATGTCCGCTTGATACTGGGTACCTGTTCGTATAACTGTGGTACTTTATAACGCTCAAGTCGTTCAAGCAAGTAGTGTGCAATCTGCCGTTTGTCAAGCTCAGCCTCAGGCCTCATCTGTAGTATGAGTTTGAGTATAGGCCCAAGCACTGGGTGGGACGTTGTGGTACAGATACAGTCTGCTACGTCTGGGTGAGTCAGGGCGGCTTGCTCTACCTCGATAGGATTGACTTTATAACCTCCAACATTGAGTATGTCGTCGCTACGGCCTTGGATATGGAGCATGCCTTCATCGTCAAAGTAGCCAGTATCTGAGGTGGTGAGCGTGCCGTCAACGAGGACTGTATTAGTCAGTTCCGAATCATCGAGATACCCTGCCATAAGAGTCTCACCGCGAGCTGCTATACGTCCTTCAGGGGTGATATGAACCTGGGCATGAGGCAAAGGGCGACCTACGCAATGACTCTTGCAGATGTGGTCATTGAAGTCGTAGGTACAGAGTATACCTGTCTCGGTGCTGGCGTACGTATTGAAGAGGCGCGTATGAGGCAGTAGGGAACAAAGCCTCTGCATGTCGTCACGGCTGATGGGCGCAGCTCCTGTCTCAATAAACGAGATGGTCTGGGCATGGGCAGCGAGCCGCTCTGCGCTGTACTGCATGAGGAGACGGAGATTGGCTGGGACAAGGAATGTAGCAAGGCGCACGTCTCCACGGGGAAGGCTGCCATCGAGGGTGTGGGTGGAGGGATAGTCGAGTGCCTCATAGAAGCGGTTGATGTCCTTTATACTCTCTACGAGTATGATGGTGCCTCCACAAAAGAGGGTTGGGAATATCTTGCTCCAGTTGCCGAGATGGGTAAGTTCACCGCAAATGACAAATGCGGTATGCTCGTCGTAGGGATGTGAAGCCATAAGATTCTCCGTATTGGCTATGACTGCCCTCTGTGGGATAACTACGGTCTTGTGACGCCCCGTAGTCCCAGTGGTCGTAAGATGGAAATCCCCAGTCCAACTCTGCCCGAGCAGGGGTAGTGGGAGTGGCTGGCACTCACGCATTCGCTCTACGACCTGCGTATACGTCAGAATGTCCCCCAGATGGTCAACGATAGCAATTTTGTCGGGGTGTCGCTTGGCCGCAAGCTCTATATATTGGATTATATCGTGCATTTTGCAGCAAGTTTAGCCTCTACCATCGCGGCAAGGCTGTCGAGGTTCTTGAAGTTCTTCGGTGTCGCATCTTCGTGATTGAGCTCAATATGGTAATGCTCTGAGAGTACCATGAGTATCTGTGTGACACCAAGCGAGTCGAGCTCGCTGAAAAGGAATTCTGACTGCAAGTCTACGAGTGGAAGAAGATCCTCGAGAAGATTGTTGATTTCTTGTTTCATTTTCTTTGAGGTTATAAGGTTATAAGGTTGTGAGGTTATTTATAAGGTTATAAGGTTGTAAGGTTTTGAGGTTTTAAGGTTATTTTGTGGGGTTTTAAGCTCTCAGCTCTCAGCTTAGTATTTGAGGTTAAAGGTATAAAACCTTAAAACCTTACCTGCGAAGCGACCTTACCAGCGAAGCGACCTTACCAGCGAAGCGACCTTAAAGATCACTGGTGGTATGAGGTTAGCCATAAGTACCACTACTATCATACCGATGATTGTGACAGTGCCGAGACTATTTAGGGCTGGGTGACGAGCGAGTACAAGAACTCCTATGCCGGCAAACATAATTAGAGCCGAAAGTATGATACTATGCTTGTAAGTGGCAAGCATAGGGCGACCTGTACGACGCTCATATATGCAACCTTCGGTGACGAAGATTGTATAGTCGTCTCCTTGTCCGAATATGAAAGTAGCGAGAATGATATTTACTATATTGAACTTGATGCCCAGCAGAGCCATGATTCCAAGTATCCATATCCAGCTTACTGCCATGGGGATAAAGGCAATGATTGCCAACTGCAACTTGCCGAACGAGTACCATAGAAAGAAGAATACTATTGCCGAACATACTATGCCTATGTAGTTAAAATCAGAGGTGAGGCTATCTGCAATACGGCTATTGAGAGTCCTTATGTCAAAAGATTGGGGCAGGCGACACTCCACTTGTGCCACCTCGGTAGCTGGAACATAGATTTGGTCTACGACATAAGCCAGACCTCGCGTAGAATCTTGATAATGATAGTTCTTAAAGATAGTGGAGGTGAGAGGCTCAAAATACCGGTGCTCCTGCTCCTCATACTCTGCATTGAGAATATCAGCAAAAGGCACAAAGGCCTCAGCCCTGAATCCATACTGCGAAGTAGCTTGGTCTAAGTCCAGTTCGACGCTACGCCCCCACCTGGCAACGAAGTCATTCCAGCGTTGCAATCTTCGTCTCTGCTCGGCTTTAGAACAGATGTATGAGGCCATGGTATGATGCGACAGAACATGGTAGTCACCATATATACTATCGACATGCGCCCTCCGCTGCTCAGCACGCATGAGAGCCTGGTCGAAGGTTGAGTCACAGGTGGGATAATATATGAGCGTGTGATCTTCGCTGCCAGGGACAAGCACCGACTGAAAATATTTGATATCACGTCTCTGTTGGGCACTCATGTGATTGATGTGATTAAGATCGGCATCAAAGCCAGTGTGGGGAGCATAGTACGCAAGTACAAAAGTCAAGAGAACCACTGCGACTACGAGCCACTTCTCCTTCTCTACCTGCCATTGAGCAATTCGGTGGATTACAGAGGTCGTACTACGAACGCTGGCTGTGTCAATCTTGACATAGTGTGGGAGGTAGATGAGCACAAATACTATCGTTCCAGCAAGCATGAATGTGGCAAACAGACCAAGTTGGCACAGAGCCGTAGACTTCAAAGGTATGAGAGCCATAAATGCCCCGATAGTGGTGACATTGCCTATGAGCAGAGGCCTTACTATCTCTCTAAGAGCCTGACGCACGTCGCTCTGATGTGAAAGGTGGTTGATCAGATGCAGAGGATAGTTGAACGCAATACCTACTATGACACAAGATATACCAATGATAATGAGCGATACCTGTCCTTGGATCAGAGCCAAGGCCGACAGCGCGAAAAGCAAACCCCATACTATGGTAAGGGCTGTAAGAGCCATGTTCCTCATTGAGCGGAACGCGTATAGCAGAAGCAGAAAAATGAGTACGACGGCGAGGGTAGTCGTGAGGATAGTGTCGTAGCGTATCTGCCGGGCATTCTCCACGGCTATGACCGGACCTCCAGTGGTATGAGTGGTAACATTAGGGTGTGACGATGCCGTGCTGAGAAGAGCCTGATCTACGAGCGCAAGCAACTGAGTGTTGTATCTGGTTTCCCCGTTGCCAAAAACGGAGGGGATAAGCACTATGGCATGCTTCATATCGGGAGTCAGGATACAGCCATCGTACTGCTCAAAATTGGATTGAGGGCTATACTGTTGCAGACGTTGCAACACAGGAGTGAACAACCATAGAGGATCACGCCCGATGTTGTCGCTGACCATGCTGGGAGTGGGAAGCATCAGTATATCCCTATTTCTCTGCATGCACTCCGCCACATAGTCACTACGCATGAGCACAGAATCCATACGCTGATAGTCTTCTGGAGTCAGGAAGTATGGAATATTGTCATAAACGAAAGCAGCAATGTCTGCGACACTTTCCTCGTCGATACTGGCAATCATACCTGCAGTCCACCCGAGCGTATCGAGAGTCGTAAGCTCAGTTGTGAAAGTATTGACAGCCGCTACCATATCATCTGGTTCTCCATCGAAAATCACCACGATGTCCGAAGCCCCCGAGATATTTTGGTAAAGTTCGAGGTTGTCGCGATCCGACTCGTCCAAAGGGAGGAAGTCAGTTATATCCTCCTCAAACGTGATAGTAGAGAGGCTGGCTGACATCGCTGCCACCAACGCCAACAGAGAGAGACGGCGATACCAAGGGTGGCACGACATATAGTCATATATACGCAGTACAATATTGTCAGGTTTCATAGCATTCCGTTGTTTTTCAACCATTGTATGAACACAGTTTTCCACTCTCGGCACTCAGCTGTACCACGCGTAGGCGACGCGCCGAATCCATGTCCGCCACTCTGATACTGAATGTATGTGTGAGCTACACCCTGAGCAGTGAGAGCGGAGTCAAGAAGGACAGAGTTTTGATACTTGACCACAGGATCATCCTTGCAGTTGACGAGAAACACCGGCGGGCAATCATGCGGCACGTGACGCTCTATCGAAAGGGAATCACGCAAAGTCCTGCTCCACCTGCGATACTCGCCGAGCAAGGCACGACGCGAGCGCCTGTGTGTGACACTCTCTATCATGCTGACCACCGGATATATAGGACAGGCAAAATCAGGGCGTAGACTGACGGCACATTTTATACCTTTGAGAGATAGGAAGTCCGTCTCGTGATATATGGCAGCAAGCATGGCAAGATGTCCACCCGCTGAAAATCCCATGATACCAACCCTATCGGGATTGACACGCAGCTCACTGGCATGCTCCCTGACATACTGGATAGCCCGCTGGGCATCCTGTATCATGTGGGGGTGCTGGTTGCCTACGTACAGAAAACGTGCATGGCTACCATATTGCACCATACCCTGGACACGATAGTTGAGCACAAAAGCGGCAATACCATGCCGCCGCAGATAGTCTGCCACGAGACTGCCCTCATTCTTGCGATCATGCCAGCAATAACTTCCCCCCGGGCATATTATGACAGCAGTTGCAGCTTCAGCGCCATCGGGGAGATATGGAGTGAGTGTTACTGACGGTGCAAAGACGCCACTGCCCTTCCATATCCTGACCGGCTTGCCATGCGTGCCCGCTCTTAGCGATATGATACAAGATATCAGCAGAAATAATATTATCGTCGTTGTCCTAATCATTCCTGTCCAATTTGTCTGCCATGCGATTGTAAGTATCGATGTAATAATGTCGCATATATCGGCATAGTTGCATGGTAGTACCCTGGCGTTGTTGCTCCTGTGGCGTGATACGCTCCCCTACTTCGAGCACAATCCGTCCGCGTCGCAGACTTTTGGCCTTCTTAGGGAGAACCAGCCCCGTACCATAGAGCACAAGAGGTATGATATCCAGACCAAGTTCGCGAGCTATGTGGAAGGCACCCTTATGGAATCGTCCTATAGTACAGTCACGGCTGCGTGTGCCCTCAGGATAGATTGCGACGCTATACCCCTGAGCAACAAGTTTCTGGAGTTTGGGCAAGATATTGTCTATACCCTGCGAGATGGGGTAATATTTGGCATGTCTTATGACATAGCCGAAAAAGGGGCTGCGCCATACCCAGTCATTGGTCAGTAGTACTACCTTAGGAGTGAGGGCAAGCATGGTCATAAGGTCGAGATGCGACTGATGGTTGCAGATGATGACCGAAGGACGAGTGAAAGTCTCGCCATACCTGTTGGCAAGAGAGTATTTCACCCCAGGTATGCCATGATATACCATGACAATCCTGGCTATGATATTGAGCATACGGTGAAGTCGCCACGTTGACCTCTCATCATCCTTGCTCAAAGCGAGAATGAGAAATGCCGCAGGTATCATGACACCAAAGCACGTAATCAGATAGAACAGCAAGGCATAGAGCGTGTACACCACCGTGCGCAGCAAACGCAACAACGCGAGTGGCAAAGCGTAAACAACAGCCAGTATGCAGAGGATGGTGTTGAGTATGGATATACGTGTGAAATCGAGTGCAGGACGGAAGTGTGAAACGCGTTCCTCTGGAGAGGGATAATAGACTCTCACTGGCTGCGATTTGATGGGCACTCCCCTCCATGCCGCAAAGACGATAAGCTCGAGTTCGGCCTCGTAGCGCGAAGTGAGCAACGAGACACCATGTAGCTTGCTCAGGGGATACAAGCGGTATCCAGTCTGTGTGTCAGCAACGTAGTGCAAGGTCTGCACCATAAACCAAAAGTTGCTGAAGTAGTTGGCAAACACGCTGCCAGGACTGCGTCTGACGCCCTGCATCTGTCGTTGCCCCATAATGATTGCCCCAGGATGACGACGATTCGCTGCAAGAAACAGCGGTATGTCCTCGGGATAATGCTGTCCGTCGGCATCGAGCGTAATAGCGTATGCAAAACCCATTTCTTTAGCCTTGGCAAAACCTCGGCGCAAGGCTCCCCCCTTTCCACAGTTACGATCAGAGTCTACGAGCGTAATGTCAGTGAGCCGACGCAAAATCAGCTCGGTACCATCGTTGCTACCATCATTGATGACTATTACATCCGCACAATACTGCTGACACCGGGAGACGACATCAGCTATCGTCCCCACATTGTTGTACGTAGGTATGATAACACATATCCCCCTACTGCGCAGAGCCAGCCTGGTAGACAGAGCTTCAGAATGTATCGGGTTGGATTGTTGCATTCGTAACGATGTTATTCATTTCTATTCGGGTCACGTCGCCATTCTTCTCCAGCATCTCCACCCTGTCCACAAGCTGTTGTCTGATATTGTAGTGCAGTGTTATGCTGCGATACATACGCTGGAGGTCTTTCTGACGAGGTGTCAGCGTCAGTACGTATCTGTCGCTTTCTTGCTTGACCCCGACGCAGAATGTCTTGTCGTCAGTGAGTCCCTGCCCAGTGACGCAGCTCATGATGAGGGTAGATATCTTGCGAAACGCCTTGCTGCGGGCTGCATCAAGCAGAGTCTTGTGCCCGTCCTTTTTGATGTACGCCTTGCCCGCATTCATGATAAAAACAAGCTCTTTCGGGGTGACATACCCCCAGCGCAAGCGCGACGGACGCTCGTATGCCATACGACCTGTCGATACGACAGGAGCTGACATCATACTATTATGTCTCGTCTGCACGAAATCGCACGTCAAGCTCCGGGTCTGGGCTGAAGCCTTAGCCACCTGCCCGATGATGACTGCATCGTTTTGAGCGCAGACCACAGGTGTGAATAGATTCAGAATCAGAAGTATGAGTATCAGGTGTTTCATCTTGCTATCAGTATGCATCCTAAGATTATAAGCACCACTCCAAGCCACTTGCCAGCATCGATGCTCTCATGAAAGACAAGCATGGCTGCTATCATGCCGAACACGAAACTGAGCGACACCATGGGATATGACTGACTCAGAGGGTAGTACTTGACGATGTACATCCACAACAGGCTGGCCGACAGGTAACATACCCCACAGGCTGCGAACTGCCAATTTGTGAGTATCTCACGCACGCATTGCCACGTAGCAGCAGGCGTAGGCATACGCTGAAGCGCAAGTTTCAGCATGACCTGCCCCATGGCGAGCAGACAGCTTTGCATTACCGCCAACAATATCAGCCTCATGACGTTTCTCCAGCTTTGAGCACCAATACACGAGAGTATAGCTCAGGCAATGGTTCTCTGCCCATACGGCATAGTATGTCGTTGACCTCAGGAGTAGCCTCATCATGTAGTCCTACGAGGACAGTCTTGGCTCGCCCAGTCTGAATAAGCCGGCGTGCATCGCGCATAGCCCAGTCCATCGACTCCTCGCCGTGCGAATACGTTATGTTGTAGCCATGACAATGTGTGCGTATAGCTATCGTACTGCTAATGGTGTTGTGTGTACTTTGCATGAAGAGAGTCGGACTCAGCTGCTCCTCACCGCCCCGGTTCATGTCGTGGAGGAAACGCACGCTGACATCGAGCATTCCGTATCTCGTAGCCGTAACGATAGCATCAGGACACTGCAGACCTGCCTGTTCGAGGGCTTCAAGCGAAGAGACTATCGCCGATTTCAGCAGTTTGCCCATGCGCCGTCCCTCCATAGGCGAGATCCACTTGCGAGACTGTTTGAGCTGTTCGGCGTCGTCTATGACATACTCGGCAGCCACTACGACACGAGGCGACGCGACAGAGCGAGAAGAGCCCTCCTCAGGTGCGCTCTCAGACAGAATCAGCGAGGAATCGTTGCCGCCGAAGCCAAATGAGTTGCACAGCACGTGCGTGAGCCCCACCCCCTCAGCCCCCTGCGAAGGTATGATTAGGCCATCTGCAGGATTGAGCCACCCGAGCGAAGCAGGAACAAACCCATGCTTCATCGCCAGAAGAGATATAACCACCTCGATAGAGCCTGAGGCAGACGTAGTATGCCCCGTATATGACTTTGTGCTCGACACATGAGGCATACATTCCCCGAAGATACGCCTCAGAGCCTGACTCTCGCTGGCATCATTGTTGGGAGTCCCAGTACCATGAGCATTGACATATCGTATATCTGAAGCCTGCAAGCCCGCCATAGCCAGTGCAGACGACATTGAGAGGTATGCACCCTCACCATCATCAGACGTAGCAGTCTGATGAAAAGCATCGCAGGCATTGGCATATCCAGATATGTAGGCGTGAATCTCAGCCCGACGCTCGCGGGCATCTCGCTCGCGTTCGAGTACGAGATAAGCAGCCCCTTCGCCAAGATTCAGCCCAGCCCGTGAAGCATCAAAGGGGCGGCATCGCTCCCTGTCGAGTATCATGAGCGTGTTGAAACCATTGAGATGGAATAGGGAGAGAGCCTCAGCCCCACCCGCTACGACGATGTCAGCCTCATCATTCTTGAGCATCTCCGACGCAAGGATTATGGCGTTGAGTGCAGATGAGCAGGCTGTGGATATTGTCGTGGTCTGTGCGTCGTGTAGGCCTGCGAGACGAGCAGACTCGACAGTTGAAGCACCACTGTCGTGCTGGGCAAAGAGTTTTAGAGCACGATCATCGCTCATCATCTGCTCAAAGTACCGTTCAGTCACGTCCATACCTCCCACCGTAGTACCAGAGATAAACGCTATGCGACGTACCTCACCGTCAAGTCTGAGTCCCGAGTGAGCTATGGCCTGACGCGCCGCCAAAGCCCCCAAGAGTATGGTACGACTCAGCACACTATCTTGCGGCACCCCGAGCATCTCCTTCATCTCCTGATTAGAGAGCTTTACCTCTCCGACAGGGAGTTCGTTATGAACCGATGCGAGATACTCCATCTTGCCTATCCCCGAACGCTTGGACCGCAATGCGTCAAGCACACTCTCTGCATCGTTACCTATGGCAGATACTATACCGTATCCTGTGATTACTATGTTGGGCACTGTTTGGGTCTTTTGTTGTTTGGTTCTGTAGTTGCTAAACAACCAATTTCACTTCTTCCTGTTCTTCTCTACGTATTGAGCTATGGTTCGTATGCTCTTGAATACTTCCTTGCCCTCGGCTGGATTGGCAAGTCGTATGCCATAATTGCGTTCGAGCAACACAATAAGTTCGAGAATGTCGATTGAGTCCAGACCAAGTCCTTCCTCGCCAAACAGAGGAGCATCGGTATCGATGTCTTCTATACTCATATCCTCAAGATTGAGAGTAGAGATAATCTGAGATTTGAGTGTGTCAATTAACTGTTCCATATATTCGTAGTTTGTTATGTTTAATTATTATGCCTTTGTGCAATAAAAATATCAGCCTCCCAGTGAGTCTCGTCCTGGAAATCCACCCAACCAGTCAAAAGCCTGTCAATCGAGGGGTCAGCGAAGGTAGCTTTGACGACCTGGTGCATCACCTGAGTATTCTTGCTGGGAAGAATGTAGAACGACGTCTCACCATGCTTCGCACGGCGTATGGCTATCTCGCCCGTAGCGATATTGGGCAAAGTATATATGAATACCGACGGACTCGGATAGAACTCCGCCCTGTCAGCAATAAGTCCGGCGTGTCTGATATCGCTCGCTACTGACGACGTGCGATTGAACAGAGTCACCGCATCAAAGTCCTCGCCCAGCATCTCGGAAGCCACGAACGCGAGTTTGCTCAAGCCGTCCATCTTGAAGAACTTGGGGTAATTCAACGCCAACCTGCGATACAACGCAGTCAGGCTCTGACCGTCAAGACTGCTAAGAGTCACACGGTTGACTATTTGATAGTCTGATATAGGCTGGTCCAATCTGGAATCACGAGCTTGCATAGTATATAATACAGCCGCATTACAGCCACCAAAGCCAGATATTATCTTGAGGAACGAGTCGCCGCAGACAGATTGTTCCGTACCCGAGATGTTTATCCTACCGCTTACTCCACGCTCTGCATACCCCCGTGTAGCCGGTATCCGGCCAAGCCCGACTGCATAGAGCGTAACAATAGTTTCAAGCACCCCTGCCGCCCCCATAGTATGCCCATAATAGCCTTTGATGCCGAATGCAGGTATTTCGTCAAGTCCAGCTCGTTGTACAGCCTTTGACTCCATCTGGTCATTATACATCGTAGCCGTGCCATGCACGTTGATGCACGCGAGCGAATCTCGCTGCCCATGTCCGAGAGAGAGAGACTCATTGATTGCCTGCATACAACCCTCACCTTGTGGTGACGGATTGGTGATATGTATGGCATCATTGCGTATCGCACCGCTGACTATGCTCCACTGCCCCTGACGAGAGGCCGAAAGAATCATCGTAGCAACACATTCTCCCAAATTAAGACCATTGCGCTCGATATCGAATGGCCGACACGGCTGGGTTGATACTGATTTCAAAGACTGGAAGCCGGACACTATGAAGTCGCTCTGCACATCGGCACCCACCACTATAGCATATTCGTACTCCCCACCCCGCAACATCCGCTCAGCAAGGATTTGAGCATTGACTCCCGATATGCAGGCATTGCATACGACTATGGGAGTAGTAGTGATTCCCAAAGCCTCTGCTATACGTTGCGCCGCCTCTCCAGGGTGTCGGTATGTAGGAGAGCCAAGCCCATCAGGAGCATTAGCCTTTGTACTGCTGAGTATGAGCAATACGTTGGAAGCACCTATGTCAAAATCCGTCTCAGAGAGAGCTCGTCTGGCAGACTCTATGCAGATTGACTCAAAGAGAGTATACCCATCGCGTTGCAATGCAGCTCGCTGCTCATCGGTAAACAGCGATGCCACAAAAGCCTCAGGCAAACGCCAAAGCCCATCGTAGCGTCTGAGAGAAGACCTTCCCTCATAGAGTGCCATGACGTTTTCCTCCGTTGTAAAACCAAGAGGCGAAACTATGTTAGTAGACAGGACGTATGCCATACTATTTAATATACCATCTTTCTTAAACTGCAAGCCTCACATCTGCCTCAAGCAGAACACGGTCATCAGTCCCGACCGAAGCATGTACCATGATATAGCCCGACAACTCGGCAAGTACTTCGACCTTAGTCTCAATCCTCTCTCCCACCCTTGGCAGAGAGTGTACAGCGACACGATCTATGGCTCCGATATATCCTGGACGCACCTCCCTGCTATATATATATCGGTTTAAGTACCCTATCCTCAGCGCACAAGTCTGAGCCACATTCTCAAGCATTCCCGTCTCCGACAAAGCCCCATGCCACACCATAGCGTTGTCAGCCGAGATGATAAACGACGACGTACAACTCTGTATGTCAAAATGCTCCATACGCCCCACCATCACGAAAGGTGAGCGATGTGGCAGCAAGGTCAGCACATCTATGCCTTGTACGAAGGCATCATCAGGACAACTATAATCAATTTGTATCGGCATTGTGAGTTGAGTCTTTATAATCGTTCTTAAAAGTGCGATTTCTCGCCAAGCCAAAGCGAGCAAGCTCTCTTTGGTCTTATGGCTTAACGAAATCGTTCCAGAAATCAAAATAATTATACCACTGCAGAGGGTACTCTCGCACCCGTCGCTCAAGTTCGCGCGAATACAGCAAGGCTATCTGCTCCTGACGTTCGGCACGCCTTGCAGATTTGTCGAAGTCGAGCGGAGTGACATATATCTTGTATTTCTTCCGTTTCGTTTTCATTACCATTATCATCAACACGTCCAAGCCCTGAGCCGCCGCTATCGAGAAAGGCCCCACGGGAAGCCTCGCGTCCTTGTCAAACAGCTTCACAGACACCGTCTTGGACGATGTGTCAAGGGCTCTGTCAGCCACAATACTGACTATCTCGCCCCTACTCAGAGCCGATGCAATCTCAAACACATAGTCTATGCCCTGCCCTATAGGTATCATACCTATATTCATCTGGTCAAACACCACCCCCCGGCTACGCATGACCGACTCCTTCTCCCCATAATATACAAGCGCATTGATACGCTTCTTAGCTTTGAGCGTAAAGCCCGCTATCTCATAATTTCCAACATGGGCAGCCAATTGGATAAAACCCTCGTTGCGTGTGGCAAGTCGTTTATAATGTTCAAATCCCTCAACCTCAATATCGAAATGCCTGCCAGCATATATCGCAAACTTGTCGATGACCACCTGTGCGAACATGCAAAAGTTACGATATGCCATCCACGCAGCCCCCAAACGGCCTTTACCCAAACGTCTGCGGTAAAAAGTGTATATATACTTGCGATTAGGGTTGACGGCAAACGTGACCGGCATGATTACAATTGCCAAGAACCAATACATCAGACCGAGAGGTACTACACGCAGCAGACGCACAAGCCATCTGTGCATCCAGTCGTTTCCGTAAGTTGTTCCAGCCCACTGCCTGTCGGTCATTTTTTTGTTGTTTGGTTATTTGGTTATTTGGTTGGGTGTTTTGTTGTCTTGTTGTTTGGTTGGGTCTTCAGTTGTTCGGTTGTTTGTTTTGCCTTCTGATTGCGGATAGTCGTTAGAACCAACGTTTCCGATAAGCGAGAGCAGAGAAAGCTTGCTTGCTCTGCCGAGCGTAGGAAACGAAGGCGAAGCCAACTAAATGACTAAACAACACAAAAAACTAAGCCCTTCTCTTCACCACCAGAATAGAGTGTCCTTGACCTAAATGGTCGTATATCTTTTCTATTTCAAGCCCAGCAGCAGCAATTACGGTCTCCATATCCTCAGTATTATACATCTTGCTGTTACCATTGGCAAGAGCCGTGAAGTAAAGACTCGTCATCGTGAGGCAGAATGCAGCCGTGTCAAACTTCTGCCTGTCCCAAAGAGTCTCCATGATAAAGATACGAGTGTCGCTCTGCATCGCCCCAGCCGTCCTGCGCAAGATGCTCGTCATCTCGTCCATGCTGAAACAATCCAGGAACTGGCTCATCCATATAGCATCAAGTCGCTCCCCACTCTCAGGGAAAGCCTGCGACTCGTCAAGCAGATTAATGCCATATCCGCTGATACGCTCAGCTCCCTCGCGTCCGCGTATGTTCTCCTGCATCATAGCTATCTGCTGCGGCAAATCAAGGATAGTGACCCTCGCCTCCTTGTTGTGAGCTACACACTGCAATGCCCACTTACCCGTGTTGCCACCCACATCATATAGAGTACGCACTCCACATTCGTCAAAGACTATCTTGAGAGCCTCTGGGAAGGAATGATCGCTATAGAAATGATCAAAACCGAACCAGCTCTCCTGAACCTTAGGAGGCAGGCTGCTCAGTCCCTCATATATCGTAGGCCACGAGCCAAAATGCTTCAACCCCACAGGTTTGCCCTCAGCCAGCGACTCCTCCAGATGGAACCACCCCTCATAGTTTACATCATGATTGAACGCTATATTTGCCCGTGTCGCCTCGTCGGAGAGTAGGAACCAGCCAATCTTCCCCAGACGGAAACGGTCAGTCTCAGCATCTACATAGATAGAGCCTATACACAACGATGCCTCAAGCAGACACTTGATAGCGTAATCGCTCTTGCCTGTACGCTCGACTATCTCCCCTCTCGTCATGCCCTTGTCGCTCTCACACAACATATCGAATATTCCCCATTCAAGCATTATCCTTTGAGACTGGAACAATGCCGGACCCCAAGCGATAAATTCAGCCATACGCTGTGCATCGTATGCCGAAATACTATCTGAGGTATATTTCCGCTTTAGGTTGTCTGTCAACTTCATGACTTCCTTACTTTTTTAGGAATTAAAATGGTCAGCAAAGTTACAAAAAAATATGTAAACTTGCAAACATTCCATAAAATTCAATAAAACGAGACATCGTTTTACTGATGCCTCGTTTATAAAACAGATTATTTGAAGCCAGCAAGCTTCGCACCGATGAGTTCGAACGTATCGCTCATTGACTCAAACGGGCTTGGGCTTGCGCCCCCTTCTACCTCATCAAGGTTTATTTTGAGAAGTTCATTGCCCGACGCTTTGTCAGAAATAACAATAGTACCCCAAACCTTGGTTGAAGGACCAGGTATGAATCCCATCACCTTGATATAACGATCTACGTTGGTTATGCGAATTACAATCTTGTAGTTAGCCTCAGCAGGATTCTCTGTGATCTCCACCTTCTTTGACTTCTTGGTAAAGTCTTGCAAGAAACCATCTTTTGCCTTGAATATATACTGGTCGAGATCCGGCCATTCCTCTCTCAGCGGACGCTTGCTATCATAAGTCGCACCGTCCCAAATGATTTCAAGCAAAGCTTTTCCTTCGGCCGACTTAAAAAACTTCTTATCGCCTGAGACATACTTTATGCCACTTCCTGCGAATGAGGCACACACAAATACAGACACAAATAGTGCAAATACTACTAATCTCTTCATAATCGTAATAATTTAATGGTTAACACAAATGTTTACTTTTTGCAAATATACTAATTAAGTAGTTAATTGAGTCTGCCTTAAAAAGTGGACTTCACACAAACAATGTTGCATACCACCATTCGCAATGCAAATATAACAACTATTTACATTAAAAACGAAAATAACGCGTACAATTCGACTCTCATATCCTAAAAAAGACTCTCATATCCTACAAGTATTTGACATTTAGTAAGTTGTAATTTACGATTTATAACAGAGTAGAGATACAAGGCATAAGTGTCGACCAAGCCAGGTCGGCTCTTTGAATTATCAGTTCTGTTCTCTTTCGGCATAGCAAATACTTGGGTGCTGAGAAGATAGTCGAAGACGGACATGCCGCATTGGCTATACCATCCTAAGCTTGCCATTTCGGCTTATCACCCATCCTCTTATGATTTGGTCCAGCCTTGTAAAGATAAAGGACAACGACTTGTCGTTCGCTTCGCCTGGCGATAAATACCCGCGACTGGGGCTGGATCAGTTAGGTTTGCCTCATGCCCGACACACATAAAAAAGTCCTACACTGAATGTAGGACTTTTATGCATTCGTTTCTCTCTAAATTACTTTAGATAAACTCTACATGACCAGTCTCAAGGTCAAACATTGCAGCCACAATCTTTATTTTACCCTGAGCCTCCATCTCACGCAGTTCCTCGCTGCCCTGACGTACAGCCTCAACCATATTGAGAGCATTCTGGCGTGATACCAAATTCTGCCCCTCAACCTCCTCAAGGTTTGTACCCTTGGCCCTTTCAGATTCGATGGCAGGGTTAATCTTAGCAAGCATTTCGGTAAGGTTACCACCATGTGCCCCTTCACATGCACTATGCACCGCACCACATTGCTTATGCCCGAGCACCACCACTACCTTGCTACCGCTATGTCCACAAGCATACTCCATTGAGCCGAGGATATCACCGCTGACCACATTTCCTGCCACACGAGTCACGAACAAGTCTCCCACCCCCTTGTCAAAGATAATCTCTACCGGCACACGCGCATCGATACACGACAACACAATAGCCAGAGGGTGCTGACCGTCGTGAGACGATTCCTTAAGCTGAGCCACAGCATCACGGTTGTGTGTGTGATGCTCCACAAAAGCAGCATTTCCTTCCTTCATAAGCTCAATGACTTGATCCGGTGTAAGTGGGTCTACATCCTTTGCGTGCAGAACATGAGTCTCCTCCGAATCTGTCCCTGCTTCCACCCCCTGTGTCTGACTGCCTTGACAGCTCGTCAGCAAAGCGGCAATTGTTGCCGCACAGAAAAAAATCTTTTTCACCTTATTAATAATATTGGATATTTATCGGTTTCAGAACTCAAATTTCTCAAGTTTCAAGGCGCCACATTGCTCCATTACCCCCACGTAGCGCACGAACTCTTCGGTAGCGGAATGAGCATCAAGCGAAGCCTGGTCTACCCAAGTCTCACAAATCATAAACACATCAGAGCGTGTAGCACTCTCGAATACATCGTAGGCTATGCAGCCTGCGTGTGACTGGCTCTTGGCTGTGAGGGCAATTGCAGCCTCAAGAGCCTGAGCATACTGGCCTTCATTGGCCTTGAAAAAACAATTCAGACGTAACATCTTATAGATAGATTTATAAAATTTGACCTATATTGTAGAATTTAGTTTTCAATCTGTGCGCAAAGTTACAAAAATAAATAATATCTTTGCCTACAAGAAATGTAAAATCACACATGAAAACACAATTACTCTCCACTTTTCTACTCCTCACTCTATCGCTGTCATCAAATGCCCAAGAAATTGTCGGATCATTCTACGAGTTAGCGCAAACGGGACAAACTAAAATCGAACTTGATTACTCTGAAGCAGTTATCCACGGAATGAATGAAGATGATTTCGCAATATACGAGACAGATTGGTACAAAGACAAGCCAATGATAATGGGTCTCTTTATGAGAGAGTTTTCCGATGCTCTAAGGTCGTCACTTTTGTTCAGAAAAAACAGCAACAACCTTACTATTGTAGTAAAATTCACGCTTATAAACACCAAAGGAGACACTACTCTGAATATACATCTCGTCAAGAACAAAGGTAGCCAAGATGAAGTCATATTAGGCAGCATTCTTGACATTAAAGAGGAAGGAGGCTCAATAGGCTCAAAACTGAATTTAATAAAGGACGGAGCAGAACATTCAGGAGAAAAGGCTGGTAAAACACTAAGAAAGGTGATTTTAGCGTCTTTTAAACAAAACAACAACGCCCAGTAAACAATTGAGATGCGCCCCGAATCGGGGCGCATCAATTCTTCTATTTCAGCTTGCTCATAAACTTCTCCTTGTCGATTATGACTCGCAGATGTTCGGCCTCGCCTATGACGCCCTCATCATCGCGAGCCACGATTGAGAAGTAGAGCCTTCGCCCCTCCTGCTTGGTCAGAGTAGCCTCTGCCGAGACAGTCTTGCCAAGAGATGTAGGCTTGATGTGTGTGGTAGAGATTTGCGCCCCAACAGTACTCTGACCCTCGACGAGCAAAGGCTGCGCACATACCATGGCAGCATTCTCCATCAGGGCTATCATCATCGGAGTAGCAAGTACAGGCAAATCACCGCTACCCACATGACAAGCGAGATGACTCTCCTCTACTACTATTTTGCTGAGATGTGTAATATTTTCCATCTTAATAATATGTTATTTCACGCACGTCAAGACGATACTCACGCGTACGTTCACCCGAGATATTGTAGTCGATAGTGACAAGAGCCTTGATCCAGTTGTCATAATCGTCAGTCAGGAGTATACGGAAGCGCGTGACGCTGATATACGGCTCACCCTTGATGTTGACCTCCTTCTCAGTCACCACATTGCCGATATGGTCATACGTAAACGTAACGTTGCTGACACCATCAGGCGAATGAACCTCAGCCGCCACTACACGATGGTTTTCGTCATACGAGAACTGAGTGTCATACCACGAATCCCATGCCGGCAGATACACCTGCACGAACTCTATCTGCGACTTGTTGTTGCGATGCAGACGCATCGGGTGCTTGTCTCCGGGGATATTGTCGATCTGTCCCTTTGTCATCACACCATTGTTGTCAAACTCGAAATAACGATTGTTCCAAGTCAGCGAATCATTGATTATGTTGCCGTGAGCATCGCAAGCATACGAAGCAAGACGCAGAGAGCGCACCGGTCCACGCACCTCAGCGAGGTTCATGTCGGGAGTCTCATTACGATGCAGGACTGCAAGATAAACGAGAAATGCAACTATGCCCAATGACAGGACAAACAGTAGAATCTTTGTGTACTTGCTCATAATCGAATGTTTTTGGTGGTTTGAAATATTGTCACCCTCCCTCCGCCTCCTTGTCGTGAAGGAGCGGGGGGAGAGTGTATGCAAGTATGTATCAGTCAGCAATTATAGTGAACTCCGCTCCGCTGGCGAAGTCTGCGCCATTCTGGCTGCTCGTAGCCGTGAAGCGCAAGTAGCGAGCCTTCTGAGGAGTCTTGAAGAGCACCTTCTTGAGGTTCTGGTCGTTAGCGAAGTCGCCCTCAGCGACCACATCGCCCCAAGTCTTGCCGTCCAGTGAGAGTTGTACCTTGTAGCCCTTGATATTACCATTAGGTCCGTCCTGACGCGGCAGGTAAGTAAAGCCCTTGATGTTCTTGGTCTCGATGCAGTCGAAGTCTACCCAGTGAGGATACTTTGGTACCGTGATGCTATACATGGTATGCCAAATGGTGTTAGCATCGCCATCTACGAGATTCTTGGCAACCTCACCACCAGGACCCTCCTCCGAGCTCACATATACAACCTCTACGGGTACGCTCTCAATCTTTTGGAAAGTAGCAGTAGTCTTGACCTTGTCCTCGCCCTCATACCAAGCCGTGATAGTACCACCAGCACGCATGTCAATCTCCTGACCGTTGTACACTACAGGCTTGACAGCCTTTGCCTTCTTGCCCTTGGCAGGTGCAGACTGCTCGATAGTGTAGAGTATAGGCTGTGAAGGCTTGTCGAGAGTCTGAGCCACATGATGTCCTTCGATAGAAACCTTGCCAGCACGATCGGCAATGATAGCAATCGGGCAACGCGTAGATGTCATCACAGCAGCGTTCTCCACGTAATCCGTACCTGCGCTGACAGGACGTATCAGCAACGACATCTGATGCAAAGCACCCTTCGTGCAGTCATGCTCAAGCGGACCGCCCTGACCACAGCTGTTACCACCCAGACCCGTCACCTGACAGTCGAGATGCAGATGTGTCCCCGTGCTCGCAGGCAACTCGTAAGGATGCTGAGCCAAAGTCATCTCAAGCGCACTCCAAGGGAGAGCAGAAGTACTCATCGTCTTGTCGAGCGACACGAACTGCACGCCATTGCCAGCCTTGTCGGTCAGCACACACCAGCGTACGTCCTCGCGGTTGCCCATGCTCTGCGGCTTCGGGAAGTTGACAAACTGATCCTTGACCGTGCTCTTGTACTGGCCCACGAACGAGCCAGTCTTGCGGTCAGCATAGTTGTTGAGAGGACCACGACCATAATAAGTGTACTGGTCATACCTGGCAGGCATCTTGAGAGCATAGCCCAGACGTGGGAGGTTGAGACCAGCATCGCTGCTCACGATGCTGCTGTTGAGAGCAATCGTACCATCGGGATAGACAGTATAACGCACAGTCGTAGTGAAGTGGAAATCATTCTCGGTCATCTCACGACCATTCTGCAAGCTCTCCACAGGCTGGCCAGCCTTGCCCGGACGCCATTGTACACGACCCTGACATGGAGCCTGGCTTACGACATTATACACGAGGCTGACGCTACCATCAGGATTGTTGATGGTAATCGGGGCTGCCGCAGCCTTGTGCTGCAGATTATAAAGCCCCTGCTGGAACCACTGGTTCCACGCCCAGTTGTCGTTGTCTACAGGAGCACGGAAAGCATCGAGCTTTAGGCCATTGCCCTGCTCTATCACATTATTGTCGCCATACTTGAGAGCATCGAGGCTACCACTCGCATTGTTGAAAGTAGCAGTAAAGTTGATACCCTCGATTACAGTGTTGCCACCAACGGTGTTAATCTTGAGAATATCACGACCATTGACAAAGAGAGGCTTCTTAGCAGCCACGATGCCGAGAGGCAACTGCTCGTCCATCTGCACATAGCCAGCCTTTGCCCAAGGCATATCGCGAGTCAAGCGGAACTCCACGTTGAGGAAATACTCACCGTCAGGAGCTATCTCGCTGACCTTGAACGGCAGACGCATAACCTTCTCCTGACGAGGACCCTGTATACTACGATCAGCAAGGAACTGGCCCTTCTTCACAGCCTTGCCATCCTTGACCAAAGTCCAAGAAATCTCATAATCCTGCAAGCTTGTGAAATAATTCTTGTTGAAAACCTTAACGGCATTGTTGTCAAAGTCAGCCTTGACACCAACATTCTGATAAACCTTCTTCACCTCAAAATACTGAGGCTTTGGAGTAAGGTCAGGGAGAATCACACCATTCATACAGAACATACCATCGTTAGGCCACTCACCATGATCGCCACCATAACCCATATAGCGAGTACCATCAGGAGTATAAGCCCAAATAGCCTGATCCACCCAGTCCCATATAGCACCGCCGCAGAAGAAGTTTGTACTCTCGATAGCGTCCCAGTAGTCCTGGAGGTTGCCCATAGAGTTACCCATAGAGTGAGCATACTCAGAGATATGATAGGGATACTTGATACCCTTGTCCGTACCCTGCACCGCATAGCGCACCCAACCTACCGAAGGATACTGGTTGGAGCCCATATCTACGATGTCATTGTTGCGCTCGTACTGAACGGGGCGTGGATCAAAAGCCTTGATAGCCTTGTAAGATGCCACAAAATTTTCACCAGGACCAGCCTCATTACCCAAGCTCCATATCACGATCGACGGAGCGTTGACATGAGCCTTAACCATCTCCATATTACGAGCGATATGAGCAGCACGGAACTCCTTGACATGGCTCAGCGAAGCATCACCATAGTAATACTCATGGCTCTCAATGTTACACTCGTCCTCGAGATATATACCATACTTGTCGCAGAGGTAGTACATGTAAGGGTCATTGCTATAGTGCGACATACGGATATGATTGATATTGCCACGCTTCATGATGAACACCTCCTCCATCATCTGTTCGCGCTTGATAGCATGACCGCGATCCAGACTGGTCTCATGGCGGTTTACACCTTTGAGCTTGACAGGCATGTTGTTGACATACAGATAACGTCCAGCCTTGCCAAACTCATCTTCCGAAGCAGGAGTATCACGAATCTCCACCTTGCAAACGCCAAAGAAAGTGCTGACACAGTCGATAGTCTTACCCTTCTTGTCGGTGAGCTGTGCAACGAGGATATGACGATACGGCTCCTCAGCATTCCACTGTCTGGCACCCGGGAGAGCCAAGCTGAGAGTCTCATGGCCAGCCTTGTCAGACTTGCCGCTGAGAGTAGCTATCGCCTCTCCGGCAATCTCGTCGCTATAGAGCCTGACGGGATAGACCTTGAGCGTATAGTTGTACTCCTTCTGGAGCTTCTTGCCAGCGTCCTTGATGTCCATGTCGACCTTAATGACCGGAGACTGCCCGGAGATACTCTCCGTACGCACAGCCAAGTCGTTGATTTCCACCTTAGGCGTAGACGTCAGATACGTACTGCGGAAGATACCCGGCAGGCGGAACATATCCTGCGCCTCAAGGAATGAGCCGTCGCTATGACGGTATACCTCGACAGCCACGATATTTTCGGCACCGAGAGTGACATACGGAGTTATGTCAAACGATGCAGTATTACGGCTATTCTTTGAGAAGCCTATGTATTTGCCGTTAATCCAAAGATAGAAGAAAGAGTCAACACCATCAAAGTTGATGATGACATTACGCCCCTTCCATTCAGCAGGCACCGTGAAAGTACGACGATACGAACCCACCTCGTTAGGATACTTGTAAGTAGTGAAACGCTTGTCTTTAGGCTCGCGCATCACACCGCCCTTCCAGTCGTCAACTCTCACCTCGTGATAGAACATTACAGGCTGGTTGACATAGGCAGGCACACCATACTTCATCTCGCCATGCTTGCCCAGTCCCTGCACATTCCAGCACCCAGGCACCTCGATGTCGTCCCAGTTCGTGACATCGTAAGCCGTCTCGTAGAACTTCTCTGGACGATCACTTGGCTTTGCCACCCAATGGAACTTCCATATCCCATCGAGCGATTTGTGGAACGAACTCGCCTCGGGCAAAACCGACTTGGCACTCTGCTCATCAGCAAAGTGAAAAGTCCATGCACGAGGCTGCAGCTTGTTGAGCGACAAAGCCTCGGGGTTCTCCCACTCCTTGCCCGTCGGAGCAGACTCATTGCCATAAGCAAAACCCTCAAGATTGTCAGCCAGCGCAGCGGCACCGATAGCTCCGCTTAACGCCATAACAGTCAAAAGTCTTTTCATGCTATTATTAGTTAGTATAGGTTAGTTTTTGGGTACTAAGTTACAAATAAGTGGGCGTAAAAGCAAATAAATCTTGTCTTAAATTGTTTTTCCGTGAGGAAAGTTAAGAAAAAGGGTAACCTCACGGCCACCCTTTCCAATGATTGATTGATTATTTAGGTATTAAAAAGCAAAGATAATACTTTTCTTGAACGTCCTCACGCTACTGCTGCTTGATGATATTCTGCAGAGTGTCAACACTCGTCACACCATCTACCGTAGCCGAAGAGTTTTGCAGTCCCGCAGGCATCAGCGTGTATTCCGCATCAGGATCCTCCACCTGCCGTGCAGACGCGCTCGGTACCTGGCTCCTGTCATCGAGGCTCTGCTGTGCCGCCATGCTTATCGACAAGACTATGGCCACCATCGCTGCCGCCTGATACAAGGGGCGCACACGTTGCCAAAGAGTAATGCGACGGGCCCGAACAGGAGCATTCTTGGCCTCGTCCTCATGAATGACAGCCATAATACGCTCGTCAAAATCCTTATCCAAGCACTCATTCTCGTTTGCGCTCCGTACGCCAAATACCTCCTTATATTTCGCAAGATGAGGTGGAATATCATCGCCCGAGAAGAAAGCATTTAGGATATGCTCCTCCAAGAGAGTCGTCTGACACTCCCAATACCGCTCGATGAGCTGCTCGATGTATTTGTAGTCCATATTCATATCCCTAAATGCAATATTTCCATTTGCTCTCTACAAGGTAAGACGAATGAGAAACGCATTTGTTACAGACAATACGATATTTTTTGAAAATATCTCAAAAAAAACAAGAACCTAATAACCTCAAAACCCCAAAACCCCAAAACCCCAAAACCCCAAAACCTCAAAACCTCAAAACCTCAAAACCTCAAAACCTCAAAACCTCAAAACCTCAAAACC